>CAWHZA010000068.1:0-83248 GCA_963833665.1 uncultured Alphaproteobacteria bacterium | reverse complement strand
CCTAGTCATGAGGAGAAAGCGCGCGCAAAGCAACAACGCCGGAAGGAGGTTTCCATTCAAGAGTATCAAAGCTTTGGAGGCGCTGGCTGCACCGCCAAGCGCTCATCCGCGTGTTCGTGCTGCCGCACCGCCCGGCCCTCAGCCCCTCAGGTATGAGAAAATTGCGCGCCAATCCAGCGCCAAAGGGCCTCGATTTCCTGCGCCGCCTTTCCGTCGCGGGCGTACTCGGTGACGCCGAGGCCGGCCGCGATCGCATCCGGAAAATCGATGCGCGCGGGCAGCTTCGGCGCGGCGAGCACACCAAGGCGCATTAGCTCCTCCGCCGCCTCGTTGGCACGCAGGCTGCGGTAAGTCGATGGGCACTGATTGAGCACGAAAGCGGCTTTGCGCTTAGCGAGAAAGACCGCGCGAAAAGTCGCCCCGGCGGCGTCCACATCCAAGCGGGTCGGGCGGACCGGAAGCAGGCAAAAGTCTACAGAGTTCGATGACGAGGCGGACGGCCCCGGCGTCCGCATCGGCGGTATCGAAGACGGCGAGGGTAAAGCCGACGCTCCCGAGTCCTTCCAGAATTGCGGGTAGCTGCGGCAACCGTTCACTCTCAAGCGGTTCGATCACGACCCTGTTAGGAGCATTTGCGGCCTTTCGCCGCTCAGACCAGCGTACAAGCGATCCCTGAGAATCAAGATCGAGCGCGATTACTTTTTCGCCAGCCGCCGCCGCCGCCACGGCGAGCGAGGCCGTAAGAGTGGTTTTTCCTGCGCCGCCTTTTTGCGTAAGGAATGCAATCGAGCGCATTGGGACCGCACCAAGCTCTCACAGAACCGGCACCTGCTTCGCAGCCGTAGTGCCCCGCAAGCGGGCCGCCAAATTGGGGCATCACTGAGTTGCCAATGTGACCATCCACTGGTGCAGCAGCATTGGCGTGCGTTTCGCGATAGCGAATTACAGGCGCCATGGCGATGCAAAACACCGAAAGCGCGCCGCCTTACCGATTGCGTGATTCTCGCGAGAATCCGAAGAGTATTTGACCACTGCCGGTAGGATTCGACCGGCTGTTGCAGGCCGATCGTCGCCAGATTGACACGGTGCCGCCTAGACTATGGCGACGTTGAACGATCCGATCGGTTGACTCGATTAGCGGAAGAGGCAACCCTGAAAAGAACCAGGAAAAGCCAATAACCTGCCTTTAGTACGCAAAGTTTCGTTAAGCTCGGTGTGATGATCTGTCTGCAAGCCGCCACTTAACGTTCTCAGCCATGGCGGCTGGGCGGCTCAATTGCCAAAGCACAGAGCTATTCGAGCCGCTTAGGCTGGAGATTGTCCCGAGGTCAAAAGCGTCGGACCTTTGCAAGGAGAGGCTGATGAACGCTCCGACATCTGCTGCCGCCGCCAGGAAACCGCTTCCCGTGAAGTCGGAACTGGAGGCAGAGATTGGCAATTTGTTGGACCCAGAAGGCCAAAGGCTGCCTCCGCAAATCGAAGATGATGGCGAACGAATCAGGTCCCTTGTCGCGCGGCTGACTTCGAATTCGATCGACGAACTCGGAGACCTAGGGTCTGACCTGACCTCCGCAGTTCGAGAACTACAAGAGTTCCTGAAGTCCGAAGGTGAGCGCGTGCAGCGTGAAATCGTCAATTATGCACACCTGACTGAGACCACATTGGCCGCAATCAAGAATATAATCGAGACGACATTTCGCCCCACGGCTCGAGCGACACGCCCGCGGGTCGACTGAAGCCCGCGTTTTGGGCGGGTGCAGGCAATTATTAGGTACGATTTTGCTGGAGTGGTCGAGAGGCCGCACCGGAAGGCCCGCTGGCGCGCTCGTCAATCGTCTCGACCACGACGCTGCCCCGCTAAGGCGCTACGTTCAGCCGATTGGAGACCATGAGACACTGATATTTCCGCCCTCTATCGTGAGTTCAGCGACGCATTGACCAATCTTGCGCCGCGTCTCGCCTCGGCGCCGGTCATCAATCTCGTCGTCGGCTTGACGTCGTCAATGCCGGCGTTGCCTACTGGCGGCAACTTGCGCCATTTCGGAGCGCTCCACCTCGTCAGCCAGCCGCCCCCAAGACTGAGCCATGGTGAGCCAAAGGGCCTTGTCTCGATCGACCTTAGACGCACATGCCATCATCACACACGGCTCGATCAGGTGTTTGTGAATAGTAATCTCCATTGCACCATCCCCTTCGTGCGCACCTGCCGCAGATACGAGCAGTGAAGTGCGGCAGAGGTTCGATCCGGAAATGGCGGAATGCGGGCGGAGTGGATACAGAGACAAAACGTTGAACTGCTGTGCTGCTTCGAGCGGGCGACCGTAGACCGAAAAGAAAATTCCGTCAGCTATAGCTGCATAGTCGAGGGTCGGTAGCAGACGAGCTTTTGCGCCGGCGGCTCGGTCATGGTGCCCCAGGGGGTGGTCTCGAAATTCATCGACCCGACTACATGGCGAAATCCGGTCGTCGGCGTTGCACGTTACAAGGACCCTTCACCGTCGCCGGCCGCGTTGCGCCGTAACAATCCCCTCCGTTGATCGCCTCGATGAGCGTCTGCGCGCTCAGTTGCTTCGCGCTGCCGCAGTGTGTCTCTGAAGAGGGTCCCCTGCTCTTCGCAAGCGGTTAAATTTTGGCTCGCGCCCGAGGTCGAGGTGAATGCTGCGCTCGTCTGTTTTGAGGATGATCTGCGATTTGCGCTTGCGGCTAGTCCCCGCGATCGAGATTTTATCTGGATCGGTCAACATCGTTATGAACTGGATGTCGACGTCCCTCTGCAACAAGTCGAAGCGTCGCGACCAGAAGCTGTTGAGAATCGGCGTCTGCGGGTGCTCGTCGAGCTCTTTGCGCGTTCGCCAATTCTCATAGAAGACAAACAAGTTTGGATCGTCATTGCTCACATGGAGATGGTAGTCCACGCACGCGGGTTCGGCACGCGACGGCTTGACGAAGCTATGAAGCACGTGCTTGAAGGAAGAGTTCCCTTCGGCGCGTGATGGCGTCTCGCGTATCAGCGCTGGAGCGCGGAGCACTGCCGCTGCCTACGGGTGCAACGGTGTTCCACCGGATTTATATTGCGTGTAACGACGAATAGCTTCCGCTTCCGTCAGTTCCTTTTTTTTAACCGAGAGTACTAGGGAGTCTACGTACTGCATGAACATAGTACCTTCAGGCGAACAAGTATTGTTAGGTTCGCACGCCGCTAGACGCTTCCGTCTCCCACATTCCGCCATTGCAAGGAATGATGGATTTTCCAGAGCGCATTGATCGTAGTGCTCCCATACCACTGAAGAATTCCCGCACTTAGTCAGCATCGTTGCAGCCACAAAGGCTATGACCGCTGAGAAAATGAAATTAAACCTCACCACCTGCCCCCCGAACTCCGTGATTAGTCTAATACCTACAAAGCTTATGTCGTTCTCGGCAAAGCGCTGCGCGTGCTGCCCGAGACCAAGCTTCTCGAGCCAGTCAACGACCCGTTTGCGAATGTGCCGATCTCCACGCGCGTCAATGAGATGGCCCCCGAACTGACCGGACACGGCGGTCTCGGGCGGAGTTGACACAGAGAAAGGCGATGAAACTTCGAGTGGGCAATGTAGACCGAAGAGAAATTCGTCAGCAATAGTAGCATAGTCGAGGGGTCACGGCTACCCGCAAGAACTTGTAACGGCTGGGAACTATACCTTGAGCGAGTCAGGAACCTTCCCGCCGTTCTCTGCGAGCTTGATCATTACCTGCTTGTGCAGCCAGATATTCATCGCTGCAGAGTTGGCCACATCGCCGGTGTAGTGCAATTCCTTTGCCAGGTCTTGGCGAGCCGACAGGCTGCTATCGAGATTAAGTAACTTCATCAGGTCTACGATCGATTTGCTCCAGTCGAGCTTCTCCTTGTTCTGGCTCGCAAGCTTGGACAGAACGGCCTCAACGTCCACCTGAGACGGCGGCGCCACCGCCGAGGTCGAAGCAGCAGCACTTGAACTTGTAGATGTCGGGCTGGGAGCTACGCTTCCAGTTGATGGTGGCTGCGCTTTGGGGCTGCCATGGCTGAAAATGGCAGACATGATGTTTCCGAATATGCTCATGAATTAGTCCCTCGCATGTCGACACTTTTGCGACCCACTTCGTCTCCAGCGTAGCTCAGAGCCAATCGAATTTCCCGTCTATGCTCGACGGTGACCCATTACAGCGTTGTAGATCAACAGCACCACCACCGAGCCCACGACCGCGACGATCATGCTGTAAATATTCAAGCCTGTGACTCCGGACGCGCCGAACAGATCAAAGAGAAAACCGCCGACGAGAGCGCCGACGATTCCAAGGGCGATGTCAAGCCAGAAACCCTGACCCTGTCGATTAACGATCTTGCTTCCGATGAACCCGGCAATCAAGCCGAGGATGATCCAGCTGACGATCCCCATCTAAGTACCTCGTTCTAACGGATTGCGACTGCCCCACTGACAATACCGCACCTTGACCGGCATTCCGCAGAAGAATCCCGAGCTGAGGGTGAATATTTGCGCTTTTCCCACCTTCCCGCAAGATGACGCGCGTTTCGGACGGGTCGCCAGCCCGTCGTTTTGCGACCGACTTATTTGTAGTAGCCGACGCCGCCGCCCAAATCGCCCACTGATCGGCGGTGTTGTTCGTCGCTCACTGGCGGATACTTGCGCTGAGGAAAACGGACGATTGCGTCTTCAACGTGACCGTTGACGATGTTGTCGCACGACGGGAGCCCAATCCGGAGAACTGCATAACATTTCTGGGGCGTTGATCGTGTAGCTTGCGCGCCCACGGTACTCGCGTCTCCATTACCGCGCGCCGCCGTTCTTGCGCTCGCGGGCGACTGACGCAGCCCGCGAGGGAGGGCGTGCGCCTGGCTGGCGATTGCCAGGCGATGTTCCGGCGCAAGAGGCGAACAAGGCATGGGGGCGTCCAAGTTGTCATATCGCCGGGCGCTGTGCTGCATCACTCACGCG
Organism: uncultured Alphaproteobacteria bacterium; assembly: GCA_963833665.1. GTDB lineage: Bacteria > Pseudomonadota > Alphaproteobacteria > Rhizobiales > Xanthobacteraceae > BOG-931. Next base: position 78,275 of record CAWHZA010000068.1, on the reverse strand, counting down.
ACAAGGAGATGCACTGGCTTAGAGACCATGTTATGCCACTACCGCCATGCTCGCCCGCTTTCGCCAGACCGCCACTGGGCTGCAATGCAGCTTGGTGGAGACGCGCCGCATCGACGGTAAGGTCCTCCACGAGCTCGTCACCAACCTCGGCTCGGTTCCCAAATCGCCCTCGGTTGCAGACCGTATCGCCTTCTGGCGGCGGGTTTATGAAACACTGGCCGAGCTCGCGAACCGGATCGATGCTGAAACGCAGGGCAGGATCATAAGTTCGGTGCATTCTCGTATCCCGCTGGTCACCCCCAACGAGCAACGGGCGCTGCGCGCACGCCCACCGCGTCAGGGATCGGAGAAAGCTCCTCACCTCCAGGGTGTGGATGAGTGCCCACAGAACGAAACCGAAAGGGCGAAAGCCGAAGAGCACGCTGAGTTACCCAAGGAAGGGATCACCCACGCAGAGCGCGCGGACAACATCCATGGTGGCCTCAATAGGCCAACGACAGCCGAGGACCTCAGGACCATCCTCGCCCACTTACTTCACCATACTCCGTTCCGTTAAGGTCTGAACGCAAATCACAGCGCACTTGAAGCTGGTCCTCAACGTCATCGACCGGCAACGGCCTTGAGAGCCGCGGCGGCAAAGGGTGGCCGCCGGCCCTATGTCTGCCTGAGGAGGAACCGAGGCTGCGCGCGAGTGCGAAGCTCCTCACCTATAGGAAGCCCGCCGCACCACCACCAACATCGTCAAGCTTTCCGAGCTGTTAAGGCGCGGCAGATACCGGTTCCTCGTACAGGTGGGAACGATCATGCAGTCACAGCCGAATTGGTCGCGCTACTTGCCGCAGAGGATCGTCATCCCGACAGTAACGACACTTCACGACGCTCGCCGACGTGCGTGTTCTGATGGAGAACTTGCCGGAACATCACCGCGATAGTCCAATATGGCGCCACATCGGGGCGCAGCTCGAGCAAGCGGCTGCGGGGGTCGACGTAGATGATCTCGGCATCGCGCTCCGCCTCGCTCTGATGCTTGAGGGCTTGGAGTGCCTGGCGCAATGAGGCGCCGGTTGCATTCGACAGAGCCGGGGAAAATGCTGCGGAGCGAATGTGGGCCCGATCCGGTCACATCCTGGGGATGTGGGGTGCAACGGGGGGATGCAAACCGGATCGGGCGCTGAGTTAGGTCGGGGGTAACAAGTGCGGCAGGGGCGTCGGGGGGGACGGGGGCCGCACGGCGAACCCAACGTGTCAAAGCTAACCGTTCGTCCATGTCACGCTCCGTTGCCAGTTCGCTTACTCAAGGTATACGTCGGTATAGATCGGAGGCGGCCCACTCTTCCGATCCTATCGCGGCGTGCTAAATGCTGGCTTTCATTTACGTCTTCGGCATCTGCGTCGTTGCCACCATTTTGCTTGTGGCTGTTGACGACGTCGAACCAAATCGCCGCTACGCCTCCGTGCTCAAGTTCCTCATCGTCTTTGTGAGTGTTGTAGCAATCGCAAGAAGACTGATGCCCTGATCGTATTCAGGAAAACAAAGGCCCAGCTGGCGTGCCCAGTTGGGTCACCTTACTTTGGAATTGGAATGGTTCAACATCTGTGCCGAGCAAGCCAAGTAGTTGAGCGAGACGGGAATGGAAATCTGGGAATGCGAGCCGATTGGGGACGTGGCTTAGGGCACCACCAAATCTCAAACGCAAACGAGCCTCAGGCGACGCCGTCGCGGGCGGGCCAGCCATCAGCTTCTGGAACTGCTCGCTGGTGTATTGGCTGCCGCGATCCGAGTGATGCAGCGGCTCAATGGAAAGAAGCCGATTGCGCGAGATCAAGCGCCCTCTGCACTCTGTTTGCGAATGAAAGCGCGTCAGACGAGTGCTGGTTGCTGGCTCGCATAGGCCAAATTGTAACGTGTCGGCAGGGGAACCTAACGAGAGAGCGACGCCGGTCTAACGCGTTCGGAAGGCGCGGCATCAATGCTGGGCGGGTTACCCGAAGGCCGGCCAGCGACTGTTTGCCCACGGCTCGTACAGAAATCTTCGACCGCGGCGCTGACCGCCTCTGCCACAATCAAGCGGCGCTCCGGTGTAGCGAGCTCAAGCTCTTCTTGCCGGTTCACGATCGATCCGGCTTCCAGCAATACTGCCGGCATGAGCGTACTGTGCAGCACGATCAGGTGATCGTAGCGGTAAACGCCGGCTTCCGGATCGACTAGTTCGCGGCGGAATCGCCCCATCACCGGAAGAGTATAGTGCGGCGTGTAGTGTAAACTGCGCTTCTGCAACTCTTGACCGAGCGAGCGGCCGAAGGCCAGGCTGCCGGCGCGATCTGCATTGTTATTGGATACAAAAATGGCGTAGCCGCTGAACCGGTCGCTGTAGTAATATTTCCTCCCCTCGTATTGCCAGGGTTCCTTCAGGTTATCCGGCACCGAGTCATGATGGATGGAGAGGAACAGGTCGGCGTGCAGATGGCCAGCGCTCGCCGCACGCCGGAACAGACTAATCAACCTTGTCCCGCTCGTGACCAGTCGGACTGTTTTGTCGAACCCTGCCTCGCGCAGCGACTGCGCGATGACATCGGCGAGCTTGAGGTTGAATTCGTATTCGGGCACGCCGCGAGCGCTGTCGGCGCCGGGCGAAGTGGCCGTATGGCCCACGTCAACTAGGACCCGAAACGTCGAACGGGCGCAACTGGCGTGGTCACTGGTGTCCTGCGTTGCAGGCTCTCCGGCGCGCAGTGGCTGCCAGACCGTGCCGGCAAGGATCACAGCCAGGGCGACAATTCGGATAGATGCAAGCTTACTGACGACCATGGGTCAAAATTTTGCCGGCGCTTTCAGCTTCGCTGCCATCAACCGACGCTTTTTGTGGAATCGCCCCAAAGCATTATACCTGTTTGTCTGCTGTCGTACTAGGAAAATCTGACTGGCTGGGGTTTTGACGCGCCGGAAATGCCAAAGCAAATCGTTATTCCCCAGGCAAGGGAGCGTAGACATGCAGTAACCAATAGCTATTTTTAATTGATTAATCACGGATCAACCCGGCACGGGAGAGATCCGGAGCCTCGCTCACCAGCTCGGACTGGACCCGGCCCTCTCCTCGGGGTGAACGACACGACGACGAGGTCTATGCTACGCACGCAAACGAGGAGAGATCGGCGGCGCAATCGAACCCAGAATCCAAGCCGCCATTCTGTCCCGCCAAGCGGGACCACCTCTGTCGTGGGCGCAGTTCCGGTGCCCGGCGCCGACGCGACCTTCAGCCAACAGTCTGCGCGCCCGTCACGATATGGCGAGCCAGGCGCTTCGATACGATGCCCTCATAGCCAAGCGAGCAGGCGTGCTGGGCAGACGATCGCGCCCTCGGACTCGTATTGGCATTGAGCGCATTGCCCGCCTCTGCGCCGCGCAGCAGCCGCGCCAGGACCCGCTTGCGCGCCTCGAGCGGCTGCCGACGTAGATCTTTGCCGTTGAGTTCAAGAAGGTCGAATGCAACGTAGCAAGTCACCAAAGGCGCCTACCACGATATTAACCACACGATCATGGTGACGCTGGTCGGGCAGGAAATTCTACGCGGTCGGCACATTTAGCGTTGGTAGCGTCACCCCGAGCGACTGGCTGCATTTTATCGTAGCACTGCAATGCCATGACATAGGCCTATGTCCGTGGCATCTGTCGCGGAGATGGCGACGGGCAACATGTCACCAATTTGGCGGGCGACAAGGTAAGTGTCCCGGAAGGCGTCACCGACGCGGCAACGACCCCGTATCACATCGCCCGTTCCAAGCTGTTTGTACGCGAACGCTTTAGCAAGGCGGTGCTCAGTCATCTCGATACCGCGGAGATCGAAGCTTACATCGAGCATACGCGGTCCCCGTCCCCGCGGAGGAGCAGCACGCGCCAACTGACGATTTTCCGGGGCTGTTGCGTGCAGCAGATCTCATCGGGCAGCTAGCTGATATCAACTACCTGCGTAGGACAGCTGCTTTGTTCAACGAATTTCGCAAGACCGGAATCAGCGAGAAATTGAATTTCAACAGTGCCGCCGACCTGCGGGCGAACTACCCGCACTTTTTTTGACAGATGGTACAGCCTTATCTTGTGGATGCCTTGCGTTACCTTCGAGTCACGCAAGAGGGCCAACAATGGATTGCTAACCTCTACGCAAACGTGTTTCTCATGGAGCATTGGGGGGCAGACAATTTAGTCCGCTCAATTGGTATCGGACAGCCCAGCAGGTGAAGTGACCTAGCGCTGCCGTGCCTCATTGTTCGCTAAAGCTCAGCCTCTGCCTTTAGCCGTTGCTTGTTCTCAAGACAGTAATAGCCCGATAAACGGCTTACGAGCTTGTGACGTTGCCACTCATTGAGAATTCGGCAGACGTTGGCGCGAGCGACGCCGGCCCTGGCTGCGAGATCGCTTTGCCCAATCTTCTGGTGAATCACAATTCGCCCGGATCCGACATCTTGGCCGAACCCTTCCGCGAGCTCCAGTAGCGTGCGGGCGACCCGACCCTTGAGAGATAAAAAGGTTCCGGCAGCAATCACTGCGTTGGCCTCGCGAAGACGGGACGCAAGAAGCTTCACGAGGTATTCGTAAATCTCTGGATAGTTCCTTGTGAACTCCTCAAATGCTGCGCAGCTAAGAAACTTTAATGCAGCTTGACGCACGACTACTGATGCTGAGCGCGGTCGCCCATCGATGATCGACATTTCGCCGACGATGGCACCGGGCCCAAGAAACGCGAGGATACGCTCTCCACCGGACTGCGAAGCTACAGCCACTTTGAGCAATCCCTCTTCGACCAGATAACAACCGTCACCACCATCGCCGGCAAGGAACAATGCTTCGTCCGCTGCAAGCCGCAAGGGTACCGCACTCGCAAACAGGTCCGCGGAAAGCTTGCCCTGCAATTCTAACAGCAGGCTATGGTTGGGTTGCGCGGGTGGCATATGGTTCGCGTGATCGCGAATGGCTCAACTAAATAAAAACATAAATGTTTATAGCCCGGCCAGCGCTATCGGGTCAATCCGCGACACCGCACCAGATGTCGAATTGCGGGGTTAACGACTGTCGGCTTTTAGTCGCCCAGGGCGTGGGCAGATATGACTTCAACGACCTCGCCAGGACCGCGGGATAGGCTCGGTGCGTCCAGAACTCGATATAAAGCTCCATTTTCATAGCAAGTTCGCGTTCAAATAGTGTTCCGCGGCAAATCGCTTGCTTGGTAGCGTGACCCGATGTGTGGGGCCAAATGACAAGACGTGACGCGCCCCTGTGCTGCAAACCGAGGGGGCGGCGGGGCGATCGACAAGCCCGCCGTGGCCGTCGGTTTGTACCGCATACGGCGGCTGTGACTTTGCCCGCCAGGCTGATTCTGTGAGCGCATGACGTTGCCCCCTTGAATTGATCCAAGACGACCTGGAGTCTGGTCCACGGGAAAGGACCAGACGATGAAGCGGAAGCGGTATACGGAAGAGCCGATCATTGCGATCCTGAAGGAGCACGAGGCCGGGATGAAGACGGCCGATCTGTGCCGCAGGCACGGGATCAGTGAAGCAAGCTTCTACAACTGGAAAGCCAGGTACGGCGGGCTGGAGGTCTCCGAAGCCAAGCGGCTGCGGGGGCTGGAAAGCGAGAACGCCAGGCTGAAGAAGTTGTTAGCGGACGCGATGCTGGACAACGCGGCCCTGAAGGACCTGCTAGCAAAAAAATGGTGACGCCCGCTGCCAAGCGAAAGGCTGTCGCTCACTTGCGTACTGCGTTCGACATGAGCGAGCGGCGGGCGTGCAGGACGATCGATTGTATGCGGATGACAGTGCGGTATCGCTCGCGCCGGCCGGACGATACCGAGCTGCGGCAGCGGCTACGGGCTCTGGCCCATGAACGCCGCCGCTTTGGCTATCGGCGCCTGCATGTGCTGCTACGGCGGGAGGGTTTTACGGTGAACCACAAGCGTCTGTTTCGGCTCTATCGCGAGGAAGGGCTCACGGTGCGCCGGCGCGGCGGGCGCAAGCGGGCCCTGGGAACGCGGGCACCGATGCTGGTGCCGCAACTGCCGAACGAGCGCTGGTCGCTCGACTTCGTCGCCGACCAGTTCAACGACGGCCGTCGCCTGCGCATCCTGGTCGTGGTCGACGACTGCAGCCGCGAATGCTTGGCGCTCGTTCCCGACACCTCGATCTCAGGTGTGCGGGTCGCCCGAGAACTCGACCGGCTGCTGACCGATCGCGGCACGCCGAAGATGATTGTCTCCGACAACGGCACCGAACTGACCTCGAACGTCATCCTGCAATGGGCGGACGATCACAAGGTGGCTTGGCACTACATCGCGCCGGGCAAGCCCGTGCAGAATGCCTTTGCCGAGTCCTTCATCGGCCGCTTGCGGGACGAGTTGCTCAATGAGACCTTGTTCCGATCGCTGGCCCATGCACGCACTGCGCTCGAAGCCTGGCGCGCGGACTACAACACCAACCGGCCGCACTCGCGGCTCGGTTGGATGAGCCCAGCGATCTACGCTGCGGACCGGCGGTCCGCTGCGCTTCGCTACACGGACGGCTCCGCTCCGCGGACCGCCGCCATCACCACCCAAGAGGGTAACGTCGAACGCCAAACTCCAATCGCCGCTGGATAAAAACTGGGGGCAACGTCACGCAGCGTCAAACTTGGGGCGCCCGGCTGGATGCCGGGCTTCTTTCTCAACTACTGCGGTGGCCGGCCGCTGTGCGCGGAGCAGAGATCCAGTGGTGGCAATCGAAAATGGTCGAGTGTTTTTTGCTTGTTATTATTGGCGGTACTAATGTAATAAAGCTGGAGGTTTTGCACACCCCGTGATGGAACGTGAATTGTAGTCGCTCCAGAATGGTGGTGTGTACTGCCGGAAACAAATGGAGACATAACGGGGTAAAAAAACGCTTGAGCCTGTCAACTGAAGGGGGATGTAATGCGCCCTGTCGCCGTCGCTGCCGTGATCAGCCTCATGTCACCAACCATAGCCATAGCAAAAGACTGCTACCGGCACCACCGCCACTGCCATCAAGAATCAGCGCTAGGTTCTGCTTATAGTGTTATTGCCGGAGAAAAACGGGATAAAATTCTACCGTTGTTTGCTTCTTTGGAGGATTGGTGGTCTGGACTTTCTACACCGCTGCAATTGCCAGAGCGACCTTATCACATGACCGGAAAGCTTGAGATCATGGACAAAATTTACATTTTTGGGACAGGTGGCCACGGTCGTGGCTCAATTCCGTTTGGGGATTATCCAATCACGCCAAACGAAGTAGGACATTGGGGTGAAAGACACGACGCCATCGGCATCAATGGCAACTTCATACCTGATCCCAAATATCCGGGACATCCGCGTAAAGGTATAGAATTTCATCATGGTTTGTATGTCAGCAGCGGTTGCATCGTTATTCGCGAGTGGGATGAGTTTATGGCCACGCTGGAAGACATGTTTGAAGAATATGATGGCCAACTTTATTTGCATGTTGGTCTCAACGCCGCCACCATCACGCCAGAGCCAACAGTGCCATTGCCAATTGGCACGCCGGTAATAGACGACAAGGAACCAAGGCACAGGCATGTAGTGCACCATCGCCATCACTATCGTCACCATCACCTCGCCGGGCGCGCGACACAGCGCCATCATGGTCCTCGCCATTATGCAAGGGACTAGATGTGGCAACGAAATTTCGCTATGTCAGTAAAAATGAAAGATCAGATGGCGTTTGGGTCCGGTTGACGCCATTATGATGGCCCACAGAGCCCAACGCATTTGTGGCAATGTGGCAGCAGAGGGTTGATTATTTTTACGCGGTATACTGAAACGACAGCCGAGAAAAAGTGAACGGCCGCCGACATCTGGCCGATGATTGCAAGGGACCGCTTTTGCGCTGTCGCGTACTAAGGGGGGTTGCGAGCTTTCGAATCACCAGAAAATTTACGAGTTATGGACAGTCCCCGGTGTGACCTCGATCTTGCCCAAGTGAGCACATTTTTGAGTGCTATGAGGGGGATCATGGCCGTATCCAGACACCCGAACGGAGCCTGCAGCACGTTAATGGCTGCACTTACGCTCTGCCTGCTTTCGATAGGAACCGCACAGGCGGAGCTGTTTTGGCCTCACTCCAGGTCCTGGGGCTGGGACGATTATGGGCCGTTTAGATCACATCACTACAGGTCGTGGGGGTGGGGCGATTATGACCCGTTCAGGCAAAGGCGCCAACGCGCGAACAAAGGCTATGAATTGGAGCAGAAGCCTAAGTCCCTGGAGGTTGTGAAGGGACCGCTGCAGGTAATCATCTCCATCGCAGATCAAAAGATCTCAGTATACGACGACGGCACATTGCTCGCCCGTTCCTCAGTATCAACGGGAGTGCAGGGCCACCCCACGCCCGTAGGCGTATTCAGCATCATTGGCAAGGAACTCTGGCATCGCTCCAATATCTACAGCGCAGCCCCGATGCCTTACATGCAGCAGATCACCTGGTCAGGGATCGCGCTCCATGCCGGGGTTTTGCCCGGCCATCCGGCTTCTCACGGCTGCATTCGCTTGGCAAAGGACTTTGCCGTTCGACTCGGGCATCTCACGAAGCGGGGCACTCGCGTAATCATTGCGCCCAACAATGTCGATCCGGTCCAAATAGCGAGCCCACGCCTTTTTTCCAAATCGAAAACCGCATCCAGCTCACAGGAGTCTTCGACCGACGCCCCCGCGGGAAAAGAGGTCGCCACAATCCCATCAACTCCTGCCGCGTTAGTGCCAAACACTCTGTCACAAGATCGCAGCAACCTCCTGCCTGTCACCGGAGTGGCGCCGCAAAAAAAGATGGTTCCGATCTCAGTTTTTGTAAGCCGCAAATTGAGCAGGCTTTTTGTGCGTCAGCGCTTTACGGCCTTGTTTGATGCCCCGATCAAGATTGAAAATCCAGACGAGCCCTTGGGCACCCATGTGTTTACTCTATTGCAATCGCAGGACGAAGGCGCCTCGTTTCGCTGGAACGCCGTGTCGATGCCAAGCACGTCTTATGGTAGTGCTACAGACTCGAATAAAAAGCCAATTGTACCAGTGCAAGGAATAGGTGGGACCGTCCGGACAGACCCGCCACCAAATGACACCAATGCCTCCCTGAACCGAATCGAAATTCCGCAGGATATTGTCGGACGGATCTCGCAATTACTGACGCCGAACTCTTCAGTCATTGTATCTGATTACGGTTTGAGCCGCGAGACCGGGAATGGCACAGACTTCATTGTGGTGATGCCTTGATGCGCGGCGTCTAGAGGGTTCGTGGGCGTCACCGGTCGCGTGCGCGGAACGAAGTTCAGCACACGCGCTAGATTGCCGAGGAACGTAGTCCGGTGTGCGCAGCGTGCGGGGACTAACCCGGCACATCAATTGGGCCGTTCCCAACGCTAGTCAGCTATAAGTAGTTAACCTCGATCGAACACAACCCGACGCAAGAAATAGCTCCACCAGCTTTGGCGATGTTGGCTGCGATGCGGGGGGCGTCGTCGCGCGTAAGGAGGTGCACCGCCGAGCGACGGTGCGCCTGCCCGTTGTGGTCCCTGAAGCAGGCATCCGTCTCCTCGACGGACCAGGGCGGTGGGAAGTGGCACGTAGATGCATCCACCAAACGGCTTTCCTGAAAGCCGTCCGGACAGGACCATTGCGCCCCCGGCTATGGGTAGTCGAAGCATCGAGTGGCGCATGGCGCACACTGAAGGAGTACAGCGATGCGCACCAGGATAGTCTTAAGGTGTCCTTTCAACCGGTGTTCACGGCGGCTCCTGACACCACAGGAAAGAGGCTGCAGGGCTTCGAGATTTACGTCGACAAACAGTCCGGTCAAGTAGAAGCCAAACTCAATCCGCCCGATCCGTCGCCATCGAGCTTCATGCTCGAGGCGGTTGTCGAGGACGACGGCGGAGGTTCGCCGCTGGCTGCCAATGCCGCATTGCGCGTGCACGTTCACGGGAGCGTTACGGACCTCTGGCTCACACCGCGCAAGCTCGCAACCCGCCGCGTGAAAGCTGCCGGGAACGAAGAGGCGACGCAATGCCGGTTTGCCGTGCGGGCTCAGTTCGACGACGGGACGGTGGGCGACATTACGGAATCTGGCGAGCTTACCTTCACGCCAGCGAAATGGTTTGATGGCAGCGCGATCAAGATTCCAGCAACCGCCGCTGACGCGGTGGGAGAATTCGACGTCACCGTCAAGACCTCGGCCGGGCTTGGCAGCAAGAGCGCGACGGCAAAGCTTGAAATTCTCTGCGCTTGGGCCACGGAACCGGATCCGCTCAAGGCCGAGCTGATCGACGGTGCACCCGGTTCAGAAGCCTCGAAGAATGTTCACGCACCCGATTCCTTGAACGGCAACTACCGAATGGACCGACATATCTCCTACAACTGCTTCCCCGATTGATCGACCTGCAATTAGGCCCAATCTTCGCCGGCGACCCAGTATGCCGGCTCGCTGGTGCACAAAGCCAAGCGGCTGTCCCCGAACCGCGCTTCGATCAGAGTCATCGCTGCAAAAGCTCCGGAAGCTTGGCGATGTTGGCGGTGAATGCGAGAGAGTGGGTCGGCTGCTCAACTCTGGCAGCAGAAGCCCGAGCAGATAAACGTTGCTGTGGGCATCGCCTCGTTCCCGGCCGCAGCCTCCAGCGCCTCATCGGAGACTTCGCAGCCAAGTAGATCCTCTTCGTCGGCCTGGTTGACGGTTTCGTTGTTCATGACGCTGAAATCCCATCATCTGCGCCGGCTCCCTCGCTTTCAACCATAGCACACTTTGCTCCGTTGCTGTCGCGTTCCTCGTGAGACCGGCGGCCATTTGTAGGGCTCGACTAGACGGAAATGCCGGCACAGCAGTTGCACGCGACTGAATTGGCAAGGCTGTCGCCTTTAGCGCGCCAGCAACTCCGGCAGCTTGGCGATGTTGGCGGCGACGCGCCGGACCTCGTCACAAACTCTGCCGGTACTCTCCTCATTCCCGTCCCTATTTGCCTCCAAAGATGGACGGAATTGCATTCGTCCGCTGGGGGGCGGCGAGGCTCGGGGGTCTTGCCATGCATGGGGCGATGCGCGCCCTGATCGCGCGCTGGGTTGCGTTGATTGCGATGCTAGGGTTGCTCGCGCTCGTCATAGCTACCAGTCGCATACCATGCGTGCCTTACGGGCTGTGGCCTACCTTACAAATGCATTGTAGGTGAGAACCCTCGTCGCGGGTGAGCCATTTCGCGGCTGTGCATCTCCCAGCTCCCGCTCGAAATGGACGTAACAGAGCGCCTGCCCGTTGGCGTCGCGGACGGCGAACAGGGCGTCCGTTTCATCGACGGTCCACGCCGCGACCGCAACGGGCGGGGATCGAGAAATCGACCGCTGTGCCAGAGATCAGGGCAACCGACGAACCTCCGCTCCGTCGGACTGCAACGGGCTAACGGTTCCCGACGGGCCCGGTGACCAGCGGCTTGGCGATGTGCGCGACACCTAACTTGCGCTGCGAGAATATCGTCTCGGTTCTGTAGATATTCGCTTCGACCGATCTCCCCGAGGGCAAAGCGCTGATTGAGGACTTCTAGCGCAATCTCGGGGCGTCGTTCGCGGGCGCGCCAGCGTCGAATGTACCAGAAAGGCCACGCGATCACAACACGATTGTCGCGATGACAGCGAGGACAACTACTACCGCCGTGTTCGAAACGATGTGTGTCAACGCGCCTATCATGCCTCAAACCTCGAAAAGCCGAACTCTAAGGAAGGAAGCCACTGCAGAGATTAGCGGAGAAGGCTCCCCCGGCCGCCGGCAAGCGGCGGGGCGCCACGCTGGTTCCATTCCTCCTCGACCACGCGTGTCACCCCTGTGAGCGAGGTGGCGCCGATCGGCGCCGCCCTGCGGTCCCGCGCTACGTTCTGGCGCAGGCCGCCCGCCCATTTCTCGCCTCCATTATAATTCAGGAAACTTGCAGGGAGCGGTCCTGTCGCGGGTAATGTTCCCGAAGGCTCCGTGTGATCGTCCGACATTTGCTGCGACCCGAAGCTATTGGCTCCCGCCGCGCACTTCTCGGCGGGCTTGCATGCTTCGGCAGCGTGCTAGCGCTTGGCGGATGCGCCGACTTGGGCGCAACAGCTCCGCGCTTCGATGCGTCGTCGCTATTCGTAGACCCGACGTTACTTGTCGCAACCACACGCAAGCCTGTGAACGGCGGGCGCGCGAAGCCCTGGTTCGGGCCGGAGCGGGCTTCCACGATGATCGTTGCACGGGCGAAACTGGTGCCGCCGGGCGATAGCCGCCTGTCGCTCGCCGCGGTCGGACTGGCCGATTGGCGTATTGATGAGGTCGCCCCGGTGTCCGGAGAAGTCAGCGATCTTCTCGCGCAGGCCGGCGGCGGAGGCGACGTCCTGATCTACGTGCACGGCTTCAAACAGACGTTCGAGACAGGCGTGCTCGATGCCGCGCATCTCTCCGATGCAATCAAGTTCCGCGGCCGGACGATGGCCTTCTCCTGGCCTTCCAAAGCGGGACTGTTCGACTATGCCTATGACCGCGACAGCGCGGTGTTCTCCCGCGACGACTTCGAACACCTGCTCTCTTCCATCGTGTCGACCCCTGGCGCCAGCCGTGTCCACATCATCGCGCACAGCATGGGAACCATGTTGGCGCTCGAAAGCCTGCGTCAGCTCTACGCGCGCTATGGTGACACCGTTACCGGCAGGATTGGTGCTGTGGTGTTCGCCGCACCTGACATCGACATGGACGTGTTCTCGTCGGCGATCGGCCGCATCGGGCCACTCGCTGGCAAGATAACCGTCGTCACCTCAACGAACGATCGCGCGTTGGCGCTGTCAGGGCGAATTGCTGGCGGGATGACGCGGGTCGGCGCCGCCGAGAAGGCCGCCATCGAGCGGCTCGGGGTGCGCGTAATTGATGCTTCCGATGCAGGCTGGGGCATCATCAACCACGATTTGTTCCTATGGAATGCGGAGGTGCTGAAGGTGATACGCCGCTCGATTGATACCGCGGCAGCGTGAACTCTCGGCTTTGCGGAAGCCGCGACGTGGCGCCCTTGCGTAGAATGGCGCGTAATTTCTTCTTGCCGCGGTATCCGGGATCATCCTACGTTGGCGTGGACCCGCCACGAAGACGCACTTATTCCATCTCCACTTCAGCGTACCGGCGCAGCGTCTTTAAGACTAGGGGATGGTCGGCAATTTTGCAGGCGGACCGCTTCGCCAACTCGGTAACGCGATCAGCAAGATTGAGCCACGCCTCTGCGTTCGCGAGGAGGCGCGCCTTATGGGCGGTGTCGGTGGGCTTGGTCGCAACTTCGAGGCATAACGCCGCGAAGGACCGATATTCAGCTTCCTTACCCATGAGTTTCAAGTTCCTAGATTTGAAAATAGCTCGCGCTGTAATGTTGAAAAGCTGTTGGCGCGATTTGTTCCATTCAAATGAGGACTGAGGCCCGCTGATCAGCAAACCTGTGATTCGCATCACAGTACCGGCGGGGAAGCGTGTCATAGTAAAAAACAGAGCGAGGTGGGCGTCGGGGAATTTCCGTTCCACCGAAGCCCCTGAGTGGCCGGCGGGCGGGCGTGAAGGCGCGTGCCCCGGTCGACACAGCCGTTCACATATCAGATTCGCCATCGTCAGATACGCAGACTGTTGCAACGACGCGGAGGCGAGCATGAAACTGCAAAAGACCATCGTCCTGGTGCTTGCCGGCACTGTCCTGACTACCGCAACGGCTCTGGCCCAGCAGGTTGGAACCGCGACCGCCGTCAACCCCGAGACCCGAACCACGCCGCCTGGTGGCGCAACCGTCGTTCTGAACGTCGGCGCCCACGTCATGCACAAGGAACGCATCAAGACAACGCCGACTGGGTCCGTTCAGCTCCTATTTCTCGATCGCAGCACCCTCAGCATCGCGCCGAACAGCGAGATCGTGATCGATGAATTTGTCTACAACCCGAGGAACGGCAGTGGCCACATGGCGGTGTCGGTCGCCAAGGGTGCTATGCGGTTGGTCGGCGGTCAGTTGAGCCACGCCGGCGAAGCGACGGTCAATGCCGGCAATGCCACCATTGGTATTCGCGGCGGTACCGGCATTTTTACCACCAAAGAGGTGATTAACCTCAATGGGACGCTCACCCCTAACAATTGCCCGCCTGTGAAGCGTCCAGGTTACAAAATCTCGCTTTCGTGCGGCCCGATCCAGCAGGCTTCTGCGGCGGAGCTTTCTCACTACGTCAACCTGTTCACCAGCAGGTTCGGGCAAAACGGCGGAGTGGCGGGCCTCACCAACGCGCGGCTAAACGCTTTAGGTCCCACTGCCCGCTGGTATCCTCTGACACCGACTTCCCGGCTGACAGGTGCGGATCCTAACAATGTCCTCGTGCAAGCGGTGCAGCACGGCACCCAGCGCGTTCTATTGCCGCCGCCGATGCATCAACCACCACCGCCACCACCGCCCCCTAACCTCGGAGTCCGCCCGAGATAAGGGGGTGGCTGCTCGGCGTTGCACTAACCTTTTAGCAAATCCGGCAGCTTGGTGATGTTGGCGGCGATGCGCCGGGCCGGCACCGCTCGCCCGGCGCTCTGACTTGTGCTAAGCTAAAGCGCTTTGTGCAGGGAATAGGCTCCTATTGCACAGAGCGGTCTACCTCCAACTAGCCCCGCACTTCGGCGCGGGGCTTTTTTGGGTCTGGCAGGCCGATCTAGGGATGGTATTTTAGGCGGCAGGGGCGGCCGCGGACTTAAGGGGAGGGCTGCCGGATGCCGTTCCGTTACAATCCCAGTCACTGGCGGGAGCGTGCGGCGCAGATGCGCGCACTCGCCGTCGATACGAAAGACGGTGCAGCCGCGGCACTTATGCTCAAGCTGGCGGAAGACTACGACAAGCTTGCGGATCGCGTTAGAATACGCGCGCAAGAACAACCGCAATCAAAAAAGGATTCTGCCAACGGTTAGCAGAAGCCGCGTTCCCGATCGCGGGTCCTGCCGCTCGCGTGCATCAGGTGCCATCGCGCAGCAGAAGCCGCGGCAGCTTGGCGATGTTGGCGGCGACCCCGCCGCGCGCCTCGTCCTTAGTCGACGCTTGTTGACCGCCCGCTCGAGCGATCCGGCAAGTGAAATCGAGACTGTCAAAAACTGTCGCCCATGGTATAGTCCTCATAGGGGCGACGCTGGATTGAGGCGCCGCATGCGGCGTTGTGCGATATGCCCAACGATGAGTGGCATGATCGAGCGGCAGAGCTGCGCGCGCTCGCCGAGAGAATGTCCAACATCAACACCAAGCGCACCATGCTTAGACTGGCTGAAGACTACGACAAATTCAGCGACCGTGCGGCCGAGCGGGCGGGAGGCCGCCGAGCCTGGGTATCGCCGTCTATCCGAGTCATAAGACAGCCAAGCGGTAATTTGCTTTCGGCAATCGCGCGGCGTCCTAAGCGGAGCCGCCCGGCCGAGAACATGGACGACTAGAGAACGCGGCGGCGGGAAGCGGCGGGCGACCATGTTGGCTTAGTGGATCGGCCCCTTGTCGGCATCATCGCGGGGCGTGAAGCCGGCCGGCATCCGCAGCCGCTCATTCGGTTCCCGTTCATTGCAGGCGAGGCACGGCATGCCAGGAGCGCCGCACCTGCACGCGCGCGGGCTGGCGCTGCCGCCAACAGAACCACGTCGTTTAGATGTCATTCGCATCATTGGTTTGCCGACGGCGCTCGTAAGCCTCCCCATGGATCGAATTTTTTATCGGGGGTCTTCGTGGGCTTGACCCGTTTCACCATGGCTTCGTAAACCTCGTCGGCCGCCTTCTCCTGCGCTTTCTTGAGTTCCTCTGCGGCCTTTTGGCGGCTGGACGCGGGGAACTCCTGCATATCGGGCAGTCCCTGCGCATAAGAGCCCTGCGTCAGCAACGCTGAGATAACCGCGAGTACGGCAACTTTTCTGGCTAGATCGCACATTCCGCTGGCGGCCTCATTTTTTTCAAGCTCAATCTTCAATTCAATGACGGACCAGTACCGGCCGACCTTATCTTGTGTTCCTCGATCGCCGCAACGATCGCGACCGAACGAGCCTAGTGCCATTCTTCCTCAGCCTCGCGCGTGACCGCGGGCGCCGCCGGGTTCTTGACCTTCACCCAACAGTCGGTGCGTCCCGAGCGATAAGGCGAGCCCAGGCGCTTCGACACGATGCCTTCGCAGCCGAGCGCACAAGCCTGCCGGTAGACGATTGCGCCATCCGCGATGAAGTGCGCGTTGAACGCGATGCCCGCATGCTTGCCACGCAGCAGCGACTTCAGGGTGCTCTTGCGGGTTTCGATCGGCTCGCGACGCAAATCCTCTCCGCGGGACGTCGCTCAGGGAAGCGGGCCGCCCAACGGCATGCGCCTCCGCAGGACGGCCCTAACCGCACGCAATGAGGGCAAACTCGACGGGCGGCTGCCGGCGAGCATGCTGTTTTGATGTGGCGGAAGTTGAGCTATTCTATGCGCACCGGCGCGGCCGCGACTGCGATTCCCGTCTCGGGCAGCTTCAATTTTCAAGAAAAGACCCACTTAAAAAACAGGACTGCCAGCGCCACAACCAACAGCGTTGCACCGGCAGCGGCGATGATCCGTAAGAGTTCGTCCATCGCGGGTAGTTTCATGGGCGCCGTCCAGGGAGGACAGAATGCTTCGGACGATATTTGGAGTTGCGATCTCGGGCCTGATGCTTGCAGTCATTTCAGGCGCTTCGCAGGCAACCCCGATCGCCCCGCTTCGGGCCGGAGTTGTGAGCGATGTCGCTGCCGGGAACGTCACGCAGGTGCATGCGTGCGGCTGGCGCTGCCGTCAATTGCATCGCTCGCATCGCTGGTATTACCAGCATCATCCGCATTAAAATCAATGTCCGAGCATCGGACGTGCTCCCGCGCGGCGCCACCAAAGGTTTCAGCGCGACTGTTCGCCCGGCGTTGACGGAAATCAGGTTGGCAAGGCGACATGCGGCCGCTCGATCGGCACCGCCGGTCTCGCCCGCGGCTACGCCGGGCACGCGATGTTCGCGGCAATTATGCAGTCCGGCGGCGCTATGACCACCAGCCCGTCGGTTGGCGACCGAGCTGATGCCGAGCGGCGCTGGATGGATTAGAGGGCAGAGGCAAGTCCTCCGGCACTTGACATTCACGGCATAGCGACTGCCTGCTCACAATCGCGCTTCCAGCAATCATATTTGCCGTTGGCCGGTTGCCGGCGCGAGTGCAGCTCTTGCGAGGGATCTAATGGCCAAAGGCGCAACTAAAGCAGGCATCACTCACGATCCCATCCTTGTCGATCTTGCGCTGCAGGGCGGTGGCTCGCATGGGGCATTTACTTGGGGCGTGCTCGATCGTCTGCTCGAGGAGCCGTGGCTTGGAATCGATGGCATTTCCGGCACGTCGGCGGGGGCGATGAATGCTGCGGTGCTTGTCGATGGTCATGCCAAGGGCGGGGCCGCGGGGGCCCGGGCAGCTCTGGAAAACTTCTGGCGCCGCGTCTCCGAGGCGGCTCGCTTCAGTCCTTTGCGGCGCGGCCCCCTCGATGTGATTCTCGGCCGCTGGACGCTGGACTCTTCGCCTATTTATGTCGCCATGGATATCATGTCTCGCTTGGTGTCGCCCTATGACTTGAACCCGATGGGCAAAAATCCGTTGCGTGCAATTCTGGCCGAAACAATTGATTTCGAGCGGCTGGCGCGAGCGCCTACGAAGCTCTTCATCACCGCAACCAATGTTCGGACCGGCCGCGGTCACGTGTTTAAGAACGACGCTGTTACGCCGGACGTTCTGCTCGCCTCCGCCTGTCTGCCCACCATGTTTCAGGCCATAGAGATTGACGGCGAGCGCTACTGGGACGGAGGCTATTCCGGCAATCCCACGATCACGCCTCTCATTCGAGAGTGCAAGTCACAGGATACCATTCTCGTTCAGATCAATCCGGTTGAACGCGAAAGATCGCCGCGCTCCGCCTCAGAGATTCTCAACCGACTGAATGAGGTGTCCTTCAACGCAGTTCTGCTAAAAGAGCTGCGCATGATCGCCTTGCTTCGGCAAGTCTCCGATCCGGGCAACAGCGAGGGCGCGCAATGGGCCGGCATGCGTATCCACCGCATTGCGAGCGAGATGCTGACAGAGCTCGGCGCTTCCTCCAAGCTCAACGCGGAATGGGAATTCTTCTACTTACTGCGCGATGAAGGGCGAAGGTCGGCGCAAGTCTTTTTGGATACGCATGCTTCGGACCTCGGGCGCCGGTCAACTTTGGATCTCGATGTCTTGTTAGAACAGATCTGACGGAAGGGAATTCTTGGTATTCTTGTTGCTCGCGTAGGTTCGGTGTGACCTGCTTCCGGTTTCTTGGACCGATGATTGCTTGGAAAATTCCAATTTAGCGGCAGGTGTGATTTAGGCCGTTTCGTCATAAGCTTGGAAGGCTTGGGCAAAATCGTTTTGGACCAAGCCGATTTGAGACTTTTTTCTCGTCCAAAACCGCTCGTTTAGTGCGAAAGTTGACACTGCGCGCGGGCAGTCACCGCTGCTCCCCAAAAGCCGACACCCGGCGGTCGACGCCACCGACGTGACGGTCTCACTTTAGCTTCCGAGAAGAGGCGTTATCGGAAGTAAAGACTTGTCGGCTCATCGGAACGACGCGACGGGTCCGGGCCCCCACCGCTCAGGGAGCGGCTTTTGGCTTCTGTCCCAATTTGGTTGTCACAGACCCGCGTTTTTTAATCTTTGTTAATCTAATCCACCTACTTCACGCGCATACGGAAGCAACAGGCGCCCGCGAATGCGTTGCGTGCAGACTTCGACGTCGGGTCGGAATGTAGCTCTACTGCTTGCGGTGCTTGCCATGCTCCTTGCCGGCCTTGCAGCGGCACCCGCCGGAGCACAGCAAACGGCCGACACTTCTTCGGAGGTGCCGCCGCAGACCCCTGCAGCTTCTTCGTCAGCGCTGCCGCCGCCACGGGCAAGCCAATATTCATCAAACGAGGTTATCGATGCCGGCCATCACTTCTTCGGCGGCATCTCGCACGGGCTCGCCTCGATTGTCGAGAAAGCGGTAAGCCAATGGGGCCTGCCGAATGGCTATATTCTGGGCGAGGAAGCGAGCGGCGCCTTCATCGGCGGTTTGCGGTACGGCGAAGGGACCCTCTATACGAGGAATGCCGGTGATGCGCGTGTGTTCTGGCAGGGGCCCTCGCTTGGCTTCGATTATGGCGCCGACGGTGCGCGCACCATGATGCTGGTCTACAACCTGCCGCAACCGGGGGCGATTTTCGACCGCTTCCTCGGTGTTGCGGGCTCGGCCTATTTCGTCGGCGGTCTCGGCATGACGACGCTCTCGTCCGCCGATGGCCATATGGTCGTGGTGCCGATCCGCTCCGGACTAGGTCTGCGGCTCGGAGTCAATCTTGGCTATCTCAAATTCACAGAAAGCCCGACCTGGAACCCGTTCTGATCGCTGAGCCCGCCCGATCGTCCTCGAGGCCTTCAACAAAGTACCGCTCGGCTTCTTCCGCTGCGGTTGTTTCGCAAAAAATGGGGCACCCTAGATGGCCCGGTCGCGTTCCTCCAACGAATGAGGTCGCCTCCTGTCACCGCTCGCCCGGCGCTCTGATTTGCGCTATGCTAGGGGTGCTTGGTGCAGGGGAGTATGGCATCCCATTGCACAGAGCGCGTCTTCCGCAAACTGGCCCCGCACTTCGGCGCGGGGCTTTTTTCGTCGGGCGGCGCATCGTGGTACACTTTGCTCGCAGTGCGGCTAAATTTTGCCGGCGATAGGGTACACCGGGCCGGTTGGTGGAGTTAATGTCAGACCGTCTTCCTAGCGCCATTGATCGCCACGTTGCTTCTCGGTTGCGCCTGCGGCGGCTGGAAGCGGGCCTGAGCCAGACAACGCTTGCCGCCGCGCTCGGCGTCACGTTCCAGCAATTGCAGAAATACGAAGGAGCCATCAATCGCATATCTGCTGGCGCGCTTTATCAGCTTGCGCTGACGCTCGACGTGCCGGTGCAATACTTTTTCGATGGTCTGAGCAGGCGCGACAAGAAGCACGGATAGCCATTTGATCTGCGAGGCGGCCGGCGCTGAACCCGCAAACCTGTGATCGGTGTCACACTACCGCACGTCGACGCGCTGTAGAATGGCTTGGCCTCTGCGAGTTCCCCCCCGCGCCGAGGCCCTGTGTGGCCGGAGGCGTCCTTGAGGGAGCCTGCCCCGGCCACAACTTTACTGTAGCCCCGATTCCGCCAACGTTGCGTTCGCGCCAGTTGCGTTTATGCATAGCCGTTGTCGATTCTCTAGTTTGCGTTGCAGTGGGGGGCTGAGCGACGCGGCTGGCTAGGGCGCAACAGCTCCGGCAGCTTGGCGATGTTTGGCTGCGATCCGCGAGGACGATGATCTTCTTCATGGTGATCTCCTGCGGTGGTCAGCAGTCGTTGGTGGTGCACGCGACAGCCGGTATCGGATAGACGGTTATGAGGGCCACCGCACCGTGGGCTGCCAGGAACAGGCCCAGAGTACTAAGGACGAGAAACTTTTCATGGTCGTAATCCCTTCTCAGCACAGAGCCATCCCACGCGTTCTGCCGCCAAGGAATGTGTTCGAAAACACAAATGTCACGTTTGCCGAAGTGGACCATGCGATGCTCAGGTGGCCGGAGCTCGCGGAGCGTGGCGCTCCCAGGCGGCGCGCTTTGCGGCCTCCTCTTCCTGCGTGATGATCGGCGACCTGGCCGGCGTGCCGCTCTTTATGACAGCGCCGTGTTCGCACTTTGAGCAGACGAGGACACGGGGGAGCGATGCGGCGGTGACGCCGACGTGGCCGCAGATGGGGCAAGCGATTCGGGTAAACATGAGCGGGAGCTTAGCGCGATCGGCCGGCGGTTGACGCGTGATGATCGGCTGATGATCAGGTGACCGTGGCTTCTCGGGGCGTCATCCACAGTTTTTCTGATCGCGCGTCGTCGTGATTCACACCAGTCGGATCAATTGGGGCTTGGGGCGCCGAGTTCAATGCTGATTCCATGCCTGCGGATCCCTCGCCCCGCTGCTCCCACCCTTTGACCTTGCTGATGAGGTGCTACATCAACTCGGCACATTTGCGGGCCTCTTCGCCCGACGCCCCCATCGGGTCGACCGGGGTGAGGCTTGGTAGGGCAGTATCTTTGCGTCACGCCGGCTGCGGGACCGGGAAGCAAAAGCGAGAGCACCAACGCCGGCGCGATGGCGCACAACCTCACTTGCTTTGGAGGCTGTAGACGAGAGGCCATCATTGCTTTGCTCAAAAAGTCCGGCAGCTTGGCGATGTTGGACCATCGAAAAAATACTGCACCGGCACGTCGAGAGCCAGCGCAAGCTGATAAAGCGCGCCAGCAGATATGCGATTGATCGCCCCTTCGTATTTCTGCAATTGCTGGAACGTGACGCCGAGCGCGGCGGGAAGCGTGGTCTGGCTCAGGCCCGCTTCCAGCCGCCGCAGGCGCAACCGAGAAGCAACGTGGCGATCAATGGCGTTAGGAAGACGGTCCGACATCAATTCCACCGACCGAGCCGATGTAGGCTATCGCCGGCAAAATTTGGCCGGGCTACGGGCAAAGTGTAGCACGATGCGCCGCCCGACGAAAAAAGCCCCGCGCCGAAGTGCAGAGCTTGGTCACTCAGAAGGACCTTGCGCACCGAGGGAGCCCCCAGTGCAACAAAGTGCCCTAGCTTAGCGCAAGTCAGACCGCCGGGCGAGCCGGTTGCACCGGTTAGGCGGAACGCTGCTCAATTTTTTGCATTGTCGTAGTCGGTCATGACGCGCCCTGCGAAGGTGCGTTGTGGCAAGTGGCCCGGATCGGGGCGAAGACCGGTCCGGGCTGCGCGCAAATCACCCGTCCGGCGGGTGCGCGACCGTCAAGCGACAATCTGGTCTTTGCAATTTTCGCTCAACATTCGCGAAATGCGCCGCCACACTCCTTAGTAATCAAACCATTCAGGTAAGAAATACTCCGGGCGGGACTTTCAAACCCGGCCCGTTCGGTGCAAACACAGCGGTGCCCCGAACTTCACAGAACGTGGTGCCGTCGAGCCTGCAAGTTGACGGTGGTGTTGCCTTCGTTGTTCGCGAAGATGAACTGCCTCGATCTGCACGCCGATAAACCAGAAGTCCATCTCATAAAGCCCCCCACCTCGCACAACGACACCGTACGCGTTGATTCCGACACCAGAGGCGTTGACCAGGCCGGGAGATGTTCCTGTCGGTTGGGCTTTGTAGGGGTGCATGCCGTACCACCAATTGAGCGTCGCGTCGTCGCTCCCGATGTTCTGGAAGGCGATTCTAACTGCCCCCCGTCGTGACAGATGGTGGCAACCTGCAGCCCGTGACCGAGGCGCTTGAAAATGTTGTTCCCGGCTTGCGGGTTCGCTGTGATAGCCGTGATGGACTGTGCCGACGCTGGTCCGCTGAGCGCGACCAACAGCGGGATAAGGGCGCCGCCAAGTGATGTCGCTGCATTTTGCGATGTTTCATGACCTTAGTCTCCCCAGCACGAAGTTGATGGCTCAGTTTATTTTAACGCGGGAAGCGCCGGTTAGTACATCCGCCAATCGGCGGCATTTTCGACTTCGTTGAATGGGCGATGGCCCCAGGTACTCTTGTCTTTTTCCTCATCCGGCTTTTGCTTAATCCAGGGGCGGCTCATGCAGGCGTCGCGCCATTCGTCCGCCGCGTGATCTTCGCTTTCTGTGTTCACGTCCTCAGCACGGCTAGGGTCGTCCTGCAGCGTCGGAATGGTTCTGATCGAGCCCGCGCACGTCGAAAAGCAATAAATCATCGGCACCCCATTTTTGCCGATCAGCCTGGAGCGCATCTGATCCCAGCCACCGACCGCCCCATGGCGTGGGATGCGTGTGTTGTCAGCCTCGCTGAACGAAACGAGCTTTCTTGGCGATCAATTCGTCGTTGATGCGCTCGGCAATAGACCGGCCGCCGTCCTCCTTGAAGGCTGACGGATCGAGCGTGACGTATGACAGCTTCGGATCGTCTGCCTCTCTGTCGGCTAGCCCGCGGCCGACCACGTCGGCCGTCAGCTTGTCGCCAGATGGCTTCGAATAGCTTCTGATATTCATTCCTCCCGGAAGTAAAATTCCCTCTACAGCGGCCGGCGTCGCGTGCCTCAGAATTGAGGAGGCGGCCAGCGAAGGCGTGGCCTGAAATCGCAAATTTTTGGCCGTCAATAACAAGACGCGACGCGCCTCTGTGCTGCAAACAGGGCGGGCAGCGGGGCGCGTTCGACAGCCCCGCCGTGGGCCGTCGGCTCGTACCGCACACGACGGCCGTGACTTTGCCCGCTGGCTGATGCTGGTTGAGGGGCGGCGTCGACTTGGGGCGGCCCCGGCTGAAGGGTCGGGGCTTTTTTTGACCGCCGGGGCGGCGGGGCCGGCTTGGCCGCAGATCACAATTCTTTGGCAACAAATAGCAAGATCGGGGCAACGCATGCCCCGGCCCCGACGGCCGCGGGGACGGCTAATCGGCGGAGGAGTGGTGGAGTTCATGTCTGCGGCGGAGTTATTCAAATGTCCAAACTGCAATTCGCAATACAAGCTGGTTCGTGTCGAAGCTGATCCTGCGGCGTCCTACCGTCAGATTGAGTGCCCTCACTGCGGCGGGCCTCTTAACAACCGCGAAGGGAAGTTCATTCTCAAATACTTCCTTGTTGACCATCCACGAAGGCAAATCCGACCGCCGCGCGGCAAATAGGGTGCTCCGGCGAAATTAAGAACGTGAGGAGCAGGGCTCGCAGCCGCAGATTGATTGGGCTAAACCTTGCGCCTCGTAAATGGGCAGCGCGGCCTTCGTTCTTGGAGCCTAAACTCATGCGGCATCTTGCAATTGCTTCCGTGGCTATCGTGATATCTGCTTCGCTCGGCATATCTATGGTGCACGCTCAATCACCTTCTGCGAAACCAAAATATCCTAGGGACATAGCAGCAGCCAGCAAACTTCTCACAGAGAAAAACGAAGTCTGTCGGCTTGAGGCGCGAGAGCTGAAATTGCATTTTTTTAAACGCCGTCGCTTTATGCGTGATTGCGTCCAAAATAACCCCTAAAAATGGGGCCTGTTTTTGCTGTGAATTTTCTGAAGTTTGCTAATGAGAGCGTATCCGGCAGGGCAACAAACGGAGACCACACCATGACCGACCGGGTCCTCCTCGCGCTCGCCCTCGCCCTCCTCGCCCTCACCATCGCCGCCGTCATTTTGTACGTGGCCGGCGTGGCCCCATTTTTTGTTGGGTGACGTTTGAACGTGCTCGTTCATTTTGTGCATCGCCGGTTGCGCACGCCACTCCCTGCAGCAAGCCTTCCCCTGCGTGGCGTTTGAAAATCTCTGCGTCCCGGACGTAACCCCGCAGCGTGTCCATGCTTTTGTGCCGCGACTGATCGGCCATCTTGAAGATCGAGGCGCCACGCGCGGCAGCGCTGGTCAGAAAGCCTGAGCGCAACGAGTGGCCAGCAAATAGCTTGGGATCGAGTAACGGCAATTAGGACAAGGTAGGTCGAAATTGAGACGAGGGGCGCGAGTGCTTGTCGCCGTCCGCGAGGCCTACGGAGACGCCCATCAACGTATGCTACCTCTCGGCGAGACCTTCGAGGATGCGGCGGCAACGCCGGGCGCCACCTGGTCGAGCCTGTGGCGAGGTTGCGCAGCAGTAGGTCGACTTTGGATAAGGTCGGATGCCATCCACTTGGCCAGGCGCTCGGCCGACAGCGCTACGAACCGACGCGAGGCCGCGCATTCAAGGTGCCTCCCCGGCCATGGGAAGCCGGACAGCCCTCCTGAGTTTGCGCGTCGACACGTTGATTCTCGTGCGCCCGACGAAGGCTAACTCTCACACATTTCGACTTCGTCATGAAATATTAAGTACGCCCACCGCCGCCTATTCTTCACCCGCGATGTTTCCGATCTGTTTCGCATAAATGCCGCAATTTGCGGGTGTCATGTAGACGATGGGGCTGTAAGCTGGGGCAATCAGGCGCCTTCAAGGGCCAGCGCGCAGCGGGGACAAGCTGCACGTGTTGGCATGAGTTGACGATTTCGGGGGCAGGACGTGCAGTTGCGGGGGTCGGACGTGAAGAAGTTAGCAATCGCTGTTGCCCTATGTTGCTCCTTCACCTGCTCTCCACTCCATGCCAAAACGTTCGTTGGCGTATTGTGGCCGATGTTCGGACCGACGGCTGCCCCTGGACTCATCGAATTGGTTGCTGAACTCAAAATGATGCCGGACGTCGAAGTTAGTACCTATTTGCATCAGTCATGGCCGTCCTTGGTCGAGGACAT
The DNA here is from genome assembly GCA_963833665.1 of uncultured Alphaproteobacteria bacterium. Taxonomy (GTDB): domain Bacteria; phylum Pseudomonadota; class Alphaproteobacteria; order Rhizobiales; family Xanthobacteraceae; genus BOG-931. The sequence goes on along the minus strand of CAWHZA010000068.1, from coordinate 52,942 downwards.
TGACCGTCAGGCTCCGGGAACGCACACAGTTGTTGTCGGGTATAGCCTGGGAGCCAATAGTTCAGTTTTTGTGGCCAACAAGGTGAAATACGTGGATCTGATCATTGCGCTGCAACCTTCGATGCTGAGCTGGAATCCGCCTGTCACGGGGAAAGTAGGACGGATGATTGAAATCTATAACCCCAATCCATGGATGACGTTTGGCGGAATGGGGTCGAAGAAGTTGATCGGAGAAAATATCGAGTACATTGCAAACTATGACTCCCACCCGGGGGCGCAATTCAATTCAGAGTTTCGCAGTTTGGTGAAAAGCGAAATCGCCAAGTTTAGTTCCGATGGTCAATTGGAAGCAGCCAAAGTTGTCGCACCGCAGCCAAACAAGCTTGCAAAGCTGCCTCAATCAGCGAGACTTAAGCCTGCAGATGAGCAACTGACAAATCGGCAGACGGCGAAGGATCATATGCACATCGCCCAGACCGAAATTCCAAAGGGGCCAAAACGAACCACGCCTGAGCAGGTTGCCGAGGAGCCGCCGAAACAGCAGCAAAGGGAGGTCACAGTATTTCTCGACAGGCTATCGAGTTCCGTGAATTCTGGGTACCTGTTCGCTCAGCGGCAACTAACAATCTCAGATATGAAGGATTACGCTCACCGACGACTAACAATTGCAGATATGACAGATTATGTTCAGCGGCGACTGCGATTTGCTGATATGAAGGACTACGCTGAAAGATCTTTTCGTGGTCCGCACACAGCCGAGTTGACGACCGCAACCTCTGATTAACCTGCATTGAGATGCGGCAATTGCTTTTCCAGAACGCCTCGCACTGGACGCGTATCTGATCAATTTGCGGGACTATCTCATTCCACCGGACTTGTATTCTGTGTAGCGCCGCATAGCTTCGGCTTCAGTCAGTTTCTTGGTTTTTACCGAGACTGCAAGTGTATCCACGTACTCCATGAATGTAGTACCTTCAGGCGAGCAAGTGTCGTTAGGCACGCAGGCGGCTAGACGCTTCTGTCTCCCACATTCCGCCATCGCAAGGAATGAAGGATTTTGCAGAGCGCATTGATCATAGTAATCCCACACCAGTGGAGAATGCGCACAACTGGCCAGCACTGATGCAGCCATAAGGCCAATGGCTCTTGATAAAATGAAATCTGACCACCATCCCCTCCCCGCCGCTGGGTGGCGATTTAGTTCGAGGCTTTTGCCCAGATGGCGTGTACACACACTGCGCACTGGAGGACACACTTTGTTGCGCGATTTTGCAGAACGCCGCCTCCTGCCTCCTTGGCCGCCTATGGAAGTCAGCAATCAAAAGTGTTCGTGATCCCCAAAAGGATGAGCCCCAAATTAGGTCAGGGATAGGGCGCCACCCACCTGCCAAACCATCAAAAGGTAAGGGCCGGCGCGAAGCCGGCCCCTTCCCGATATAACCGGTGACGGAGAGTTACCCCTTCGTCACGACCGGCGGCGGCGGCGGAGCCTTGCCTTTGCCGACCTGGGCATTGGCGGCCACACTCAGGAGAGCAAGCACCGCAGCCGTTGCTAGAGCGAGCTTTTTCATGAAACAGACTCTCCATTTGACATGAGTACTCAATATACTTCGGAGGTATCGACACCTCTAGTGCTAAAAAGACACACTTATAATTTTTTTGCATTTGCCCGCGCGATACCCGGCAATTGCCACTTAGCTTAGCGAAACCTGTGCCGGCAACGAAATCTTCCGAGGTTTAGCTGATAATGATTTCCGTGGGAGCGTAGCCGATGCTCATCGCCGGGAATGTGGAGGGCCCGATGCTGGAGAGGCTGAGGAATGGGCGTTGCCCGACCTGGCTCCTGGGGCTGTTTTCCTTGGCTATTCTATCCGGAAGCGGCATCTCAGCGTTAGGTCAGGATACCGACACGGCTAGCGCCAAACTGGCCGCCGCGGGCGTTGGGGGTCAGTATTTTATCGAGTTTCGGGCTCGCTACGCCTGGGACTATGGCCACACCTTTATCGTGCACGGCCGGGTCGGTGAGCCTCTCACGAAAGCGAGCGTCGCCGGCCTTTCTCCAGTAGGCGACGACGCAACTGCTTGGGTGGTCGGCCACTACGTTCCGGTGCCCGCCGAAACCGGATGGACTGACGGTGATCTTGAAGACAACTATATTTCCGCCCGGTATCGGGTGTACATGGACAAAGCCCAATATGATCGAGTCATGGTTTTTGTCCGGCATTTGCAAGCCAGCAAGCATGTGTGGAGTGCGGAATTGTATAACTGCAACGCCTTCGTCTCCGACATCGCGCAGTTCATGGGTTTGCGGGTGCCTAAGTCAACGCTCATCTACCCGAAAGTGTTCATCAACAATCTTCGTCAGATCAACACTCATCCGGGAATAGCAGATAACCTAATCGAGCAAAATTTGAAGGAAATGACCAATCCGACGCGGGATGGACGCGCGATGAAGAACAGTGGGATTTATGAAGCTTACGAGAGATCACAAAAGCCATCGGCCGCACCGAGACTGAATGTCGGGTCGGCTGGACCGAGAGTCACCATTGGTCCGCTCCATGTCACCAGCGATTCAGCGGCGGCTCCTGTCGCCGGGTCAAATCCTTCACTACGATGACGAGAAATACGGCCACCCTTGGGGATAACGCATCCCTGTCCGCCCAAGATATTCCGAACACACGCAAAGTCGGCCCCAATTCCGGAGAGGGACTAGCAGCGGAGTTCGCCTCAGCTCGGGTTCATTATTGCAGCAAAGGCAAGAGCTGGTGACAGATTGATCCGACCTTACATGCGTCTTCAGCCTGCTTGACGAGCAGGTTTGCCTTCGCCACCGTTTTTTCTACAAACGTTTGCACGTTCTTATCCGTACAATCCCAAATATTCCCTTCGACGTTCTTCATTGTCGCGCGGAAGCGATCCAAGACTTTTTTGATGCTGCTTGGAGTAATACAGCGGGTTGCAATCTTGAGCATTCGTTCTTCGAGCGATGTAGGCCGCTCGCAGAAGTTGGCTAGAACAACCGCCACTGCCCAGTTGTCGACCTGGGTCCAGAGTTGGTCCTGCTGGGACGCGCTCAGCTCGCTCAGGTCAAAGAGCTCAGTGCTTTTGCTCAGCTTCGTTTGGTAAACAATGAATACCGAACAGAGTAGAAGCACCCAACAGAGTAGAAGCGCCCTGAACCATTCATTTATAATACGGGACTTTGTACCGAATAGTTTGTTACCGGACCTGCGGCTGGTACTCGCCATGCTTGAACAACCTCGGTCTCGGGGACTGAGAGCTTCCGGATGTTTTCGATGCCATCGCGCTACTGGGGCTCGAATATTGATTCACCACCTGAGAAATTTCCGAACTAAATGCACGCGCTCTTCGAGCCCACATCAAGGCGGCGAGAAGCTGCACCGTGGCCTGGTCAACCCGCGGGCAACCCGGCTCGCCGTACGATCGCGCTTCTGACACGCTTCGCATTTCACGGTCTGCGAGAGCATAACCCATTCGCGAACAACACGGCGTGATTGTGCGGAATGGCGACCACGCGTAGCAGTTGCCCGCCTGCCTCGATGTCCGCGACGCCAACGGCCAATGGCGCAGCCGTTATTTGCCGACTTGCTCTGTCGCGGCGGATTTCATGAAGGTGTGTCCTTTCTGCACTAGTCAGCGCTGGGTTGCAGTCTAAACTGCCTCGGTCATGACTAAAGGGGGACTCCCCATGAAGAAGATCGCTTTAGCAACGGCAGCAGTGCTGGCTCTTCTGAGCGTCGCGGGCTGCGGGACGGGCGTCGGCAAGGGCAAGGCCCCGCCGCCCGTCGTCACTAAGGGGTAAGTTGCGGTATGCAACTTCCGAGGGACCCGGCCCTGCGCCGGGTCCCTTACTTTTTGAACTCGAGCCGACCCCCGCCTCGTATAACTTGTTGCCTTGGCATGCCGAGGATGCGCTCGACCTGGAGGGCATGAAGTCGCGGCGTAGGTGAACAGTAAGCGCCTAACCGGAGTAAGTTCTTGTGGTACGATACGTTGAAATACCTCATAGAACTGTTTTTGGGACTGTTCGGGCTGTAAACTCCGCGGGAAGTCTGCGGTTCACAGATCACGTTCGGCAACATCGCTAGACGATGCGGGCAAACAGCGCAGAGCCGGGTCGCGCTTCGATCGAATCGGCAGGACGCCGATTCGGAACGTGAGACTGCCTCTGTGAAGCCGCCGGAGCTGTGAGTTTGCGCGGCGGGTGCGTCAACGCAATGGCAACGCGCCCCAAGGTCGATATTCTCATCCTCCTCGCTCTGCCGTTCCCAGCAGCCGCCGATCGTCTTTTGCGACCAAGCGCGCGCCGAGCGCACAGTGCGGCGCACTCAAAGGCAAGGCACTCAATAAGATTTGGGCAGACCGAGCACGCGCTCCGCGATGTAGCAGAGAATGAGGTGCGGGCTGATCGGGGCGATGCGCGTGATCAGAATCTCCCGCAGGCAGCGCTCGACGTGATAGAGATGACACCGATAGACCGTCTTCCCAAGCCAGTGTCAGCACGTATCAGACATCAGGGGCTATCTCAGGGGCGAAGAGCAACGCTCATATTTCGGTTAGCGCCAAGTGCCGCTCGCTCAAATCACTGCTAGAGGGATCGAGCCCGTCACGTTTGACTACCGCTCAATGACCTTCCAGTTCTGATAGTAGACGAACTTGAAGCTCTGGGTCAGCAGCCGGATGCCGGACATGACAGCACGCATAACGCCCGGGAATGGCGTCGGGCGAACCATGTCGACGAACAGGCAATAGCGCGGTTGGTTAGTTTCGTTGGCCGAGTAGTGCAGCAGCGTGTCATCGAAGATGAACAGCTTGTTCTCGCGCCAATAGCTTTTCTTGTCACCGACTGCGATGTAGGCGGAGTGATCGGTCATGTCGTTGAGATTGTACAAAATCCGCAACGATGCCCGCATGAACCCAAAATGCCACGAAGTGGAAACCTTCTTGTTGAAGACTGAAACCCCAATCGTTTGGATGTACTTCCAAGGCTGATGAAACGCCGGAATATCAAGGAACGTTTCCACGTTGGCGCCGTACCATCGGAAGAGAACCATTGTCCGCGGGAACTCCTTGGCCCGCTCCTCCAATCGAGTGACGAGATTCTCCTCTTTCGCGATCCGCAACAGACGCTTCACCTCGTCCTGATAAGCGGGCGGCAGATCCTCCAGCCCATAGACGCCTTTGTTGATGTGGGGCAGCGACAACAGATCCAGCAGAGTGTTGAACGGAGACAGCACCCAGGTCACGAACCCGTTGCCGATGAAATAGCGCCGTAGCGTGGAAAGCTTCAGTCTCCCGTTGCGGCTGACGTCATAGGCGCCGCAGAGGGCGTAGACGAGTGCGATCTTTGGGAAGAAATAAGCGAAGGGGGCAAGCACGCCGAGCGGGAAGAGCACCCGCCGGAGCGAGTATTTCCATATCCGGGTTACGAGTTCTCTACCCGTAAGAGTCTCAGTGAGGGTTGTAGTCACAGATCGCTTCCCCCGGTGCAATGTCGTCCGTTCAGTCCCATCCTTAACACCAATCGCATCGTATTCGTAGAGGCGAATCGGTTCTAATTTACCGATCGCGGGTGTCGGATCGTAGGCTCACCATTGCCACCGCATCAGTCGTGATTACAGCGGCAACGCAGATCAATAGGATTTAGGCAAACCTAGCACCCGTTCCGCGATGTAGCATAGGATGAGCTGCGGGCTAATCGGCGCGATGCGGGTGATCAGGATTTCACGCAAGTAGCGCTCGACGTGATACTCCTTCGCGTAACCGAAACCGCCGTGCGTCATGACCGCCGTCTCGCACGCCTTGAACCCGGCCTCGGCTGCCAGGTACTTGGCGGTATTGGCCGCGGCTCCGCTGGGCAGGCCATTGTCGTACTGCCACGCCGCGGAAAGCATCATCATGTTGGCGGCTTCAAGGTTCATCCAGCACTCCGCCAACGGGTGCTGGATCGCCTGGTTCTTCCCGATCGGCCGGTCGAAGACTTCGCGCTTGCCGGCGTAGTCCACCGCCTTGCGCAACGCGGCCCGGCCGAGGCCCACCGCCTCGGCGGCAACCAGAATACGCTCGGGGTTCATGCCGTGGAGAATGTATTCGAAGCCCCTGCCCTCCTCGCCGATGCGGTCCGTGGCCGGGATGCGAAAGCCATCGAAAAAAACCTGATTTGAATCCACCGCCTTGCGCCCCATCTTCTCGATCTCGCGGACCTCGACGCGAGTTCGATCGATGGTGGTGTAGAAGAGGCTGAGCCCGTGTGTCGGCTTGCGCACCTCGTCGAGCGGCGTAGTCCGCGCCAGCAGCAGCATCTTGTCGGCCGATTGAACGGAAGAAATCCATACTTTCTGGCCATCGACGACATAACCATCGCCGTCGCGCTTGGCGCGCGTCTTCAGCCGCGTGGTGTTGAGCCCGGTGTCCGGCTCAGTGACGGCAAAACAGGACCGCTCCTCGCCGCGCGCGAGTGGCGGCAGCATGCGCTGCTTCTGCTCGTCGGTGCCGAACACCACGACGGGGTTGAGCCCGAAGATGTTCATGTGGATCGACGATGCGCCGCTCATCCCCGCGCCGGATTCGGCGATGGTGCGCATCATCAACCCCGCCTCGAAGATGCCGAGGCCGGATCCGCCATACTCCTCGGGGATGCAGATGCCGAGCCAACCGTTTTGCGCGAGCGCGGCGACGAATTCCTGCGGAAGCCCTCCCTCGCGATCACGCTTCAGCCAGTAATCGTCGCCGAAACGGCTGCATGTGCCGGCGACCGCGGCGACCAGGCTCTCCTGCTCCTTGCTCAGACTGAAATCCATCGGTGCACGCGCGGCCTGTCTCTATTTGCCGGCAGCATGAGCACACCGGCAACGACGATGCTCGGCGCTGGCCCCCGGCCGATCGCGGCACCTGCGGCAGGGCGGCGTGATCACGCCACGTGGCGAGCGAGAAGCCGCGCCCCGCTGTGCAGTTGCGTTACCGCGCGGTCTTGGACTTCGGCGGCTCGCGCACGCTGCGCCAAGGATCGTGGTCCTTGATCTGGGGTATGCCGTCAAGGGCCGACCGGTAGGCCTTGTCATCGGCCGGTACCGCGTGATTTTCGTCCTTCGTATGGTCTCCCGGGGAGTCCTTGGTCGGCAGCTGCCCAATAGACCCCGGGCTCTGGGCACCAGCGGGGATCGTCAGCAACGCCACAGCCGCCACGGTCGCCACCACCAGCCTCATCGATACCCCTCCTGTCCGCTCATGATCCACGTCGGAGCTCGATCGTACAAAATCGCCCGCCATAAAACAATCGCGCGGGCCGTTTGGGCCCGCGCGTTGCGTCTTAGTGAGTTGCGGATCGATCAGAAGTGCACGCCGATGCCGGCGAAGCCGACCCAGATGCTCCGGCTGGTCCTGCACGTTTCCGCAGTATTGATGAGGCAACCAACGCTCTGGTTCTCAGAGATAACCAGATTGTTGTTGATCAGGTCATACCACTGGAAGCCGCCCTTCACGTACCAGCCGCCATAGTTGGACGGGATCCACCTTCCCAGGTCCCAGATGCCGGTGAGGCCGGTGGTGAACACGCCCCAGGGACCATCAGTCCCGTGGCCGCCGCCAAAGGCAGGAATGTCGGTTTGGCCACCGGTCCAGAAATTCGCCGGGCCGACCGTGACGTATGTCGGCGCCTTGAGGGTTAGTGGGAGACCCCACTTGGACAAGCTGAGGGTGGGATCAATACCGACGAAGAACGTATACCTATTGGGTCCGCAGGTGAAGCACGCCTGGGTCTGACCACTGCCTTGCGCGGCTTGGCCGAAGTTGTCCCACTGGTAAAACCAGGTCACATACGGATTCCAGGTGATGCCCCAGCCGGTCCAGTCGAATTTGGCGTCATTAAATGCCAGCGTCAATTGGTTGGCCGGCAGAGGCCCAAAGCTATTTCCGGGGCCGGGGTTGGCGGCGGTGCGAAAACCGACGTCCTCGGAAACGACCATCGTGAACTGGTCTCTCAACGTCCAGAAATTCCAGAACGTGACTGACGCGGTGACCGCGCCGACAGCGTCGAAGAAGTTGCCGTTGACGTGCGGTTCATTGTTAGCCCAAGCGCCCTGGAATCCGTTGATCCAATCCGCCGCGACCAGGCCGCCGACGGTGATTGAGTTGATCCAGCCGCCGCCGTGGTAGAGCGTCCAGTTGAGGCCCGCGACCATCGACTCGGCGCCGTGCGTACCGAGCACTTGGCCGTTCGGGTTGATCAGGGTGCTTTCCCAGTCGAACTCCACGAAGCCGTGGATGTCCAACGGAGGCGGTGCGGCTGCGACCATCGGCGCAGCCTTCGTCGGGAGACCCATGTCAGCAGCAAGCGCCGCCGTTCCCCCGAACCCGAGCGCAACCGCGCAACCCGCAAGCAGAGCAAACGAAGATCGTATTCTAGACATCTGGGTCCCCCTGGCTCTTAACCCGGCCCATCCCTGGTTTCCGGGCACTTCCGACAACCCAACTCGCTGGGATGCGGGCCTTGTCGTCGTTAGTGTTAGCATTTGACGAACCACTGCACAAAGCTTCCGACGCATTGTTGCCGTGTATTGCCCCTGATTTTGGCCGAGGGTTGCATATTTGTCACATTTTCTTGAGCGCGTCGGCGCGAATTCGCGCACTCTCGTGTAGACGAAGCCGCAAAAGCGAATGTTGTTTCTCAGTAATCGTCCCGCAAGTCTTAGCATTGCGCGATCGAACCAATTTGCGGCGCTCGTCATCGCGTGCTTTTCGCCTGAAAAAACACCTCCCGCCGCCCGGATCATCCAGGAGCCGGCAACGCCGAAGCTTGCCCCAGCATCATCGCACCCAGCCGCGCGCAAATGGTGTCGAGAATGACGGCTTGGGCGCGATTGACGATAGCTTCCATGGACGGGGTCTCGGCAAACATGGCCATGGCGCGGCTGACGATTTCATGCCGAGTGGGCAATTGTGGCAGGTGCAGGCCGGCGAGCGCGTCGGTGGCGCGGTTCTGCGCCTGCGCCAGCTTGTCCTGAATGGTGGGAAGGCCGGAACCCGCATAGGCCGAGGCGATCGCCCGCACGATGAGTTCCGTATCGAAACTGCCGGCGAGTTGCGCAGCGGCGCGCTCAATGACCCGTGATCCGAGCCGGTATTCGTTGAGCCGCACTGCCGCCGGCGGCGTCTTCAGGTCCCACACTAGGCCGGTCCACGACAGCGCCTTGAGCAGGTAGAAGGTCGCGTCGATCTCCCACCAGCGAAAGCCCTGGCGGACGCTGCTCTGATAGGCGTGGTGATTGTTGTGCCAGCCCTCCCCCATGGTGAACAGCGCCAGCAGCCAGTTGTTGCGCGAGTTGTCACCAGTGACATAGCGCCGGCCGCCGCGCACATGCGCCAGCGAATTGATGCAGAAGGTCGCGTGATAAACAAGCACCGTACTCCAGAAGAAGCCGACCACAAGGCCGGACCAGCCGGCGATGAAGACCGATAACAAGGCGAGCACGACCGGCGGCACGAGCTCGTGCTTGTGCAGCCACATCAATTCCGGATAGCGGGCGAAATCGGCGACCTTGACCAGATCCGCCGCATCGTTCTTGCGGGAAAAAATCCAGCCGAGATGACTGTAGACGAAGCCCTGATGCCGCGGCGAGTGGACGTCGGTCTCCGTATCCGAATGCAGGTGATGATGGCGATGCTTGGACGCCCACCACAGCACGCTTTTCTGGGCCGTGCTCTGCGACAGGACGGCGAGCGCGAACTGGAACGCGCGGCTGGTCCGGTAGGCGCGATGCGAGAAGTAGCGGTGGTAGCCGGCACCGATGGCGAAAATCCGCAGCCAGTAGAGGAGGAAGCAGAGTACGAGCGCGTCGTAGGTCACGCCGGTCCACAAGGCGGCGACGCACGCGAGGTGCACGAGGACGAAGGGAATGGCAGACGGATACATGATGTCGGTATGCTCGACAATCGGAGCGGTGGGCTGCGCTGCAATCGGATCGCTCATGGGGTCTCCTTGAAGTGTGCCGATAACCACAACCGGCCCATGAGCCTATATTCTAATCTAGAAAGACCGTCGTTGCAGCTTCGGCGTCGAGGCGCCGATCGGAATTTCCTTGTGGCAGTTCGGTTCAACGCCGAGCAGATGCCCCTGATAGGAACGCCGAGCGCGCCGGCCTGGTACGGAGATGTACTCTCTATGAGCCCGGTCGGGTGTACCTCACCTCCGCGCAGTCGCGGAGACGGCACCGGCCGTGATATGGCTTTCGCCCTTCGCCGCCCGGTCTGTGCGTGTCAGACACCACACCACGGGGCAGGGTAGTTCCCGCGGACCCGCCCACGCACTCCTTCAACTGATCGAAACGCCTCCCCAATTAGCCTCTCGCCCTTGCACGCCACGGCGAAACTGCACCGACCCTACGAATTCTCTGCGGCGCAAGTATCGAGCCCCGGTTGAACGTGGTGACCGTTGAAGCGTGGGCTAATACGGCGGCGGGGGCGTTTGAATGCACCTGGGCAGGATTTGGCTTCGGGTTTGCCGCAATGGGCTTCGGGGGTGGCGGAGGCGGAGGAGGCGCAGCGGCGGGCGGCCTCGCGTTGGGCCTTCTGTCGCACTCTGGCCGGAGATGATTATCTACCGCCTATTGTCCTTGGCGGCTGCTCGATCGAAGCACTCCAACCGTGCCGCTTTGTCTGAGATCCGGATACACTGCTCTAAAACGGGCGGCGCAGCAGCGGGCGCCGCCCTCAAAGCTGCAGCTCCTCCGGTCGACGACCTCGGCTTTTCCATCGCGACGCCAGGGGCCGTAGCCTCTTGCGCGCCGGCGGCCTTGGCAGCCAGATCTCGCCGCTTCAAATCCGCCACCTCTGATTGAACTACGATGTAGCCCTTCGCGGCCATACAATCATTCGCCGCGCCACTACTTGCCCCGACGCGAGCGCCCCGCCCGGTAGGAGAACCATCCTGCCGGTGCGTCTCGCCCTGACAGCTCATGCTATCTGTTTCAAACTGTTTATAAAGCGCCGGATCACCGCCGATGTCCTGCCCGTCAGCGCGCATATAGACGTAGCTTTGCCCCACACCCTGTGAGCAAAAGCGCGACTGCCAAGGCTGCGATACGCAACATGAGTTTCCCACAATCTCAATGAGGAGTTAACTAACACGAGCCGAATGGAAGGGATAGGTGGGGTGTATGCACGGACTAGCTTAAGCGGGTGTCATCCGAACCGAGTGCAGGTCACACCTCTGGTGGGTTACCTCGAACAGGACGAAGAAAATCAGCGGCAATCGCGTTCAAGGCAAGCCACACTTGCTGCAGTCGCCGCGGAATATCGCAAGACAAGGCCTCCAGGCGGCCGTTTGGAGATATTTCACGAGCCTTATGAGGCCATTCAAGCGTGACCGGACTGCGTACCTTGCTCCCCAAATCAGTTCCGTGCCGCGCTCGTAGAGAGCTCACGGTGCTCAATCTATTCGGCCAACCCGGTACACGCAACGCGGCTTGGAGTTGGTTGAATGACGCGCAAGGGTCGATTTTTGCAACGCCGAAACATGCACCAGCCGCGCTCTGGCTTCCGCCGCCAACCGTAGGCGCAGGAATGCGTGTATCTTTTTCTCACGGCGCAGGCGAGTTGAGGTGAGCTATTCACGTCGAGCGATCTCCGTCGACCGACGGCCGGAATGAGGATCATGGCGTACAGCCCGGGTCCCTTTGGTATCCGACACGATGCGGCGCGCCCGTGCATTAAACCAAGCAGAGCGTTGGTTACCTTCGTGCGCGGGGCTTTGTTCCTCCAGTAGTTCCTCTCGTCTCGCGATGACCAGAGTTACGCGGATATAGACGGCGGCGATGATGGCTATCCAAATGGCCTGTCCGATCCTCGGCAAGATCAGGAGGCCAATAAATAGTAAAGCGGTGAGAAGAGCGCAGAGCTTGATTTGCGTGCGGTCTAGTCGACGCCGGTATTCGTCCATGGCTTGGGGCGTTCCTACAGTAGCGATCGTGGGGGTAGGTGCGGCTCGAACCGCATTCCTTGGTTCGACGTCGGCTCTTCCTGACCCATCCGCAGCGGATGGCTTCGCAGCCACAACGCGCGAGCCGCATCGGCGGGGTCGACACCAGTATTTCCCCACCATGCGGTTTCGTCGCCGCACTGGTGCACCTCGCGATGGTGCCCGCGGCAGAGTGGAACCGTGAACTCATCGCTGACCTTGCGGCCGAGTGCTCGACTTTGCGTAAAGCGAAGGTGGTGGGCGTCCGCCGGCCGGCGGCCGCAAATCAGGCACGGCTGCTGGGCCACGAGTCTGACGTGATCTCGGTCACGCACCCGGCGAGGTTCAGGCATGGCCAGCACGCTCTTATCAATCGATCGGGAGCGCCGCCCGTTCTTTGCCTTTCCTTGAGCAGGATGAGCCCGCGACGCCGTCGCCGAAGCCCTTTCGCCCGCCTCAGAGGCGTCAGCCCCGCCGCCCCAAGAGCCTCCAGCTTTGCCCTAAAGACGTTCTCCACGGCCTGGGCATCAGCTGCATTCAGCTTGTTCTTGTCCGCGAGATTACCGTGAGCCCATGTGGCGGCATCATCACTCGAGCCAAGCTCGTGGACCTCGGTCAGAAGTCGATCTCGGAGTTGTGCCGATGCTTCCGTTGCTAGGATCGGAGTGGCTTGCCTATGGTCAGCTGCGTCACGTCGCCCTTGCCAAAGCGACCGATGCCGGGTGCCCTTCAACTGACCATTGCCATGCGCCTTCGGCGTCTGCGGTCCTGGCGTCCGGTCGGTCGGCGTCGTCAGGTCAGGCGCATCGAGGTCATCCTCACCCGCAATGCCAACCAGCGTGAACAGGGCATAGCGCCGGGCATACGTCAGCGCCGCGCCCATCCGCTGCGGTGTTGCGGTCTCGCTGATGGCGCAGACCGGCCAGTCGAGGCAATCCATTCGCCAGAGGCATGCGCCAGTACGGTGGTGAGGTTGATAATCCCGGCGGTCTGGTCGATGGAGGTGGTCTGCACCGTTGCAATCTCATGCTGGCCCAGGATCTTGCGCACGATGTCGAGCCCGCTCGATAGTGGCGCATAGCGAAACGTTTGTTCCGTCCCCCTTGGTGCACCCCCGCGGATGGTGGCAACTAGTGACTTCTCCGGGTTGACGAGTTCGCCTTGGGCCTTGGCAAGGGCCGAAGCCAAAGTGCCAATCGACGGGCTAGACCGCTGCATGGCCGCTGCCCTCGGCGCCCACGACAAGGTCGAAGCTGATGGCTCCGGATTTTGACCGTTTGGCCCGAACCCCATGGCCGATCGCCTGCCGGGCATCGTCGGGCACCAGGCTCTTGAGTTCAGCCTTGGCCTGTTCGTGCTCGAGATAAGCCGACCTCGTCCGTGAGAAGATCGCCGCGAACTCCGCCCAGGCATTGGACGAGCTCATGTCGACGATGCGCAGCGCCTCGATGCGCGGCTTCGGCGGCTCAACCCCGAATAGCGTTGGCGGCTCGCCGCTCTCGACACATCGCCAGAACTTCCGCTCGGCGGTGACGATCAGGTGCTGATAGAGCGGGTCGGCATGGGTTTTGATTTCAACCCACTTGCCACCGCCGGTGATCACCGACAGGACCGCGCTTCTCGCCGCAACGACCCACATGTTGTGCTGCAGCTGGGCCATGTGCTTCTCGGCGGCCGCCTCTTCCGAGAAATACCACGGCAACATGAACTTGGCCTCGAATACCGCGCCAGTCGCTTCGACTCGACCATCGAGGCGTCGCCGCCATCCAGCGGATGTCGGATGCCGTACTCGCTTTTGGGCGTGGGTGATGACTCTGCCCGGTATTGGCCTCGTACCAGCGCCGGTTCAAGCTACCTCAGTAGCCAAGCCCAGCTGGACAATGAGATTGTCGGACAAGTCCTCCGGCTCAACCTCGCCGCGCTTTTCCCGCCACAGCCGCAGCAAGGCTGGCTCGTCATTGCCCATGATGATCCGAGCGTCTGAACCGCCGATGAAGTACCGGCGCGGTCTCGCAGATCGCGACTCGTGATTTTGTCCATATCGCAGTTCATTCAGAAACTTCGTCACTCATCCTAGTGGGCCCAATGGGGTACACTGGGCGGCTACGAGCCACTAATGTGAATTACATCGTATTGTATAATTCATATCACCGGCAATGTCCAGAAAAATGCTCAAGCGCTCAAATGCAGGGCAGCGCGGGCCATGCTCCGGCTGGACAGCTCTTGATTTGGACTGGCCGCATAGGCCAGCGTCGGCCGTGTGGCGACCGATCCGTCGAGGTGGAAGTCGTTGATGGGCCAAATTCCGGTGACGGCTGCTAATGAAGCGGCGATACGGCTTGCGTCTGGAGTCCGCCGGCATCGAGTTCATCGACGAGAACGGCGGCGGAGCGAAGGCGTCCGATTGCGGAAGAGGCGGCCGAGAAGCGCAAGGAGCGCAGGCCGACCACTAGCGACCGCGCGAACGGTTGGCGAACGCCTGCGGCACTGGCCGTCGACGGCCGCCATCCCAGGAGCGCTCATCGTCTGATCGGCTTGATATTCATGATATGTTCTGTTAGGCTTCTACTGTAGTTGCGCCTTAGACTAGGAGAGAGATGCGCCAAATGCCCAAAGCAGGTCGCGATGAGCTCAGCGCTAATACCGACGGCGCCGCTGCTGCTCACAGAATCTAAAGACGAGTTCAATCTCATCCGCGACAATCTCAATGACCAGATAAAACCGCGTGGGATCATCGAGCAAATGTACGTCGAGGATATCGCCTATCTCGTCTGGGAAATCTTACGCCTCAGACGCAGCAAGGCAGCCATTATCAATTTGGCGTTTCGTGATGCGTTGACAGAAGTCGTCACGCAGCTTCTGCGCAAACCAGGGGAGCTTGAAATATCTGCTGAAAGACAGTCAGAGAAATTGGCGCGCGAATGGTTCTCCGACCCAGATGTCAAAAAGCAGATCGCCGGACTGCTCCGAGAATTCGACCTCGATGAAACCGCCATTGAAGCAGAAGCGTTCAGAAAATCGGCCGATGACCTCGAGCGGATCGACCGCCTTATGGCTTCAGCAGAAGCCCGCCGCGACAAGGCGCTCGTGTGCATAGCCCAATATCGCGGCGACTTCGGCGCTCTGCTGCGCGAGAGCAGCGATCGACTTGTCGACGGCAAAGTTCTCAAACTCGAGCACGCCGGCAGCAAAGAACGAAAACCGGCGGCCTAGCGATGGCAACCGAACGGCAAATCGCAGCGAACCGTCGAAACGCGGTAAAGAGTACCGGTCCGCGCTCTTCCGCAGGGAAGAGACGGGCACGCCGTAATTCCTACCGTCACGGCCTTTCCGTAGGCGCGGCCGGACGCCCCGATGCGCCGAGCACGTCGAGAGGTTGGCGCGCAAGATCGCCGGCGCGGGCGCCGACGCAATGGTCCTCGAGCAAGCCCGCTCCGTCGCACAAGCCCAACTCGACCTCACACAGATCCGGCGAATGAGGGCTTCGCTAATTCAGCGAATGGCGGAATTTGGAGTGCTTGACATCCTCGACCCGCTGGGGACCTCTCGAGACTTCAAACTAATCCTGAAATCAATCGTTCGCGGGTTGCCATGCGATTTATCTGTCCCTCCAGCGCCAAGCATGCCTTCATCAGAGCCGGACCGCACAGCCGAAGCCATGAGGAGGGCCTTGCCGGAACTACTCAAGCTCGACCGATACGAGCGAAGTGCTGCCGCCCGCCGCGATAAGGCCGCAGGCCTTATAGTCGCTAGAAGAACAAGATAATACACTCATTGGTTGTGTATTTACGAAACGAAGCCAATTTTCAACCTACTTTTCAAATGCTTGCCGTGGCTGCTCGCGGCTCAGGTTGCCTGGAATCGTTCCAGGATCTCGATCACCTCCTTGTCCCCGATTTGCCGAAAATCGCGGTAGTAGTAGCCGAGCGCGCCAAAGATTTCGTGATGCTCGAGGCAGACCACATCGTCGGCCTCGGCACGCAATTCGGCGAGGCTGTCCGTCGGGGCAACGGGCACCGCGAGCACGAGCCGCAGCGGATGGCGCAGGCGCGTGGCGCGCAATGCGGCCCGGGTCGTTGCGCCGGTCGCGACGCCGTCGTCGATCACGATAGCCGTGCGTCCGGCGATTTCGGCGCGCTCGCTGTTACCCAGATAGAGTTGACGTCGCCGCTCGATCTCGGCCAACTCGGAAGCGCACGCGGCCGTAAACTCCGCGTCCTTGATGCCGGCGTGGGCGATGACGTCCTCGTTGCGCACCACGATCGCCGCGCCGCCATCGACGACTGCGCCCATCGCCAATTCAGGTTGGAAGGGCACGCCGACCTTGCGGACGAGGATCAGATCAAGCGGCGCTTCGAGCACGCCGGCAACCTCCGCCGCCACGAGGACGCCGCCGCGCGGCAGTGCCAGAACCACCGGCTGCTGGTCCTTGTATCCGGCCAGCGCAACAGCCAGCTTGCGGCCTGCTTCGGAGCGGTTCCTGAAGGGCATCGCGCTTTCCTCGCCTGGCGCAACGAAGACCGTAACAATCCGCGACGGCGCGACGCGAGCTTTACCGACGCTTACACTTTTCCCCGCGCTGGGCGATGTCAACATCCTGCGCCCCGCCCGGTCCACGAGTCCAGATGCCGGCCGTTGTCGAAGACGCAACGGACGGACCACGAGGGGCTTGATGCGCAAGCCAGTCGTTCCAGTAATATCTGAGAGGACACGGTGAAGCTGACGATTCATCTCGATCGGCGCCTTCTGCATATGTTGGATGTGCGATGCCACGCCCGCGCAACAGGCCGAGCCACAGGCGCTATTGACGCGCCCGCATCCGAACTGACAGTTTCTCCGCGACGGCCCCGGTCGCAGCGTGGCGCACGTCCGCGGCTTGTCCGCGAGTCGCGGATCGGTGAAAGTGGCGATGGCGGATGCATCTTGCGCCACATTGTATAAGCACCTAGGCCGCGAGCGCTTTCGACCATGGCGACCAGCGAGTTCAACGTACGCGATATTTTGGCCGGCCGGGCGCCAGCGGACGCCCCGGTGACGGTCAAGGGCTGGGTGCGTACCCGGCGCGACTCGAAGGCAGGTGTTTCGTTCGTGCACCTGTCCGACGGCTCGTCGCTGCATCCCCTGCAGGTGGTTGCTCCGAATACGCTGCCGAACTACACGGACGACGTCCTCAAGCTCACCGCCGGTTGCGCGGTCGAGGCGACGGGAATGATCGTACCTTCGCCGGCGAAGGGGCAGCCGTTCGAGATGCAGGCGAACGCGATCAAGGTGATCGGCTGGGTCGAAGACCCCGACACCTATCCGATCCAGCCGAAGCCGCACACGATGGAATTTTTGCGCGAGGTCGCGCATCTGCGGCCGCGCACCAACGTGATCGCGGCGGCGACGCGGGTGCGTCACACGCTGGCGCAGGCAATCAACCGGTTCTTCGACCAGAACGGCTTCTTCTGGGTCAATACGCCGATCATCACCGCGTCCGACGCCGAAGGAGCCGGAGCATTGTTTCGTGTCTCCACGCTCGACCTCGCCAACCTGCCGCGCACGCCGCAGGGCAAGGTGGATTTTGCCAAGGATTTCTTCGGCCGCGAAGCGTTCCTGACCGTTTCCGGGCAGCTCAACGTCGAAGCCTATTGTCTCGCACTCACCAAGGTGTACACGTTCGGCCCGACGTTCCGCGCCGAGAATTCGAACACCAGCCGTCACCTCGCCGAGTTCTGGATGATCGAGCCGGAAATCGCTTTCGCCGATCTCGCGGACAACGCCGCGCTGGCGGAGCGGCTCCTGAAATTCACCTTCGCGGCGCTGCTGAAGGAAAGGGAAGACGATCTCGCCTTCTTCGACGAACGGATCGAGAAGGGGCTGGTCGCCAAGCTTTCCGGGATCGTCAGCTCGGAATTCGTGCGCATGGACTACGGCGAAGCGGTCGCGGTGCTGGAGCGCGCCAAGGAGAAATTCGAGTTCCCGGTCCGCTGGGGAGTCGACCTGCAGTCGGAGCACGAGCGCTATCTGACCGAGAAGCATGCGAGGAAGCCGGTGATCGTGATGAACTACCCGAAGGACATCAAGGCCTTCTACATGCGCGTGAATGACGACGGCCGCACGGTCGCGGCGATGGACGTGCTCGCGCCGGGGATCGGCGAGATCATCGGCGGCAGCCAGCGCGAGGAGCGGCTCGACGTGCTCGACGCGCGCATGGCCGAGCGCGGCATCGACAAGGAGCACTACGGCTGGTACCGCGATCTGCGCCGTTACGGCACCGTTCCACACGCGGGATTCGGCCTGGGCTTCGAGCGCACCCTCGCCTACGTCACCGGCCTTGCCAACGTGCGCGACACCATCCCGTTCCCGCGAACGCCAGGCAACGCGCGGTATGGGAAGGGGGATTCCATGCCGGCGTGGCGCGTCGTAGTTCTTGGGGATGATCAATGAAGATTCTCTCCAGAAGCGCAACGCGGCGATGTTGCCGCATCTCGACGAACGGCAGCGGCGGCTTTTCGCTGCGGCGGAAGCCAAGGCCGCGGGATATGGCGGCATCGCCGCGGTGTCGCGTGTGACGCGCATCGCCGCGAGCACGATCGGACGCGGCCTGAAAGACATTGAAGCGCTGGATTCGCTCGCGCCTGGCCGCGTTCGTCGTCCGGGAGGCGGGCGCAAATCGTTGACCGAAACCGATCCCCAGCTGCTCGACGATCTGAACGCACTTGTCGAGCCAGATGCACGCGGGGATCCCATGTCGTCGCTGCGTTGGACCTGCAAGAGCCTGCGCCGGCTGGCGGCCGAACTCAACAAGCTCGGCCACCAGATCAGCCACACCGTTGTCGGCGAGTTGCTGAAGGCGCAGAAGTTCAGCCTGCAAGCCAATCGCAAGACGCGCGAAGGCGCCGACAATCCCGACCGCGACGCCCAGTTCGGATTCATCAACGAGGCGGTTACGACGGCCATGGCGCAGAACCAGCCGGTGATCTCCGTTGACACGAAAAAGAAGGAACTGGTTGGGGATTTCAAGAACGCCGGACGCGAATGGCGTCCGCAAGGCGCGCCCGAAGATGTGCGCGTGCACGATTTTCTGATCAAGGAGCTTGGACGCGCCGTGCCTTATGGAATTTATGATCTGGCCGCCAACACGGGCTGGGTGAACGTCGGCGTCGACAATGACACGGCGGCGTTCGCCGTGCAGACGATCCGACGATGGTGGCAAGAGGTCGGCCGCGTTCGCTATCCCCTCGCCCGGCGCCTGCTGATCACCGCCGATGGCGGCGGCAGCAACGGCTCGCGCGTGCGTCTGTGGAAACTTGAATTGCAGCGGCTCGCCGATGAACTCAATATCTCGATCGAGGTTCATCACCTGCCGCCGGGAACCAGCAAATGGAACAAGATCGAGCACCGACTGTTCTCGTTCATCACCCAGAACTGGCGCGCCAGACCGCTGGTCAGTTACTAACTCCTGGCGACGCTGGGACCGCCGCGCGTCCTTCGCATCGCATTCGCCAAACGCGATAACCTCGAATCCGACACAAAGAACGCGTAGGAACGCCGCAATGGACAATGCCGAGCCGAAGAACAACGCTGCACACGGGGCGACGGTCGACGACCTGCAGCGCGTGGTGAGAGCGCGCAAGTACCGATTCTGCGCCGCGGAATATTCGCAGCTCGCTGAGGGCGCCAACGTCATGCCCGATGTGCGCAACCGGTATCTCAAGATCGCACAATATTATCGTGAACTCGCCGACGCCGAAGGCGCAGGTTCGGGCGAGAGCGAAAGCGCCGCAAGCGCGGCGCGCGGACCGGCGGCGCAGGATCAACCGCGCTGACGCGCGCCGCGGAGCGCGATTCCCGCGGCCCACCGAAGACCGCGATGCCGGCTTAACGGCCGTCCACCGAGTAGGCGAGCAGCACGTTCCCCGGTGCGCCGCCCCAGGCGCCGTATCCGGAGGTCGCATAGAGCATGCCGCCGACGACAACCACCCCCGGCCCGTCGATCGAACCGCCGTGAGCCGCGACACCGTTGACGGTGCGGTGCTCGCCCTTGGTGTCCACATCCCAAATGATGCGGCCGTCATCGGCGGAATAGGCGCGCAAGTGACCGTCGAGGCCGGCCGAGAATACGACGCCCGGGATTGCCGTGACAGCGGCCGATTGCGCGCGGCCGCAGCCCGGAGTTTCGCCGCAGCCCGGATGCGGCGTGTGCCAGACTTCCTCGCCGGTCTCGAGCCTGAGCGCGTGCAGCCCGCCGCCGCGGCTGCCGTCCAACAGCCACGCCATGTTCGGGTTGGATGGGATGGTCTGCGCGCCACGGGTGCCAGACGGCACCACGCGGAGGCTTGTGTCCGATACCGCGACATAGATTTTCGTAGCGTCGGCCGCCGATCCCCATTGCACGCCGCCGAGCGCGCCGCCATGGCCGACGCGCGTCTGCCAGAGGATGGCTCCGCCGCGGTCCGGATCGCCGGCGGTGACGACGCCGGATTTTTGTCCGGCGATCAGCGCGCGTTTTCCATTCGCAAGGCTGACCAGGATCGCCGACGAGCCGAAATCGAAATCCGGCCCGCTGGCCGCGGGGCAGTTCGGGCCCATCGCCGGACACGCCACGTTGAAGGCGTCGCCGGACGTGATCTGCCGCGACCACGCCAGCGTCCCGGATGCGGCGTCGAACGCCAGGATGGCATCCGACATGCCGGTCGGCGGGTCCGAGTAATTGTCGCCGGTGGTGACGTACAGCATGCCCTTTGCCGCGTCGAAAGTCGGCGATGACCACACCGCGGCGCCGGACGGTCCCATCAGCTGCACGCCGGCGCTGCTCGTGGCGCCGGGCCGCGGCTCCTCGGCCACGGTGTAGCTCTTCCACAGCACCTTTCCGGTCGATGCCTCGAGCGCGACGACGCTGCCGCGGAAGCTGCAGCAGGAATATTTCGGATTGGTGGCCAGAGCCTCTTCGGTCGAGGAGACCGGCACGTACAGAGTCGTGCCGACGAGCGTCGGCGCGCCGGTGATCCGCGCCGCCGGATGATCGTCGACCTGCGTCGTCCACAAAGCCTTGCCGGTCACTGCATCCACGGCATGAAGATTGCCGCGTCGGTCGCCGACATACGCCGTCCATCCCGCCGGAGTCGGTCCAAGCGTAATGGCCGCGCGCACCAGGGCGCCGGCGTCGAACTCCCAGTACGTGCAGCCGGTGCTCGCATCGAGCGAATAGACTTTTCCAGCTTGGCTGCCGATGAACACCCGCCCGCCGATTACGGTCGGCTGCGCGAAGGCGAAAGTTGCCCCGGGGAATCCGAACGCCCACTTGAGCCTCAAGCGGGGCACATCTGCCGCTGCAAGCCCCGCCATCGCGGCCGGTTGAAAGCGGCTCTGCGCCGGATCAACGCCCCACCCGTTCCAATGGGGAGCACTGAGCGGGTCGGTGAAGGCCGGGGCTGCATTCGGACAAGCGCCTGCGGGCGGCGATGCGGAACCAGCTTCCTCGGCCGCAGGCTTGCGTAAGTCTGCTGCCCAAACCATCAACGCGAGCGCGAGGATCGCGCCGACCAGTGCTGGGGTGAGTTTTTTCACAAGTTACCTCGCAACCGTTGCGATGCTCGCAGGTGCGCTTTGTAGGTGTTATTGAGCTGGCCGCGCAAGCCGAACCCCGATGCCATGCGCACGAACGGAGTAGCCAGCCCACAGCGCGCACCATCTCGTTAATATAAAGAAAGCCGAGGGGCAGCGCCCGACGCTATCCACGCCCGCGCCGCCTTGCAGCAGCGCTGCAAAAATGAAAAAGTTCCACGGTTAGTCTGAAACTCTCCGCATCTCGAAACGTATGATGATCTTGAAACACACGCACAACGAGCCGCTGTGATGACCGCGATCAACGAGAAGCTCCTGGAAGATCGGCTCGGCACGCTGGAAGCGGCGCGCTCATGGAGCCCGCGCGTCGTCTCGCGCCTCGAGGCGCTCATCCGGTCGGGCGAGGACGACGCTCTCTTTCGCGTCAATCCGATCAAGTTCGCGTCCGACAAGGGGATGGCCGAGGCGGAGACGATCGACCTCTTCCTTTACGCCACCGCCCACGGGCTGTTCGAGATGAACTGGATGCTGCTCTGCTCGCAGTGCGGCTGCGTGACCGAGAGCTTCAGCGCGATGAACAAGCTCCACGATCATCCGCACTGCAATCTGTGCCGCATCGACCTCGAAGCCAAACTCGACGACTACATCGCCGTCAGCTTCACCGTCTCGCCGCAGATCCGGCCGATCAAATTCCATCGCCCCGACGAGCTTTCACCGGAAGAGTATTCATTCGTCTACAACGTCGCGCCGGAGGGCAAGGGCCCGGACGGCCGCATCTTCGGGGCGATGATCAGGGATGCGATGCAGACGGTGGGCTTCCTGCCCGCGGGCGCCGTGACCCGCTTCGCGCTCGACGTCAAGCCCGGACTAATGATCGGCTGGAGTCCGCTGACCGATGCCGGGTTCGCGTTCAACGTCGACGCAGTTGCTGCGCCGAAGGAGCAGACGGTGCGTGTGCGCTTCAGCGACAGCGGCTGCGAACCGGACACGGCGACGGTCGCACCGGGCCGGCTGGTTCTCGAAGTGGAGAGTGTGGTCGACTACCGCAGCATCTTCGGCATCTCGCTCATCCCGCCGGAGGTCAATATCTTCGACCGTCCGCCGCTCAAATACGATCCCTTCCTCTGCGGCAGCCGGATGCTGACTACCCAGACGTTCCGCAATCTGTTCCGCTCCCAGGTGATCGAGGCGACCGAGGGGATCGGCGTGCGTGATCTCACCTTGCTCTTCACCGACCTCAAGGGCTCGACCGAGCTTTATGACCGTATCGGCGATCTCAACGCCTATTCGCAGGTGCAGCGCCACTTCGAGCGCCTCCTCGACGTGACCGTCCGGCACAACGGCGCCGTGGTCAAGACGATCGGCGACGCGATCATGGCGGCGTTCGTGACGCCGCCGGACGCGGTGAGCGCCGCCCTCAAGATGCGCAGCGAAATCGAGCGCTTGAACGAGGCACGGGCGGCGCGCGATTTCGTCCTCAAGATCGGCATTCATCGCGGCCCCTCGATCGCGGTGACGCTCAACGACCGGCTCGACTACTTCGGCCAGACCGTCAACATCGCCTCGCGGGTCGAACACCTCGCCGAAGGCGACGAGATCTGCCTCACCGAGGAGGTGTATGCCGCGCCCGGGGTCGCTGACCTGCTGGCGCCCTACGCCAAGAGGCGCGATCATTCGCATCTCAAAGGCGTGCAGCAGGACGTCGCGATCTTCCGCATTCAGGGCGCGGCGTGATTGCGACAACGGCGAGCGAGCGCCCGCGAGACCCGCGGAACGGGATTGATCATGCCAAGGCACGACGTATCGACATGAAGAAGGGACCGTTCGAAGAGACCGCGCGGACGATCAAATATCAGAACAGCTGGATTCGCGTCGAGGAAGCGAGCGTCATCAGGCCGAACGGCGAGAAGGGCATCTTTGGGCTCGTCCATATGAAGCCCGGCAGCACCGTGCTCGCCCTCGACGCGCGTGAAAGGGTTCTTCTGATAAGGGAATACAAGTACGCCGTCGAGCGCGAAACGCTCGAACTGGTCAGCGGCGGCATCGACGAAGACGAAGATCCGAGCGCGGCGGCGCTACGCGAGCTGCGGGAAGAGACCGGCTATCGGGCGCAAAAGCTCACCCCGCTCGGCTGCATCGAGCCGTTTACGACGGTCATCGCCAGCGTCAATCATATTTTCCTCGCCGAAGAGCTTGTCTTTGATCCGTTGCCGGGCAGCCGGGAAGATATCGTCGAGCCGCACTGGGTGCCCTTTCCTTCTGCCATGGCGATGCTAGAAGCCGGCACGATCACCCATGCCGCGAGCAGCGTCGGCCTCCTGAAGACGGCCGTTCTGCTGCGGGAGCGGCAGCACGGCAAGAAGTAGCGCGGCGTGGCGCGGGCACCGAGGAGAGTAGCTGGGCAAGTACCGGGTCTGAAAGTTGGTACCGGCGCTCGGCCGTCCTACGGCTTGATCGCGACAATGGCCTCGATCTCGACCGAGATCTGGTTCGGCAGCGTGACATGGCCGACGGCCGAGCGGGCATGACGGCCGGCCTCGCCGAACACGTCGACGAACAAGTCCGAGCAGCCGTTGATGACCTTGGGAGGGTCATTGAAATTCGGTGTGGCATTGACCATGCCGAGCAGCTTGACGATGTAGTCCACGCGGTCGAGCGACCCGAGCGCGTCGCGCATGGCGGCAAGGAGTCCGAGCCCGACGAGGCGGGCGCGCCGATAGCCCTCCTCGATGCTGATCTCGGCGCCGAGCTTGCCCGCCAGCATGTTGCCGTTCTCGTCGCGGGGGCCTTGGCCCGAAAGGTACAAGACGTTCCCCACGATTCGGTACGGCACGTAATTGGCGACCGGCTTCGCCAGCGCCGGCAGCACCAGGCCCAGCTCCTTCAGACGCGCTTCCGCACTCATCGACAGCTCCCGGGATGAAATCGGGCTTCGAGCAACGACCGCCCCGCCCTGTTCGCGAAGCTTTATGGTATCTCAGAACCGATCCTGGACGATAGCCTCGGTGGACGGGCCGCGAGCCCGCTCCTTCCAGAACAGGCCAGCCGCTGCAGCCGATGGAATTCGGATGGAACCCATGCACGATCGCAAAGAGAATTCGGCGCCGGCGATCACCGCAGCAGGCACGCCGGCCGCATCGGGCGCCGCATTGGACTGGGTTCTCGACACGACCGTCGATGCATCCTGCAAGGCGTGGCCGCCGCATCTCGGGCCGCGGCGCCTTCGCGACATCGGCAGTCTCCGCCTCAACCTCTACCGCGGCGACTTGCCGGCCCCGGTAGCGGTGCTCCGCGAGGAAGCGCTCGCCGCCAATGAAGAATGGATGCGGCTCTTCCTGGCGACCACCGGCGCACGGCTCTGCCCTCATGGCAAGACGACCATGGCGCCGCTATTGTTCGCGCGCCAGATCGAGCACGGCGCCTGGGGCATTACTGTCGCGACGCGGCATCAGCTGGGAATCGCACGGCGCGCCGGGGTTAAGAAAATCATATTGGCGAACGAACCGGTCGCGGCAAGCGATATGCAATGGATCGCGGCGGAGCTCGATCGCACGCCGGATCTTGAACTCTACACCTACGTCGACAGCGTCCGGCTGGTCGAGTCATGGTCGGCGCTGCGGCGCCGGCGTCCTGGGCGGCCGATAAGCCTGTTGCTGGAAGTCGGCTTCATGGACGGCCGGACCGGCGCTCGCAACCTGACTGAGGCAATTGCGGTTGCCGAGGCGGTGCATGCGGCGCCGGATTTGCGCCTGGTCGGCATTGCGGGATTTGAGGGCATCATTCGCGGCGACGCGCAAATGAGCGCCGTCGACCGCGTCCGCCTGTTCCTCGACTTCATGGTGGAGACGGCGCGCGAGTGCGAGCGCCGCGGCCTGTTCGAAGCCGAACCGGTCATTCTCTCTGCCGGTGGTTCCGCCTACTACGACCTGGTGGCCGAGATTTTCGGGCGGGCCGGGCTGCGCGCGCCATCCGCCGTTATCCTGCGGTCGGGATGCTATCTGACGCACGACCACCAAATGTACCAGAAATTCGTCGATGATCTCATCAGCCGGTCGCCGGCTTCGGCGAAATTCCCGATCCGGCCGCGACCGGCGCTCGAGATCTGGACGATGGTGCAATCGCGACCGCAGCCCGACTTGATGATTTGCGCCATGGGCAAGCGCGACGTCGGATCGGACGTCGATCTTCCGAAGCCGATCGCATCGTGCCGGCCGAACCGTGATCGCGAAGCCGCTGTCTTGTCCGATTGTGCCGTCGTTGCTCTCAACGACCAGCACGCCATCGTGCGAATACCGCAAAACTGTCCACTCGAGGTCGGAGACTTGGTCGGTTTCGGGGTCTCGCACCCCTGTACGACGTTCGATCGCTGGCCCCTGCTTTATGTGATCGGGGAAGACGGGTCGGTGCTCGGCGGGATTTCCACTTTCTTCTAAAAAAGCGCAATTGTTTTGGTCGATCCCGCGCCGTCACTGCGAGGAGTCCGAAGGGCGACGAAGCAATCCATACTTCATGCGCCAAACAAATGGATTGCTTCGCTTCGCTCGCAATGACGAGTTTGTCATTGCGAGGAGCCCGAGGGCGACGAGGAAATCCAGATTTCAGTCCACCACGCTCGCGCCGCCGCCGCTGTGGTCGATCGACTTTTTGATTTCGACCAGAAGGTCGATGAAATGCGGCTGGGTGACTAGGTCGATCGACCGCGGCCGTTCGAAATCGATCGGGAAGATGCGCGACAGCCTTCCCGGGCGCGGCGAGAGCACGACGATGCGATCGGCGAGGAAGATCGCCTCGGCGATATTGTGGGTGATGAAGACGATGGTCTTGCCGGTATCCATCCAGATCTGCTGGATCAGCAGATTCATCTCGTCGCGGGTGAACGCGTCGAGCGCGCCGAACGGCTCGTCCATCAGCATGATCGAAGGATCGACCGCCAGGCTGCGCACGATCGAGGCGCGCTGCTGCATGCCGCCGGAAAGCTCGCGCGGGAACTTGTGCTCGAAGCCGGCGAGTCCGACGCGCTTGAGCAGGCCGTTGATGCGGTCGCGGTAGTCGGACGGCTTGAGCCGCTTGATCTCGAACGGCAGGTAGATGTTGCGGATCAGGTTGCGCCAGGGAAGCAGGTTGGCCTCCTGGAACATCATCGCGACCTGCGGATGCGGCTGGGTTACCGCCTCGCCGTCGATAAGCACCTGCCCGCGGGTAAGCGAATGCAAGCCGGCCATCGACCAGAGCAGCGTGGTCTTGCCGCATCCGGACGGTCCGAGCACGCAAACCAACTCGCCCTCGCGCACATCGAAGGAAACGCCTTCAAGGGCGTGGATGACGCCGGTGCGCGTGCTGTAGTGCTTGGTCGCGTCGACGACGCCGACCTTGACCGTCGGCTTCTGCTGTTTCTGGAAATTCACCAGCCCACTTCCACTTGGCTGTACGACCCGACGACAGATTTGGCGCTGGTCGGTGACGGCTTTGCCGATGTTTCTTAACGCGGACCGATGACAGCGACAACTGCAGTTGTCGTGAATGCGGCCGGGCGCCGACAATGGCGCCGCAAGCATCGCCCGCTAGGGCGCAGCGTAGAGCGGCGTCGGCAGCCCCTCCATGCGCGCCTTGAGCTGCAGCGCAACGTAGAGTGAATAGTGCCGCGACAACGCGAGATTGCCGCCGTGAAACCACAGCGCCGGATGCGCGAGCGGCTTCCACATGTTGCGCAACTCGCCGAGCCAGGGGCCGGGATCGCCCCGGGTGCCGGACCCGTAGCCCCAGTTGGGCCCGATCCGGTCTGCGGCCTCCTGCGACACGATCTGCGCCACCCGGGCAGTCATCGGCTGGTAGCCGGTGGCATAGATAATCACGTCGGCCGGCAGCGCAGTGCCGTCGCTCAGCACAACGGAACCGGGCTGTAGCTCCCTGGGTTCGACGCCCGTCTTGAGCTTGATCTCGCCGGCGGCGATCAGTTCGGAAGCGCCGACGTCGATGTAGTAGCCGGAACCGGTGCGCAACGCCTTCATCATCAGGCCCGATCCGTCCTCGCCGAAGTCGAGGAGGAAACCGGATTTGCCCAGTCGCGCGTAGAACTCCGCGTCGTGCTCGGCAATGCGCCGATAGAGCGGAATCTGCAGGCCGGCCATCAGCCGGAACGGGACCGAGGCGAACAGCAGGTCCGCCTTCTCGGTCGTCATGCCGTTACGCGCCGCCTGCTCGGAATAGAGATTGGCGAACCCAAGCTCCATCAGCGTCTCCGACTTCACGACGGTGGTCGGCGAACGCTGCACCATGGTCACGTCGGCGTCGTGCTCCCAGAGATCTGCGCACATGTCGTGCGCCGACGTGTTGGAGCCGATGACGACGCATTTCTTGCCGGCGAACGGAGCGCCGCTGACGTGCCGGCTTGAGTGATATTGCATGCCGGCGAAGCGTCCGGCGCCGGGCAGATCGAGCTCGTTCGGCGGGCCGTATGAGCCGGTCGCGAACACCAGTTGCTTTGGACGCAGGACCAGCTGCTCGCGTCCGCGCTCGACCAGCACCGCCCACTCGCGCTGCACGGGATCGTAGCTGGCGTTGAGGCATTCGGCCGAAGCCCAGTAATCGAGCTCCATGATCGCGGCATAAAACTCCAGCCAATCGCCCATCTGATCCTTGGGCGTGAACACCGGCCAGTGGTCCGGGAACGGCAGGTAAGGCAGGTGGTCGTACCAGACCGGGTCGTGCAGCACGAGCGACTTGTACCGATTGCGCCACGAGTTGCCGGCGCGCGCATTCTTTTCCAGGATGATGGTCGGCACGCCGAGGCGCTTGAGCCGCGCGCCCAGAGCGATGCCGCCCTGCCCGCCGCCGATGATGACGCAATAGGGCTGCACCGACCGGCCCAGCGCCGACGCTTCGCTCTTCCTGCGGTCGAGCCAGTTCTGGCGACGCTTGAACGCGCCGTGCGTGACGCCGGTCGCACGCGCGGCGCCGGCCGGCTCCTCATGACCCTTGATGTCCAGCATGGTGGTGAGCAGCGTCAGGCAGCGCTCGCCCTTGAGGCGCAGATGGCCGATGCCGCGCGACAGCGCCGTCTCGAACCTGAACCAGGCCTCGACGGCGCCATCGACTTCCGTTGCCTCATCGACCAACGACCAGCCGCTCGGCCGGATCCGCGCTGCGGTCGCGTCAAGCATCGCGCCGATCGCGCCGGCGCCCTCCATCGTCTTGACGTTCCAGGTGAACGAGACGAGGTCGCGCCAGTAGCTTTCGTCATGGAACAGCGCGGCCGCCCCGGCGGTGTCGGGCGCGGCGACGGCGGAGCCGAACTGTGCGAGCCAGCGGGAGGCGCGCTCTGTGGGTGTCTGATTCATTGTTCTCGATCGCGACCAGCGGACGCTACCGTGAGCGGCACGAAGGTCGCGCCGCTCACCGTTGCCGCGGAGCCGCTGCGCATGAAGTGGCCGCGGCTAGCGCAGCGTGACCACCTTCTTGTTCTTGATACTCTCGTCGGCGGCCAGCACGACGCGCAGGCTGTTGACCGCATCGTTCATATGGTCCTTGAGATCGACGTCCTTGCGGATCGCGTTGAGCAGGAACAGCTGCTCGCGCTCGCACAGCTCGTCGTGGCCCGGCTCGTCGTCCATGCGCAGCAGTTCGTCGGGCTTGGCCAGCGAGTTGTCCTTGTTGAGCTTGGAATGATGGAGCCGGATGGCATTAGTCTTGGTGTGGGTGTCGATGTCGGCCGAGGTCGTGGTCGTGGCGCCTTCCTCGATGTTCGATCCCTGCTCCGCCATGACGATGCTGGCGCAGCCTTTCGGCCCGACCACGTCTTTGACGAAGAAAGCCACCTCGCTCATCATCGGTCCCCAGCCAGCCTCGTACCAGCCGACCGACCCGTCGTCGAACTCGACCTGAAGCTGGCCGTAGTTGTAGGTTTTCACTTCTTTGGTGAGGTGCGCGCCGATGGCGTGCACGCGCTTCGGCTTCGCTCCGGTCATCTGGCACATCACGTCGACGTAATGCACGCCACAATCGACGATCGGCGGCAGCGACTTCATCAGATTCTTGTGCCACGTCCAGTTCTGTCCGATCGATTGCTGGTTCAGGTTCATGCGCATGACCAAGGGCTTGCCGAGTCCCTTGGCGAGGCGGACGAACTCGACCCAGGACGGATGGACGCGCAGGATGTAACCGATCACCAGCTTCTTCTTCGCCGACTTGGCCGCCGCCACCACCTTGCGCGCGTCGGCCACGGTTTCGGCGATCGGTTTCTCCATGAACACGTGCGCGCCGGACTTGAACGCCTGGATGGCGTATTTGGCGTGGGTGTCCGGCCAGGTGTTGATCGAGACGACGTCGGGCTTGAGCGTCTCCAGCGCCTCGGCGTATCTGGAGAAGCGGGGGATGTTGGACCACCGCTCGGGCAGATCGGTGCGCTTGGCAATAGTGCGCGCGCACAGCCCGGCGAGTTCGAACCCGTCGATCTTGTCGTAGGCGCGGGCGTGGGAGGCCCCCATATTGCCGACCCCGACCACCAGAACCCGCAGCGCGCCGTTGCGGCTCCCATTGTGCTTGTTCATCGTTCTCTCCCTCTGATGCGGGTGCCGGCGAGCACGAAGCCGCTCCCCGACTGCCGGGTCGTTCGCTGTCGCCGCCGGAAGACTGGTTGTCCGCGCTCGTTGCCACGCGCGGCGCGTTCCCCGTTGATTTGACTTGAGGTTAAGCCGTCGTCTAACCTCATTGCAAGGGCCGCAGAAAACGCCCGCCCGGCAATGTGCAGGCGCCCATTGCAGCAAGGACTGCAAATACGTGGACACGGCGCTGAACGATCAAATTCCGACCTTCGAGAAGGGCGACAAGGCCGTCCAGGAGGTCGGCCTCTCGAACTGGTCGGCGCTGACCAGCGGTCCCGGCATCCGCACCTGGCTCGAAGTCGCGGCGATCGCGCTTGTCGCCGTGGTGATCGTCGGCGGCGCCGAGCTGCTGCTGCGCCTGTTGGAGGTGCCGCAATACATTCTGCCGACTCCCAGCCTGATCCTCATGGGACTGATCAGCGACTTCCGCTTCATCGCGCCGCACACGCTGATCACGCTCAAGGAACTGCTGGTCGGCTTCGCCGCCGGCGCCTCCGTCGGTTTCGTGCTGGCTGCCGTGATCACCCAGTTCCCGTTTGTCGAGAAAATCATCACGCCGTACATCATCCTGCTCGTCACCACGCCGATGCTGGCGCTGGTGCCGCTCCTCATCCTGCGCTTCGGCTTCGGCTCCGAGCCGCGCTACATTGCGATCGCTCTCGCCGTCGGCCCGATGGTGATGATCAATTCGGCGACCGGCTTTCGCCGTACCGACCTTGCCAAGATCGCGCTGGCGCGATCGTTCGGCGCCAATACCATGCAGATTTTTCTGAAGATCCGCATTCCGATGGCGATGCCGATGATCATCGTCGGCCTGATGGTCGGCTCGATCTTCGGGCTGTTGACCGCGGTCGGCGCCGAGATGGTTGGAGGCGCCGAAGGCCTCGGCAATCGGCTCGCCTATTACTCTTCTCTCATTCGCATGCCGCAATTCTTCGCGGTCATCCTGATATTGGCCTTGATCGGCATTTTGATCTACGTCTTGTTCTTCTGGATCGGAAAAAAATGGGCGAGCTGGGAATCGTGAACGGCTCGCCGGGTAAGTGAGTCCAACAGTGGGAGGATCAGTCATGACGATGGGAATCAAAACACCGGCGCTCGGACGGCGGACGTTCCTGCAAGTCACCGGCGGTGGAATCGCAGCGCTCGCGCTGGGCAGCCGCGGCGCATCGGCCGCGGCCGGTCCGGTCCGCTGGGTGTCGCCGCGCGGCACGCTCGAAGTGCTCGACGACTATCCCTACTGGGTGGCCAAGAAGTTCGGCTACTTCGGCGACGTCGAGACCGTGATCGAGCCGGGCCCGCTTGAGGCGACCGCCTGCGTCAAGCTGGTCGATCAGAACCAATCGGACATGGGCTTCCCCTCGCCGGGCGTATTCTCGCTCGGCCTGGCGCAGGGAATGAAACTGGTCTCGGCCTGGGAGATGGGCGCCTACGACGTGTTCGACTTCGCCTTCCGCAAGGGCGAGGCGCCGAAGAGTCTCGATGGCCTGAAGGGCAAGACGATCGCGCTCGGCAGCGCCGGCTGGCAAGCGATCTGCGACCCGATGTTTGCCTCGAGCGGCATCGATCCGAAGTCGATCAAGTATGTCGAGGCCGGCAACAGCTGGGGTCCGGCGGTGGCGCAGAACAAGGCCGACGCCGCGCTCAGCTGGGAAGGACTGCGCGCCCAGTGGAAGGGCCAGGGACTGGAGTTCGACTATCTGATCGGGCGTAATTTCTCGAAGCTGCCGGCCAATACCTTCGTCATGCGCCGGTCCGATTTCGAGGATGCGTCGAAGAAGGACCTTTACACCCGCTATCTGCGCGGATGGGCGATGGGGCTGGAGTTCGGGCATCTCAATCCACGCGCCGCGACCCACCTCACCATGCAGCAGTTTCCCGGTCTCGCCAGCCAGATGAAGCCGCCGGTGGCGGTCGAATCGATGATGCAGCTCGCCAACGTGTTCCGCGGCGACTTCGCCAACCGCAAGGGCTGGGGCTGGCACGATGAGGCGGCCTGGAATCTGTTCTTCAAGACGATCAAGGACATCGGCCAGACGACCCAGGACATCAAGGCGGCCGACGTCGTCAAGAACGACTACGTCGCCGGCGCCAACAATTTCGACAAGGCCAAGCTCAAGGCCGACGCCGACGGCTACAAGCTGCCCGACGATTACGCCAGCATCGACGTCGAGGCGATCCGCAAGGGGCTGTAAGCTAGGCTGACGCGATTGCGCAGGAGAGGGGAAGAGAAGCCCCCTCTCCTCTCGCATCATATGATGCCTGCTGCGGTGGTATTTCTTTGCGACGCACTGCAACCCTTAAGGACGCGCGCTCGGCGATAGTCGCGGCGGCCGGAGCGAATGCCGGCGGCGTCGCCGCGCCGGCTGCGGCGCGAGCGTCGCGTGGGCCGATCGCGGCGCGCATGCGAGGAGCCGATGGGTCTCGCTGACGAACTCGCCTATATGAGCGCCGCCGAAACGGCGATGCGCATCCGCCGCCGCGACTTCTCTCCGGTCGAGGTGGTGGACGCACTGATCGCCCGCATCGAGAGCCGCAATCCGAGCCTCAACGCTTTCGTCTTCAAGGGATTCGACGACGCGCGCAGCGCCGCGAAGGAAGCCGAGAAGGCGCTCGCCGGCGGCGCCGCGCTCGGCCCCTTGCACGGTGTGCCGACCGCGATCAAGGACCTGTTCGACTTCAAGCCCGGATGGCCGTTCACTTTCGGCGGCATTCGCGCCATGAAGGATTGCGTCGCCCAATGGTACTGCCCGTTCGCCGAGCGGATGGAGAAGGCGGGCGCCATCATCATGGGCAAGACCAACAGCCCGACGATGGGACTGCGCGGCACCTGCGACAATTTTCTGTTCGGCCCGACGCGCAATCCTTTCGACGTGCGCAAGAACGCCGGCGGCTCCTCGGGCGGCAGCGCCGCAGCCGTGGCCGACGGGCTGGTGCCGTTTGCCGAAGGCACCGATGCCGGCGGCTCCATCCGCATCCCGGCCGCATGGTGCAACCTGGTCGGCTTCAAGGCCTCGTTCGGCCGCAATCCGGTGGTGATGCGGCCGAACGCCTTCGGCGGCGCCATGCCGTTCATGGGCGAAGGCCCGATCAGCCGCACCGTCGAGGACGCGGCGCTGGCGCTGTCCGTGCTCGCCGAATACGACGCCCGCGATCCGTTCAGTATCGAGAGCAACGAGGACTTCGTGGCGGCGACCCGGCGTTCGATCAAGGGCTGGAAGATCGCCTACAGCCTCGATCTCGACGTCTATCCGGTTGCGCCGGAGGTTTGCGCTGTCGTCGACAAGGCCGTCGAAGTGTTTGCCGATGCGGGGGCGACGGTCGAGCGCGTCAAGCTCGGCCTCAAGCGCAGCCAGCGCGAGCTATCGGACGCCTGGGCCCGCTTGATCGCGCCGCTCAACATCACCGGGCTCGAGGGCATGAAGGCGGCAGGCATCGACCTTTTGGGCCGGCACCGCGACGACTTTCCGCCGGAATATCTGCACTGGATCGATGTCGGCCAGAAGCTTTCGGCGATGGATATCGTCCGCGACCAGGTGATCCGCACGGAAGTGTTCGACGCGATCCAGGGCGTCCTCGCCGCGCACCAGATCCTGGTGTCACCGACGCTCGCCTGCATGCCGGTCGACAACCGGACCGACGGCAACACCACCGGACCGACCCACGTCAACGGTGAAGAGGTCGACCCGCTGATCGGCTGGTGCCTGACCTATTTCACCAACTTCAGCGGCCATCCGTCGATCTCGGTGCCGGCGGGTCTCAGCGGCGGCTTGCCGGTCGGCATGCAGCTCATCGGCCGGCCGCAAGCCGATGCCGACGTGCTCGCCGCGGCGGCATCATTCGAACGCCTGCAGCCGTGGCGCGACCACTATCGCATTTGTGCCGAACGCAAGCTTTAGGCGGGCACGTTTTTGCCACGGTACAAATTGTTCACCGCTGGGTCAGGTCGGACGGAAACTTCGAGTATGCTTCCGTCGCCGCCAGGATCACGTGATCATCGACGGCGTTCTCGCGATGCACGTTGGCCTTCGCGTATGCTGGCGAGGTGACCATGTCGAGAAAGGCTTTGCGCGACGGGTATCGCACCAGCACGACAAACTCCCACTGCCTGGCGTCGAGATCGCCATAGGCGGCGCCCTCGGCGGTGCCGGCCCACAGGATCGTTCCTCCGACCCCTTTGAGCATCGGCGAGATCGCCTTGCTGTATCGCTGGTACGCGTTCCACCCCGAGCCGTCGCCATCGGCCGACCGCTTCTTGAATCGAAGCAGGTTCAACATCACGACGGGGCCGTTGTCGGGAAGGCTGCGGACGAACGCTTCGTTCAGCTCCTTCGGCCCGGCGTTCATGGCGGCGATTCCCCTCCCCTGCACGGCGCTGCCCCCCGGACTTTCCCGCCGACGCGCACGTCACCGTACATCGACCAGGGCGATGCGGTCGACGCCGCTGCACGCAAGAACGAGCTTGCCGTCGCGCGTCGCCGTCATGTTGCGCACCACGCCGCCGCCCGAAGGGATCGGCCAGATCTCGATCTTTTGCCTTTGCGGATCGAAACGCGCGAGCGTATTCGGGCTCACGCCGGATTCGCTGTACCAAATCACGTCGCCGACCGCAGTGATGCCGTAAGGGCCGGAGCCGGGGCCGCTCGGCGAAGGCCAGTCGCGTGCGCTGCCCGTCTTCGGATCGAGGCGCCCGAGAAAGCCGCGTGCAAAGTCGGTGTACCAGATCGCACCGTCGGTCGCGATGGCGATGCGCCGCGGCCGGCTGGCCGCGTCCGGCAATGGATATTCGCTGATCGCCATCGTCTGCGGGTTGATGCTCGCAATCTTGTTGGTGCCGAACTCGGCGAAATAGGGAACTCCGTCCGCATTCACGGCGATCCCATAGGGCAACGCGTTTTTGGTCGGCACGTGAACGATCTTTATTTCGCCCGTCCGCGGCACCAGCCTGCCGATCGCGTTCGCCCCGATCACAGTGAACCAGAGGTTTCCGCTCCGGTCGAATACCGGCGTGTGTGGGTCGTGAGCGTTGTCGGGCAACCGATATTCGCTGATCGCGCCGGTGTTCGGATCGAGCTTGCCGATATAGCCGGCGAAACTGGCGGTGAACCAGATGTTGCCGTCCTGGTCGGCGACGAGACCGTGCGGCCCGGAGTTAGGAATGCTCGTGTGATATTCCTTGAACACTCCGGTTTCGGGATCGAGCCGCCCGAGCGTGCTCGCCATCTGCCCAGTGTACCAGATCGAGCCGTCGGCCGCCGCCAGCGGATCGTGAGGATGCGAGCCTTTTGTCGGCACGGTCCATTCCGTGAAGGAGACGGCGACCTGCGCCAGCGCCGCCGGCAGTTGATCTCCGGCCAGGATCGGAAGACCCAGCAACAGAAACGCGGCGATCACCGCGGATAGGAGCGACTTCGACATGGGTAATCCTCGCGCCGAGACGGTGAACGAAGAGTTCGAAGGCGCAGCCGGCGGGACGTTGCGGCAGTATCGCGACCACTCGTCCGCGCCTCGGCTGTCGATCGAACCGAAACTTGTGCGGCGCCAACAGGCGCAATGTAGGTCGTGAGGCACCGAACCGGAAGTTGGGGCGCGGCCACATTCCGATCGAGCTTGCTCAGTTTCCGGTCCTTCCCGCGCCAGCGGGAATCCAGGCAAAGAAGTGCCGACATGGCGAAAAATCACCTGGGTCCCCGCTTCCGCGAAGACGACGGGCGAGAGCAGCCGGAGCGATTGCGGTAAGGCTTCCGCTAGTTGAGGCGCCGCCCGCGCAGCATCCGGCCGGCACGGCCGACGACGCCTTCTTGCGGCCGGTAGCTCACCGCGCCGTTGACGATGACGCAGGCAATTCCTTCGGCGGCGGCGATCGGTTCTGCGAAAGTGGCGGTGTCCTTGATGTGCGCCGGATCGAAAAGTACCAGGTCCGCGGCAAAACCCTCGCGCAGCAATCCGCGGTCGGCGAGGCCGAATTGCGCCGCTGTGAGGCTCGTCATCTTTCGCACCGCCTCCTCAAGCGGAAACAGTCCGACGTCTCGCGCATAATGGCCGAGCACGCGCGGAAAGGCGCCCCACAGCCGCGGATGCGGCCGCGTGTCGTGCGGCAGGCCGTCGGAGCCGATCATGGTGAGCGGGAAGGCAAGGATGCGCCGCACGTCGGCTTCGTCCATCTGAAAGTAGATGCCGCCTGCCGGATTGATCCGCTCGGCCGCCTCGCGCATCGTGCATCCCCACTCGCGCGCGAGCTCGCCCAGATCGCGGCCGGCCAGCTCCGGATACGGATCGCACCAGCTGATCAGCGTGCGGATGTCCTCCTGAACGAAGCGCGGATCGAGCACAGTCGACCCGGCCGTGTACGGGTAGGCGTCGAGCCCCACCGGCTGCCGACGCGCCGTCTCATTGATCAATGGCAACGTTTCGGCGCTGCGGCCCCAGTTGGCGCGGCCGGCGCACTTGTGGTGCGAAACCACGACCGGCACTTTGGCACGGCCGGCGGTCTCGAACGTCTCCGCCAAGGAGGACATGACGCCGTCGTGCTCGTTGCGCATGTGCGTCGCATAGATGCCGCCGTGCGCGGGCAACAGCTCGGCCAACGTCGCGACCTCTTCGATGTCGGCGGGCGCGTTGAGCGGGTAGAACAAGCCAGTGGAAAAACCCGTCGCGCCTTCCGCGAGCGCATTCGCCAGGTGGCGCCGCATCGCTGCGATGGCGCGCGAGTTCGCCTTCTGCATCGGGTCGGCCATGGTGAGTGCGCGCAACGAGCCGTGTCCGATCAGCGGCACCACATTGACCGACGGCACGACGCTCGCGAGCCGCTCGGCGTAGTCTGCGAAGCGCGGAAACTCGAACACGCTGCGCCCGCCGAGCAGGTTCAACGGCGGCGGCGGCGCACCGTCGAGCGTCAGCGGGGAAAGGCTGATCCCGCAATTGCCGACCACGACCGAGGTCACGCCCTGGCTGATCTTGAAGGTCATCTCGGGCTGGTCGATGACGGCCCGGTCGTCGTGCGTGTGCGCGTCGATAAAGCCAGGCGCGAGCGCCATCGCCTCGGCCTCAATGACCGTTCGCGCCCGTTCGGCCGAAATCGTGCCGGCGCCCTTCGATGCGCGCGATGGTGCCGCCTTCAACAGCGAGATCGCCGGGTTGGCCCGGCGCGCCGGTGCCGTCGAGGATCAGCGCGTTGCGAATGACCAGGTCGTAGACAGTCGGACTCGGCATCGATCGTCACCCTATTTTCACGACCTGACCGGTGCGCGCCGATTCCTCGGCGGCGATGGTGGCCGCGAGCGCTGCGGTGGCGTCTTCCGGCGTGCCGATCGTCGGCCTTTTGCGCTTGCTGATGCAGTCGGCGAAATACTCAAACTCCGCGTTCAAGGCACCGCCGCGCGCGCCGTCGAATTCCGGCCAATAGGTGGTGTCGGGGCTGTGAAACTTGTCGCTCGCAGCGATGCCGAGATTGGGGAAGGTGTCCTGCACGTGG
The DNA here is from genome assembly GCA_963833665.1 of uncultured Alphaproteobacteria bacterium. Lineage (GTDB taxonomy): Bacteria > Pseudomonadota > Alphaproteobacteria > Rhizobiales > Xanthobacteraceae > BOG-931. Next base: position 15,345 of record CAWHZA010000068.1, on the reverse strand, counting down.
ATGAAGCCCTCGGTGCCGATGATCGACATGCGCTCGTCGATGTCGAACGGCGTCTTCTCGGGCATGCACCACACCGTCTCCAAGGTCGCCGTCGCGCCGCCGGCAAAGCGATACATGGTCTGCCCGATGTCGGGATGCTTGAGATCGCGCACGCTGACCGTCTGCGCGTACGCGCTCACGACGCGGTCGCCGGTGAACCACAGCATCAGGTCGGTGTCGTGGATGGCGTCACCGACGATCGGGCCGATCTTGTTGAGGATTTCCAGCGTCCACGCGGCGGGGATATTGCGGCGCGAGCTGAGCGAGACGATCTTGCCGATCTTGCCGGCGTCAATTTGCTGCTTGGCCATGCGGTAGCGCGGGTTGAAGCGGCAGATGTGCCCGATGAAAAGATTCCCCTTCGCCTTGGCGCCGGCGGCCGTGATCTTCTGCGCATCGGCCACGGTGCTGGCGATCGGCTTTTCCAGGAACACATGCTTGCCGGCTTCGAGCGCCGCGACTGCGGGCGCCGTATGCTGGTCCCACATGGTGACGATCGACACGGCGTCGATCTCGGGATCGGCGAGCATGTCGCGGTAGTCGGCATAGGTCTTGCGCACGCCGAACTTGGCGGCCTGCTGCTTCAGCCGGTCCGGGCGGCGCGTGCACAGCGCCGCGAGTTCGAGGCTCGGCACGCCGACGATGGTTTCGCAGTGGATCTCGCCGAACCAGCCCAGACCGATCACGCCGATGCGGATCGCGCTCATTCGCTTATTCCCTCTCCTACGTTTGAATCCACCCTGTCCGCTTAGAAGGGCTCGACGGTCAGTTCCCGCGCCATGACGATATTGCCTGCGGTGAGCCCGCAATCAACCGGCAGCACGGCGCCGGTGATCGCCGCGGCCGCGTCCGAGCAGAGGAAAGCCGCGACCCTCGCGACATCCAGCGGTTCGACGATCCGGCCCAAGGGATACCAGCGCACCAGCTCCTCCAGAACCTTCGGGTTGCGTGACGCCCGCTCCTCCCAGAGCGGCGTGCGCACCGTGCCGGGCAGGATGATGTTGGCGCGAATGCCGAAGCGGCCGTATTCCAGGGCCAGCGCCTTGGTGAAGTTGATCATTCCCGCCTTGGCCGCGCTGTAGGCCGGATCGCCGAGCGCGTAGAGGCCGTTGACCGAGCCGACGTTGAGGATGGCGCCGGCGCGTCGCTCCTTCATCGCCGGCAGAACCGCGTGCGCGCAGTAGTAGGCGCCGTTGAGATTGCCCTCGATATCGCCGCGCCAGCTCGCCGGAGAGGAAAGCTCGAGGGTGCAATGCTTGGAAAACCCGGCGTTGTTGATGAGAACGTCAACCGGCCCGAGCGCGGCGGCGAGCTCGGCAAAACCGGCGCGCACCCGTTCCGGATCGGCGATGTCGACAACGACGGCGGCGGCGCGAACGTTGTCCGCAGCGAGTTTTTTCGGCAGCGTTTTGACCGTCTCGCTCTTGTCGAGCGCGGCGATGCTCGCGCCAAGCGAACCGAAGTGCGCGCACATCGCCTGGCCGATGCCGCCTGCAGCCCCGGTGATCGCGACCACCTTGTGCTTGAAGTCCAAGTTCGTCTCCCCTCCCCTATTGCGCCATCGCCGCGCCGATCCAGTCGAGGCTCGCCTCGCGCAGATGCCCATAATTGTAGAACGCGATCTCTTCTATGCCAGTTCGGCGGAGCGCGGCCACGGCGGCGATCACCGCATCGCGGCTGCCAAGATCGGGATACGCCGGCCGCAGAATGCCGCGCAATGTTCCCGTACCGCGCAACCGGCGGCGGACGTCCCACGCATCGGCAGCGACGCGGCCGGGACTTGCTTCGTAAAAACAGGCCTCGATCGTTCCCGTGGCTTCGGCGAGCGCGCGCAGGTCGCTCCCTTCGTACCAGGCTCCGCCCGTCGGGCGCGCGACCGATGGGATCACCGCGACCGTGGCATCAGCGCGCACGGCGGCACGGATGTCGCCGATCAGCGCCGTGACCAGATCGCAGCGCCAGCGCAGATAGGCGCCGAGTTCGCCGTCGGTGCGGGTGTCGGCGACCCAGAAAGCCTCGGCCATGTCGTCGGGCAGGTCGATCTCACCGGACAGATACGACTCGACGTCATCGCGCACGCGCCGGCTCAGCGACGCCGCGTCGATGCCGGCTTGCGCTGCGCCTTTCACGCAGTGCTCGCAGAAACAGAGCCCGAGCTGATTTTCCAACCACCGGTTCCACTTGATCAGCGCGAACTCGTGATGGAAGCCGTGCGCATAGGGCAGAAACCCCGGCGTCTCCAGCGACAGGCCGCGCACCGGATAGTTGCCGGCGACGTCCTGGCACAGGCCGAGCGCGTAGGCGCGCGCCGCCGGCGCGGCGGGGCAGAGATTGTACACGTAACGATCGCCGAATGCGTTCGTTACGCAGGAGTCCGGATGGGCCTCGCCCAGCTTGGTGTTGTGCAGCAGCACCAGCCACACATTGACGCCCATGGCGCCAGATTCGCAGAGTTCGCGCAGCACGTCGCGGTCGCGGGCGATGCGGCTCACGATGGGCTTGATCGCGCCGTAGATCCGCTCCGTCGGGCGAAAATAGACGGTGCCATCCTCCGGGAAATAGACCTTGCCGGTGCGGCCATGCGGTCGCAGGAACTTGCCGGCGTGGTAGCTCCCGGCGATGGTGACGGTGTCGAGACCGAGGCCGCGAAAGCGGGCGGCCGCGCTCGCCACCCCGATCTCGGCGAGGTCCCAGGCATAGGCATAGATCGCCTTGTAGCTCATGCGCGCTGTCCGCTGCCGGGAGGCCGGTCGTTGAGGCGTTCCGCTCTATTTGCCGAACCAGCCGTCCTTCAGATAGCGCATGTATTCGAAGATCGTGTTGTGCTTGCGCACGAACACGACTTCGAGAAAATCACCGACGATGAAGGGCGGGATGAGGATTTCGGCCTCGACGAGATAGGGTTCGAGCTTGTCGACACGGAAGGCGACGTGCGGGTTGTTCTTTATCGCCTCAGGCACGGCACTGTCGGGCTCGTAGCGCAGGAACTCGATGTGGTGGGGACTGTTGCGCGGATTGGTCACCCACACACGGCTCTGCTCCACCCAATTCTCGTCCGGCTGCACCACCGTCGTGGTGATGCCGACATGATCGAATTCCAGCATGGCGCGAGGGGGTCCTTGCCAAAGATCGGTTGCCGCCATGCTAACGGACGCACGCAGGCGGCACCATAGCCGCCGTGTAGCGCTCCCGCGCTCCTCACCCGTCGAGCGCAATCAGGACGCCGCTCGCGTCGTCATGGGTCTTGACCCGCGGATATTTGCTGCAGTCGCGGTCGGCATCTTCCAAGGCGCGTAGTTCCGCATAGAGCCGGCTCAGCCCTTTCGCAACGGCGGCTTGCATGAGACCGGCGGCGGTGACCGCGGTGAATACGTCGACCAGCCGGTAGAGGCCGTCGCTCAGGAGCAGAAGGCGTCGGATTTTTCGGCGTTCGCGCGTCTGTCGGACAACGCGGGTGCTCCATGACCTTGTGGGGTGGACGACGGAGTAGCCGCCCTCCTGATTGGCACGCTCCCGCAAGGGACGGATGAAGGCCTTGAGGCGGGGCCAAGGGTCCTCGCCCGGATACTGCGTCATCAGCCGGCGCCGCTCGGCAACGATCAGGGCTTCCGCCGGGCCGATGGCCGATGGATTGAACTCGCCGACTTCGCCCGTGCGCTGCTCATAGATGATGCGACAATCGCCGATGCCGATGAGATGCAAAGTTTCTCCCCGCAGGGCCGCGACCGCTAACGCTGCGGTTGGTTGTTCGCCGGCCGGCGTAACAGGCTCCCGATCGATGGCGAGGAAATCGGCCCGCAGCTTGGCCTCGACGCCGGCCAAGGCCGGCTCCAGCTCGGCGTCCGGGCGGTCGAACGCCGCATGAAGGGCGGCGTTCAATTCGCCGGCGAGCCATGCCGCATCGGTCGTGCCAACGACGAGCGGCGGACGATCCGAGACACCGGTTGCGCCGTCGATCGCCCATGCCGCGCTCATCGTCGCGCCGACGGCATCCTCGTTGATCGCGGCGTCCGGCGGCGAACTCGAAATCCGATCGATGACCTTGAACACGCGTTCACGCTCCAACGCCGCGCGCGGCCGCTCGACCGCCGGCAGCCGGCCACACATGCAAACGCGCGCTACGCAAGTGCGGTCTCAGAGCGCATCCAACACAGCCTCGCCCAGGCCATCGACGCTGAACACAGCACGCGATCCGGGTGCGATCGAAACCGTTGCGATAAGGCTGCCGGTGATGACCACCATGCCGGCTTTGAGGTCGCGCCCGCGTTCAGCAAGGTGATTGGCGAGCCAGGCGAGCGTCGCATAGGGATCCTCGGCCTTGCCCTCGCCGACGGGTTTGCCGTCAACGGCGAGACGGCCGGCAATGCCGACGAGGCTGTCGGCCGACACGGCTTTGGGTGCGCCGATGACGACGCCGCCATTCCAGCAATTCTCGACAATGAGCGAGAGCACTTGGCAGCGAGCATAGTCGGCGCTGCGGTCCTCGATGAGTTCGAACGCGGGCATCGCGCCGGCGACCGCAGGCGCGACGGAAACGCGCGTCCATGGCGCGCGCGACGCCGGCAAATCGGCGCCGAGCTGCAGGGCAATCTCGCTTTCCAGGCGCAGGTTGACGAAATCGGCAGTTCGCAACCGCGCCGGAGACCTGTGGATCGTGTTCGTGAAGATCGCGCCCCCGCAAGGATGCGTGATGCCCATCAGCTGTTGCATCACTTTCGTCGTGGTGGCGATCTTGGCGCCGCCGACGGCGCCGTACAGCGGTTCCGCCAGCCGGTAATAGGCCTCTTGCCCGGCATAGGCCTCGACGAGCGAGCCCGGCCGCAATTCCTCCGGAAGGTTTTGGTACGGCGCACGCCGCTGCCGCGCGTCCCACATCCATTGCGCCATCGCGTGGGGGCGATCGCTCTTGTCCATGTCTTTCCTTTCGAGGCTCAGCCGTACAGTCACATAGACGCGGCCGCGGCGTCAGCCCAGCATGGCGTGAAACGCAACGAGGTCGGATACCAACGGAACCGGCGATTGTTTGCACGTTTTCGCGGAGCGCAGCCCCGCTCGCTCTCCCCGAACCGGCAGCGTTGAAGGGGCATCAATCGCCAATCGTTATTTGGGAGTCGCCGCCTCGGAGTACCGCGCATAGAAATGATCGACCCGCTGCTGCCACATGGCAACAAACGCAGCCGAGGTAAGCTTATTGACGGATTTCCAGGCGTGCTTGATGCTCGGAAGGGTGTTTCCCCAGATCGCGCGTTTGCACCACTTCTCGCCCTTTTCCCGCCCTTCATCAGTGGCGCACATCGATTCCCAGGCGACCCGCTCCGGATTGCTGACGTGCTCCGCCGCGCCCTGAACGCCTTGTTGATGGATCAAGTAGATATCGCTCAACGTCGGCTTCTTATGGGTGTCGAGTTCAAAGAGCTTCGCTTCGATGACGAACTTGTAGGCCGCCGCCACGGAGTTGTCGCGCGGATCGGTAATGCTTCCTGATCCGTATTTGGCAAATTCGCGATGGCTGAGCTGGAAAAGACCGATATACGATCCGGTACGCTGCTTGGGATCGAAATCGGATTCGATCTTGGCCACGGCTCGCATGAACACGAAATCCAGTCCGAAAGCGTCGGATGCGCGTTTGATCTCGTCGACCGGCGTTCCGACTGGAATTTCCTTCATCGTCTTTAGGACAGTGGTAGCCGGCTTCTCGTCGGGCAGAATTTCGGCGTACGCGTAGTACCCGAGGTAAGAGAAGTCTTGCTTTGCCACCACCGGCTCGCGCGGGTGGTCCTCAACGGGTTCCTCCAACCTTGCCTGTTCCTTCCCCCGCACCTCGAACTCGGGTTTCTGGTCGAGCAAAGGCTCGCGCTGAGGGAGTGCATCAGGTGTGGCGGACGCCGAACCGGAGTCGGACGAAGATGCGCCGCGATTGAGCGCGGCCACGTTCTCCGGCGGAGCGGCAGTCCCGGTGTCGCGGCCGGTATTCCAGTAAATCGCGACAATGGCGACGGACACAACGGCGACTGCCGCTGCGATAGAGGAGACCTGATGCAAACTTTTCATTTTCCCCCGCCCCTAGCGAGCCGTCCCGAAGCGATACTAAACGGGACCGGCCCGTTGGTTCAATATGACCCGATCGGTTGTCCCAAATCGCCGATCACGCCACGACAAGCAAGCTAGTCAATGGACCACGCCGGTAAACTGCAAGTTTCCGTAACATTCAACAAATAGATCTTGGTTCATCCATGGCGTGCAGGAGCCTACTGCGCACAAGCGTGTCGCCGAGTCGCCACACGTGCGCCATTTTTCGAACAATGACAACGGCTGCGGAAGGCCGGCGGTCTTTCATTCGCCGCGGCAACGGACAGCGAGCATTCAGGCGATTTTTGAAGCTACGCGCTTTTCATGATCGGCGACCCACGATGGCCCATGCGGCTGCGGCGGTAGATTTTTGGTCCCACCCCTCTCGGGCCCGGTAGCGCGCAACAAAGCCTTATCCGCCATAAGCCTAAATCGCCAGTTCCGCCAGTGGCTTAGCCTTGGCTCCGCCAGTGGGGACAGCAGCCGGGACAACAGCCGGAGGGGTGGCACTATCTCGGCCTTCGGCTTGGCTGGCTGTCGCGCAGCGGGCGGCCTGGCCGCTAGGCTCGGTAGGTAGTTTCGCAGCGAGAGAGCGTGCTGGGCAGGGCTGCGGCTGGGAGTTTCGCAGCGAGAGAGTTCAGCGTGGTAGGTATTGGCTGTCGCGCAGCGAGAGAGGGTTCGGCATCCAGGCAAGAGACCCCCATCAACTCCTTTCCTGTGTATTGGTTGCCTGCCATATCTCTGGCACTTGGGGCCTTTGGCTGTTCCGCCATTATCTCTCCAAGTCGGCGCTCGGCGCGTCACCACCACGCCATAGGTACGGCACGACTTTCATCTCTACACCTACGCCGACTATTCCAAGCAGGATTAACACCAGAAGCCCGATCACGATCCAGCCTTGTAACGCAAGTCGGCGAGGTCCAGTCATGATTTAGCTCACTGAAAGCTGGTATAGCCAACACGGAGCAGCAGTTAGAGCAATTCAAAGAAATTGAGACTGAGCGTTTTGTCTCAGCTATCGGGATCAAATTATGAGGATCATTCCCCGACCCCTCCGCTGCCCGGCCAGAAGCCTTTGAACAAACTCCCCGAACCCCAAGCCTGCGTAGACCGCCTGAGGTTCTTTATTGGCGCGCAAATAGAAAGGGACCCGCACCCCCGCGCGGGTCCCCTCTTGCGTCCTGTTCAGCAACTACCCCTTGGTAACGACAGGCGGCGGAGCCTTACCTTTGCCGACGCCTGTTCCGCAGCCGGCGAGGCTCAAGAGAGTGAGCACGGCGGCCACTGCTAGAGCGAGCTTCTTCATAGAGATCCCCTGTCATGACGGAAGCTAAGCTTAGGCCGCCAGCTGAAGCTGCCTAGTGCTAGAAAGACACAGTTGAGAGAAACCTGTCGGCCGTCCCCATGGTGGCTATCCGCAGCCATCCATGACGATGCTCCTGGTCGGCTATTCTGAGGGGGAACGCCAATAAAGAAAAATGCCTCGACCGCAGTGGGGCGGTCGAGGCAAGTAGGGTCACGATGCGGGGAGCTACCCGCATAAACGATCTAGCCCTCCGTTTGTGAAGAAATGACGACAGCCCAGCAACTTCAGCCACATACGCTTAGCCGGTCATGCGGTTAACGCTTGGCAGCCACGCGCCAAGGTTCCAGGTTCATAATCCTGTCATGGTTCCCGCTGAGACTGCCGAATTGGTGTCGGGTACCGTGAGGGTATCCATGTTGAAGCTGGATTTCCTTACGATATGCTGATGCTGGCAGCGAGTGTCGTCGTGGTCGTGGCGATCCTCATCGCGATCTGAGACGCGAGATGCTAGCAAGCATCGTGACAGAGATTGAGCATCGATGCCTCGTTGCTCGGCATTTGTTCGATGCGCTATCCGCGCAGTACCCCAACAAATACGTTACTTTGGTTCTCCGACGTAACGAAGCGGACGACGTGCCCGACATTACTGTTCCAAAGCGTGAAGGGTAGCGATCCCCTCCGGCGAGGAACCAGTTATTCCCTCGCTGCACCAAGGTACGATGCCCTGTGCCAGCACTTGGCAAACCAAGCGGTACCTCATCAAAACGGTGCCGAGCCAGCACTCACCGCACACGCTCTCATTAAAAAATCGAGCCCGCAGTCCGCGCAAGATGAAGCGCGATCACCGGGGCTCGCTGAGAAGCGCAACTAACAAAGTTTCTCTAGGTCTTCCCGACACTCCCATTCCCCATTTGAATTGTGAGTGCCCGAATACGGCACCAACAGGGCTGGGCTGGGGAAATCCTGCGGAGTGAATGTGGCCCGATACGTCCCGACTGCTCGAAATGCTGCAAATTGTGATGGCTGTCACGGATGGCCCTTGCCAGGTCGGGCAAGACGCTTGGTGTTAAGTAGGCCCTTCCGGCGACTTACCCCCGTCCCCCGACACCCCCGAAGTCGCCGGGACAGAAGAGCCTCGAACAGAGCGAGCTGTAAGCCCCGAGAATGGACCGCTCTCGGGGTTCCTTTTTTGTGGCGGTCCAACGTTGAGCCTGAACTTCTTCACGTTCAGTGCCCGCTTGCGCTTCTTTACGCGATTGCCTTCGCACTGAGACGCTCCCGAAAGATCATACGCGGCCTGAAAGAGGGGCTGACTGAAGAGGAGCGATACGCGGTGGCCGATCACACCGTCGCGCAGCTAAAGGAGCGCGGCGATCCTTGGCGGCTGAATGAAGAGGCGCGAACAGCAGAGCCGCCGTCAACTTGAAGAGGCTCAAGATTTTGGTTGGATGGAAGGCACCCCCCGACACCCCCCACCCCCAATTCATCCGGATTTGATAATGGATGTCACCTGATCGCTTGCTGCGCCTGCAGATGGAGGCGCATTTGGTTGTCGCAGCAAGTCGATAAGGCTTGGTGTACCTGATGATGACAAGCCTGCTAGGCCTGCTAAACCTGTTGAGATTGTAGGCTTAAGAAGCCCATTGACCATCGCTCGATTTTGTATGGAAGCTTCAAACAGCTGGATTAGCCTGTCCAGCGCGACGCTCTGTTGGCCAGCCATCAGTCGAGAGAGACCAAGAACTTCTTCGAGAAGATCACGATCAGTACGCAATGGTTGCTTAGGCAATGATCCAGCCCCACTCATGATTTTACTCACACTCTGTTCCAGGTCGGGCCACCACTTTTCGAATACGCGATCCAGTGTCTCTTGTGATATTGCCTCGTTCTCGGCGGCGCGATTTATAGTTTTGAGAAGCTGATGAATTTCGTCCGGCGGATTTAAGTAGCCAACGCATAATTGAGTGATGCGATGATGGGGTAACCTCTTGAGATTGCAAGAGGTTGCCGATGAGCAAGTACCGGCGAATAAAGTATGAGGATCGCTGCCAGATTTATGCACTGAGCAAGCGTGGGTCGAGCCAAGAAAGCATCGCCGAAGTTTTGGGCGTCAGTCAAAGCGCGGTGAGCCGGGAGATTTACCGCAATCGTGGTGAGCGCGGCTATCGGTTCAAGCAAGCGGAAGCCAAGGCTCAAGCACGGCAGGCGATACGAAGTAAGCCCCGCAAGCTCACGGTGCCGACGCGCAGTAAGATCGAGGCGAAGTTGCGCCAGATGCGCTGGTCGCCGGAGCAGATCAGCGGCTGGCTGAGCGAACAGGGCATCAAGCTGAGCCATGAACGCATCTACCAGATGATCTGGGATGACAAACGCGACGGCGGCAACTTGTGGCGCAGTCTTCGGCGGCGCGGAAAACGTTATAACAAGCGTGCCGGCAAGAACGCCGGACGCGGCCTGATCCCTAATAGAATCGACATTTCCGAGCGTCCGGCCATTGTTGCGCGCAAAACCCGTCTGGGAGACTGGGAGGGCGACACTGTCGTCAGCGCCGGACACAAAGGCGGCTTGCTCACCCTGGTCGAGCGCAAAACCCAACTAGCCAAAATCACCAAGTTGCCGCGTGCGACCGCCCGCGCGACACAAAAGGCTGCCGTGCGTCGCCTCCAGCCTATCGGCGACTTCGTGCACACCATCACCTTCGACAACGGAAAGGAATTCGCCGCGCATCAGGACATCGCCCATGCACTGAAAACCAAAATCTTCTTCGCCACGCCGTATCACGCATGGGAGCGCGGTTTAAATGAAAACACCAATGGCCTTATCCGTGACTTCTTCCCAAAGGGAACAGACTTCTCTACGATCTCAAGCGCCGAGGTTGCCAAGGTCGAACGTTTGCTCAACGCGAGACCTCGAAAATCCCTCGGCTTCCGTTCACCTCAAGAGGTTTTCCACTCCCTCGCTTACTCTTAAATTTCTATGCGCTGGGAAGTTGAATCCGCGTCCTTTAAAAATCTAGTCCACTGAAATCTTTCAAGCGGTCCCTTTACATCAGTGGGTTCAATACCGAACAAGACAGTGCATATCCGCGCCTTTTCGATCTTCTTAGATAATGCTCCTGCCTCGAATGTAATCCATTTACTGTCCAAGCTCTCTCGGGTCATTGCAATGATGCAAAAGTTGGACGCCTCCAGTGCTTCGCTGATTTCGTTATCCCACTTTGCCCCTTTCTCAATGTCGGCGGGAGTGAAGTAGGGTTTGACATATTGAAGCGTTGTTGGCAGCCAATCACGAATTGCCGCCGCAAGCGATTTGCTAAGCTCCCCAGACCAACTGATAAAAACATGCATTGGACAAGCTCCCTCCGGTAACTTTTCTTCGGCCCCATCATATACATAATCGCTGGTCTTTCAACGAAAGCGTTGCGAGGAAACTCATCGATACGTATCGATCAATTTTGCAAAATTCTTGCGCAGGCCCAATGCGCCGACGCAGGCAAGCGATTTTGAGGGTACGGCCGCCCCCGTCGAGGCCGTTCGCCGAGAAGGTGCCGCGGCCGGGCTGAGATGGTGTCACGCAGCGAATAAATCTTCGCCAGCCTCTTGCACTGAAGCAAACTAATAACAACAGTTAAGCGGCCAACCGAGCCATGCGACTGCCTCGGTTGGCCTAACCATAACGAGAGCAGGAACAATCGTCATGGCTACAGCCATTAAAAGGGATTTGTACTCGGAAGTCACTGCCCGCATCCTGGCCGAACTCGAACGTGGTGCAGCCCCTTGGGTCAAGCCTTGGTCGGCAACGCCAGGGCGGAACGTCCCGCAGAATGCGGTAAGCAATCGCCCCTATTCGGGCTGCAACGTCATCCTGCTTTGGCTCACTCGCGGACAAGGTTGGGCAACGCCAAGGTTCCTGACATTCAAGCAGGCCCAAGAGGCGGGAGGGAGTGTGAGGAAAGGGGAACACGGCACCAAGGTCTACTTCGTCAAGCAACTACGGGTCACCGAAAGCAAAGAAGGGGAAGAGGCAGAGCGGCTTGTGCCGATGATGAAGGAGTTCACAGTCTTCAACGTCGCGCAGTGTGAAGGCCTTCCTGCAAGCATTGTCGAAGGCAAGCCAGCTCGGGTCCGCAATCCAGACACTCGCGATGCCCTCGCCGATGAATTTCTTGCCGCAAGTGGCGCAGCAATTCGCGAGGGGCAAGGCGAGGCCTACTACGCGCCAGGGCAGGACTTCATCAGCATGCCAGCATTCACTGCCTTCAAGGGAGCGGACCATTTCTATGGTGTCGCCTTCCATGAACTCACCCATTGGACGGGGCACAAGGCGAGGCTGGATCGGGACCTAAAGGGAAGGTTTGGCCAAGCGGCCTATGCGGCGGAGGAGCTAATCGCGGAGTTGGGCGCTGCGTTCCTCGCCGCTGAATTTAGCTTTGATGGCGATGTGCGGCATGCGGGGTATATCGAGACTTGGATTGGCCTACTGCGCAGCGATAAGCGGGCCTTCTTCACTGCGGCGAGCAAAGCGCAAGCGGCAGCGGACTATCTAAGAGGGCTGGCCCTGGCTGAGCCGATTGCAGCCGCAGCCTAGCGGCCACACTGATTGCAGCCAATGCGGCCGTTGTGCGAGCGGCCGCATTCACGGCAATCAAGCCGAGCGGAGCAAACGACAATGGAAACTATCACCCTTCGCGAAGCGATGGACCGGGCAAGGCAGGGGCAGGCAATCGCCCTCCTGGCCCGACGCCAAGCAATCAACATCACCAAACGCCAGCTTCAGGCCGAGGGCCTCCGATCCCACCACATGCCGCGAGCGGCCATCGTTGCCAGAGCCAACACCTATCTCATCGAGCATCGAGAAGAGCTAATAGCGGAGGCGAAGCAGACCGTGGAGCGTTGGCGTCAGGAAGGGTTCTTCGGCAAGCGATGTGCAAAACTTTCAAGTGATGCACAAAGCGCCAAGGCCTGATCCAGAAGGGTTTCTGTTGTGCAGATGTCATGCGCGAAATGGAGAGGGAATATGATCGTCGGCTACGCGAGGGTGAGCACAGACGGGCAGACACTCGACCACCAACAAGCCGCACTAGCGGCGGCAGGAGCGGAGAAGGTATTCGCTGAGAAGGTTAGTGGCGCGGTCACTGACAGGAAGGCGCTGGCGAAAGCAATCCTCGCCCTTAGTCCTGGGGACGTGCTGCTTGTAACGCGGCTGGATAGGCTCGCCAGATCGACTAGACCAGCGTTTTCGAAGTTCGAATCATATCAGGCCGCCTTGTCGAGCTTATAGGCCCAGGTGTGAACGACGGGCTCCTGATTGAAATAGTCCATGGCAGCCATGATCCGATCCTTGAGTTCCTGTTTGGACGCGACGCGGATGTGGCGGAGGACGGAGCGGGCAAGTTTAGAGAAGAAGCCCTCGACGAGGTTGAGCCAGGAGCCGTGCTTGGGAGTGAAGGTGAATTCAAAGCGGTGCGCGGGTTGATCGGCGAGCCAAGCTTTGGTCTCTTTGGAGATGTGCGCGGAATGATTGTCGAGGATCAACTTGATCGCTGTGTGGGCCGGATAGGCGGCGTCGAGAAGCTTGAGGAATTCGATGAATTCGCGGCTGCGATGGCGATCCTTGACCAGCGCATGGACCTTGCCGGTGACGAGGTCGATGCCGGCCAGCAAGCTGATCGTGCCGTGACGTTTATATTCATGCTCACGTGCGAAGGTCGCATGCACGCCGGGCTCGGGCGGCAAGTCGGGGGCGGTCGTTGCGATGGCCTGTATGCCGGGCTTCTCGTCGTAGGAAATGATCGCCATCGCGTCGCTCGGCTTCTTCTTCGAGACGGCTGCGGCCTGCTTCAAGATTTTCACTTGGCGATAAACGCACAGCACTTCGGCCATCTTCTCAGCAAAGTCGGGATCGCGCTGTTCCAGGTAGTATCGCACTTTGTGCGGTTTCACCTCTTCCTGGTCGAGGATCTTGCACACTGTGCCCTGGGCGAGGTTGGCGAGGCACGCGTGTCCCTCCGCGGGTCCATGCTCGCGAGCGTGGCGGGCCAGAAGCCGCGTTGTCCACAGTTCGTGGGGATAGCCAAGTTCCTTCGCCTTCCGGCATGCCAACGACACCAGCCATGTCTTGGCCTCGGGAGTGATCGTTGGCTCTCTACCGGGGCGAGCGCGATCATCCAGCGCAGCCAGCGGGCCTTCGGCCACGGCGCGCTCGACGCAGCGCTGGACCGTTTGATGATGCAGCCCGAGTGCCCGGCCGACCGCAAAAAACGAGGGGTCTTCTCGATAGGCCAGCAATATCCGCGCCCGCTCCACCCGGCTCGCCGGTTCAGTGCGCGACTGCGCTATCGATCTCAACTTCGCCGTATCAGCTTCTCCAAGCGACAACTCAATCGCCCGCCGCCACGCTGCCATGACTTTTCATCCCGTTCTCTTGTGGGCACGCGCGACATATGTGGGGAATCCGAAAACCAAGATGAATCCCCCCTTATGACAACTGACAACTTTCATGGAATTGATCGTCTAGGGACCTCCTCAACGTCCTCGATGCGGTAGGGAAAGCTGGGGCAGGGTTCAGGTCCCTGGCCGATGCCTGGGCCGACACAACCACCCCACACGGTCGGCTGATGCTGACGGTCCTGGGCGGCCTCGCTGAGTTCGAGCGCGAGTTGATCAGGGCCAGGACCGATGAAGGTCGCAAACGAGCGAAGGCCCGAGGCGTCCGCTTCGGTCGCAAGCTGAAGCTCACGTCCCATCAACGCAGTGAAGCGTTAGCGCGAAGGGAGGCGGGGGAAGCGTTGGTCGAGATCGGCCGAAGCTACAACGTCAGCCACTCGACCATTTCGAGGCTCTGAAAAGGCACGCACTCTGTATTCGGCATGAACTTTTAGAGAACGTGTGTGCTCCAACAGCAACAATCCAAATAATTCGGAGATACCGACACACTGGGTCTCTGAACGGTCACAATTCACCGGAGTAATGTCGGCCCCGACCTCGGGGGGACGTTCGGGGGAACGTCGGGGGATGAGATCGGGGCCGCGCTCTCGGCCTAGGATCGAGAGCGGCTCTGATTTTATTACCTTCACGCTGATCGAAATTGATATGCATCAATAGTTAATGGCTGCCCCGGCCATTACTGCCAGTGGTGGCAGCGATGCCACCAAACCGCCCGATGCATGGCCATGTCGGCACCCTCCCAGGTGTGGAAGCGGTAGTAGGCCAGTGGTGCCAGCCCCAATGGTGTCTGAACCACAGATAGTGGCCATCTTGCGGACCTGCTGCCGTATCGGTCCAAACGCGACAATAGCCGCTGTCAAATCTCACCACCGCGAAATCAGCGCGTGCGGGAATTGCCGCGCGAAGCCGAGAGCCAAAACGCCAATTGCAAAAGCCAGTCGCTTCATTGTTACCTCCCTTTTATTGCCTTCGCTATTTGCTGTTACTTAATGCAATCGCCACCTACGAGCCTGTACCGATGACCCTAATGGCAATCGCCAACAACGAGCAAAATGGGCTTTTCTGGCCAGGCCATTTTGATCTAAATCAAATAAATGGCACATTGACACGCGGTGGGGCGTGTCAAGATTGGCCCGAAGCGCCACTTGCTGCGGTGCGGCTATTCGGTCGCGATTGCAGGCGAAGCGGACATTTAGCTAGGTTCCCGGCGTGGTTGGCGCAGCCTCTATCTGTTTTATCTCCCGTCCCTTGCCGCTGCGCTCGATGGCGCGGTCGAGGAGGGAGGCGAAGTCCTGGCCGTTGAGGTTCGTCACTGCCGTTGCTGCTAGCTTCGGGTGGCGGTATTGCGCCGCTGCCTCCGCCGCCTTCATCCTTCGGTTCATCGACTGTCGATGGTCGCGGTAGATCGCCATCAGAAACTCAAGTGGCTCGATGTCAGGAGGGACGCGAAGCCCCTCACCGTCCTCTATTGGTTTGTATTCCATC
>CAWHZA010000067.1:0-108449 GCA_963833665.1 uncultured Alphaproteobacteria bacterium | reverse complement strand
GCGGTAAGCGGCCACAGACCGATCGCCGGGCCCTTTCAGCGGCGATGTCCTAACGCGCTCGGGCATCGCCGCATTGTCGACCCGCTCCGCTGCCTTGGCTTGATCGGCTTGCCGCCGCTTCAGATCGGCGAGCTCGCGGACAAGCCGTGCGCGTTCGCCATGGGCGCGATCGAGCGCAGCTTGCAGCTGGGCCTTCTCGGCGTTGGCGGCATTCGCTCGGCCATCGATCTCGATGATGGCGATGCGCAGATCGTCTTCGGCTTTGCGCGCGACCTCGACCTCGCCGCGCAGATGCGTAAGCTCGGATTCGCCTTCGTTGAGCAGCCGCGACTGCTCGATGAGGCGGTTCTCCAGGTCTTTCTGGGTGCGCCGGTGGAGGTCTTCGTCCTCGGCGCGCTGCGCCGTTAGCTGCTGCACCAGGCCGACGACACGACCATGAAAATTTTCGAACCTCCCGCGTTCTTCATTGAGATTCTGGGCCACTGCCTTGAGCTCATTGCGCTCGACATCGTGGCGTTCTTCGAGCGCTCTGGCTTCCTTGCCGGCCTGGATGAGCCGCTCATTTAGTGCCTGGACTTGCGTCCTCAGCGCCCCGTTTTCGACTTTCTGCGCATCAACTAGGGCTGAGCGTTGCTCGAGGGCGCTCGTGAGCATAGCCAACTCCAATTCCTTCTCGGACAGGATGCGCAAGGCGGCATTACGGTGTTCTTCCAGCGCCCGAACTTGCTGGCCGGCCTCGGTGACCCGTTCGTTCAGCGTCTGGACCTGAATCGTCAGCGCCGTGTTTTCCGCCTTCTGCAATTCCGCCAGCACGGAGCGTTCATCGAGGGCGTTCGTCAGCCTAGCCAACTCGGCCTCCTTCTCGGATAAGACGCGCAGAGCGGTTTTGCACTGCTCATCCGAGACCCTGGCCTCTTCGCCGGCCTGCGTGAGCTGTTCGTTGAGTGCCTGCACTTTCATCGTCAGAGCCGCGATCTCGGCTTTCTGCGAATCAGCCAGTCCCGATCGTTCATTGAGGGCGGTCGTCACCTTGCTCAGCTCCGATTCCTTGTCGGACAAGGCGCGTTCAGCTTCGTGCCTGTCAACATTGCGACGGTCTTCCACCGCCTTGGTCTCCTCGCAGGCCTGAGTGAGCCGTCCTTGCAGGGTCTGGAGTTGCATTCGCAGCGTTACAATCTCGGTCTTTTGCAAGTCCGCCAGCGCCAAGCGTTCATTGAAGGCGGTCGTCAGCTTGGCCAGCTCCAATTCCTTGTCGGTCAAAGCGCGCTCGCCTTCGCGCGTGGCGATCGTCTTCAACACCAACTTTTCTTCAGTGGCGCGCAATTGATCACGCAGCGCGTCAAGACAAGTCTTGAGCCGGTTGATCGCACCGCCCTCTCGTCCCGCGAGCTCGCTCGAGCTGTCGGTTTTTAGCGGCTCGATGTTCGTCTCGAGATCATCGCGCAGCACGTCCTTGTCGGCGTTGATCTCCTTCATCGATAACGGAATGACGGCTTCAAGCCGTCGCGTGGTCAGGCGCACTACGCGGCTAGGCACGAACGGCACGACCGCGAGCACGCTGAGGCCCCCGAGGAGGGCCGCGACAAGAAGTTCGATGCCCGAGATACGTGGTCGATTCAATCATGGATACCGCTTCCTACGGTACTTAACGCTCGCGCGGGCCCCCCGCGGCCGGCACGCCAGCTTCGACCAAAGACCAGTTGCCCGCCCTCTTCGGAAGCCGATGGCATCGATGAAAGTGGTCAAAGGTTGCCAAACAGTCAGCGGCGCCCTCGAACGGGCCGTTTTTTCATTAAGCTGCGAGAAGCAGGCCGCCACAGCAGACCGGCAAACCGCGGCGCCACCGATAACGTTGGCCAGTCTCCCGACCGTGGCCCTCAATGGGCACATGCAAGCACTTGGAAGCTTGAAGCTATGCCCCTGCGGGGCTGTGGGATCAGAACGGGTTCCAGGTTGGGCGTTCAGTGAATTTGAGATATCCAAGATTAGCTCCGAACCGCAGGCCAAGTCCGGAACGGATCGGGACCACAGCCATATGGCCATCACCGGACGTGAGCGCCGTCATGCCGAGGCCTCCGATGAAATAGGCCGAGCCCGCGACCCCGCCGAAGCGGTCGAAAATCGCCTCCGTTTGCGGCAGGTTGTAGACGAGCATCATGGTTCGCGCGCCGTCGGCGCCATAATCGAAGCCAAGCGAGGGCCCCTGCCAGAACACACGCACATCACCGGCATCCTCGTATAGAGGGTCCCTTCGCCGTACCGCAAACCGCCGACGAAGGCGCCACTCGCTTCTTCGCCCAGAATATAGCCATTCGGCAGGCCCCACTGGCTTACCGCTTTCTCGACAATGGAGGCGATTTCGTGCGAGACGCGGCCGAAGAAGTGATGGCCGGCGTCGACAATCTCGTTTGATGAATATTGGTTTGCGCGTGGCGGCGACAGCGCCGGAGACGAAGGTGCAGGGGTCTGCGGCGCCGCCTCAGTAGAAGTGTCGGCCGTTTGCTGTGCTCCGGCGGGTGCAGCTGCAAAGCCGGCAAGGAGCATGGCAAGCACCGCTAGCAGTAGAGTTACATTCCGACCCAGCGTTGAAGTCTGCACGCAACGCATTTTCGGGCGCCGATTGTTTCCCTATGCGCGTGAAGTACGTGGATTAGATTAACAAAGATTAAAAATTGCGGCTCTGTGGTTGCTGCCGATGAAGCTGCGCCTACGTGTTGAACCGCTTATTCTTACCTCGCCGCCCGCGGCGCAGGAACACCCAGATCGAGCGATGAGGGCAGGGCAGAGTGCGAGATCGGCAGGGCGCAAGCCGGCAGTTTCGAAAAATCTTGACCGTGCGGCGAGCCGCATTTTGCTGGCGCCACATCTCGCTTCCATTTCTTTGGCGGCATCGCTGCCCCCGCCTCTGGCGCGACTTTGGATAGGTTTGCGTCCACTCCCGCATCCTCCCGCCCCTGTGGCCCAGGCTACCGCTCCGGCGAGCATCTGCTGGAAGCGCTCGCTCGTCCACACGTCGTTCCGATGTCCCATTGGCCTTTGCCCTCCAGGCGGGCCCAGGCGATCGGGTATGGTGGACGCCTATAGTCGAAATCGTACATCCCTTCGGTCTCAAGAACGAGCAGGACGTGGATGTCCTTCGACAAGTTCTTGAGCGAGTACCATTCCTCCTTGATGGTGAAGTTTTCGCTCCAGCCTTGAAGGCCAGGAAAGCTCCTATCCACGACTTTCACGCACGCGCGCCTCTTGTTGGCTTCCGTGACTAAGAAACTCACCACCAAGCATCGCGATATATGGGTCCGGCTGTTTTTGCGTCTCGTAAGGGGCTCCCTTCGAGTGGTATGTGTCGCTCGCAGAATGGACGCCGATTAATCCCTTTCCGTTCTAAATCGCGGCGAGCAACGCTTCTTTCCCACGCGCGCTCATGGGCGGGGTCGCATCGGTTCCTGCCTCAGTAGATCCCGGTCGTGAAAAAGAAGAATGCATCGTACTGAGACAAATCGCTATCGAACACGCGCCCATCCTTCGTAGCGATAATATCGAAGCCGTGTGTCCTTCCAAGCTCCGTGAGTGTGGCTTCAGAGAGCGAGTGTCCCTCCCCAGTTCGCTTTACCACGTCATGCTCGAACCCGGAGGATTTGCTGAAAAACAGTACCTTCAGGAGCCTATTCTTGTTGTTGTCGTCCGCTGCGCGCCCGCAGAGCGCAGCGGTTTCCAGGAAGGTCACCGCGCCCAGCAGCTCGAGAACCCATCGACGTGTTCTACTCATTTGCACACACTTAGTCTATGAGGGTACACCGGGACCGCTGTTGCCATCACTGCCAATTCAACCATTCTTCGGATTGCTTCAGCAAGAGAGGGGACTTCGATCTGACTACACGTCAGTAGTCTGCAGTCCGCACGGCCCGATTCAAGTAGTCGATCGCAATCAACGCTTCTTCAGGCGAGCACGAACCGTCGGTTTCATTGAAAGTCCGCGGCGCTAGTTCCCCGGCGCGCTTTCTCGGCCCGCGTGAACCACGCCCCGGGCGACTTGAGCCAGCCCGAACGGGGGGCCCAAGACTCCGACGATCCGTCATTCGCCGCTGGGGGGCGGGACCCCGACACGGTGCACCAAGTCAAGGCTACAATGCTGGGGCTTCCGATTGCTGCAGCTGGGATTGACGCAGTACCATGCCGCCAACAACACCGACGCCGAAGACATACAGCCGGCCGTGCATGAAGTCGAACAAATGGGAGTGCGCTAACGACGACACTACGTTTTCAACGACTACAACTGTGCCGACCCAGGCGATCCAACCCGGGAAGCGGAACAAAAAATAATGGGCGATCCACATGGCCAAAAGTACTGCCGCTCCGGCTAGACCCAGCTGTATTGCAACGCCAAATATCTGACTGTGCGGATTGACCGTGGCTATGCCGGCGACGCCCGTCTGTTCCGATCGCTGAACGGCTGAACCGATCTGCGATTGAGCCGGTCCCGTGGCCAATTAGAGGGGCCTCATGAACGAATGTCATAGATTTTCTCAGGAATTCGATATGCTGTCAAAAAGAATTCTCGCAGGTTTGGCGAGCGCGCGGCTGTCGAACCGGGGCCCGATCGCCGAGGGCAAACCAGCCCGAGCCGGTAATCGAGCTCAAGCCAATGAGCCCGGCGTAGAACGATTTAGCGGTTCCAGACCTCGTCCGGCTGGACCGTTACGAGCGTCGGGCCTGGTCGCGGCAAAAGCGTGCGATCCGCAATTTCATGAATATGAAATTGTTGCGCGCCATAAACGCTCCGCGCCGACAGCTTCAATGATGAAGAGAGGGACACCGCCAGACGTCGGATCCCCCTTTGTTTTACGAAACGAACCCAATGTGCGTCTGCCGCGACCGGGAGCCTTGCCGCCGCTCTTATGGCGGCGACCCGGAGAGCCAAGGTGCTGCCCGGCGTTCCCAGCGGCGAGCATGGCGCGCAGCGATCTAATGCCGGGTGTGCTAGTCAGATCCTTTGCTTAGGGCTTCTGAGCCGACCGGCGACTGAAAGGATTGAAGAGTGGTACGCCCGTCGGCTCGAAATCTGACACGTTTCGAAGTCGCGACGGTGAGGCCGTGTTCGAGCGCAGTCGCGGAGATGGCACCATGAATTGAAGTCACTCATGTCGATAATGCGGACCGCCTGGATGCGCGATACTGAGTTTCGCGGTGACGCTCGTGGCCAGCTCGGACATTTGTCGGCCTTGGTTAATCCGCCCAAATAACGAAAGCCAAAACTTCGGGTTCGACTTCTTCCCAATTGAGATCCCGCATATTCGGGAGGCATTGGTACATTACAGTCCGCCCACTGCGTGGGCGCCCAGTGCCAGTTTCAGGCCTCTGCGTCTGCGGGGGTCTATACGATTAGATCAAGCGGAACCTTGAGCACGTCCGCGATTTTCTTCAAAGCTGCGGTTGTTCCCTTTCTCCGTCCGCTTTCCAGGTCGGAAATATAACCCTGTCCGATGTTGGTCTTGTGCGAGATGTAGAGCTGCGTTTTACCGCGCCACTCGCGAAGCACGCGCAGCGCATTTTCGCCGCCGGCAATTCTGTCAACGACTTCTTTCGGAATGAGCGGCATGCCGGCGGCAATCTCTTTCCGCGCGCGCACGACTAGGCGTGCAGTGCCGAAATCTTCGTCGGCTTCCTGTGCCTTGGCAGCAAGTGCTTCGTAGTCCTTGCGAGGAAGGATAGCGACCTCGCCTTTGTCGGTCATTTTAAATCGGACGTTCATGACGTTTTCCTCTCAGTCGTAAATCTCTTTGCGGTTGCCGACGGCAATGACGGTGATCGATCTGTCGTCCTCGATGAAAATAACCCGCCAATCGCCAATTCGAAGCCGGCATCCGTCGACGCCTTTGAGCCGCTTTACATCGCCCGATCCGTTGGTCGCATAGATCGTCAATTTGGCGTCGATGCGCTTGCGGATATCGGCCGAAAGCTTGAGCCATTGACGGGTCGCCGCGGGCGTGAAGGAAACCGCTTTCATTCACACTATATCTCATATTCTTATTATCGCGGCAAGCGATATATCGCTGAAAGCGATAAGTGCAAAAGAGTTTTGGCGCTTTTTGAAGCCTGCTCCTGATCTCTGCGGCACCTGCTTACGAAAATTTGCAATCGACTAGTACCCACTATCGCTGATGAATAAGTACGTCGACATTCAAGGATGCATGCGAGGCATCCTGAAGCGACGGTTGTCATTCTGATGGCGGAGGAGCGTGAGGAGTTTGAGGGCTTGGCGCGTTCGACGAAGACGGAGCACCGGCTGCGGCAGCGGGCGCGGATTGTGTTGCTGGCGGCGGACGGCGTGGCGAGCCGAGCGATTGGACAGGGCGGTTGGATGTACAACCGGCACGGCGTCGAAGTGGCGGGTGCGTTACGCCGAGAAGCGGCTAGCGGGTCTCGACGAAACGGGCGAGCGGGGGCTGAGCCGAAGTACACGACCGCGACGAACAAGCGCATCCTGGCGCTGCTGGATCAAACGCCGCCGGAGGGTTATGCGCGCTGGACAGGGCCCTTGCTGGCGGCCGCGCTGGGCGATGTCGACGTCCAATATGTCTGGCGTTTCCTGCGCGCGCAGAAGATCGACCTCGCCGGGCGCAAATCCTGGTGCGAGAGCAACGATCCCGCGTTCGTCGCCAAACCGCCGACGTGGTCGGGCTCTACATGACACCGCCCTAGAACGCCATCGTCATCTGCGTTGACGAGAAGCCCTCGATCCAGGCGCTGGAGCGGGCACAGGGCTATCTCAAGCTCCCGAACGGCCGGGCATTGACCGGCCGGCCAGCCATGATTACAAGCGCAATGGCACCAGCACCTTGTTCGCTGCCTTCGAGGTGGCAACCGGCAAGGTCACCGCCGCGCACAAGACGCGTCGGCGGCGCTCGGATTCACTTGACTTCATGAATGATATGCGTCGCCGCTCACGCCGACACGGCCATTCACGTCATCCTCGACAATCTCAACACCCACAAGCCCAGGAACGATCGCTGGCTCAGGCGCCACCCCAACGTTCATTTCCACTTCACGCCAACCCGGGCCTCCTGGCTCAATCAGGTGGAAATCTGGTTCTCGATCCTGCAAGGCCAGTCACTGCACGGTGCTTCCTTTACCTCAGTCAAACAACTCAGGGAGCACATCGATGCCTTCATCAAGGCCTATAACACCACTGCCGCTCCGTTTGCCTGGACCAAGTCAGAGGTCCATCAAAAACGTCTCAAACCAGGTTCGCGCATCAATGATTCCGGGTACTAGACGACCAATTCCATGAAACCACTCAATTGCATCTTGGGCTTTCCATCCACGGAATGCGGCCGTTTCGGACACCCCATATGATTCGAACTTTGGAAACGCTCGACTAGGGCCTAGTGAACAGTCGGTGACATAGGCCGACCTTTACGAAACGAACCCAAATTTCTCGACCGAGGCTATTCCCGATCAATGCCAGTCTGGTCGAGCCATGCCTCCATCGGCGCGCTCGAAAGCTAACATTCCTCGGGCTCGTAGGCCGGCACGTCTTGCCGCCTGCCGACACGGAAACGGCGCCCTCTATCCCATGGTTTGCGGCGATCCAAGGCATCAAGCGCAAACAGGATCTGGCGGGCTTGGCGCCAAAGGATTGCTTCATATCGGCTGAGGCGGTCGAGCGCGTAGTTGGGCAGATTGGCGAGACGCAAAAAGCAACGCGCGAGCTCAGCGGCGGGATCGGCGGCAAGTTCGACCGATTTCGGCGCGGAGCCAGCGAAGAATTCTGTTCCGTTCGTGATGTTAGCCGGAGCGGCATCGCGGTCGAAACTGGCCGACTCAGCCCGCCCGAACAGCGCATAGAACAACCTCTCGAGGGGGTTGGTGAACTTGGCGGGCCTGCCTGAATCCGTTCAGATGGTCTGCCTGAATTTCGAACAGGCCGGTTTCCATAGTTGTAGCGCGGCACAGCCGCCAGAGCAGACTGGCTAATCGCAACACCAGTTCGCGCTCCACTGCGGATTGAGCATCGTAGTCCGCAATGATAGCTGATCGCGCAACGTGGCTGATGCCTCGGCGCCGAGGATCGACTTTGCGGGATTCCTGACGGCTTTTGAGCCGTTACGGCCCGGGATGCTTTGACCGCCGTTCAACCCGCCATGCCTATTCGGCGCCGGCTTTGCAGCCGCCGGTGCCGGCGGCATTGGGGCCTTGAGATCGGGCGCGTCGATGTCGTCCTCTCTGGCTATCCGTGGCTTCCCGGGCCGCGGTGCTCTCGGTGATCACGGGCGGCGGAAAATAGGTGCTGCCGCTGATAGAAGAATGCTGGAATCCCGGGAAGCAGCCCGATTGAACATCGATTTTCGGCTTCGGAGTATCGCCATGGGAACTTGTTTGATAGCTTCCCTTCCCTGTGAAGTCGGCGAGGCGGCAGGCGGTGCAGAACGTTGCGGACTGGCTCGAAAATCTCGGTATGTCCGAGTACGCTCAGCGCTTCGCCGAGAACCGGATCGATTTCTCCGTCCTCCCGGACTTGACCGATCAGGACCTCAAAGACCTCGGCGTTGTCCTTGGTGATCGTCGCAAAATGCTGCGTGCGATCGCCAAGCTTGATGCCACGCCAGAGGCGGTAACGCTGATGCCCAAGCCGGCGTCCGCTCCCTCGGTTGCGGCGGTGCAGCCCGTACCGGTCGCGGAAGAGTCCAGCGGGCGCCACCATGTCACTGTGATGTTGTGCGATCTGGTCAATTCTACCCATCTAGCGGCGAAACTCGACCCCGAGGAATGGCGCGAACGGGTGGACGCGTATCTCGATGCCGCCTCGGCAGCAGTAACGGAGATGGGCGGTAAGGTCGCCAAGAAGCTAGCCTACGGACTATTGGCGTTATTCGGCTATCCTGCGGCTCAGGAAAACGATTCCGAGCGCGCCGTGCGAGCGGCGCTTGCAACGCAACGGGCGCTCACCGAACTGAATCGAATCAACGTCGGCAGGCCGGCGCTTGCTGCAGGCATCGCCATCGACTCTGGACCGGTGGTGATCGATGCGGCCGGCCCAATTTTCGGCGAGGTGTCGAACATCGTTGCGCAGGCACAGGCACTGGCGGGGCCGGGCGCGGTGGTGGTCACGGCGCGAGTACAACGGCAAGTCGCCGGTCTGTTCGTCGTTAATGAGCGCGGCAGCCACCAACTCAAAGGCGTGCCCGAGGCGGTGACGCTGTACAGGATCGTTCGGGCAACCAGTGGCGAACATCCGAGGCCCAACTACCATCGGCTCATCGTCCGTGCGGTGAACAGACTTGACATGAGCACCGCGGAAGCTCGCCAAGCGGTTTACGAGCGAGCGCGCAAAGCCGCGGTCGCGCGATTGAGCTTCAACCAGCCCGCACTCTCGAAGGCGGACATCGCCAAGGAGTGCCTCGCCCTTGAAGAGGCGATCCGAAAGGTGGAGGCTGACGCGGCACGCAAGTCGCCAACGCAAACACCGGCGGAGCCGCGGTCGGCGACACCACCGGCGGGCGCGCCCGATGGCGGTGCACAAGCTGCTTCCCGGCCGCTGCAGCGGAACCGCGCCAATCCGCCACCGGCCCGATCTGCCGTGGGCGGGCTGGCCGACCGAGCTGCCCGATGCCCGCGAGCAATTGTTGAGCGGGCGCGATGCGTATGAGGAGGAAGCGCCGCAATATCCGGCCGAAGAACCCGCAGCATCCTCGCACAAGTTCGAGCCGCATCTCGACTCGGAAGATGTGAATTCTGTCGACTTCGATACCTGGCAAGAACGCGATCTTGAACTCGCCTATGAGCCGGAAGAAGAGTACGAACGGACGCGCCCGGCACTCTCCTACGGCGGCCTGGTGAGACTTCTCGTCGTGCTGATCATCCTCGCTGGCGTGGTGGCGATGGTATCCTGGCAGTGGTCCGTGATCACGGAATTCTACCAATTCTTCAGCCACACTGGAACGAGGCTTCAAAACCGGGTCAGCCAAAAAACGCCGTCAGCGCTATCAAAATTCTCGGGCCGCGCTCCGCAGGAGCAAGATACCGTACAGGCGCCAGGGGCGCCGGTGCCGGGCGCGCAAGCGGCGCCGGCCGTCGCGCAGCAGGTTGTGCTGCACGAGGAGGACCGGAACGACCAGCAGGACAGACGCTACATGGGCTCCGCCATGTGGCGTACGGAAACAGTTTCGCCAGGCGCTGGACTAGCCCCCGAACTTGCCGTTCTTGCAGACGCGGAAATTCCCGAACGGAGAATGACCGTGGCCTGGTCGTTGCGCCGCAATGTCGACAAGGCTCTGCCGGCCAGTCACACGATCGAGATTAAGTTCAACCTGCCGGCCGATTTTCCCGGCGGCGGCATTGCTAACGTGTCCGGGATCCTGATGGCGCAGGCCGAGCAGGCGCGCGGCAGCCCGCTCGCAGGACTTGCCGTCAAGGTGACAGACGGGTTTTTCGTCATAGGCCTGTCGGCGGTCGATCCGGACATGCAGCGCAACGAGCAACTTCTCAAAGGACGCTCGTGGTTCTACATCCCGATCGTCTACACTAACGGCGGCCGTGCCATCCTGGCGATGGAAAAGGGCCCGCCCGGCGACCGTGCTTTCGTCGAGGCCTTTGCCGCCTGGGAAAAGAAATAACGAACGATCGTCCTTCGGTTACTAATCAGCGCAACCAAAAATACCGCGCGCGCTTCTCTCAACTGGCCCGCAATTGGGGAGCCTTCCATGCATAAGGTGATTGCGTACAGAAAGCGCGCGGACGAGTACCGAAGGCGGGCCTCGCAGGCGACCAATGCTCAAGAGAGGGAGGCGGAGGAGAGAATGGCCGCGGCCTGGGACTTGCTGGCCAGGACGCGAGAAAAGCAGCTGAAGGAGGGCGCTATCCAACTGGATCTGTCGTCTACGTTCAAATCAATTAAAGCAATTGCCTGAGCCAATCTCCGACGAGTATGACTGCCTTGCCTCGCTCCCCGGTGAAAAATGGTTGGTAACGTGGCTTGACCAATAATCGTCAATCCCTAAATGTACTTACATGTCCTACATAGGTAGCGATCATGAAGACCGTTAGCGCGCGCCAGGCCAATCATGAATTTTCTGACTTGCTTTCGCGTGCGGAACGCGGAGAGGAAATCCTGATCACCAAACGGAGCCAGCCGGTCGCGGTCTTAGGTCCATATCGTCCGCCGCTAGTGACCGTAAAGCGCGCAAAGGCCATTCAACATGCAATCGATGTGATGGCGAAGGGCCTGTCTTGGGGGAACACCTTACAAGGGTTCAAGCGCGAAGAGATGCATGCGCGGTAAACGGTGCGTAACCGAAGCAACGCGCACCGTGGCGGCCGCGGCGGCAAGCAGCATGAGCAGCCCCGTCCACGGCCTCCTGGAAGATATCGGCTGTCTTCCTGTTGGGCATGCAGTCCGCCAGAGCGTGCTGAACATGGCAACACCGGAAGAGCTACGTGCACTGCTATGGTCAGCTTTGATACGAACGTTCTCGTTTATGCAACCGCTTCGATATCCGACGCCAAGGTGATGCGGGCACGTGACGTCATCGCGCGCGCGATACCAGAAACGGCAACCACGATGCGTGAAACGATCAACACGCGCTCGCTCAAGGTTGCAGCGTTCTGCAATGTGGTTGGGCCGGCCCACTCCAAAATCTTCCAGTTTGGCCGTCGCCGTCAGCTAGCTCACTTGGCGGGTAATGGCCGCAACATGGGCGGCCCATCGCGCTAGCGTATCCCGGACTTCCTCGGGCGTCGCAGAGCGCTTCATCCGCACCTCACATGGGGACGTTCAGGTCAAGGGGGTCGTATTAGGGTGACATCCGCAGATCTCCAGTATCTGTTCGGTATCCGAAGGTCTGAGCCCGATTGCATGACGCGGCTCGTTTCCGAGCACGATCAACCTCACATTCGGTCGCCGCGCGAAACGGCTGCACCAATATCCCGCTTGCGGCGGTCGGGGCTCAGGAAGACGAGACCATTCTTGAAGACGGGCTTTTTAGGCCATGTTCGGATGCGGTTCGTCCACCTGGATCCGCCAGGACTGATCAAGTCCTGGAAGATTTAAGGATTCGGTCAGCGTTTATCGTCAGGTACGTTTCATCACGGCTCCCTCGATGACAACGCCTGCGGTCACATATTTCCAGAGCGCTACCAGCAACTTGCGCGCCAGCGCCACGATTGTCGTCTTCTTAAGACGGCCGCCATTGCGCCTGACCCGTTCTTCAAACCACAGGGTCAGCGCCGATTGCGGCTGATGGCGCAGCCATAGCCACGCGAGTTGGATGAGCGTTGTTCGCAATCGCGGATTGCCTGCTTTAGACACGCCCTGTTCGCGATCAACCGAACCGCTTTGCCAGGGTGTTGGCGCTAGGCCCGCATAAGAAGCGACTTGGCGTCGATTGTCGAAGTGTCGGAACAGCCCTTCCGACCAGAGGATGGCGGCGAACTCCGGCCCGATGCCCTTGATATCGAGCAACATCGCCGCCGGCGCCGGCGCTGCGACTTGTTGTGCGGCAAGCAGCACATCCCGCTCAGCTTCCACCGCCTTGATCTGCTCGAGCAACAGTTCCAACCGATCGAGTTCACGGCAAACCTGCGCCTTCAGGTGATCCGGCAATAGGCGACCATCGCCGGTCTGGAGCGTATCCAGCCGCTCCCGCCGGTCGCGGCGCAGCGGCTCGTAGCCAGATATCCCCTGTGAGAACAGCAGCCCCTTGACGCGATTGACATGCTGGACCCGCTCGCCGATCAGCACCTTGCGCTCGCGACAGAGGCGACGGCGGTCCTCTTCCTCGGGGGTCGGCGCTTTCACCATCGCACACACTCGAGGTTCACCGCGCTTGTATGCCAGCAGCGCGCGAACCAACGCCTCTCCGTCGATCCCGTCAGTCTTCGCACGCCGGCGCCGACGGGATGTCGCGATCGAGGCCGGATCCACGACGTGGCTTTCGATCCCTTCATTCTGCAGCGCGCGATCGATCCAGAATCCGTCGAGGCCAGCCTCCTGAATGACGACGAACGGGAAGACCTTCCCCGTCCTCGCCCGCGCTTTCTCGCGAAGTCGCGCAAAGCGCTCCAGTAGTCCGGCCACATCGCCACCACGCACCACTTGCTTCGACATCTTCTCTCCGCCGCCTGGCGACAGCGAAGTGATCAGCCATGTCGATCGACTGAGTTCCAACGAGACAAAAATCGCGCCAAGATCAGTACGGATAGCAGTCGGTGCTTCGGGTCGGTCAGCTACGGTTTGCATGGTCGCCTCCAGAGTGGGTGGTAGCAACCTCACTCTGCCAAAGTGCCGGTCGCTATCCACCTCCCCATGGGATCTTGAAGGAGAACCTGCTGTGGGTGCGGACCTTCGACACCATCGAAGAGCTGCGAGCCGCGCTCGTCGAGTTTGCCACTCGCTACAACGAAACCTGGCTCGTCGCCCGGCACGGCTATCGTACTCCAGCCCAAGTGCGAGCCGATCAATGCCGGCTTGATCAGAACACTACGGCCGATCTAAAGTTGGCCGCCTGAATAAGCCCAGCCGAGTGTCTCAAAACCGGGCCGCAGTACATCGCCTTCTTGGCCTCAACGTAGTTTTGTGGGTCCCTTGCAACTGCAGCGCGCGAGCGGCGAGCAAAGTCGAGAGTTGTCACGGGTTTGCCCCGATCGCCGCCGCGTGCGTCGAATTCCTTCAAAAGCTCGCCACAGCGGCGGGAAGGCTGGGCTAAGCGAACACAAGGCGCGCACGGCCGCCAATATCGCCGACATCCCCGAAGCCGATTTTGAGGCCGCGGTCGAAAGTGGAGCGCGCCAGGTACGACGTTGCTCGCGCAATGGAAGAAGCTACAGCATGAGCGAGTTCGCAGCGTAACCGAAAGTTCGCTCACTGAGGTTCTGAAAAGTGAGCATGCCGGTCGGGCGGTGGAAGGCCTGCTGGCAGTTCGAAAAGAGCGCTACCGAGAGCGGTATGGATCTGATTGTCGAAATCCTAACCCGTCGCGGCTATGCCGAAAAATTTAGTCCGGGTGCGGCGTGGTATCGGTCTTGCTTTCCGCCTCAATGGCGCACTCGACGAAGCCGGAAACCGGGGCAATCCGCTGCTGCGGGAAGTGAGGACAGAAAAGACGCCACCGCGACCCGACTGCGGCCAGCAATATCCGCGCCCGCTCCACCCGGCTCGCCGGTTCAGTGCGCGACTGCGCTATCGATCTCAACTTCGCCGTATCAGCTTCTCCAAGCGACAACTCAATCGCCCGCCGCCACGCTGCCATGACTTCTCATCCCGTTCTCTTGTGGGCACGCGCGACATATGTGGGAATCCGAAAACCAAGATGAATCCCCCCTTATGACAACTGACAACTTTCATGGAATCGATCGTCTAGGTATGGTGCGATAGCCGCCGCGTCGATGCGGTCTTCGCGCCAGTTCACTAAGACGGGCCTGTACGTAAGCGTGATCGCCGACGTTTATAAAAACGGAGTTCCGATGAAGGCAGGACGGAGAGCGCGGGAACCGTGCGCTCCTGCCGTTTGCGAGGGGCTCAAAGCGCTGATGTCAATGACCGACCGAAGGCCCGCCCGATCTGCCGCGGCGGGCGAAGGCGATGCGTGTGCCAATAGCATGCACGGACTGAGCGAATGATCATCAACCTAATCTATGATTCGAGCGCGAACAATGCGCCGGCGAGCTTTAAAGCGGCCATGCAACAGGCCGCGGCAATCTTGGACGCGGCCATCACGAACCCGATTACGGTCGCTATAAAAGTCGGCTATGGCGTTTGGGCCAGGACCCGGAGGCGGTACCATTACCGGCGGGTCAGCAGAAGGTGGCCCCAATGACGGCGTCTCCCTTCCATACTCGCAAGTCGTGGGCGATCTCGTTGCAAATGCCGCGCCTAGCGACACAAATTTCCAGTGGTTGCAAAAGGCGCAGCCGCCCCCGGGAGACTCAAACTCAGCTGAGCGAACTGCCGAACGGTTCCTCGTCGATGAAGGGTACGTGGCCAAATGAGAATTCGGCAGGAGCGCCGATCGCTACTGCGCAACCACGCCTGTCGGCGCCGCTTCGAGATTGAACGCAGCGGCGAACAGGGCGCGCGTGTAATCGCTTTTCGGATTCCTGAACAGCTCCGCCGCGTCGCCGGCCTCCACCACCTTGCCTTGCCGCATCACCACACAGCCGGCTCGCCAGCGCGGCGACGACCCGCAGGTCGTGCGAAATGAACAGGTAGGTGAGGTGATGCCGCCGCTGCAGGTCGCGCAGCAGATCGACCATCTGCGACTGAATCAGCATGTCGAGCGCGCTCGTCGGCTCGTCGAGGACCACGAAGGTCGGCTCGAGCACGATCGCGCGCGCCACCGCAATGCGCTGGCGCTGGCCGCCGGAAAATTCGTGGGGGAAGCGGAAACGCGTCTCCGGGTCGAGCCCGACATCGCACAGCGCCTGGATGACCCGCCGGTCG
Source organism: uncultured Alphaproteobacteria bacterium (assembly GCA_963833665.1). Lineage (GTDB taxonomy): Bacteria > Pseudomonadota > Alphaproteobacteria > Rhizobiales > Xanthobacteraceae > BOG-931. The sequence continues at coordinate 93,016 of CAWHZA010000067.1, read as the reverse complement.
CGCTCGCGGCCGCTCATTGCCGGATGGTGGACCGTGAGCCCTTCGCGGATGATCTCGGCGACCGACATGCGCGGCGACAGCGAGCCGTAGGGGTCCTGGAACACGATCTGCATGTTGCGGCGGAACGGGCGCATCTCTTTGAAGCGCAAGCCCTGCAGCGCGTTGCCCATGAACGCGACCGGACCTTCCGAGGAGATCAGGCGCAGGATCGCGCGTCCGAGCGTCGACTTTCCTGAGCCTGATTCACCAACGACGCCGAGCGTTTCGCCCTGGCGCAACTGGATGGAGACGCCGTCGACGGCCTTGATGTGGCCGACCACCTTGCGCATCAGGCCGCGCTCGATCGGGAACCAGACCTTGATGTCGTTTGCTTCCAGCACCATCGGCGCGTCGGGGTGCGGCGATGCCGGGTCGGGCTTCGGTTCGGCGGCAAGCAGCGCCCGCGTATAGGGATGCTCGGGCGCCGCAAAAACCCGCTCGACCGTGCCATGCTCGACGATCTTGCCCTCCTTCATCACGCAGATGCGGTCGGCGATCTTGCGCACGATGCCGAGGTCGTGGGTGATGAACAGCAGCGACATGCCGAGCCGCTGCTTCAGGTCCTTCAACAGCGCGATGATCTGCGCCTGCACCGTGACGTCGAGCGCGGTGGTCGGTTCGTCGGCGATGAGCAGATCCGGCTCGTTGGCGAGCGCCATGGCGATCATCACGCGCTGGCGCTGGCCGCCGGAAAGCTGATGCGGGTAGCTCTTGAGCCGGGTCTGCGGATCGTGGATGCCGACCTGGGTGAGCATCTCGACGATGCGCTTGCGCGCCGCGCTGCCGGTGAGGCCGCGATGCAGCAGCAGGATTTCGCCGATCTGCTTTTCGATGGTATGCAGCGGGTTGAGCGACGTCATCGGCTCCTGGAACACGATGGTGATGTCGTCGCCGCGCACGCGCCGCATCTGGCGCTCGCTCATGCGCAGCAATTCCTGGCCCTTGAAGGTGATCGTGCCCGAGGGATGGCTCGCCGCCGGATAGGGCAGAAGCTTGAGGATCGAAAGGGCGGTGACCGATTTGCCGGAGCCCGATTCGCCGACCAGCGCCACAGTCTCGCCCTTGGCGACGTCGAACGAGACGCGGTCGACCGCGAGCGTCTCTCGGCCGCCTTGCCGGAAGCAGATGGAGAGGTCGCGGACGCTGAGGAGGGGAGTCGTGGTCATGCGAGCACTGTCACGCGAAGGTCTTGCGCGGGTCGAAGGCGTCGCGCACCGCTTCGCCGACGAAGATCAAAAGCGATAGCATGGTGGCGACGGTGAAGAAGCCGGCGAGTCCGAGCCACGGCGCCTGCACATTGGACTTGCCCTGGGAAAGGAGCTCGCCGAGCGACGGCGAGCCCGGCGGCAGGCCGAAGCCGAGAAAATCGAGCGCAGTCAGCGTCATCACCGACGACGACATGATGAACGGCAGGAACGTCATCGTCGCCACCATAGCGTTGGGCAGCAGGTGGCGGAAGATGATGACGGCGTTGGAGACGCCGAGCGCGCGCGCGGCCTGGATGTATTCGAAGTTGCGGCCGCGCAGGAACTCGGCGCGCACCAGCCCGACCAGCCGCACCCAGGAGAACAGCAGCAGAATGCCGAGCAGCACGAAGAAGCCGGGTGCCAGCACCGAGGAGATGATCAGGAGCAGGTAAAGTTCCGGCACCGATGTCCAGATCTCGATGAAGCGCTGGAACAGCAGGTCGGTCCAGCCGCCGAAGAAGCCCTGCACGGCGCCGGCGGCGACGCCGATCACCGAGGAGATGATGGTCAGCGTCAGCCCGAACAGCACCGAGAGGCGAAAGCCGTAGATCAGGCGCGCCAGCACGTCGCGGCCCTGATCGTCGGTACCGAGCCAGTTGTATTCGAGGTCGCCGCAGCTATTGAGCCCCTTGCGCTCGACCACCGCCTTGCATTGCGCTTCGCTCAGCATCCAGGTCGGCTGCGACGGCGCCGGCGTCGGCAGATCGAGATTGTGGGTGGAGTAGGAGTAGCGGATCGGCGGCCAGATCATCATGCCGCCCTTCTCGGCAATCAGCTTCTGCAGATATGGATCGCGGTAGTCCGCGGCGGTCTCGAAATCGCCGCCGAACGTAGTTTCCGGATAGAGAAAGAGGATCGGGAAATAGGACTTGCCGTCGTAGCGCAGGTAGAGCGGCTTGTCGTTGGCGATGAACTCGGCGAACAGGGAGATCACGAACAGGACCAGAAAGATCCACAACGACCAGAAGCCGCGCCGGTTGGCCTTGAAATTCTGCCAGCGGCGGACGTTGAGCGGCGACAGCTCGAACAGCCGCGGCGGGCCGACAACACCGAGCGGGCCGGTTGGCTCGACGTCGGGCACGAACTTTGGGGCCCACGCGGCGGGGCGGTCCACGTCGGCTTCGATGCCCTGCTCGGCGCGGGTCTTCTCGTCCACCTCACACCTCCCGCGTCTCGAAATCGATGCGCGGATCGATCCAGGTATAGGTGAGGTCGGAGATCAGGTTCACGATGAGGCCGACGAGTGCGAAGATATAGAGATTGGCGAACACCACGGGATAGTCGCGATTGAGCACGCTCTCGAAGCTCAACAGCCCAAGGCCGTCGAGCGAGAATATGGTCTCGATCAACAGCGAGCCGGCGAAGAAGGCGCTGACGAACGCGCCGGGAAATCCGGCGATCACCAGCAGCATGGCGTTGCGGAAGATGTGACCGTAGAGCACCTGCCGCTCGCTGCAGCCCTTGGCGCGCGCGGTGAGCACGTACTGTTTGCGCAGCTCCTCGAGGAACGAGTTCTTGGTGAGCAGCGTCATGGTGGCGAACGCCGCGAGCCCCATGGAGACGATGGGCAGCGTCAGATGCCAGAAATAGTCGAGGATCTTCAGCCACCAGGGAAATTGCGACCAGCCGTCCGATGTCAGCCCGCGCAGCGGAAAGATCTGCAGGAACGACCCGCCGGCGAACAGCACGATGAGCAGGATCGCGAACAGGAATCCCGGTATCGCGTAGCCGATGATGATGATGCTCGAGGTCCAGATGTCGAACTGCGAGCCCGCGCGCACTGCCTTGCGGATGCCGAGCGGGATCGAGATCAGGTAGCTCAGGAGCGTCATCCAGATGCCGAGCGATATCGACACCGGCAGCTTCTCCCGGATCAGGTGCAGGACGCTGACGTCGCGGAAATAGCTCTTGCCGAAATCGAAGCGGATATAGTTCGCGAGCATGATGAAGAAGCGCTCGTAGGCCGGCTTGTCGAAGCCGAACTGCTTCTCCAGGCTCTTGATGAACTGCGGATCGAGCCCTTGCGCGCCGCGATATTTTGAACTGACCTCGAGCTGGGCGCCGCTCTGCAGCGCACCGCCGCGCGCGGAGAAATCGCCGCTCGGCGAGCCGGAAACGCGCGAGGTGGCGCCGGTATCGCTGCCGGAGAGTTGCGCGATCACGCGTTCGACCGGGCCGCCAGGCGCGAACTGAACCACCACGAACGACACCAGCATGATCCCGAAGATCGTGGGGATCATGAACAGGATGCGGCGGATGATATAGGCGGCCATGGGGCTCCATCACTTACCCGGCCGCGGAGGACAGTGCCCGGGGTGGGGTTGGGAGGTAATGTACACACATGACGCCGTCACGTCGCCCTGGAAACGCTCGCATTTTCCGGGAAAGGGCGTTGGAAGCCACGAGGGGTCGGTTCATGGTTCCCGATACCCTGGGCATTCGAACCCGACCGCTCGATCTTTGCCGCCTTGTCCGTGTCGTGCCACCAGATTTCCGGGATGCCCCGGGCGAAGCGGGGCTGGGCAGTGGGCCGTCCGAAAACGTCCCAATAGGCGATCCAGTGCGACGGCTTGTACCAGTGCGGTATCCAGTACCGGCCAGTGCGGATCACGCGGTCGAGGGCGCGGCAAGCGGTGACGAGGCCGGGCCTCGAGTTCGGCGGCGATGATCGCGTCGATGAGCGCATCGATTGCCGGGTCCGCCATGCCGGCAAGGTTGTTCGAGCCCTTGAGCGCCGCCGCCTGCGAGGAAAAATACGAGCGCAGCGAGTCGCCGGGGGTCGAGGAAAAGCTGAACCGGTCGACGGTGATGTCGAAGTCGAAGCCGTCGCGCCGGGCGCGATATTGGACGGGATCGACGATACGCAGCGACGCCTCGATCCCGAGCGTCGCCAGGTTCTTGATGAACGGCATGTGGTGCGGCTCGAACGTCGGCTCGTCGATCAGGAATTCGATGCTGATGCGCTCACCATTCGGCAATACGCGCTTGCCGCCCTTGATGACGCAGCCGGCATCCTGCAGGAGCTGGGAGGCCTTGCGCAGCAGCCCGCGGTCCTGGCCGGAGCCGTCGGAAACCGGCGGCACATAGGGATCGCCAAAGACCTCATCGGGAAGGCGGCCGCGGAACGGCTCGAGCAGCGCCAGTTCCTCGGCGCTGGGTCGGCCTTGCGCCATCATGTCGGAGTTTTGAAACACCGACGCGGTGCGGTCGTAAGAACCGTACATGATGGTCTTGTTCGTCCATTCGAAGTCAAACGCGTTGCACAGCGCTTCGCGCAGCCGGGGATCGGCAAACTTGGCGCGCCGCGTGTTGATGAACCAGCCCTGCGCGCCCGACGGCGTGTCGTCGGGCAGCACGTCGCGCTTGACGCGGCCGTTCTTCACCGCCGGGAAATCGTAGCGCGTCGCCCACGTGCGCGAGGTGAACTCCTCGCGAAAGAGGTAGTTCTTGGCGGAGAAGCCCTCGAAGCCGACCTCGCGGTCCCGGTAGTACTCGAAGCGCACCACGTCGAAATTGTTCTGGCCGCGGGCGACCGGCAGCTCGGCGCCCCACCAGTCCTTGACGCGCTGGTATTCGATGAACCTCCCGGGCTCGAAGCGTCCGACCTTGTAGGGCCCCGAGCCGAGCGGCACCTCGAGCGTCGTTTCATCGAACGGCTTTGCCGCGTAGTAGGCGCGCGAGAAGATCGGCAGGCCGGCGACGAACAGCGGCACGTCGCGGGCGCGTTTCGGCGCAAAACGCCCGACCACGGTCACGTCGTCGGCCGCTTCGGCGCCGAGGAAGTCGCGCAGCGATTGGGTGATGAGCGGGTGCCCCTTGTCCTTGAGCGTATTGAGCGAGAAGGCGACGTCGTGCGCGGTGAGCCTGGTGCCGTCGTGAAATTTGGTCTGCGGCCGCAGGAAGAAGCGATAGGTGAGGCCGTCCCCCGAGCGCCGGACTTTTTCGGCGGCAAGGCCATAAATGGCATCCGCCTCGTCGCCGGCACGCACCATGAGGGTAGCGAAGGTGAACTCCATCCCCTGCGCCGCGTCGCCCCGCAGGATGTAGCTGTTGAGCGAGTTGAAGGTGAGGAAATTCTGATTGTACTGCCGGTTCGGGCCGATCTGCGAGAAGGTGCCGCCTTTCGGCGCGTTGGGTTCGACGTAGCGGAAATGCTGGAAGTCGGGCTCATAGGTGAGATCGCCGAACGCCGAGAGGCCGTGCGATTCGATCTCCTCGTCGGCATGGGCGGAGAACATGCCGCGGTGCGCCGCGGCTATGGCAACGCCGCCGGTGAGGACAAGGGCGCGTCGGCGAGTGAGCTTGCTCATTGAGGTGCGGCCGTTGCTGCGCGCCCTTTGACTTTGCGCGCGCGGGCGCACATCCGCTCGCCGGACCTTCCGGCAGTCGCCGGCCAAGTGCGCGCGGCCTTCACGACCGGCCGCCCGTCTTTGCCGCCTTCTGGGCATCCCACCACCAGACGCTGGGGAAGGCGGAAGCGCCGTATTGTGGCAGCGGATCGGGGTGGGCGAAACGGTCCCAGCGGGCGGTGCGCTGTTTGCCATAGGTCCATTGCGGCACGACGTAGTGGTTCCACAACAGCACGCGGTCGAGGGCCTTGGTGGCGGCAACGAGGTCGGCGTGGCTCTTGGCGAAGATCACCTCGTCGATCATGGCATCGACCGCCGGATTCTTGATGCCGATGAGGTTGGCTGAGCCGGGCTGATCGGCGGCCTGCGAGCCCCAAGAGCCGCGCTGCTCGTTGCCGGGGGACAGCGACTCTTGCCAGGTGTTGGTGATGATGTCGAAATCCCAGCCGCGCAGCCGGTTCTCGTATTGCGCCTCGTCGACGGTGCGCACCGTCACGCCAATGCCGAGCCGATCGAGCGAGGGCTTGTAGAACAAAAACACGCGCTCGAAATTCGGATCCTCGGCGAGGAATTCGACCGTGTACGGCTCGCCGGTCTTGCCGTTGACGAGCTGGTCGTTGCGGACCTCGTAGCCCGCCTCTTTCAGCAGCCGCACCGCCTGGCGCAGATTCTGCCGCACCGCCTCTGGATTGCCGCCGATCGGATTGGAATAGGCGGTGGTGAAAATCTCGGGCGGCACCTTGTCGCGCACCTTTTGCAGAATCTCGAGCTCGCGGCCTTCCGGCAGGCCGCGGGCGGCAAGTTCAGTGCCTTCGAAGTAGCTGGCGATGCGCTTGTATTGACCGAAGAAGATCTGCTTGTTCATCTCCTCGAAATCGAATGCCAGATTGAAGGCGCGGCGCACGCGCGGATCCTTGAACTGGGCGCGGCGGATGTTGAAGACGAAGGCCTGCATCGTGCCGACGTTTCGGATCGGAAACTCTTCGAGGATCACGCGCCCGTCCTTGACCGCCGGGAAGTCATAGGCGGTGGCCCAGTTCTTGGCGCTGTTTTCCGTGCGCCAATCCACTGCGTCGCCCTTGAACGCCTCAAGCGCGACCGTCGTATCGCGGAAATATTCGTAGCGCAGCTCGTCGAAGTTCTCGCGGCCGACATTGACGTTCAGGTTCGCGCCCCAATAGTCCTTGACGCGTTCGTAGACGATGGTGCGGCCGGGCGAGAAATCCTTGATTTGGTAGGCGCTGCTGCCAAGCGGCGGCTCGAGAGTTGTTGCTCCGATATTGCGTTTGTTGCCGTTCGCATCGGAGCCCTTCCACCAATGCTCGGGCAGCACCGTCATCTGGCCGACGATCTGCGGCAGCTCGCGGTTGCCGGGCCCGTCGAAGATGAAGATGATCTCGCGATCCGCGGTCTTCTCCACCTTGGTCACGTGGCGATAATAGGCGGAGAACTGCGGACTGTGCTCCTTGAAGGCCGCGAAGGAGAAAATCACGTCCTCCGGCGTAATTGGCTTGCCGTCATGCCATTTCGCTTCCGCCCGCAGTCGATAGGTGGCGGAGGAGAAATCATCGGGATAGCTGACCGCTTCGGCGATGAGCCCGTACTCGGTTGACACCTCGTCAAGCGCCGGCGTCATCAGTGTGTCGTAGATGAGCGCAACGCTTGATGCGATTGCGCCTTTGACGCCCGAGACCACGGAATTGAAATTGTCGTAGGTGCCGATGGCGATCTGCCGCGCCGTGCCGCCCTTCGGGGCATTGGCGTTGACGTAGTCGAACTGCTTGAAGCCGAACGGATACTTCAGGTCGCCAAACAGCGACACGCCGTGCCGCCACGATGGCTTGGTTGCTTGCTCCTGTGCCATCGCGGCACCGGCCCAAGCGGGGAAGGGAATCCGCCGCGCCGCGAGCGCGAATAGTGCGGACGTGAGCAGGGATCGCCGATTCACGTGGTTCTCCAATGACGCTTGCTCGGTGCTAAAGTAGTGCGGTTCGTCAAGTCCTTGGATTATGTGCTTTTTCGACGTAGCGCCAGCGCGCTGGCGGCCGCCGCGACGAAACGCACTTCACATCCGCGTGCGGCCCGCGCGCAATCTCCGCCGCGAAATGCGAACGGACCGCTCAGACTCGGCCGAGCGGCCCGCGGCTGTTTGGTGAACCATCTATTTCGTGCTCGGCTCAGCTTTCGTGCTTGGCTCAGCCGGCGCCTTCGCGGGGCTGCCTTCAGCCGCGGCTGGGGCGGCTTGGCCGCCCTGCGCCGTCGGCAGCGGCTTCGGATGATCGGACAGCGTGTTGAGGAAGGCGATCAAATCGGCGCGCTGATTCTCGCGTGTCAGGCCGGCAAAGGTCATCAGGGTACCGGGAATATAGGCGCTCGGCTTGGTGAGAAACTTGTTGAGATCATCGACCGTCCATGTGCCGCTCTTGGCCTTCATGGCCGCCGAGTAGTTGAACCCCGCCTGCGACGCGCGCTCGCGGCCGACGATGTCGTAGAGATCGGGGCCGACCTTGGGTCCTTGTCCCTTCCCGAGGTTGTGGCAGATCTGGCACTGCTTGACGATCTGCGTCCCGCGCTCGACGGAGGCGGTGGCCAAGAGAGCCTCGATCGGCTGTTCGGCCGTCGCTTCCTTGCCCTGGGCTTGCTCCGGCGCAGATTCCTTCACCGCGATCTCATAGCCCGGCTTTGCCGGCACCGGCGGGGTAAAGATCGCTCCGGCCGCGATATGGACGGCAAGCAGCGCGAGGCAGGTCCCCAGCAGAGCGCCGAGAAATCTTGTTGATTTCAAACGAATTCATCGCTGGATGGCTCCGCAGCGGGAGAAGGAGGGCGGCGCAGAAATAGCCGGTTTGCCGCGCGCCATGCAACCCGTATAACCGGGCGGGGCTGTCGAAACATGGGCAACGTTCTCGTCCTCATTCCCGCCCGCATGGCTGCGACCCGCCTGCCGGGCAAGCCGCTCGCCGACATCGCCGGAGAGCCGATGATCGCGCATGTGCTGCGCCGCGCCGAGGCTGCCGCCGTCGGCCCGGTCGTGGTCGCGACCGATTCACGCGAGGTCGAAGCGGCGGTGCAGAAAGCGAGCGGCCGCGCCGTCATGACCCGTTCCGACCACGCCTCCGGCTCGGACCGGATCTTCGAGGCGCTCGGCAAGGTCGACCCAGGGGGCAGCGCCGAGATCATCGTCAATCTGCAAGCCGACCTGCCGACGATCGGCTCCGCCGATATCGCGGCCGCGCTGGCGCCGCTCGCCGACGCGGCCGTCGACATCGCGACGCTCGCCGCCGAGATCGAGCGCGCCGAGGAGCGCGACGACCCCAACGTTGTCAAAGTTGTGGGCACTCCGGTCGCGCCCTTGCGGCTGCGCGCGCTCTATTTTACGCGGGCTACCGCGCCATTCGGCGATGGGCCGCTCTACCACCACATCGGCCTCTATGCCTTCCGCCGGGCCGCGCTCGAGCGCTTCGTAGCGCTGCCGCCGTCGCCGCTGGAGCAGCGCGAGAAACTCGAGCAGTTGCGTGCGCTCGAGGCCGGCATGCGCATCGACGTGGCGATCGTCGGCGGCGTCCCGCTCGGCGTCGATACGCCGGAGGATTTGGCGAGGGCCCGCGTCATGCTGGAGGGGCGACCGCGGGATGCAACAAGGCCGGCAATGAAAGATGGAAGCGTTTTGCAATGACCGGGTCGAACTGAACGGAGGAGGCTATGAAAGTTCGGCAATTGCTATTGGCCGCAATTCTGTCCCTTGGCGTGTCAGTCGCGCGCGCGGAGATCGTCGACGTTTCAGACAATCACGGCGGCCTTCTAAGCGCCTATCAAACACAATGGGCGCTATTTGCCGCACGCCAAGTGGACGTCCGCATCGTTGGCCCGTGCGTATCCGCGTGTACCGTGCTCATCGGCTACATTCCCCGCCAGCATATCTGCGTAGCGCCGGGCGGCTACCTCGGATTCCATTGGGCCACCGCCGGGTTCGCCACGCAGGAGCTGTGGAGCGCCTATCCATCCGACATCCGCCTGTGGATCAGCCAGCATGGCGGGCTGAGCGATCAGATGCTATGGCTGCAGGCTCCCAGCATTTACCGCTATTTCCGCAAGTGCTGAGCCGCTTGGCCGCGCCTGTTGCGACGACCAATCGCACTGCGAAACCGAGGAGGAAAGCGATGAGGGTCACGCGCCGTTTTGTAACCTTTGCCGCGACGCTGGCGCTGGCGGCGCCAAGCCTGCTGCAAGCCTCCCGCCTTTCAGCCCAATCGAACGAAGAGGCGGCGGTGCTTCACGCCGTCGAGGCCTTGACCAAGGCGATGCTCGATGCCGATCGCGGCCGGTTGGAGGAATTGGTGGCCGATCAGTTGAGCTACGGCCATTCCAGCGGGGTGATCCAGACCAAGGCGCAATTCGTCGACGTGATCATCAACAAGCAGACGATCTACAAATCGATTGTCCTGAGCGAGCCGTCGACCGTGATCGCCGGCAACAACGCAATCGTGCGGCACATGGCCGCCGTCGACTACGAGGACGGGGGAAAAGCCGGGTCCGCCAAAATCGGCGTGTTGCAGGTGTGGGTCAAGCAGGACGGCCGCTGGAAGCTTCTGGCGCGGCAGGCCTTCAGGAGCTGAACTACCCGCGAAGGCGCGAAGGTCTAGCGCTGCTTGACCAGCGGGCAACCGCCTTCCTCCAGCGGGAGAAACGCCTGATCGCCGGGGATCGTCGCCAGGACGTTGTAATAGTCCCAGGCGCCGGTCGACTGCGCCGGCGTCTTGACCTCGACGAAATACATGTCGTGCAGGAGCCGGCCGTCAGCGCGCACCGTGCCGTTCTTGGCATAGAAGTCGTTCACCGGAATCTCGCGCATCTTGGTCATGACCGCTTTCGCCTCATCGGTGCCCGCCGCCTCGACCGAACGTAGATAGTGGCGGATGGCGGAATAGACCGCCACCTGCGCCATCGTCGGCATGCGCTTGTGCCGCTCGAAAAAGCGCTTCGACCACGCCCGGCTCGCCTCGTCGCGGTCCCAGTAGAACGCCGTGACGAAGGTAAGTCCCTGCGCCGCCTTGAGCCCCACGCTGTGGATGTCGGTGATAAAGACGAGAAGCGACACGACCGTCTGGCCCGAACGGGTCAGCCCGAATTCGTTGGCCTGCTTGGTGGCGTTGATCATGTCGCCGCCGCCGTTGGCCAGCGCCACGACCTTGGCGCCGGATGCCTGCGCCTGCAGCAGGTAGGAGCTGAAATCCGCGGTATTGAGCGGATGGCGCACACTGCCCAGCACCTTGCCGCCGCTGGCAAGCACGGCGCTCGCGGCGTCGGCCTCAAGCGAGTGGCCAAACGCGTAATCGACGGTGATGAAGAACCAGGTGTCCTGGCCCCGCCCGACCACCGAGCGCGCAAGCGTCGCGGTGAGCGCGTGCGAATCGTAGAGCCACGCGGCTTCGTTGGGCGTGCAGTTCTTTCCGGTGAACGCTGTGGTCCCGACCGCGCCGGCGATGGCGATGCGGTTCTTCTGCGCCGCAATCTGCTCGACCGCGAGCGCAACTGATGAGTTGTCGAACCCGACGGCCATGTCGACCTGATCGGCATCGAACCATTGGCGCGCGATCGCGGCGCCGATATCGGCCTTGTTCTGATGGTCGGCGACCACGATATCGACCGGCTTGCCGAGCACGGTGCCGCCGGCATCCTCGACCGCCATGCGCGCGGCAACGACCGAGCCGGGGCCGCCCAGGTCGGCATAGAGGCTCGACTGATCGTTGAGAACGCCGATGCGAACGACGCCGTCGGATATCTGTGCGTTCGCCGCGCCGCCCCCGTTCGCAGCGGCCGCCAGCAAACCTAGAACGAGCGCGAGAAAAAGCCGCACAGGTTCACTGCTCGCATTGCTGGCGGTAAAGAACGCGACCAACGATACTATTCGCTCGCCGCGGGCGCAATCGGCGCGCGTGCGCCATCGAGCCAAAGTGCCAAGGCATCTTGCCAATCAAGGCCTTCCCACTAAGGAAGGAGCGTCGCTTCACCATCCAGACAGGCGAAGGGAAATCCGCGCGGCCGGAACGAGCGAATTGAACGCAGCCTTCGCGGCGGCCGCAGCGCTGGCGCTGCAGCCGCCGTGTTCGAACGGCGTGCCGCGATCAGCTCTTCGGCGGCGTCACCTGGCCGCGGATTTCGCCGGCCTGGTGATCCTGCGTGTGGACGTTGATGTACCACTCGCCGGCGGAAAACTGCTGCGCCTGCTCAGGGGTCAGTGTGGCCTCGCCCTTTACCGGCACCTGGACCGGGCTGCCCTTGGGGCTGAGCCAGATCACCGGCGGGCCGTTCTTGCCCGCGTCCGCCGGGCCGTGGAAATGGACCATGGTGGCCGGTCCCGAGAGCCCACTGTAGTTAAGGTTCCAGGTCAGCACGCGTGTCGCCGGATCGTAGGTGAGGTCGGCCGTTCCGGTGGCGGTAGTCTGCACTGGCGGCACCTGTTGTGTCCCGCTAAGCGCCACCTTGATGGATTGCGATGCTGCCTCCGCCGCGACCGTCCAGGTCCCGAGCGCCGTCAGGCATGCGGCCAGGATGGCGCCCTTGCGAATGATCGACACTGTCATTGTTCCACTCCTCTCTGCCTATCGGCGAAGCACGCGGCGCGATGGCAACCCGCGCCCGCCGTCCTCGCTCGTCACTCCACTCATTTTCGCGAGTTCTGCCTGCTGCGGCAGGCCTCACATCGGCGGATCGACACCGTTGCTTCCGACGATAATGACCGGCGTCTCCAGCGTGCCGTCGTCCATTTTCTTCGCATTCGGCACGAAGAATTTCTGTCCCGCCTTGATGTCGGCGACGGTTGCCGGGGCAAACATGACGACCGCCGTATTAGGCGGCACGACGACCTTCTTCTCGCCGTCCTTGTATTTCATGACGAGCTCCTGGCCGTCGTTGCTGACGACCGTGCTCTCGACGTTGGCGTTGGTCATCGTGCTGTTCGGCACGAGGTCCCACGGGTAGTGGCCTTCGCCGGTGCCGCGCATCGGCTCGGGGAAGATGTGGATTTCCACCGCCTTCTGGCTGCCGTCGGGCTGCGGCATGGCCGTGATGCCAACGAAGGTGCCTTGTTTGACGTCGGCGAGCGTCATCTTGTTGAGGGTGAGGACGCGCGGGGAATCGGCGAGCTTCACCTTCATCATGGCGCCGTCGCGCGCCTTGACGGCGAGGGTTTGCCCGTCGACGCTTTCGATCGTACCGCGTACGCGCAAAGGCGTCTGCGCTGCGGCGATCGAGGCGGCGAAAACAAGGGCAACGACGCCCGCGCCCAGCATCCTTCGTGTCATCACTGTCATTGTCGTCCTCCCGATGTGCGGCGTGGCTTACGGCCCGCTGCGGAAATGTTTGCAAAGAGATCGGACTGTTGAAGCTTGGCTACCGAACAGCGATCGGCGCGCAATGCGCCGAAAGCCTTAAAGTTGCGGCGAGAAGGTATTGGAATCGCTCTAAACAATCCAGCCGAAATGCTCAAATGACGAATAAGTGAGTTTCTGACCTGTGAGTCAGGTTCCGCCAATTCGATCGAGCACCGGCGCGCCGATCGCGGCTGCGCGTGGCGGCGCCTGACGAGCGGACGCCGTCATGCGTTGACTGCTTCCTGCATCGCGTTTTCCTCGCCAAAGTGATGGGCATAGAGCCGGCCGATGAAAGTGTCCGGCTCGGGCGGCCGGTCGAGGCCGAGCCCAAGCGTGCGCCACATTTCGGTTAGACGTGTAGATTGACGGCGTGACGCATGTCCTCGCGCGCCATCATCCGCTCGAAGGGCTGGAGCAGGGAAGCGGTGTTCATCCAGGAGACCGGGCTCAGGAAACCCGGCGGCATGAGCTCGATCCCGTCGACTCCCATCTCGATGACAAGCTCGGCCAGGAGATACGGCCCGATCCGCGTGAAGAACATCCTGTCGTTCGCCGCGAGCAGCACGCATGCGCGCTGGTAGGCGCGGGCCATCAAAGCGTCGCCCGCTGGTGCCGCCATCATCGCGCCGTTCAAGGAGACGATTCCGGCGTCGGTTATTTCCGTCGCGATGAATCTTTGCCCGTCGGGGTCGAATTTTCTGAGATTGATCACGTCGGTGTCAGTCCACATGCCACCGCGCTTGTAAAGGAGCTGGTAGCGGAACAGATCGGGGAACGCGCCGAGCGAACCCGCATGCGAGCCGCTGCCGGCACCTTCGCGGAACACGTCCTTCGCCGGGATGATCGCCGCGGCGTCGAGGACCTCACATCCGTCGGGGACGTTGTCGGGATCGTCATAGGCATAGAGTTGGAAGCGCCAGCCATTGTCGAGGTACGACTTGATGGCGAGGCGCTCGATCCAGCGCAGCTTGCGGCCAACCCGCAGGGACTGCGCCAGCGGGCGGCCGGGAGTGGCCGGAAACGCCTTGCGGGGACGCTCCTGGAGAGCGGGCAGCCCGCGCCTCGCGAGTTCGGCGGTCACCCGGATGAATGTCGCCCGGGCGCGCTGGAAATGCGCGGTTTCCGGCTCGGCGACGATCTCGTCGAGCACGGTGATGGCGCGCTCTGCCTCGTTCATGCCGGCCAAGGCATGGGCGCGCAGCAGATCGGCGGCCTGGCGATGGCGTGGCTCGGCGCGGGCACGCTCCGCCAATTCGAGCGTGTCACGCCACCGGCGTTCGGCGTTGGCTAGCCGCGCCTGCATAAGGGCGAGCGCAGCCTTGTCGGCGTCCGAGTCTCCCACCAGCGCGGCAAACGCTGTGACGATGACCGGCAGCTCTTCGGCCGCATAGCCCATGTCGATGACGTACTCGGCGACGCGCGCGCGCTGGTTCGCCACCGTCAGCGCGCGCGCTGCGGCGGCAATCTCCGCCACCGGCGCTTGCTGCATCTGCTGCAGATAAACCGCTAGCAAGGGCGTAAGGTCTTCACGCTGCACGCGGCGCAGCGAGCGGATCGCCATCGCCGCAAAGTCGGCATGCTTGGCCGTTACGAAGCATTTCATCAGCAGCACGAAGTGCCAGTAGCTGGGAGCGTAATTCTTCTGTTCGGCCAGGAATTGCTCCCAGGCGTCGATGCAGCGTCGGCCGCCGGCCTGGTAGAACACTTCGAACACGGAGCTGAAAACGGCGGGATGCGATCCAAGGATCCGATCCCACGCTGTCGTGGCCACGATGGCGGCCGCATCAGGCGCGCCAATCCGCTCAATGAGGACGGGAATCGCTTGATACATCCTCCATACATAAGCGGCATTCCGCGCTGCAGCCCTGAATTCGTTGAGCGCCAGGAGGGCCGTCTCGCCGCCTTCTCCAGCTGGAATGCTGTTCTGAGAACTGACCAGGATGCGCTTCCACAGCGCCGCGGCGACAAGGCGTTGGGAAAGATCGCAGCGCACCAGCGGCGCGGAGCGGAGCTGTTCGCGAGCTTCCTCCCAACGCCCTCCATCCAGTGCGCGGGCTGCCGCCAAGAGCGCGTCCTTCATGGATTGTACCGATGTCGGAGTGTCGGCGAGGTCCACGGCCTAAAGGAAGTCGATCTGCGTTTCGAGCGGGAAACCATGATAGGCGCGTGAGCGGTCATGGTCCGGAATGTCGAGGTCGGGACGCGTGTTCGGCACGGCGCCGTCAACGCGCAGACAGGCGCCCGATATGAACGCGGCCGCCTCCGACATCAGAAACACGATCGCCGCGGAAACTTCCGATTCGGTGCCGAAGCGTTTCAGCGGCACGTGGCGCGCGAGCTCTTTGATCCGGGGGCGGGCCGATTCCGGATATTTGGTCAATCCCGAGGAAGCGATCCAGCCGGGCGCCACCGCGTTCACACGCACGCCCGACGACGCCCATTCGACCGCGGCGGTCTGCGTGAGGTTGAGCATTCCCGCGCGCGCGGCGCCGGAATGGCCCATGCCCGGCATCGAATGCCACATATCGGCGATGATGTTGACGATCGCGCCGCCGTGCGCCTCCATCGAGGCGCGGTAGCACTCGCGCGCCATGAGGAAGCCGCCGGTGAGGTTGGTCTTCACCACCGCTTCCCAGCCGTTGAGCGAGATGTCCTTGAGCGGCGCCATGAACTGGCCGCCGGCATTGTTGACGAGGCCGTGGACCGGCGCGCCCGCGCTGAGCACGCCGGCGATGGTCGCGTTGACCTGCTTCTCCTCGCGGATGTCGCAGACGTGAAGCGTCGGCGGCCGGTATCCAGCCGCGCTGATTTCCGCGGCGACGGCGCTGAGCTTCTCGTGGTTGCGGCCGACCAGCGCCACGAACGCTCCCAACGAGGCCAGTTCGTGGGCGGTGCAGCGCCCGATGCCGCTGCCTCCGCCGGTGACGATGATGCGCTGGCCGTCGAACGCGCCTGGCCGGAACACCGAACGATACTGCATGGCGTGCCCCTCGTGCTCCCCACTATCCTCAGCGGCCCAGTCAGGCAAGAGTCCGATCCAGGGACCGAACGGGGAGGGAAGGATGATACTGCATTCGCCCTTTTACGACTCCGCACATGAGGCGTTCCGCGACCAGGTCCGCCGCTTTGTACGCACGGAGATCGAACCACATGTGGATGAATGGGACGAGGCGGGAACCTTTCCGCGCGAGCTTTACCGCAAGGCCGCCCAGATGGGCTTGCTGCAGCTCAACTACCCCGAGGAACTGGGCGGGGTTCCCGCCGACCGGTTCTTTTCGATCATCCTCAGCCAGGAGCTGGCGCGCTGCGGTTCGGGTGGCGTGTGCGCGTCGCTGATGAGTCATACGATCGGCCTCCCGGCGATCATCAAGTTCGGTTCGGAGGCGCTGAAGCATAAAGTCGTTCCGTCGGTGCTGGCCGGCGAAAAGATTGCGGCGCTTGCCGTGACCGAGCCGGGCGCGGGATCGGACGTGGCCAATCTGCGCACGAGCGCGCGCCGGGACGGCGATGACTTCGTCGTCGACGGGGAAAAGGCCTTCATCACCTCCGGCATGCGCGCCGACTATCTGACGGTTGCCGTGCGCACCGGCGGCGCCGGCCGCAGCGGCATTTCTCTGCTCCTGGTCGAGGGCACGACGCCCGGCCTGTCGCGAACGCCGCTGCGCAAGATGGGATGGTGGGCCTCCGACACGGCGATGCTGCAATTCGACAATTGCCGGGTGCCGGTCGCGCATCTGATCGGTACGGAGGGCGCGGCATTCGGCGGTATCGCCATGACGTTCAACGACGAACGGCTCGGCCTTGCCGCCTCCGCCATCGGCTTTGCCGCGGTCGCCTACGAGGAGGCGCTCGCGCACGCCAGGCTCCGCCATACCTTCGGCAAGCCGCTGATCCAGCACCAGGTCATCCGCCACAAGCTGGTCGACATGCGCCAGCGGATCGCCGCCTCGCAAGCGTTCCTCGAAAATGTCGCCTGGCAGATGGATCAGAATCTCAATCCGGTCGCGGATATCAGCCTGCTCAAGAACCAGGCGACCCAGACGCTGGCTTTCTGCGCCGCGGAAGCGGTGCAGATCTTCGGCGGTTCGGGCTTCATGCGCGGCGTGAAGGTCGAGAGGATCTACCGCGAAGTGAAGGTCTACGCGATCGGCGGCGGCGCCGAGGAGATCATGAAGGAGCTCGCCTCCCGGCAGCTCGGATTTTGATCGAAGGTTGCTGGCCCAACCCATTGGGCGTACTGGTACGCCGACTACATCTGAAGGGTCTTCATGGCGAAGCGGTCAAGCAAACGGCGCAAGGTCGCGTTCCAGGGCGAACCGGGCGCGAACTCGGACCTTGCCTGCCGGGAGGCCTACCCAGCCTACGAGCCGCTGCCGTGCCCGACCTTCGAGGACGCCTTCGCTGCGGTGCGCAGCGGACGCGCCACGCTCGCCATGATCCCGATCGACAATTCGGTGGCCGGCCGGGTCGCGGACATCCATCATCTGATGCCGCGATCGGGGCTGCATATCGTGGCCGAATGGTTCCTTCCGGTGCAGCATCAGCTGATGGCGCCGAAGGGCGCGACGCTGAAGACGATCCGGACCGCCGAGAGCCACGTGCACGCGCTGGGGCAGTGCCGCAACATCATCCGGACGCTCGGGATCAAGGCCGTCGTCGCCGCCGATACCGCGGGCGCAGCGCGCGAGGTGGCCGAGGCCGGCGACGTGACCCGCGCGGCGCTGGCGACGGCGCTGGCGGCGAAAATCTACGGCCTGCAAATCCTCAAGAAGGACGTCGCCGACGCGAAGCACAACACCACGCGCTTCATCGTGCTCGCCCGCAAGCCGAAATGGGCGAGCCGCAACGAACGGCGCGTGATCACCACGTTCGTGTTCGAGGTGCGCAACATCCCGGCCGCGCTCTACAAGGCGCTGGGCGGCTTCGCCACCAATGGCGTCAACATGACCAAGCTCGAAAGCTACATGGTGAACGGCAGCTTCGCCGCCACCCAGTTCTACGCCGACGTGCAGGGCCATCCGAAGGAACGCGGACTCGAGCTCGCGCTCGAGGAGCTGGAATTCGTCTCGCGGCCGAAGTCGCTGCGGATACTCGGCGTCTACCCCGCGCACGGTTTTCGCGAAACCTTCAAGTAGCAGGAAAGCCCAGCAAGCGCCTGCCGCGTGCCCGCGGCAGTAAGCGAGGACAGAGGCGATGAGCAACGGCGAGGGAACGGTCCGGCGGACGCTGCACCTGCGCTTTACCCTGCCGGGCGCGGACCCGGATCAGCTCGTGACGATGATGCGCGCGTCGGCGCCGTTCTATCAGCTGTTCGGCAATGCTCAGCTCAAGCTCTTGCGCAATGCCGACGATCCGACGAAGTTCATCCAGGTGATCGACTACGAGACGCCCGAGCATTTCGAGCTCAACCGCCAGTCGATCGCGAGCGATATGCGCCTGCAGACCTATCTGCAGGCCTGGCGCGCCATGCTCCCGGGCGCGCTGGAGATCGACGTTTATCAGGAAGTCTGAGGACGGAGGACAGACGACAGACGACAGTTTGTCACACTCAATATCCGTCCTCCGTCCTCCGTCCTCTGTCGTCCGTCCTCAGATTTTCTGATTATACTCCCCGACCTCCTTGTGGGTGCGCAGCACGGCATCGACCGCAGCGAACATCTCGCGCATGCGCACCTCTGAAACTGGGCTCTCGACCACGACGACGAGTTCGGGCTTGTTCGAGGAGGCGCGCACCAGGCCCCAGGTGCCGTCGTCGACGGTGACGCGCACGCCATTGACCGTCACCAGATCGCGGATCGGCTGGCCGGCGACCTTGCCGCCGTTCTTCTTCTCGTCCTCGAAGTGCTTCACCACCGCGTCGACCACGCGGTACTTCTCCTCGTCAGCGCAGTGCGGCGACATGGACGGCGACGACCAGGTTTTCGGCAGCGCGTTCTTGAGGTCGGCCATGCTCTTTCCCGGATTGCGGTCGAGCATGTCGCACACCGCCAGCGCGAAGATGAGGCCGTCGTCATAGCCGCGGCCGAACGGCTCGTTGAAGAAGAAATGGCCGGATTTCTCGAAGCCGGCGATGGCGCCGACCTCGTTGACCCGGCGCTTCATGTAGGAATGGCCGGTTTTCCAGTAGTCGGTCTTGGCGCCGTTCTTGATGAGCACCGGATCGGTCATGAACAGCCCGGTCGACTTCACGTCGGCGACGAACCGCGCGTTCTTGTGCTCCGCCGAGATATAGCGCGCCAGCATGACCCCGACCTTGTCGGCAAAGATCTCCTCGCCTTCGTTGTCGACGACGCCGCAGCGGTCGCCGTCGCCGTCGAAGCCGAGCGCGAGATCGGCGCCGTTCGCCAGCACCGCGTCGCGCATGGCGTGCAGCATCTTCATGTCTTCGGTGTTCGGATTGTATTTGGGGAAGGTGTGGTCGAGCTCGCAGTCGAGCGGCACCACCTCGCAGCCGACCTCTTGCAGGACCTCGGGCGCGAACGCGCCCGCGGTGCCGTTGCCACAGGCGCACACGACCTTGAGGCGGCGCTTGACCTTCGGCCGGTCGGTGAGATCGGCGATGTAGCGCGCGCGCATGTTCTCCACGAACTGGTAGCTGCCGCCATCCTTCATCCTGAAGCGGCCGTTGAGCACGATGTCCTTGAGGCGGCCAATCTCGTCCGGGCCGAAAGTGAGCGGGCGGTTGATGCCCATCTTCACGCCGGTCCAGCCGTTGTCGTTGTGCGAGGCGGTGACCATGGCGACGCCCGGCACATCGAGCGCGAACTGCGCGAAATAGGCCATCGGGGTCACGGCGAGGCCGATGTCGTGCACCTTGCAGCCTGACGCGATCAGGCCGTTGACGAGAGCCATCTTGATCGACGCCGAGTAGGAGCGGAAATCGTGGCCGGTCACCAGCTCGGGTTTGCGGCCGAGCTCGCCGATTAGCGTGCCGAGGCCAAGCCCGAGCGCCTCGACGCCCATCAGGTTGATCTCGCTGCCGAACAGCCAGCGCGCATCATATTCGCGAAAGCCGGTGGGCTTCACCATCGGTTCGGATTCGTAGGCATAGGTATTAGGCTTGAGCTGAGGTTTCGGCTTAGGGAACATGCAGGGTCTCGAATGCGGGTCGCATCCCAATATAGGCACCCATGGCGAATGGCGAATAGCGAATGGCGAATGAGTCTGCCTCCGCGCGCTACCCGCCAATCGCTATTCCCTATTGGCCCGCTTTGCCCGCCGAGTTGGCGCCGCGGCAAGCGGATTGTCGGGCCAGGGATGCTTCGGGTAGCGGCCGCGCATCTCCGCGCGCACGGCGGCGTAGCTGCCGCGCCAGAAGCCAGGCAGATCGCGCGTCATCTGCACCGGCCGGTGCGCCGGCGAGAGGAGTTCGATCAGCAGCGGGACTTTGCCGCCAGCAATCGCCGGGTGGCGGTCGACGCCGAACAACTCCTGGACGCGGACCGCTACCTTCGGCCCGCCGTCCGCATCGTAATTGATCGGAACCCGCGTGCCGGTCGGAGCCGCGAAATGGGTGGGCGCCTCGGCGTCAAGGCGGCGTTGCAGGGGATAGGGCAGGCGCGACTTGAGTGCGGCTTCAAGTTCGTCGGTGGGAAGCTCGGCCAGCGCGGTCTTGCCGTCAAAGAGCGCCGCAAGCCAGTCGACATCGGCGGCCAGCGCGGCATCCGACAAATCCGGCCACTCGGCGCCTTCGGCGCGGCGAAGAAAGGCGACCCGGTCGCGCCATTGCCGCAGGGCCTGGGTCCACGGCAGCCGGTCGACGCCGAGCCGCGCGACACCTTCGGCCAGGACGCGCGCGGCGGCCGCGTTCGCCGCTGCCGGCATCGGCTGCTCGGACAGCACAAGCGCGCCGAACCGGCGGTGGCGGCGCGCGCGCAGGCTCGCGGTCGCTTGATCGAAGGCGATCTCCTTGCGCGTGTCGATGCGTTCGGCGAAGCGCGCCTCGATCTCGGCAAGTGTGATCGGCGCGGCGAGCAGGATGCGGCCCGCGGTGGCGCTGCCGGCAAGCTCGGCCACGGCGAGAAATGGCGTGCGAGCCAACGGAGACGCAGGATCGACCTGCGCGCCGCGGCCGTTGGCCAAGAGGAACGCGCCGGCTCCGCCGCCGCGGTTTTTCGCAATCCGTTCGGGGTAGGCGAGGGCGAGAAGAGCGCCGGCAGATAGCTCCTGGCGCTCCCCTCCCCCTTGTGGGGAGGGGCTAGGGGTGGGGGTCGGGAGGTGGTTCGGCGACGAAGCCGAAAGCATGCGCGTCCGTCGACCTTCGCGCGTCGCCTCTCGACCCCCCACCCCACCCTGCCCCACAAGGGGGGAGGGATTGCGCTGCGTATGCGGAGACGACATCGTTTCGGCAGTCTCCGCCCAGCGTTGCGCCATAGCGCGCGCCTCATGCGCGCGGGGCATGCGGTCGCGGCGCAGGGCATCGAGGCGATGCGTCAAATCGGTGTCGTCCCCGCCGAGGCCGCGTTCGCCGATCAGGACGGCAATCTCGGCGGCAAGGAGTGCGGTGCCTTCGGCGGCAGCGTCGACCACCATGCGGGCGAGCCGCGGCGGAAGCGGCAGCCGGCGCAGTTTCCGCCCTTCCTCGGTGATGCGGCCGTCTGCGTCGATGGCGCCGAGTTCAACGAGCAGCGTCCTCGCCTCGGCAAGGGCCAGGTGCGGCGGCGGATCGAGGAAGGCAAGCTTTTCGGGCGCTGCACCCCATGCCGCGAGGTTGAGCGCAAAACCGGAAAGGTCGGCGGAGAGGATTTCGGGGCGGGAATAGGCTTCGAGCGCCGCGGTCTGCGGCTCGTCCCAGAGCCGGTAGGAGATGCCCGGCTCGGTGCGGCCGGCGCGGCCGCGGCGCTGGTCGGCCGCCGCGCGCGACACGCGCACGGTCTCAAGCCGCGTCACGCCGACATCGGGTTCGTAGCGCGGCACGCGGGCAAGCCCGCTGTCGATGACGATGCGCACGCCTTCGATGGTGATCGAGGTCTCGGCAATCGAGGTGGCGAGCACAACCTTGCGGCGGCCGCGTGCGGCGGGGGCGATGGCGCGGTCCTGCTCGTCGCCGGCGAGGGCGCCGTAGAGCGCAACGACATCGCATGTCGGCTCGAGCCGGCCTTCGAGCAGCGCCTGGGTGCGGCGGATCTCCGCCGCCCCGGGAAGGAACGCGAGCAGCGAGCCAGGCTCAGCGCGCGTTGCGCGGCCGATCGCGTCGGCGATCTGCGGCTCGATCGGCCGCGTATCGCGGCCGACATAGCGGGTCTCGACTGGAAAGGTGCGGCCTTCGGCGGCGATCACCGGGGCCTGGTCGAGGAGCGCGGCGACGCGGGCTCCGTCGATCGTCGCCGACATGACGAGGAGCCGCAGATCCTCGCGCAGGCCCTGCTGCACGTCGCGCGCCAGCGCCAGGCCGAGATCGGCATCGAGCGAGCGCTCGTGGAATTCGTCGAACAGGACGGCGGCAACCCCGTCGAGCATCGCCTCGTCGAGCACGAGCCGCGTGAACACGCCCTCGGTGACGATTTCGATCCGCGTGCGCCGCGACACCTTCGAGCCGAAGCGCACCCGCAAGCCGACCGTGTCGCCGACGCGCTCACCGAGCGTCTTCGCCATCCGCTCCGCCGCCGCACGCGCGGCCAGCCGGCGCGGCTCGAGGACGAGAATGCGGCGTCGCTCCGCCCATGGTTCGTCGGCGAGCACGAGCGGCACCCGTGTCGTCTTGCCGGCGCCGGGCGGCGCCACCAGCACGGCGGTATTGTTGGCGCGCAACGCCGCGGTCAGTTCCGGCAGTGCAACGTCGATGGGCAGCGGCGACAAAGTTTGCACGATATTCACAGTGATAATCCGCGTGAAATCCATATATTACCGGCCATCATGCCCTCCGCACAGAAAGCTCAGCCCGCCGCCGCGCCGGTGAAGAAAGGCGATCACGTCTTTCTCGTCGACGGCTCGTCCTACATCTTCCGCGCCTATCACGCATTACCGCCAATCAACCGCAAATCCGACGGGCTCCAGCTCAACGCCGTGTTCGGCTTCTGCAACATGCTGTGGAAGCTCCTGCGCGACCTCTCGCCGGACGAGCGGCCGACGCATCTCGCCGTGATCTTCGACAAGTCGGAGAAGACGTTCCGCACGGAGATGTATCCCGACTACAAGGCGCACCGGCCCGATCCGCCGGACGACCTGCGGCCGCAGTTCAAGTTCATCCGCGAGGCGGTGCAGGCTTTCGATCTGCCTTGCCTCGAGCAGGACGGTTTCGAAGCCGACGACTTGATCGCGACCTATGTGCGCCAGGCCTGCGAAGCGGGCGCCACCGCCACCATCGTCTCCTCGGACAAGGATCTGATGCAGCTCGTTACCGACGGTGTCGTCATGTTCGACACCATGAAGGACAAGAAGATCGGACCCGCCGAAGTGATGGAGAAATTCGGCGTGCCGCCGGAAAAGGTCATCGAGGTGCAGTCGCTGATCGGCGATTCGACCGACAACGTGCCGGGGGTGCCGGGCATCGGCGTTAAGACCGCGGCGCAGCTCATCGGCGAATACGGCGACCTGGAGACGCTGCTAGCGCGCGTTGCCGAGATCAAGCAGGAGAAGCGCCGGCAGGCGCTGATCGAGAACGCGGAAAACGCGCGCCTGTCGAAGAAGCTCGTCACCCTCGACGATCACGTGGTGCTCGACGTGCCGATCGGCGATCTCGCCGTGCATGAGCCCGACTACAAGCGGCTCGTCGCCTTCCTCAAGGCGATGGAGTTCCACGGGTTGACGCGGCGCGTCGCCGAGTTTTCCGGCGTCGATCCCGCCGAGATCGCGCCCGAGCCGCGGCTGGCGGGAGGTCCCGCGCCGATACCCGCGCCCGCCTCGCGCGAGGATGGCGAAAGCGGCAGGGCCACGCGCGGTCAGGGCACAGGCGCGGCGCCGCAGCTTCCGTTCGACCGGCCGCCGGCGCCGGCCGATCGCTCCGGCCGCGCGAAAGGCAAGGAACCCGAAAGTCCGCTGACGCCGCAGGCGCTCGCGGCTGCGCGCCTTGCGGCGGCGCGCAGCGAAAAATTCGACCGCACGCGATACGAGACCGTGCGCAGCCTCGACCGGCTCCAAGCCTGGATCGAGCGCGCACGCGAGAACGGCTTTGTCGCCATCGACACGCAGACCGCGAGTCTCGATCCGATGCAGGCCGAGCTGTGCGGTTTCGCGCTCGCGGTCGGGCCGAATGAGGCGTGCTACGTGCCGCTCGGTCATCGCCAAGGCGGGGAGGGCGGCAACGGCACGCTGTTCCGCGGCGACGTCGTGCCCGATCAGATTCCCGAAGGCGACGCGCTCGAGGCGCTCAAGCCGCTGCTCACGGACCCGGGCGTGCTCAAGATCGGCGAGGATTTCAAGTTCGACTGGCAGGTCTTCGCGCGCCGCGGCATCGAGATCGCTCCTTACGACGACACCCAGCTGATGTCCTACGTGGTCGACGCCGGCCGCGCCGATCACGGGCTGGGCGGGCTCGCCCAGACCTATTTTGATCACGCCGCAATCGATCTCAACGAGCTGATCAAGGCCGGCAAGACCCGGATCACCTTCGATTGCGTCGCCGTCGACCGCGCCACCGACTACGCCGCCGAGGCGGCCGACGTCGCGTTGCGGCTCTGGCGCGTGCTCAAGCCGCGGCTTGCCGCCGAGCGTGTGCTCAACGTTTACGAGACGCTGGAGCGGCCGCTCGTCTCTGTGCTCGCGCGCATGGAGCGGCGCGGCATCTCGATCGACCGCGAGGTGCTGTCGCGGCTGTCCGGCGAATTCGCCCAAGAGGCCGCGGGCCTCGAAGCCGAGATCAAGGAGATCGCCGGCGAGGCCATCAACCCCGGCAGCCCGAAGCAGCTCGGCGACGTCCTGTTCGGCAAGCTCGGCCTGCCCGGTGGCACCAAGACCCGGACCGGCCAATGGTCGACCGGCGCGCGCGCACTCGAGGACCTTGCCGAGCAGGGCCACGTCCTGCCGCAGAAGATCCTCGACTGGCGGCAAGTCTCGAAGCTGAAATCGACCTACACCGACGCGCTGCCGGGCTTCGTCAATCCGTCGACGCACCGCGTCCATACCAGCTACGCGCTCGCCGCGACCACGACCGGACGGCTGTCGTCGTCCGATCCGAACCTGCAGAACATCCCGGTTCGCACCGAGGACGGCCGGAAAATCCGCCGCGCGTTCATCGCCTCGCCCGGCTTCAAGCTCGTGTCGGCGGACTATTCGCAGATCGAGCTGCGGCTCCTCGCCGAGATCGCCGGCATCGAGCCGTTGCAGAAGGCCTTCCGCGAAGGCCTCGACATTCACGCCATGACCGCCTCGGAAATGTTCGGCGTGCCGGTCAAGGATATGCCCGGCGAGATTCGCCGGCGCGCCAAGGCGATCAATTTCGGCATCGTCTACGGCATCTCCGCGTTCGGCCTCGCCAACCAATTGGGCATCGCCCGTGAGGAGGCCGGCGCCTACATCAGAAAGTATTTCGAGCGCTTCCCCGGCATCCGCGACTTCATCGATGAAGCGAAGAAAGCCGCCAAGAAGGACGGCTACGTGCTCACGATCTTCGGCCGCAAATGCCACTATCCGGAGATCAATGCATCGAACGCCTCGGTGCGCTCCTTCAACGAGCGCGCTGCGGTGAACGCGCGGCTGCAGGGCAGCGCCGCCGACATCATCCGCCGCGCCATGGTGCGCATGGAAGGCGCATTGGCGGCGAAGAAGCTATCGGCGCAGATGCTGCTGCAGGTACATGATGAGCTCGTGTTCGAGGTGCCGGAGGCGGAAGTCGAGAAGACGCTGCCGGTCATCAAGAAGGTGATGGAAGACGCGCCGCTTCCGGCGGTCTCGCTGTCGGTGCCGCTTGCAGGTGGAAGCGCATGCGGCCGACAATTGGGACGCCGCGCATTAGGGCAAATTTCACCGCGATCGACGCCGCTGCTCTCACCCGCTCGTCCCCGTGAAAGCGGGGACCCAGCGGATTTATCGCCGTCTCGGCACGCTGCGTCTGGATTCGCGCTGGCGCGGGAGAAGAAGGGCGAACTACTACAAGTATTGTTCGATCGGGGCATCGCCGACCGTCACGTATACCAAAGCACCATCCTGAAGCCGGGTGATGAGCTGATTGTTGTCGACCGGATCGACGGTGATGCAGCCGTTGCTCCGCCCCAGCATGCCATTGTTCTTGGCGCGAAAGGCGGCGGTGGTGTACCAGTTCGGGTGCATGATCCATTTGAACGGCGGCGTCTGGTTGATGTACTTGTTGTAGGCGGTAACGCCCTCGAGCACGACCACGATCATGTTTCGATAGACCGTTCCGTCGTAGCGGTCGACGATCGTCTTGTAGTGATCCATCACTTCGGCATGAGTGGTCTTGAGGGGGCCCAGTGGCACCATGTCAAGGTCGGTCTGGAAGCCTTTGAATTTCGTGGCTTTTACATTGGGCCCGTTGTCCCTTCCATGGGCGGCGTAGTGGGCGGTGACCTTACCTGATTTGAAATCCAAAAGGTAGAATCGTTTGTTCGTCGACGGCTGTGAGATGTCGAAGACCGCGAGTGCGTCCTTCTTGGCAAAAATCGGCTGGCGCGAGATCGCAATGGCGCGCTGGACCGCGGCCATGGGAGCGCCGAGCGCCTGGGCCTGCTGCAAAAGCGAGTCGAGTTCGTTGGCCCATGCCGGGGCAGAAACAAGCGCAAGCAAGATCGCAGCCAAGTACCGCATGAGGTCCCCTCGCGGGCAGATGTTAATCAGGTGCCTTCAAACCCGCAAATCATGGCAGCGGTGCGGAATGGTTGAGCCTGCTGCGAAAGTGACGAGACCGGCCTGTGTTTCGGACACAGGCCTTGCAGCATGGCGGCATCTGGTTCGATCGCCTGCCTCGTCGGCGGCGCTGGC
Organism: uncultured Alphaproteobacteria bacterium; assembly: GCA_963833665.1. Taxonomy (GTDB): domain Bacteria; phylum Pseudomonadota; class Alphaproteobacteria; order Rhizobiales; family Xanthobacteraceae; genus BOG-931. Next base: position 66,133 of record CAWHZA010000067.1, on the reverse strand, counting down.
GAGCAACGTTGCCGCCAGCGACTCTCACGGCATCAGAAAGACCCCTTTGCCACTCGTCTGCTGGTCGAACACGCGATAGGCCGCATCCGCCTCCTCGAGCTTCCAGCGGTGCGTAAACAAATGATCGACCGCAAGCTCGCGATCCGCGACGAAGCGCGCGCACTCGGCTTGCACGGCGTTGGAGAACGTCCAGGAACCGATAACGGTAAGCTGCTTGCGCAGCATGTCCGGGCTCACGTCCAGAGTCAGGCCGCCGCCTTCGCCGACCAGACAGACGACGCCCCAGGGCCGTGTGCCGCGTACCGCAGTCAATCGTCCCTCGGGTGCACCGGACGTGTCGAGCGCCCTGTCGGCACCCGCACCGTGCGTCAACGCCTTGATGGCCGCGACCGGGTCGCTGGCCCTGGGATCGATCAGCGCGTCCGCGCCGAATTCCTTCGCGCGCGCGAGCCGCTCGGTGCTCACATCGAGCGCGACGACGCGAGCGCCCATGGCGGCTGCGAGCTGCGTTGCCGAGAGACCGACCGGACCTTGGCCGATGATGGCGATCGTGTCGCCTTCGCTCAAGTTCATGCGTCGCAGGGCCTGATACGCAGTCCCGGTGCCGCAGGAGATCGCGGCGCCGGTGGCAAAGCTGAGCTCGGCGGGCAATGGCACCAGCGTGTGCGCAGGCACTTTCATGTACGGGGCGTGCGCACCATGCCCGGTGACGCCGTAGACGATGCTTCCATCAACGCACATCTGTGACCAGCCGGCCTGACAATGCAGGCAGGCGCCGCAGCCGGAATAGTGATGCACCATGACGCGCGCCCCGATGCGGGCCGCGGGCTCCTCGACGGCGGCTCCGATCGCGGCCACGACGCCGCACGGCTCATGTCCGGCGACAACCGGGCCGTCCGCCTTGCCGAGTCCGAGCGCGGAGGTCGCACCGGTGGCGCGATAGAACTTGAGATCGCTGCCGCACATGCCGGAAGCCTTGATTTCGACGATCACATCGTGCGGTCCGGGGGCTGGGTCTGGAAATTCGGCCAGCTCCAGCTTTCGTTCGCCGAGGAAAGTCACGCCGCGCATGGTTTCTCCCCACTGACTGGCATGCGGCCGGTCCCCATTTCACACCATACCGCCGCCTCATGTTCCTTCCCGCGGAAGCGCATGGCGCTTTGCCAGCATATCATCCTTCGCGCGACGCAGGCCTCAACCCATCGGAAGGCAGGCGGCGGTGCGAAGCGCGGCGACATCGGCCTCAACTCGTGCGGTATCACGGCGGATGATTTGAGGGTGGGGCCATACCGACGGTGAAGTTCGGATGTGCGGCTTCGGGCATGGTAGGCCTTGAAGCGGCAATCGCTTCCTCGGTGGCCCCGCAAGTTCGATAGGCGTTTCCGAGGGTGGGCAAGTAGACGGCAGGATAGTTCGGGCTCAGCGCCAAGCGCATACGAGTTTATGGTTCACGTGCCGCGATGTCCATCGCCGCACCGGTGAGCGGCTGCGGGTCGATCGCCCGGAAAGCGCTGTGCGGACTATCGCTCAACGCACATCGGTACGCCGCTGCGCCACGGGCCGGCGCGGCGCCTGCGGCTGCGCGACGAAGGGGAATCCAAACAGCCGCGCGAAGAAATTCCCGCCGCCAAAGATCTGGTCGGGCATGGCGAGCATCTGCCGGCGAACCGCGTTGTCTTTGCGCTCGACCGGTAAGTCGGCGACCTTGCGTTCGTCGCTCTTCATCACGGCCAGCAAAGCCTTGTCGCGGCCGTAGATGTCGGGGCGGAACTGCAGCTTCCCGTCGTCGTCGACAAACGCGGTCTGGTAGGTGAGGTGCACCGGGATGAAGGTCGGAAACTGGATGTCCATCTCGATGTTGCCGAACATCCGGCGGATGCGCTCCTGCGTATAGCCTTCGCCTGGGCGCACGAGTGCGAGCAGCACCTCGGCGTATTTCACCGGATCCTCGACCCGCATGCAGCCGTGGCTGCCGGCGCGCATCGGCCTTGAGAACAGGTATTTCTCATTGGAGTCGTGCTGATAGACGAAGAACTTGTTGGGGAAGTTGAAGCGCAGCCGGCCCAGCGCGTTGTTCTCGCCGGGCGGCTGCGAAATGTGGATGGTGCCGTCGCGGTTGTAGTCGACGTTGAGTCCCATCCGCGCCAGGATCGTCGGATCCTGCTGCAGCATCGGCAGATATTCGTTGTTGGCGATCGAGGGCGGCACGTTCCAGGTCGGATTGACCGTGATGTATTTCATCTCCGCGCTCATGATCGGCGTCGGCGTCGTCGGCTTGCCGTCGACGATCTTCGTCGTCCACACCAGCTTGCCGTTGCTCATGACGCGCAGCATGAAGTCGGGGAGATTGACGATCACATAGGTCTTGCCGAGATCATGCGGCATCCAGCGCCAACGCTCCATGTTGGCGAGGACGATGTCCGTCGGCCGGTCGGGCTGGCGGCCGTTGAGCACGTCGAGGGTCGCCGGCGTGAGCGTGCCGGTCGCCGCGAGCTGGTGCTGCTGCTGGAATTTCTTGACCGCCTCGGCCAGCGCCTTGTCGTAGGTTGCGCCGTCGTCGCCGTCGACGGCGGCGACGCCGAGGCGCTCGCGCAGTTGCGGCACGCGGTCGTCATGGGCGCCGACTTTGGGCACCGGCCCGCTCGCGATCGGAGCCTTGGTGCTGCTTTCCTTTCCGGCGCGCAGTTCGGCGAGTTTGGCCTTGAGCGCGAGATAGGCCGGGTCGTGCGGCTCGTAGGCAGCGAGCGTCTCGCCCACGTCGCCGGCGCCGAGCATGGCGGCGAGAACGTCCGCCGGGTCCGGCGGTTTGAGATCATACAGGATGTCGCCGCTCACGCGCGTCCAATGGACCCGGCCCACCTGCGCGTGATGGGCGTACCTGATGATCGACGCGGTCAGCCTGATCTCGGCTTCAGCGAGGCCGGCTGCGTCGCTGAGCGACGCAAAGTCGGGAGTCGGATAGTCGGCGGGGTCGAGGCCGTCGGCATCGACGTGCTGGAGATAGGCGATCGCCGCCTGGGCGCGGGAATTCGGCTTGCCGTCGGTGATCCACAGCGGCGCATAGCCCCGCCCGGAATAGAATGCGTCGATGGTGGTCCGATCCTCCTTGACGCCGATGATGCCGTCGAATTTGCCGCCCGCGAGATCGTGCAACTGTTCGGCGATGGCGGCGTCCGGACCGCTTGCTGCAGGGGGCGGGGCGGCCGCCTGCGGCGTAGGGGCAGCATCCGTGCCGGTCGCGTCGGCCGGATTGGGTGCCACCGCCGTCGGCGGGGCCGACTGCGCCAGTCGAACGTGTGAAACGGCCGGTGGGGAGTAATTGACAGGCACGACCGGCGCCGGCACGGCCTTCGATGCCTCTGCCATTTTCGCGGCCGGTACTGCAGAACCGGCCGGAGGAGAACTTGGGGCGTCCACGCGGGCTCCGACGAGCGGTCCGGCCGCCTTGCCGCCGGCGGCCGCCGACAGCACAACGATGACGGCGGTCGAGGCCAAAGACCTGGCGAGCCGGCCCTGGGGCATCGGCAACTTCTCACGCACCGCGCGCCACGCGGAACTGACCGGCAATTTCTCGCGCGCGGTTCGCCAATTCTCGCGCACGATTCGCCAATTCTCGCGCACGATCTGCCAAGCAGAACTCAACTGCATTTTGCCGAGACCCCCTCCAATGCGCCGGATGGTAAAGACTTTCGACTCCGTTCGAAAGCCCGAATCGCAGGCACGGTTCCCGACCGGCTGCGCCTGAAGACCGTTTCGCGCGCGTGCAGCGAAATCCTCTGAAATCAGCTCTATGCGGCGGAAGCGAGGCTTTACTGGGCCGTGAGGCCGCCATCGAGCACGAATTCGGCGCCGGTTACAAAGGCGGATTCGTCGCCAAGCAAATAGCGGCAAAGCTCCGCGACCTCGGCGGGCGTGCCGAAGCGCCCGAGAGGTACGGAGGCCGAGAGACGCTCGCGGGCGCGCACCGGATCGCGGAATTGCGCAATCATTCCATCTGCCATCGGCCCTTCGATGAAGGCCGGATGCACCGAATTGCAGCGCACCGCCGGCTTCTGCCGCGCGCCATGGAGCGCCACCGATTTGGTGAGGAGCCGCACGCCGCCCTTCGAGGCGTTGTACGCCGCGAGGTTGTGTCCGCCGACCAGCCCCGAAACCGAGGAGATGTTGACGATCGCGCCGCCGCCGCGCCGGAGCAGCGGCATGGCGTGCTTGCAGCCCAGAAACGTGCCGTCGAGATTGACCGCCAGCACGCGGCGCCAGGTGACAAAGTCGGTGTCCTCGACCGTGCCGACAGCGACGATGCCGGCGGCGTTGACGAGACCATCGAGGCGGCCGGCACTGCGCTCGATAGCATCGATGACCCGTGCCCAGTCGGCTTCGGAGGTCACATCGAGCGCATGATCGACGCCGTCGCGGCGGAGATCGCTGGTGATCGCGGTGCCGCCATGCTCCCTCACCGCGTCAGCGACGGCGGAGCCGATCGCGCCCGCGGCACCGGTCACCAGCACGACCTTCTCATCAAGCCGACCCATGAACATCGTCCCTGTTGGCCCTGGCCGATTCTTAGGCCTCCGCGCGGCCGCGGCAAGCGTGTGGCGTCCGGCCTTCGCGGTTTGCAGCACGGCGTGCCGATTGCTGTTGCGTCTTGCGCGGCTATCCGGCTAGGCGGGATGGATGACGTTGGCCTCCTTTACGCCGCATCTCGCGTTCGGCCTCGACGCGATGTGGGTTTCGGTGACGGTGCTCGCCGTCATCTACGCGTTCATTATCGCCGGCCGCGCCAATCGCGCCGTCGTGGCGCTGATCGGCGCGGCGATCGTCATCATCTTCGGAGCGCTTGACCAGGCCGAGGCGGTCAAGGGCATCGACTGGGACACGATCGGCCTTCTGACCGGCATGATGATCCTGGTCGCGATTTCCCGCCGCTCCGGCCTGTTCCAGTATCTCGCCATCTGGTCGGCGCAGCGCGTGAAGGCGAACCCCGCCGGCATTCTGCTCATGCTGCAGATCACGACCGCGGTCCTTTCCGCGCTGCTCAACAACGTCAGCACCGTTCTTCTGGTCGTGCCGGTGACGCTCGTCATCGCCGAGGAGCTCGACCTTGAACCCTATCCGTTTCTGTTCGCCGAGGTGTTCGCCTCCAACATCGGCGGCACCGCGACACTGATCGGCGATCCGCCCAACATCATGATCGGCTCGCAGGCCGGTTTCGATTTCAACAGCTTCATCGTCAACGTCGCGCCGGCGGCGCTCGTGGTGATGGTCCTGCAGGCGATCATGGTTCATCTCACCTGGGGCCGCGGCATGCGTGCGAGCCCGGAAAGCCGCGCCCTCGTCATGGGCATGAATGCGCGGGGGATGATCACCGATTGGGTGCTGTTGCGGCGCTCGGCCTTGGCAATGGCCGCGGTGCTGGTCGCCTTCGTGTTCGCCCGGCCGCTGCGGCTCGAGCCGGCGACGATCGCGCTTACCGGGGCCGCCGTGCTGATGCTGATCGACAATTGGCGGCATCGGGACAGCAAGCAGGCCGACAACGTCCACAACACCTTCGCCGAGGTCGAATGGACCACGATCTTCTTCTTCCTGGGGCTGTTCGTGGTAGTTCACGCCGTCGAGGCGAGCGGCGTACTCGGCCTGCTCGCGGGCAAGGTGGTCGGGCTCACGGGAGCGCGTATCGCCACGGCCGGCGCGGTCATCCTGTGGTCCTCCGCTTTTCTCTCTGCGATCTTCGACAACATCCCGTTCGTCGCCACGATGATCCCGCTGATCAAGAGCATGGCGCCGGCCTATGGTGGGCCGACGGAGATCGAGCCTCTATGGTGGTGCCTCGCGCTTGGCGCCTGCCTCGGCGGCAACGGCACCCTCATCGGCGCCGCGTCGAACCTTGCTGTCGCCGGCATTGCCGAGCGCAACGGCATCCGCTTCGGTTTTGTTCGATACCTGGCCTACGGTGCGCCGATGACCCTGGTGTCGATCGCGTTCTGCCAAGTCTACGTCTGGGTCCGATACTTTTGATCGACTTGACCTTCTTGCCTCCGCTTCATGGGAGCGAAACGGCCATTCGCCTTTTGTTTGCCATACCCGCCAATCCCCTATTTACTATGTGGGCGGTACTGTGGGGCCGCGTGAGCCGACCTTCCTGCCGCTAGCGGGGCGGTGAGAGCGGAAGCGTTCCAGCCTGCGGCGCGTTGCGTGCCCCGACGGGCTTGGCTGAGAGGTGTGGCCTTGGTGCGTTCTCATCGCGAGAGGCCGTGGATGTGGCGCATTGCCACCGCGGGCGCTCTTGCGGCCGCTTCCCTCCTTACCTCGCCGGGCGCGGCGCGCGCCGGTTTCCTTGATTTCCTGTTCGGCGGCGTGCAGCAGCCGGCTCCGCCGGTAAACTCCTACCCCGAGTCGTCAGCACCCATGTCGTCCAGGCGGGGACCAGACGGCACGCGCGAGGATGGCGGCGGCGGTGGTGGCGGAGGCCGTTACGTCGCCTATTGCGTGCGGCTCTGCGACGGGCACCACTTTCCACTCGAGCACATGGCCAACGCGGCGCCGATCGAGACTTGCCGGGCGATGTGCCCAGCGAGCAAGACCAAAGTGTTCTTCGGCAGCGCCATCGATCACGCCGCGGCGCGCGACGGCCAGCGCTACACCGACCTCGACAGCGCTTATGCCTACCGCGACCACCTGGTCGCCAATTGCACCTGCAACGGCCGCGACGCGCTCGGTTTAGCGCCGTTCGAGGCGACCAGCGATCCGACATTGCGGGCGGGCGACATCGTTGCCACGAAGGGTGGCCTCCTGGCCTATACCGGCGGGCGCGGCCAGGGCGCAGTGTTTGCCCCGGTCGATGAGGCCGCGGTCACTGCCGAGCTTAATCGAGCATCTTCGCGTGCGCGTCTCACCCGGCGCGCGGCGCCGCCGCCCGCCGCCGAAGAGGAGCCGGGCGTGATTGCGCGGCCCGACACCGACCCGCAGGCCGATTCGCGCGGTCAGGCGACGAGATAGCTGACCACCTCCTGCGCCAGCGACAGTGACGACGTGAGCCCCGGCGATTCGATGCCGAACAGGTTGACGAGTCGCGGCAGGCCGTGCGCGGATGGCCCGGCGATCATGAAATCCGCCGCCGGCTCGCCCGGGCCGGTGAGCTTCGGCCTGATTCCGCAATAGTCCGGGACGAGCGAGCCTGCCGGCAAGCCGGGCCAATAGGCGCGGATGCGGTCATAGAAGGAGTCGGCCCGCCGGGGATCGACCGTGTAGCTTTCCTCGTCGATCCATTCGACGTCCGGGCCGAACCGCATGCGTCCGGCAAGGTCGACGGTGACATGCACCCCGAGCCCGCCGTCGACCGGCGTCGGATAGATGAGCCGCGAAAACACCGGCCGGCCGGCAAAGCCGAAATAGTTGCCCTTGGCGAGGACAAGGCGGGGCACCTTTTCGGGCGGATAGCCTTCGATGCGGTGGGCAAGCGCTTGAGCGCCGAGGCCCGCGGCATTCACCACGGCGTCGAAGGCTACCGTGCCAGCGTCGCGGCCGCCGAATTGCACCTGCCATTGCGACCCGGCCAGCGAGAGGTGTTCGACCGGTGTTTCGAAGGCGATCATGCCGCCGCGATCCTCAAGCTCGCCCCACAGCGCCAGCATGAAGCCGTGGCTGTCGACGATGCCCGATTCCGGCGACAGCAATGCGCCGATGCACGACAATTCCGCCTCGAGCGCGCGCGCGGCGTTGCCGCCGATAAGCTCCAGCCCTTCGACGCCGTTCTTCAGTCCCTGCGTCAGCAGTGCCTCGACCTTGGCAAGCTCCGCCGTCTCGGTCGCCACGATGAGCTTGCCGCATTTGTTGCGGCCGACCCCGTGCGTGGCGCAGAATTCGTAGAGCATGCGCCGGCCGCGCGTGCAGTGCCGGGCGCGCAGCGAGCCGGTCGGATAGTAGATGCCGGCATGGATCACCTCGCTGTTGCGCGAGGACACCCCGTTGCCGATGCCGCCGGTCGCCTCGGCGACGGTGACATCGTGGCCGACGAGCGCCGCGGCGCGCGCGATAGCAAGCCCGACGACGCCGGCCCCGACCACGAGAATCTGCATGGTTCACGCCTCTGTTGCGCTTGTTCTAGAATATGATCGCGAACGGGGAACCTGTCATGGCTGACGAAGCGAATAGTGTCGTGCGTGTTTGTGCGAAATCGGAGGTGGCGCCGGGCTCGGTCAGGGCATTCGCGGTCGGCGACAAGACGCTCGCGGTCTACAACATCGACGGCACGTTCTACGTCACCGACGACGAATGCACCCACGCGGCGGCAAGCCTCGCGGACGGCATGATTGACGGCGACGTGATCGAATGCTGCATGCACATGGGCTCGTTTCACATCCCGACCGGCAAGGTGGTGGAGCCGCCGTGCGAGGCGCCGCTGCGCACCTATCAGGTGGTGCTCCGCGATGAGGACGTGTTCGCGGACGTCGGGCGCAACGCTGCCGGCGAGCCGGAATGAGGCGAGTGCCACGGTTCGAGGACCGGAAGGGCCGGGGGCGGGAACGGGAGCGGGCAAGACCGCCACCAGGGCTTCGCTTCATTCGCGGTCACCGCGGCTTCGTTCGGCCGTCGACGTTTTGCGGATGCGGAACGCCGTCAGCTTTGCTTCGCGGCGCGTATCTTCCAGGACGTCGCCGGTCTCTCTCACCAGATTCGGGATGTCGATGCCGGCGAGCGGATCGGTGCACGCGACGAACAGCACATCGCCCGGCGCCAGGCCTGCGAGCGCCTTGCGTGTATAAAGCGCTGGGAGCGGGCATTTGAGGCCCCGCAGGTCGAGGGTTTTTTGCACCATGCTGCGAGAGTCGCCGAAACCGCCGATCGTCCTTATCATGCGGCGATGAGTACGCCCAACCGCGCGCCCAGCTCAAAATCCATGCGCATCATCGGTCTCGCCGGCTGGAGCGGTGCCGGCAAGACAACGCTGATCACCCGGGTCGTTCCGCTGCTCAACCGGCGCGGCATCAGGGTCGCGACCGTCAAGCATGCGCACCATGCGTTCGAGATCGACCGGCCAGGCAAGGATTCATGGCTGCACCGCGAAGCCGGCGCGACCGAGGTCGCGATCGTTTCCAGCCGCCGCTGGGCCATCGTTCACGAGTTGCGCGAGGAGAGCGAGCCGGCGCTCACTGAAATACTGGCGAAGCTGAGCCCGGCCGATCTGGTGATCGTCGAGGGGTTCAAGCGGCACGCGCTGCCGAAGCTCGAAATTTTTCGCGCCGCGCTTGGCAAGCCTTTGCTGCAGCCGGACGACGATTGCATCGTCGCCGTCGCCACCGACGCCCCGCTGCCGCAATCGCAGGTGCCGGTGCTGATGCTCGACGATATCGAGAGCATCGCCGACGTGCTGCAGGCGGAGGCGGTGCCGCGCGAGCGCGTCGGCGCGGCGCCGGCACCGACGTGACGGCGGTCAAGACCCGATCCGTTCATTTCCGCTTCGAGCTCAAATGTCGGGATATCGTGCCGCGAGACGCTCGGCTTCGGCGGCTTCGGCCGGCGTGTTGACGTTGAAGAACGGATCGACCGGATCGCTCGGCCACTCGGCGATGCCGCGTTCGTAGCGGCTGCTCCATTCGTCGACCTTGCGTATGCCCTCGTGCGTCAGCGCGCGCCGCAGATCCTCGCGTAGGCTGATCGGCCATAAGCCGACCACTGGGTGCCGCCGGTGCCCTGAACGCGCGCAGGCGAGCGCCGCATTGTCCTCGCTTCGCGCCCCATGCAGTCGCGCTACAAGATCGCGCGGCAGGAACGGGCCGTCGCCGGGCACGCTTACCATCCAGGCGACGTCTGGCGCGCGCCCAGCCGCCCAATCGAGGCCGGCGAGAATGCCGGCGAGCGGGCCCGCATAACCTGGCACGCTGTCGGCGACGACCGCGAGCCTGGTGTCGGCGAAGCGCGCAAGATCGCCGTTGGCATTGAGGATCAGCTGCCGGCACTGCGGACCGAGCCGGGCGATGACGCGGTCGAGAATGGTCGAGCCGCCGATGGGGATGCGGGTCTTGTCGGCCAAGCCCATGCGGCGTGCGCGTCCGCCGGCGAGCACGACGCCGAGGGTTGGAGGAATAGCCACGGCGGCGTGCTTGCCGGAGCAATCAATCGCCGCCGGCGAGCACGCGCTCGATCTGCGCCGCGGTCGGCGTCACATGATAGAATAAACTGTAGAAATCGCGGGCCAGCGCCTTGATGTCCTCGGGAAAGCGCTCGGGATAGAAAATCTTGCCGAGCCACCACAGCCCGATCAGGCGGTTGACGGCCGGCGGAAAATCGACCCAGCCGAACGGCTGCCGCGGCGAGGCAAAGATCCGCCCGGCCTTGACCGCGGCGATCTCGGCCCAGCCGGCGTCGCTGCGCACATTTGCGGCAAACTCGCGATCGCTGGTGATAATAGTGTCGGGATTCCAGGTGCGCACCTGCTCGAGCGTCACCGTGCCGTGGGCGCCGTGCAGTTCCGCGGCAACGTTGTGCGCGCCGATGAACTCGATGGCTTCGGCAATCATCGAAGCGCCGAGGCCGGTCTGCAGGCCGCTCTTGTCGCGGGCGTAGTAGACGCGCGGCTGCGTGCCGCTCGGCACGGCAGCGCTGCGCTCCTTGACGGTCGTCATCGTGCCTTCGGCATAGCGCGCGAGTTTTTCCGCCGCCTCGGTGCGGCCAACGAGCTCGCCCAGCGCGCGGTAGGTCGGCACGATCTGCTCGAAGCGGCCGTCGTACAGCGCGTAGGGAATGCCGGTCTGTTGCTGCGTGGTTTCGGCAAGCGCCTTGAAGCTTGCGTTCGCCGTGCCGGCGTCGACGATCAGATCGGGCTTGAGCGAATTGACGGCCTCGAGGTTGACAGCGCCGCCGCGGCCGGTGAGCCGCGGCACTTGCGGCCGGGCCGCGACTTCCGGGAGCAGGAACTCGCGTTCCGCGGCACCGAGCGGCTCGAGCCAACCGATCAGGAGATCGGGCGCGAGCGTATAGAGCAGCACCGCCGCCGGCGGACCGGCAGGATAGACACGCGACACGCGGTCGGGCGCGGTGATGGTCCGGCCGGTCGCGTCGGTGGCCGTCGCCGCAAAGCCATGCCGCGGCGCGATGAGCGCGGCGGCAAAGCCGCCGAGAAGCGTTCTGCGGTCGATGGAAAGGGTCCTGGGCTCGTTGGTCATTGCTTGACTGGACGGTTCTTCGTCATTTCCAGCGTCAGGTGGCGAAATTGACGCCAGATAACGGTGTTGCCCACGATCACGGTGTCGGCCATCGGTGTCAGGCTCGATCATGGTGTCGGCCACCGCCTTTGTCCAGCCGCGAGCGCCGTGCACGTCGCCGGTTGTCTGGCGAACCCGCCTCGCTATATTGCGCGTTTCCCCTGCAGGAGGGATGGCCGAGTGGCTGAAGGCGCACGCTTGGAAAGCGTGTATACGGGAAACCGTATCGTGGGTTCGAATCCCACTCCCTCCGCCAGTGCCACGAATGTCCGGCCCGGAGACATGGGTGACGGAACGTACCTAAGACATGGGTGACAATCTCGTGCCGAACGGATTGTCGATGGTCTGCAAGGTCCTCTGCTCCAGGTCGATATAGCCTAGATCATAGTGCATGAAGCTGACGAGCCAAATGCCGTCGTCGACTTCCCTGATGCCGAGTTTCTGACCGGCGAGCACGGTGGAGATATTGATCTTTTTCCTGTGCATGCAGATGCGGCCGCAGGCGGTGACCAGGATGTCGCGGTCATGCCAGGGATATTGGAGTTCCGGCAGCCCGTCATAGGGCCGTGGCGAGGCGGTGTAGAACTCGGCCGGGCATCTCATGGCGAGCGCCTCGTGCGGGCGTTCGGCGTTGAACTCGCGCACGAAGGCATCGAACCTGGCCTGCTGCTGCAGACTGTTGAGACCGGGCGGGCGGGTTGCTTCCTTCTTCAGGGTCAGGTGCATGCGCTCATGGCGGCCGTTCTGCTGCGGATGGCCGGGCTTGATGCGCTCGATGGCGATGCCCAGCCGCAGCCACCAGACCGAGAGGCGGGAGAGATTGTAGAGGCCGTTGGGACTGGCGAACGGCAGCCCGTTGTCGCTGCGGATGGCGACGGGCAAGCCGCGGTCACGGAACAGCCGCTGGAACGCGGCGATGACCGGGGCTTCCCGGGTCGATTCGAAGGCCTCGCACAGCAGCAGATAGCGCGCCGCATGGTCGGAGACCGTCAGGGGGTAACAGTAGCGGCCATTGCCGAGCTTGAACTCGCCCTTGAAGTCGGCGCACCACAGGTCGTTGGGATTGGCGCCTGCCGACAGCGGCGATGCCGTTGGCGCGGTTGCGCCGGATTCGGGCGCGGTTGACCAGGCCGTGGCGGTCGAGCACCGCATGCACGGTGCTCCTGGCCGGCAGGCGCACGTCGCCGGCAAGCTTGCGAACGAGCAGTTCGCGGATTTTGCGCGCGCCCCAATGCGGCTTGTCGCGCTTGAGATCGACGATCAGCCGCTCCACCTGGTCCGGCAGCTGGTTGGCATAGCGCACCGGCCGGCGCGAGCGATCGGTGAGCGCCTCGAGCCCCTGATCCCTATAGCGATTGAAGATCTTGTAGCCGGTCTTGCGGGAAATGCCGAAATCGCGGCACACCTCGCTCATGCCCTCGCCGTCGAGAAGACGGGCGACAAAGCGTAGACGCTCCTGCGTCACCGAACACTCCTTCCACGGCATCAACACCTCCCGCCAAATGGCGAAAAGTGTTACCCATGTGTCCGGTACGGTCTGTCACCTATGTCTCAGGCCGCTCAAAATGAATCGGCATATCTAATGGGATAACACCAAGGCGTCGCATCAACGTACCACATTTCAACCGACATCAATTTGTCTTGAGTTCAAATGAATTTTCCCGACGAAAGAATTCATGGGCGAGATCGGTTTTATTTGTGGGCATCGTTGACGCGAATGTCGTCCGTCCAACCAGCCGAAAGCTGAGCAACAGCGCTCCGAAGACTTGCCTGCTTGTTAGTTCAGCGGCACGCTTTGGGCATGGCGGAAGACATTGTGCGGATCGAAGGCTGTCTTAACCCGCTTTAGCCGCGGCAGATTTTCACCCCAATACGCGGTCCCGTAGTCCGGCAGATCGAGGTCGCAGTAGTTGACGTAGGCACCACCCGACATGTAGGGGCGCAGCGACGCATAGAACTGCCGCATGTCGTCTAGGCGCATTTGCGTATCGGCGGGGTTGCTCCAGACGCTTCCGTATTGCAAGCAGAACAATGTTCCGTTCCGGTGGGCGAAGGCCGTCGCATCCGGGGCGACCTCAGCCAGCGATCCACCATAGGCATCGCACACGACGTAGATGGGCCTGCTGTGGGCCAACCCGACCGCAAAAACATCCAGTCCTTCATCCGAAATCGGAGCGGTGGCGTAGTCCGATTTTCCTTTCATAAACTGGGTCGGATAGCCGGGCTCGCCGGCGAAGAAGGCAACAGCGTCGCTGAACGTTATCCTCCGGATGAATACCGATCGTGACTTCGGTAGCTCCTTCAGCTCGCGTTGCAGTTCTGCGAGCGTACCAACCGACTGGCCGGCGGCGCGCATATTGATGGAGCCGTTTGCACCTTTGACTGCAACCAGGTTGGAATCGATTGTCCGCGGCGCTTGCGGCGCCCAGCTTTGCCACGCCTTCATCACCCCTGTTGCCGCCTTGGTCGACAGACCGGACCAGACGACTCTGAAGACGATGACATTGGCCACCTTTTTCAATCGGACAGTGAAGCTGGTCGCGATGCCGAAGCTTCCACCACCGCCGCCCCGGCAAGCCCAATACAAATCAGTATTTTGATGCGCGTCAGCGCGCACCTGCTTGCCGTCGGGATCGACCAAGGCGGCTGATAGAAGGCTGTCGCAGGCTAAACCATACGGTCGGGCCAGATATCCATAGCCGCCGCCGAGCAAATGGCCAGAGATGCCGACGGTCGGACAGCTGCCGCCGGTGAAGGCTAAGCCATGCGCAGCGATCGCTTGATACAGACTGCCGAGAGACGCTCCCGCTCCTACCGTCGCGGTACCGGCCTTTGGATCGACGGCAATCGCGTTCATCAACCGCACGTCGATGACAACACTTGTGCTTTGCGACAGGCCTTCGTAGGAATGGCCGCCGCATCGGACGGCGAACGGAAGGTCATTGCTGCGGCACCAATCGACCATGACGCCGACAGCTCGGGCCGTCTTGCAGAGCGCGCGTAGCCGGGGCTTAAGCGCTGTGCGGAGATTGAAAGTCGCCTGATAGTCGGTGAAGCGGGCATCGCCCGGACGCACGAGCAAGGCGTCGGCGGAAGACAACGGCGGAAGCCGCGGAAGCTGCACACTTGCCCAGGGTGTCGACACGATAGCAGGAATAGCAACGGCACTGCCAACGGCGCTCGTCACAAAAGATCGTCGGGTCCACTGGCGCATCCCGCCTGCTTTTCTGCACCATCCAGGCCGAGGCACACTTCCGGATTAGCTCATTTGTTGGCGCTTTCAATGCGTAACCTAGCACTGCGTCGAGTTGAATACGAATTGGAATAGCGGGCAGTCGACGACGTGGCCTTGGGCCGTGAGAATCGGCTGCTTTCGGCCTCAACGGCCCGACGCGTTTTTGCGATCAAGCGGCCATGTCTCTTGCAGCGAGTCTCCTGCAGCCCGGCGAGTCCGCGGTGCTGATGAGTTTTCAAAGCAGGTCGGCCCGCGGCGGGCACGTAAGCTGCGGGCCTTTGCGCGGAGTTGTCTTTCGCTTAAACCCGACTCTCTTGAAATTTTCCTCGACTAGCAGAACCTTCGTTTCTCCGGTTGGATATCGCTTGAATATTCAAGAAGCCTGAACGGAAAACTCGAATACATTGCTAAACAGTTCGCTCGATCCCGGTTCCCCTCAGCAGAGGAGGACCTTATGATCCAGGCGGCAGCGGGTAACGGTGTCGATGAGATCGTCGACCATCGTCCAACCCCGAGAGAAATTCCGCGGCCGGCGCCGCTCGCTTGCGCGCCCGGTCACAGGAAGATCGTCGCCTGAACGAACGCGGCGTGCAGAGGCTTGATCGTTCATGCCCAGTCGCATCGAGGACTACGCGCTCATTGGGGATTGCGAGACCGCTGCGCTCGTCTCCAACAATGGCTCGGTCGATTGGCTGTGCTGGCCGCGCTTCGACTCGGCGGCGTGCTTTGCGGCGCTGCTCGGCGATGAAAGCCACGGTCGTTGGCTGATTGCACCTGCCGTTGGCGGAGCTGAAACAAAGGTCAGCCGTCGCTACGCGAAGAATACGCTGATCCTCGAAACCGAGTTCACCTGCGCCAACGGCACAGGCGCCGTCGTCCTGATTGACTTTATGCCTTTGCGCGAAGGGCGGAGCTCGTCCCATCTCGTCCGCTTGATCGTTGGCAAGCGCGGCAAGGTGCCGATGCGCATGGAACTGATCCTCCGGTTCGGGTACGGGGGCTGGGTGCCGTGGGTGTCACGCAACGAGGCTGGTGATCTCGTTGCGATCGCCGGCCCGGATCTGGTGCTGTTGCGTACTCCAGTGGAGCTTCGCGGCGAAGGTCTGACGACGGTCAGCGATTTCGTCGTCTCCGCGGGACAGCGGATCCCGTTCGTCTTGACCTATGCCCCCTCTCACCTTCCTCTGCCGGAACCGATAGATGTGGACGAGGCGCTGCGCGGCACCACGCACTTTTGGCAAAAATGGGCAGCCGCCGCTCGGACCCCAAAAGAGCATTCCGAGATCGTCACACGCTCGTTGATTACCTTGAAGGCGCTGACCTACGCGCCGCACGGCGGCATCATCGCAGCGCCGACCACCTCGCTGCCGGAGCGATTGGCTGGCTCGCGCAACTGGGACTATCGCTTCTGCTGGCTGCGGGACGCCACGCTAACGCTTCTGTCGCTGATGAACGCTGGATATTACGACGAGGCACGGGCTTGGCGCGATTGGCTGCTCCGCGCCGCTGCCGGCAGCCCGGACCAGCTCCAAATCATGTACGGGGTCACCGGCAAGCGATGGCTGAGCGAGCGCGAGGTACCCTGGCTCAGCGGCTATGAAGGCTCAAAACCGGTGCGTATCGGCAATGCCGCTGCCGACCAGCTTCAACTCGATGTCTACGGCGAGGTGATGGACGCGTTGCATCAGGCGCGTGCCGGGCGCCTGCAATATCTCGCCGCTTCCTGGGAATTTCAGCGGACGCTGCTCGATCATCTCGAGACGATCTGGCGTGATCCCGATGACGGCATCTGGGAGGTGCGCAGCGAGCGCCGCCATTTCACCCATTCGAAGGTGATGGCCTGGGTCGCGTTCGACCGAGCCATCAAGGGCGTCGAATTCTATGGCCTCAAAGGCCCGGCGGAGCATTGGCGCCAGATACGCGCCGAGATCCACGATGAAGTCTGCGCGAGGGCGTTTAACGCAAATCTTGGCGCCTTCACCCAGGCCTATGACAGCGACGTTTTGGACGCCAGTGCATTGCTGATCCCTCAAGTAGGCTTCCTGCCGCCAGAGGACGCGCGTGTGCACGGCACGGTCGGGGCGATCGAGCGAAAGCTGCTGCGCAGCGGATTCGTGCTTCGCTACGACACCACGGCCACCGAGGACGGCTTGCCTCCCGGCGAAGGTGCGTTCCTGCCGTCCAGCTTCTGGCTCGCCGATGCGTATGTCATGATCGGACGGGCCGCGGACGCGCAGCATCTGTTCAAGCGGCTGATCGGATTGTGCAACGATGTCGGCTTGCTGGCGGAGGAATACGATGTCGGCGTTCGGCGCCTGCTCGGCAACTTTCCGCAAGCGTTCTCGCACATTGCGCTGATCAATACGGCATACAATCTCGATCATGCGGCAAAGCCGTGCGAGCAGCGTTCCGGGCACAAACGGATCGGCGCCCGATCGAAGCGCTCCCGGCCAGTGCGCGAACCGGCGGAACTATCGTTGGGGGTGGGAACGCGCGTAAGACGCACTAGATCAGAGAAGTAGAGCAACAGCCGCGATCCCCGGTCGAGAGAAAATCTTTCAGCCAGGACTACGGCTCGGATAGTAAGCCCAGGACGTCGACGTCTTGCTGATTTGCCGCTCCTGAGAAAACGCCCGATAAGAAAAGTTTGGGAACATACCTTGCGACGGTGCGTGAAACACTTAAGTCAGCCGGCGAAACCTTTGATACGGCAATAGGGTGGGGCGCTCGCATTGCAACGATTGCGACTATCCTCGGGCTATCGCTTTCCTGAGGGTAATTTCTTTTAAATAATATCAGGTCATGGTGAGTCGCGCGTTGTCCGCAATGGCGCTCGGCGCCTGCTCGGCAACCTTCCGCAGGCGTTCTCGCACATTGCGCTGATCAACACGGCATACAATCTCCATCATGCGGCCAAGCCGTGCGAGCAGCGTTCCGGGCATAAACCCATCGACGCCCGGTCGAAGCGCTTCCGACCTGAGCGTGAACCGGCGGAATTGTTGCTGGGCGTAAGGGAGCCACGTAAGACGCACTAGATCAGCGAAGTAGAGTGCCGGACGAGACCCGGGTCGAGAAAAATCTTTTCAACCAGGACTACGGCTCGAATAACAAGCCCGAGGACGCGGACGCTTCTCTATTTCGACGTTTCGATAAGCGCGGGAGAGTGCCATGCCATTCAAGGTTCAGGTTGGTCCGCACCAAGTCGCGATCCACCACGGCCAGACGGTGCTGGTCAGTGAGCCTGACGGGCAAATCAATTGGCCGAGCGAGAAGGGACTGTATTTCTTTGACACGCGCGTCATCAGCAGCTGGACTGTCTACGCGAATGGCGAACCGTGGAGCCTTCTCAATGGCGGTGCGATCACCTACTACGCATCACGAACCTATCTTACCAATCGGAATATTCGCACGCCGGATGGGGTGATTGCAGAGCGCACCCTCGGGCTCGTCGTCAGCCGGTTGATCAACAACGGCTTGCACGAGGACCTCGACATTACCAACAACGGGATGAAGCGGGTGCGATTTCAGCTTGAGATCGCGGTGCGTAGCGATTTCGCCGATATTTTCGAAGTCAAGTCGAACGATATCGTGCGCCGTGGTCAGATTACCACCGAATGGTCGCAAACGGCGCAACGGCTCCGGACCGGCTACCAAAACGGCGATTTCATCCGCGCCGTCACGATTGTGCCCGCTGCTCGAGGACCGCACGCCACCTCCGCCAACGGCCGGCTCAGCTTTGAAATCGATCTCGATCCCGGGGCGGCCTGGCACTGCTGCCTGCTCTACACGCTCGAGGACGGTGAGCGGTTGTTTTTGCCGTCAGATCAATGTGCCGACCAACATGACAAAACCCAGCATGCAGACAACATGTCGGACTGGCTGGACTCGGTGCTGAAGATCCGCACAAGCAATGAAGAATTCTATCGTCTCTATCATCAGGCGCTCGAGGACATGGCGGCGCTAAGGTTCCCGATCGCCGGAACCGACCACAAGGCTTTTCTGCCGGCTGCCGGCTTGCCGTGGTTCGTGGCCCCGTTCGGCCGCGACAGCCTGATCGTCTCGTTGCAGAACACGCTGATCTATCCCGACTTCGCGCGCGGCAGCCTCGACGTTCTGGGCGCGCTTCAGGCGAAGGCCGAAGACAATTATCGTGACGCCGAACCCGGCAAAATCCTGCACGAAATGCGCTACGGCGAACTCGCGCATTTCAAGCAGATCCCGCACACGCCGTATTATGGCACGGCCGATGCAACGCCGCTCTACCTGATCACCTTGTATGCAGCCTGGCTAGCGACCGGAGACCAGGCGCTGCTGGAGCGGCATATCGAGACCGCCGAAGGATGCCTGTCGTGGATCGATCACTACGGTGACCGCGACGGCGACGGATTTCAGGAATATCAGACCCGTTCTCCGGTCGGCTATGAGAACATGGCGTGGAAAGATTCAGGAGACAGCGTGGTCTATCCGGACGGCTCGCTGGTGAAGGGTCCGAAGGCGCTCTGCGAATTGCAGGGTTACGTCTACGATGCCTGGCTGCGCATGGCCGAGATATTCGATGTGCTCGGCAAACCAGGCCGCGCCCGCGAATTGCGTACCAAAGCGGCGGCACTGTTCAAACGGTTCAATGAAGCGTTCTGGGACGAGGAATTGGAGTTCTATGCCTTTGCATTGGACGGCGACAAAAAGAAGGTGCGTTCGATTGCCTCCAACCCGGGCCATTGCCTGTGGTCCGGCATTGTGCCCGCTGAGCGGGCCGACAAGGTTGTGCAGCGACTGATGGCGCCCGACATGCGGAGCGGCTGGGGTATCCGCACGCTCTCCGCCCTGCATCCGGCGTTCAACCCTTACAACTACCAAACCGGATCGGTCTGGCCGCACGACAATGCCATCATCGCCCTTGGGTTCAAGCGCTACGGCTTCCATGCAGAAGTGGGAAGGATTGCCCGCGATATCAGCGACGCGGCCAGCCACTTCTTGCTCAACCAACTGCCCGAGCTCTATACGACGATTGAGCGCAACGAAAAGAGCTTTCCGGTCCAATATCTCGGCGCCAACGTACCGCAGGCTTGGGCGGCGGGCTCGGTGTTCGCATTGATCCAGGCGATACTGGGCTACCGGCCGGACGCGCCGCGCGGAAAGCTGTACCTCGACCCGGCGCTGCCGTCGTGGCTGCCCGATCTGACCTTGCTCGACCTGCATGTCGGCAAACACCGCTTCGACATCCGGTTCTGGCGTGACGGCGGCGAAACGCAATTCGAGGTGTTGCAAGGCGATGCGAAAGCCGTCGAGCGCGGCAGCTTCAGTGCACAATCGATACAGCCCGTGCCGGCGTAATGTGCGGGGCCGTCGGATGCTCTCGACATTGCGCAACGCACAAGACATCGGGGCGCCGCTTGCAAGCCTGCAAGCGCTCGATTGGCTGAACTTTTTTCTCGCGGCTCTTCTGACCGGCTTCGGCCCCTTTGTGGCAGTCTACCTTGCGGATCGCGGATGGAGCCCGGAAAGCATCGGATTTGTACTGACCGCCAGTGGACTTGCGGGTCTCATCAGCCAGATTCCGGCTGGCGAGATCATCGACCTGGTCAGTTCGAGGCGGATGCTGATCGGCGTGGGAACCGCTGCCGTCACTTTGGCGCTGTTGATCTTCGCACTTCGACCGGATTTCCCGTCCGTCCTCACCGCCTCCGTGATCCAGGGTTTGGCTGGAAGTCTGCTCGGCCCAGCGGTCGCCGCTGTCAGCCTTGGACTTGTCGGACATGACGCGCTGGCCGAGCGGCTGGGCCGCAATCAGCGTTTCGCCTCTATCGGCAGCCTGGCGACGGCAGCGGTCCTCGGTGTTGCCGGCTATCTCCTCACCACTCAGGCTATTTTTCTGGTAGCCGCAGCCTTATGGCTCCCGCTGCTCGCGGTGCTGGTGCGGATACGCTCCGCCGATATTCACTTCGGCCGCTCCTGCGGCGCGCCCGACCATCATGCGAAGGACCCGCCGAGAATCAGCCGCGCCGCTCTGCTCAAAGATCATCGCCTTGTCACCTTCGCCGCTTGTCTCTTTCTGTTCCAACTCGCCAATGCATCTCTGCTGCCGCAAATCGCCCAAACGCTGGTGCAAGTCCACGGCCATGCTTCCTCGCCCATCATGTCGGCCATGATCGTGGGTCCCCAGATCATCGTCGCCCTGTTGGCACCGTGGGTGGGCCGTACCGCTGCCAGCGCGGGGCGCCGCCCCCTGCTGATCATCGGACTCGCCGCGGTGCCCATTCGCGCCGCGCTTTTTTTGTTGATGCCGGGCCCGGCGCTCCTCATCGCCATTCAGTTGCTCGACGGGCTGAGCGGAGCCACGCTAGGCGTACTGACCGCGCTGGTTATTGCCGACCTCACGAGCGGCACAGGCCGGTTCAATCTGGCCCAGGGTCTCGTCGGCGCGGTTTCAGGGGTCGGCGCCTCGCTGAGCACGTCAATATCGGGAGTCGTGGTGGAAAAGTTCGGCCAGGCCGCTGGATTGTCGAGCGTATTGGCGGTTGGCCTGATCGCCGTCGCCATCGTCGTCGCGTTCATGCGGGAAACGAAGCCGGCGACACCCGCTGCGGAGACCCCTGAACGGAACGTTCACGCCGTTGTGGCAGGTGGTCAGACGCCCTAGGCGGGACCGGCCCCCAATCGGTCATGGTCCCCAGGGCGGGCTGGGGAACCCGCCGCGCCCGCGCTCGCGGCACAATTACGCGGACCCCCAAGATCGAGTGAAAATCGAGCGATCGCGGAAGTGATATTTCAATGTCATTGGCGCTATTTAGCGCAATTCGGAACTCCGAGCCGGGAGAGTCCGTTAGCTTAACCCGCTCCATCAGGACGCGGGCGCGGAACTTTAGTCTGGCGAGAGCTTTCTCGGTACACTCGTCTTTCGTCCCGCTGGCGTCGCCCGAGGCGCCGGAGTGCTTCATGCGCCCCTCTCGTCTGACTGTTTTTCTGGTCGATGTCGACAATACGCTGCTTGACAACGACGCGATCCAGCAAGACCTCAAGGACCATATCGAGGGGGTCTTTGGCCGCGCCGCTCGCGATCGCTACTGGAGAATTCTCGACGATTTGTTCACTGAACTCGGCTATCGCGATTACATCGGAGCTCTCCAGCGCTACCGTGTCGAACATCCGCGCGAGGTTGAGCTGTTGTCCATGTCATCGTTCCTTCTTGATTATCCGTTCGCCGAACGCCTGTATCCCCGTGCGATCGCGGTGCTCGCGCGGCTCGGCGATCTTGGACCGACCGTGATACTGTCCGACGGTGATGTTGTCTTCCAGCCGCGCAAAGTCGCGCATGCGGGCATCGCCGATGCGGTAGATGGACGCGTGCTGATCTATCTCCACAAGGAACAGGCACTTGATGATGTCGAACGGCGCTACCCCGCCGAACACTACGTTCTCGTCGACGACAAATTGCGCATCCTCACGGCGGTCAAGAAAACCTGGGGCGAGCGCGTGACGACTGTGTTCGTGCGCCAGGGCAGCTACGCGCACGATCCGGCTGCGGTCGGTGCTTTGCCGGCCGCCGATGTGACGATCGAATGTATCGGCGACCTGCTCAATTCTGCCGTGGTGCAGATGCCGGCAGTCTCGCTTCGTCATACGTCTGGCTTGGAGGTGACGCCGTGAAACCAACGAAGCAGCTTCACGATCTCGGACAAAGCCTCTGGCTTGACAACGTCACCCGCGAGCTGTTGGACAGTGGCACGTTGCAGCGCTACATCGACGAGCTGTCGGTGACCGGGCTCACGTCGAATCCGACGATCTTCAACAATGCGATCGAGAAAAGCACGAGCTACGATGCAGATATCTCCCGCAAGGCGCCGTCGGCGAAATCGCGGGAGGATTTGTTCTTCGAGCTGGCGCTCGCGGACCTGACCCGGGCGGCCGACCTGTTCAAACCCGTCTTCTCCCGGACCGACGGTGTAGACGGATGGGTGTCGCTGGAAGTATCGCCGTTGCTCGCGCACGACACCAAGAGCACGCTCGCAGCGACGCGCAACCTTCACCAGCGCGGTGACAGGGACAATCTCTTCATCAAGATTCCTGGCACCACTGAAGGCTTGCCCGCCATCGAGGCCGCGATTTTCGCCGGCGTTCCGATCAATGTCACGCTGCTGTTCTCGCGAGAGCAATATGTTGCGGCAGCCGAAGCCTATTTGCGCGGCGTCGAGCGGCGCATCGATGCCGGGCTGAACCCGGCCGTTTCTTCGGTCGCTTCGCTGTTCGTCAGCCGCTGGGACGTCGCCGTCAGCGGCAAAGTCCCGGCTGAGTTGACCAATCGGCTCGGCATCGCGATCGCCCGCCGCGCCTACAGAGCCTATCTGGAATTGCTGGCCTCGCCGCGCTTCCAGCGCGCCTTCAATGCCGGCGCGCGGCCGCAGCGGCTGCTCTGGGCCAGCACCGGCACCAAGGACCCGAAAGCCTCCGACATTCTCTACGTCAAGGCTCTGGCCGCGCCGTTCACCATCAACACCATGCCGGAAAGCACGCTCAAGGCTTTCGCCGATCGCGGCGAGGTCGCCGAGACGCTGCCTGCGGACGGGGGCGATTGCGAGGCCGTTCTGGCAAGCTTTGTCAGGGCCGGTATCGACATCGATGCGCTCGCCGCCCGGCTGCAGAACGAAGGTGCCGCTTCCTTCGTCAAATCGTGGAACGAGCTGATGACGTGCATCGAAGGCAAGAGCGCGCGAATGCGCAAGGCGGGTTAAACGCATGACAGCTGCATCCCGTCAGCGCACGCCGGCGCAAGAGGTCGCGAAGCAACAATCGACGGGCATGCCGCCGTTGCGCGGGCGGTCCGCCTGGGTGCTGCTCGAGAAGCACTATCGAAAAATAAAGGATGTCCATCTGCGGCAATTGTTTGCCGATGACAGCGAACGCGGAACGCGGCTCGCAGCAGAGGCGGCCGGCGTCTATCTCGATTATTCCAAGAACCGGATCACCGACGAGACTTTGCGGTTGTTGCTCGAGCTCGCTCACGAGTCCGGGCTGAAAGACCGTATCGAGGCGATGTTCCGCGGCGACAAGATCAACGTCTCCGAGAACCGCGCGGTGCTGCACGTAGCGCTGCGGGCGCCGCGCGGGGCGTCCATCATTCACGATGGGCGCAATGTCGTGCCTGACGTCCATGCGGTGCTGGACCGGATGGCGGACTTTGCCGAGAGGGTGCGCAGCGGGGCATGGAAAGGTCGTACCGGCAAGCGCATCCGCAATGTGATCAATGTCGGCATCGGCGGCTCCGATCTCGGGCCGGTGATGGCTTACGAGGCGCTGCGACACTACAGCGACCGCGCGATGACCTTCCGCTTCGTATCCAATGTCGACGGCACGGACTTTGCCGAGGCGGTGCGCGATCTCGATGCGGCAGAGACGTTATTCATAGTCTCCTCAAAGACCTTCACCACCCTTGAAACGATGACCAACGCGCGCACCGCGCGCAACTGGCTGTTGGCCGGCATGCAAGGCGAGGAAGGCGCCATTGCCAAACATTTTGTGGCCGTCTCCACGAATGCCAAGGACGTTGCGAAGTTCGGCATCGATACCGCCAACATGTTCGGCTTCTGGGATTGGGTCGGCGGCCGCTATTCCATGGATTCGGCCATCGGCCTCTCGACCATGCTGGCCATCGGTCCGAACAATTTCCGCGACATGCTCGCCGGCTTTCACGAAATGGACGAGCATTTCCGCACCACACCATTTGAGCGCAATCTGCCGGTGCTGATGGGTCTGCTCGCGATCTGGTACAACGATTTCTTCGGCGCCCAGACTGTCGCCGTGCTGCCTTACGAGCAGTATCTCAAGCGCTTTCCCGCGTACCTGCAGCAGCTCACCATGGAGAGCAACGGCAAGCACGTCACGCTCGACGGCGTTCGCGTGGACTACGACACCGGCCCGATCTACTGGGGCGAGCCCGGCACCAACGGCCAGCATTCTTTCTATCAGCTGATCCATCAGGGGACGCGGCTCATCCCCTGCGATTTCATCGCCTTTGTCCAGGCTCTGAATCCTCTTGGCCGACATCACGACGTGCTGCTTGCCAATGTGTTCGCGCAGACTGAAGCATTGGCTTTCGGCAAGACCGTCGATGAGGTCAAGGCGGAAGGAACGCCGGACTGGCTCGTGCCGCATCGGCTGTTCGAGGGCAATCGCCCCTCCAACACGGTCTTGTTGGACCGCTTGACGCCGCAGGCGCTGGGCAAGCTGGTCGCGCTCTACGAGCACAACGTCTTCACCCAAGGCGCGATCTGGCAGATCAATTCCTTCGATCAATGGGGCGTGGAATTGGGCAAGGCCCTCGCCCAGCGCATCATTCCAGAGCTCGAGAGCGCGACAGAGCCCACGTTCGAGCACGACAGCTCGACCAGCGCGCTGATCAGGCGCTATCGCAAGCTCAAAGGATCCGCCTGATGCCGCGAACGTCGTCCTGCCGCGTGCGCGACGCGCGGATCGCGGGCGTCGCGGCCTCGCGATCACTCGAACCATCCGCTTCGCCAGGGAGGGCTAAGCCGTGCAGCTCGGAATGATTGGCCTCGGCCGAATGGGAGCGAACATGGTGCGCCGCCTCCTGAAGGGCGATCACCAATGCGTGGTGTACAACAGGTCCGCAAAGGCAGTAGCGGAGCTGGTCAAAGAGAACGCCGTCGGCACCACGTCGCTGGCGCATTTTGCCAAGAGCTTGGCCAAGCCTCGCGCGGTCTGGCTCATGGTGCCGACCGCCGTGGTGGACAACGTCATTGCCGATTTGCTGCCCCATCTCGAGCGCGGCGACATCGTCATCGACGGCGGCAACTCCTACTACATTGACGATATTCGCCGCGCCAAGGAATTGACTGCCAAAGGCATCCGTTACGTCGATGTCGGAACGAGCGGCGGAGTCTGGGGGCTGGAGCGTGGTTATTGCATGATGATCGGCGGCGACGCCCATGTGGTGAAACATCTCGATCCGATCTTCGCTACGCTCGCCCCAGGACGCGGCAATATCCCGCGTACGCCGGGACGTGAAAAGATCAATGGCACATCCGAGCAAGGCTATCTGCATTGCGGGGCGCACGGCGCCGGTCACTTCGTCAAAATGGTTCACAACGGCATCGAATACGGCGTGATGGCTGCCTACGCCGAGGGATTCGCGATCCTGAAGGCCGCCAATGTCGGTCATCACGCCGGGGAGATCGATGCCGAGACCACACCGTTGCGCGATCCCGAGCACTATCAATACGATCTCAACCTGCCGGACATTGCCGAAGTCTGGCGCCGCGGCAGCGTGATCGCTTCCTGGCTGCTCGATCTTTCCGCCACGGCCCTCATCCGTGACCCGGCACTGACAAACTTCGCCGGGCGCGTCTCCGACTCCGGCGAAGGCCGCTGGACAATAAAGGCCGCCATCGACGAAGGCGTGCCGGCGCATGTGCTTTCCTCGGCGCTGTACGAGCGGTTCAGCTCGCGCGGTGCGGCAGATTTTGCGGACAAGCTGCTTTCCGCGATGCGCTACGAGTTCGGCGGGCATCTCGAGAAACCTGCCCAGAAGCGCGCTGGGTAGTCATGGAGCGCAACCCCGATGCAGCAAGCTCAGTTGCGTAGCATGACCAACGAAGAGCTCGACCAGCTCGCGATCAATACGATCCGCACGCTGTCGATCGACGCCGTCCAGCAGGCGAACTCCGGTCATCCCGGCACGCCGATGGCGCTGGCGCCGCTGGTCTACACGATTTGGAACGAGGTCCTGCGCTTCGATCCGCAGAACCCGATCTGGCCCAATCGCGACCGCTTCGTGCTGTCCAACGGCCACGCTTCGATGCTGCTGTGGTCCGTACTCTATCTGACCCGCACGCAGGCCGTGAATGCGGAGTACGAAACCGTCGGCGAGCCGTCCGTGACGCTCGACGACATCAAACATTTCCGCCAGCTCGGCAGCAAAGCGCCGGGGCATCCCGAATATCACGGGGTCTCGGGCGTCGAAGCGACGACCGGCCCGCTCGGCCAGGGCGTGGCGACGAGCGTCGGCATGGCCATTGCGCGAAAGTGGCTGGCCAACCGCTACAACAAGCCCGGCTTCGACATCTTCGATTACAACATCTATGCGATCTGCGGCGACGGCTGCCTGATGGAAGGCGTCAGCTCCGAGGCCGCCTCGCTCGCCGGGCATCTTCAACTCGACGATCTGTGCTGGATCTACGATAACAACCACATCACCATCGAAGGCAAAACCAAAATCACCTTCACCGAGGACGTAGCCGCGCGTTTTCTTGCCTATCGGTGGAATGTGCTGCGGGTTGGCGATGCCAACGACATCCGGCGAATCGAAGATGCGCTTGCAATCTTCCGGAAGACCGAAGGGCGGCCGACGCTGATCATTCTGGACAGCCACATCGGCTATGGCTCGCCGCACAAGGTCGACACCGCCGCGGCCCATGGCGAGCCCTTGGGCGAAGACGAAGTTCGACTGGTCAAGCGCGCCTATGGCTGGCCGGAGAACGCCAAATTCCTGGTGCCCGATGGAGTCATGGAACGCTTCGCCGACGGCATCGGCAAGCGTGGAGCACGGCTCCGACGGGAATGGGAAGCGCTTTTTGCCGGCTATCGCGAACAGTTCCCGGAGTTCGCTTCCGAGATTGATCAGATGCAGCGGCGCGAACTGCCGCCCGGGTGGGATCGCGATCTGCCGAGTTTTCCGGCAGACCCGAAGGGAATCGCGGGCCGCGACGCCTCGGGTCAGGTGCTCAACGCGCTCGCCAAGAATATTCCATGGCTTTTGGGCGGCTCGGCCGATCTCGGGTCTTCAAATAAGACAACGCTCAAATTCCCAGGTGCCGGAGACTTCGAAGCTGAAACTCCTGGAGGCCGCAATTTTCATTTCGGCATTCGCGAGCATGCGATGGCCGCGATCGTCAACGGTCTGTCGCTGTCGAAATTGCGCGCCTTCGGCGCGACGTTCCTCATCTTCAGCGACTATGCCCGGCCGGCGATCCGTCTCTCCGCGCTCATGGAGATTCCGACCATCTTCGTGTTCACCCATGACGCCATGGGTGATGGCGAGGATGGGCCGTCGCATCAGCCCGTTGAGCAACTCGTATCGCTGCGCGCCGTTCCAGGCCTCGTCGTGTTCAGGCCGGCGGACGCGAATGAGGTCGTCGAGGCTTATCGTTACATTATGCAGCTGCGCCATCAGCCGGCGGCGATCGCACTCTCGCGGCAGCCGCTGCCGACCTTCGATCGTCGCAAATATGCTTCCGCAGCCGGTGCAGCGCGCGGCGCGTATGTCATGGCAGACGTTGCGGGCGGTCCGCCGGAAATCATCTGGATCGCCTCTGGCAGCGAAGTGTCCTTGGTCGTTGCGGCGCACGAAACGCTGACGGCGCGGGGTATCAGGTCGCGTGTCGTTTCGATGCCGTCCTGGGACGTCTTCGAACACCAGCCGCAATCCTACCGCGATGAGGTGCTGCCGGCGACGGTGACAGCGCGCATCGCCGTCGAACAGGGATCGGTGCTCGGCTGGGATCGATACGCAGGCGCCGCCGGCCGCATCATCGGCATGAAGACCTTCGGCGCCTCGGCGCCGCTCAAAGAACTGCAGCACAAATTCGGCTTCGAGCCCGAGCGGGTGGTCACGACGGCGTTGGAATTGCTCGGACGTGCCTGACACGGCAGGCGACGAGACCTTCGGATCGAGAGCGAAAGTCCGGCGCAGAATAAGGACAGGACAATGCTCGAGACGCTAAGCGGGCGAGACCTACACACGAAGACCGAAAACGCGCCGCAAGCCGAGGCGGCACCGGCGGCGCCGCCCTGCGCGATGGTGATCTTCGGCGCCGCCGGCGACCTGACCAAACGTTTGGTCGTGCCGGCGCTCTACAACCTGGTCAACGGCGGGCAATTGTCCGACCGCTTTCAGCTCGTCGGCGTAGACCTGGCCAGCAAGACCGCAGACGACTGGCGTAAAGGCCTCACCGAAACAATGAAGGGCTTCGTAGCCGGCGGCGGCGAGTTCCAGATCAACCAGCTGGATCAGACCGCGTGGCGATGGCTCACCGATCGCATGAGCTATGTGCAGGGCGACCTCAACGATCCGGGAACCTACCGGCGGCTGGGCGAACACCTGGCCGGACTGGAGAAGACCGCCGACACCGCGGGCAACCGCCTCTTCTACCTCGCCATCGCGGATCGTTTCTTTGCCAAGGCGGTCGCTGGTCTCGGCACTGCGGGCCTAGTGACGGAAAACGACCGCCAATGGCGCCGCGTCGTGATCGAAAAACCCTTCGGCCACGATCTGCCGTCGGCCAAAGCGCTGAACGCCGAGATTCTCAAGACGCTGCAGGAGCATCAGATCTACCGGATCGATCATTTCCTCGGCAAGGAAACGGTGCAGAACATCATGGTGCTGCGCTTCGCCAACGGATTGTTTGAGCCGATATGGAGACGCGAACATATCGACCATGTGCAGATCACGGCGGCAGAGACCGTCGGTGTCGAGCACCGGGGCAAGTTTTACGAGGCAACCGGGGCGCTGCGCGACATGGTGCCGAACCACATGTTCCAGCTTTTGGCGATGGCCGCCATGGAGCCGCCGACTTCCTTCAACGCCGACGCCGTGCGGGCGAAGAAGGCCGAGGTCATTGAGGCGATACACCCGCTTGACCCGCTGGCCGCGCTGACCGACGCGGTGCGCGGTCAATACGATGCCGGCATCGTCCTGGGCAAACAGGTGCGGGCTTATCGGCGTGAACCCAACGTGGCGCCGGATTCGACGACCGAGACCTTTGTTGCCTGCAAGTTCACAATCGACAACTGGCGCTGGGCCGGGGTGCCGTTCTACCTGCGCACCGGAAAATATCTGACCCGCCGTTCGACCGAGATCGCCGTCCGCTTCCACCAGGCCCCCTATGCGCTGTTTCGCGGAACCTGCGTCGAACGCATGAATCCCAACTGGATGATCCTTCGCATCCAGCCCGACGAAGGAATCGCGCTTGAATTCGCGGCCAAACATCCCGGACCCACGGTAGAGCTGAGCAATGTGCGCATGGATTTCGCCTACAAGACCTATTTCAAGATGACGCCCAACGTCGGTTACGAGACGCTCCTCTACGATTGCATGATCGGAGACCCGACGCTGTTCCAGCGCGCGGACAATATCGAAGCGGGTTGGCAAGCGGTGCAACCCATCCTTGACGCCTGGGCCAACAATCCGCCGCGCGATTTTCCAAACTACGTCGCCGGCGGAAGCGGGCCTGCGGCGGCCGGCGAGTTGATCGCACGCGACGGCCGCGCCTGGCGGCCGCTCGACTGACGCATCATGAGGCCTTGATGGCGCAGCGCCGGAAAATTTCACTCGTACTCGCGGACGTGGACGGCACGCTCGTCAACGAGCAGAAAGTATTGACGGAACGAGCGCAGAACGCTGTCAGAGCCTTGCACAGCGCCGGTGTCCGCTTCGCTATCACCAGCGGCCGGCCGCCGCGCGGCATGGCCATGCTGTTCGAGCCGCTCCATCTGGATACGCCGATTGCGGCCTTCAACGGCGGGCTCTTCGTTAACTCGGATCTCTCAATCGTCAGGCAAAAGACGGTGCCGGCCGACGTCGCGCGCGAGGCGATCGATCTGATGCGCAAGCGCGGCCTCGACGCCTGGGTCTACAGCGGCAACGACTGGCTCGTCACCAAGCCTGATGCGCCCCATGTCGCCCGCGAAGCCTGGACCGTCAAGTTCCAGCCGAAAATCGTGGCGGACGTCGCCGAACACCTGTCGGACGTCGCCAAGATCGTCGGCGTCAGCGACGACCGCGACAAAGTGCAGCGCTGCGAAGCCGAAGCCAAGGCGGCCTTCGGGGAGCGTGCAACCGCCACCCGCTCGCAACCATACTACCTCGACGTCACCAACAAGGACGCGAATAAGGGCGCAGTCGTCGCGTATCTCTCGGATCGCATGAGCATCCCGGCCGAAGAGATCGCCACGATCGGCGATCAGCCAAACGACGTGCTGATGTTCAAGCGGTCGGGCTTCAGTATCGCCATGGGCAACGCCCCCGACGAGGTCAAGGCGCAGGCTGCCGCGACCACCGACTCTTACAACGACGAAGGATTTGCCAAAGCAATGGAGCGGTTCATTCTCGGTTCCGCGGAATAGCAGACCCATGGGCGAGGCAATCGGACATGTCGAGATATTCCCGGACCCGCTGGCGCTGGCGCGTCATGTGGCCGAATGGATGACGGCGGCGGCGCTGGCGGCGAAAGGCGACTTTCGCGTGTCGCTTTCAGGCGGCTCGACGCCCAAGACCCTTTTTGGGCTGCTCGCTTCCGATGAATTCCGCGGACGTTTTCCGTGGAGCCGCGTGTCGTGGTACTGGGGCGACGAGCGCTTCGTCCCCTACGATCATCCCGACAGCAATTATCGGATGACGCGCGAGGCGATGCTGGCCAAGGCCCCGGTGCCTCGCGAGAAGATTCATCCCGTTCCCACCGACGGCAGCCCCGAAGACGCCGCTCGGCGCTACGAGCGCACGCTGCAGGAGTCGTACGGTGCGACGACCCTCGATCCAGCCCGCCCGCTGTTCGACATAACACTGCTCGGCCTCGGCACCGACGGCCATACCGCTTCGCTGCTGCCGGGAGAGCCGGTGCTGAACGAGCGTCAGCGCTGGGTGGCTGCGGTGTCGCACGGACGGCCCGAGGTTCGCATCACCATGACGTTTCCGGTGATCGACAGCAGCCGGCGCGTCGCCTTCTTGGTCGCGGGGCGAGAGAAGGCAGCGATATTCCGTACGATCCGCGCGGGCGGCAGCGAGCTTCCGGCCGCGCTGGTACGGCCGGTCGGCGAACTTTTCTGGTTTGTCGATCAGGCGGCGGCGGGCGAAGAAGAAGTCTCCGACCAAGCCGGATCACAGCGGCGGTGACGGCGCAACGAACATCGACGCTTGATGCCGATCGCGCCGCTGGGCGCGAGGCGAAGCCGCCAATCATTATCGCTCCGTCGATCCTGTCGGCCGATTTCGCGCGACTCGGCGAGGAGGTTCGCGCCGTCGATGCAGCAGGGGCGGATTGGATTCATGTCGACGTGATGGACGGCCGTTTCGTGCCGAATATCACCATCGGACCGGCTGTGGTGCAGGCGATCCGCCGCTCGACGGCAAAGCCCTTGAATGTTCATCTGATGATCGTCGAACCTGAGCGTTATCTCGGGGCTTTTGCCGCTGCGGGGGCCGATCATCTCCTGGTGCAGGCTGAGGCCCGCTCAACGATTCACCTGCATCGGACGCTGACCCAAATCCGCGAACTGGGAAAGAAGGCCGGCGTGGTGCTCGATCCGGCGAGTCCGCCGGAGCTGATCGAATACGTGCTGCATCTGTGCGACGTCATTCTGGTGATGACCGTGAATCCGGGATTTGGCGGGCAGGCTTTCCTTCCCGAAGTGCTGCCGAAGATCCCGCGCCTGCGTGCGATGTGCAGGCAAGGCGGTCTGTCGCCGGTGTTTGAAGTCGATGGCGGAGAGAACGCGACGACCGCCGGACAGGCGGCGGCCGCCGGCGCCACCGCCATCGTCGCCGGCTCGGCGATCTTCGGCACCAAGGACTACGCGAAGGCCATCGCTGTCATCCGCGCGGCCGCCACTGCCGCAGCGGCAAAGTCATGATCGCGCCAAATTCCATACCCGATCCGGAGCGGGACGTTCTCAAGCGCGCCGCCGCCGGTGCAGCGGTGCAGTTGGTCGAGCAGGATATGATCGTCGGGCTTGGCACCGGCTCGACGGCCGCTTTCGCGGTCGAGGCGCTCGCCCAGCGCCACCGTCAAGGGCTGCGTTTCGTCGGCATTCCAACCTCACAGCGTACTGCGGCGCAGGCGACAGCCGCCGGTATTCCACTCACATCCTTCGCCGAGCATCTCCAGATCGATCTCACGATCGACGGCGCCGACGAGGTGGAACGAGGCACGCTCAATTTGATCAAAGGGCTGGGTGGAGCGTTGCTGCATGAGAAAATCGTTGCGGCGGCTACCCGCCGCCTCGCCATCGTCGTCGACGGGACGAAGCTGGTCGATCGATTGGGGACTCACGCACCGGTTCCAGTAGAGGTCATCGCTTTCGGGCTGGAAGCAACCCGGGCGGCGCTGGAGGTGCTTGGCGCCAGTACCCGACTGCGCCAGTCGCCGACCGGCCAGCCATTTGTCACCGATAGCGGCAACCGCATCATCGATTGCACTTTCGGCCGCCTCGCCGATCCGGCGCGGCTGGAGGAGCGTATCCGTCACGTCATCGGTGTGGTGGAAAGCGGCCTGTTCATCAGCCGCGCCGATCCGGTCTTTGTCGCCGACGCGGACGGCGTTCACCGGCTCGACAGCGCACGCGCCCATCGCGGCAGTCCGCCGATCCTCGTGATCATGGGGGTCTCGGGCGCGGGCAAGTCGACCATCGGCGAAGAATTGGCGGCGCGCCTGGGTTGGCCGTTCGAAGAGGGCGACTCGCTTCATCCGGAAGTGAATGTGGCCAAGATGCACGCCGGAATTCCGTTGACCGATGAGGATCGTCGGCCGTGGCTCGAGCGCGTGGCGGCCTGGATCGATGCGCAACGCGCCGCGAAACAACCGGGCATCATCACCTGCTCCGCGCTCAAACGGTCCTATCGCCGCATCATCATCGGCGATCGGCCGGAAGTGCGGCTGGTCTATCTGCGCGGCGGCCGCGACCTCATTGCCGAGCACTTGACTGGCCGCCACGGCCACTTCATGCCGGCGAGCCTGCTGCAGAGCCAGATCGATACGCTGGAGGGACCCGACCCGGACGAGGATCCCCTGACTGTCGACGTTGGACCGTCGGCCAGTAAGGTCGCGGACGAGATCATCCGGCTGCTTGGCGCTTCGGCAACTGTCGTGAAAAGCGCGACGGCATAGGTGCACATCACCGTCCTAGGTCCAGCGGATCTCATGGCGGATCACGAATGGATTGAGCGCTTCGTGAACCTGCTGCGCGACAGCGTCTCGCGATCCGATTGGTACATCCTTCATCGTCACAATCGCCAACGTGCCATGCGTTTCATGGGCACCGACGCTCACTTCACAGGATATGCCCTGTTCGCGCAGCGCCGCCAGTCTCTGCGTGAACATCCGCTGCGCCGCATCCCAGCGCAGCTGTGGCTTGAACACCTTGCCGACAGCGGTCAACGGCATCGGATCGATCAAGGTGATCTGTACCGGCACCGCGGCCCGCTCCGGCGTCCGCTCGCGCACCCAGTCTTCCAGCTCACCCGGCGCCACCTTCGCGCCGGGCTTCAACTGAATATAGGCCACCGGCAATTCCCCCGCATAGGCATCGGGTTGGCTGACCAGTGCGGCAAGGGCGACGGCCGGATGCTGAAAGAACACCTCCTCGATCGGCGCCGGGTCAATGTTATGTCCGCCGCGGATCACGGTGTCCTTGGCGCGACCGGTGATCCACAAGTAGCCGTCTTCATCGAGGCGCCCCAGGTCACCAGAGTTGACCCAGCCCGGCTCAACGAACGCACCCTCGTTGTGGGCGTCGTTCAGATAGCCGCTGAACACGCCGGGGCCGGCCATCGCAACCACGCCGATTTCATTGCTGACACAGTCGCGCTGATAGCGACCATCGGCATCGAGCTTGACGACACGCACGCGGCTGTACGGCAGCGGGTGGCCCACGGAGCCAAGTCGGATCGGTCGGTCCGGGTACGCAATGGTGTGCACACTGGCGGTCTCGGTCATGCCGTAAACCTCGAGCACCGGTACGTGGAATTTGTCCTGCAGTGCCTTGCCGACCGCAACCGGGATGGCCGAGCCGCCGCCAGCCGCATAGCGCATTGAGGAAACGTCGGCGTTGCCGACGGGCACCGTGAGCGAAGCCGCGAGGACCGTTGGCACGCTGGAAACGGTTTCCGGACGATAGCGCTCAACCAGCAGCCACAGATTTTTCAGTGCAGCCGGATTTCGCCAACCGGCCGGCGACAGCACCACCAGGCAGGAGCCACTCGACAACGTCGCCAGTGTCTGCGTGAGCGCGCCGCCCACATGGAAGAGCGGCATGCCGAACAGAAGAGTGCGCCCAGGCGAGGACTTGAGCGCCAGATTGCACCCCCAGGCCTGGTACACCTGGTTGGCGTGGGTATGGAGAACGAGCTTCGGCGTGCCGGTAGTGCCGCCGGTGTGGAAGTACGCGGCGACATCGCTGGCGGCGATTTTTCGGCCGCTGACCAGGCGGTCCGCCGGTTGCTTGCTGATCAGCGCCTCAAAGGCGTAGATGGCATTCGCCTCGTCGCCTGGCCCATTGACCTGAACGATCGCCTTCAGCTGCTTCAGTTTGCTGCGTACTTTGAGGACCTTATCCCAGATGTCACTGCCCTGCGTTGGTCCAAGCGCGACCAGCACCTTGGTGCCTGCCGCCTCGAGGATCTCGGCGATCTGATGCGCTTCGAGCAGGGGGTTCACCGGATTGGCAATGCCGGCTGCTTCGGCGCCGAACAGCGTGACGAAACTTTGCGGCAATAGCGGCAACATGAAACTGACGACATCGCCGGCGCCGATGCCAAGAGCATGAAACATGTTCGCCGCCTGCGTGACGCGTGCAACGAACTGACCGTGCGTAATCACGATCGGCGTGTCATCAGGACTGGCATTTGGCAGGAATTTAATCGCCGGTGCGTCCGGCTTGTGTGCGGCCCCCAACTTGATGGCATCGAAGGTGCTGGCGGCGGCAATTCGCTCAATATACGGCACCGCCTCGAAAATTTTCACATCAGCGGCGGTGGCCAGACTCGGAAGTGCATTTCCGACCACGCGGTCCAACAGTATCGCACCAGACACCGTTCGTTCTCCCTGGTCGACCTCGGTCAAGTTTCTGTTCGCCCCGATTCAGAGCGTCAGTCTATCATTGGCGTTGTGGAAATTCGTCGCAGTCCTCAGGTATGGCTGAGTGACGGAGGAGGCGGCCATTGCCGTTGCGACCACAAAGCCGCTTCGGGCACGAAGTCCGCGTGGCTCATTTCGTCCGGCCGACTATCCAGTAGATCCGAGAGGCTTGCGCATCGTCCGCCGATAGTTCCTTCACTGTATCAGATTTGGCCACCGGCGAGCACAAAATTTGGGTTCGATTTGCGATGTAAGTCAAGGTTTTCTAACGGCTTTACCGCGTCGGCGCTCAATGCGCGCCTTCTTCGTTAGCTTTCCGCTCGCTCCGGCGCGTGGCCGAACCGCGGCCGGAAGTTATCGCTTGGAGATGCGACACCCCGCTCTTCCCGACAGAACGGCGGGTTCGCGGTGCGCAAACGATGCCGCCTGCAGGCCCAACCGCAGCCGCGCCAATGCAATCATGGGCCGACGAGAAAGCGCAGATTTCCGAAGTCACCCCGGCGCGGTCACGAATGCACCAGGTCTCGGCTCTTCCGCCAGCTAGAGCATTTGCACGAGAGGGGACGGGCACCGCCCGTCCCCCTGTTTGACCCATCTGCTGATGACTAAGACGACGGCGCCGGCGACGGGGCGCGGCGCTCAGGCATTGCCGAGCGGCACGGCGACGAACCTGGTGGCGTCACCCATGCGCACACGCATCAGAACCGTGTGCTTGCCGTTGGTCTTTGCTTCTTTGAGCGCGTTGCGCACGTCACCAACGTTGGCAACGGGCTTGCCGCCAACGTCGAGGATCACGTTGCCGCGCTGAAAGCCCTGCTCGGCGGCAGGCCCTTCGGGCTCGACGTTCATGACCACGACGCCGGTATCACCGGCGCCGGCCACATCGCTCGCCGGCGCGAGCGAAAGGCCGAGGTGCGGCACGTCGCTCGCCGGGGCCGCAGGCTCCTTCTCGGCTTTCGCCAGCCGGTCCTTCGGCATCTCGCCAAGCGTCACCGTCAACGTCTTCTCCTGACCCTGGCGGATGATGTCGAGCTTGACCTCGGTCTTCGGCGCCAGCATGCCGACGGTTCGCGCGAGATCACGGGCGTCCTTCACCTTGGTGCCGTTGACGGCCCTGATGATATCGCCGGTCTCGATGCCGGCCACCGCCGCCGGGCTCCCTTTTTGCGGCTCGTCGACCATCGCGCCTTCCGCTTTCTTCAAGCCAAGGCTGTCGGCGATGCCGGCGGTCACCGCCTGGATCTGAACGCCGAGCCAGCCGCGCGTGACATGGCCGTTGTCCTTCAGCTGGGCGACGACAAGCTTCGCCGTCTCGGCCGGGATGTCGAACCCGATGCCGACCGAGCCACCGGACGGCGAGAATATCGACGTGTTGACGCCGATCACGTTGCCGTCGACGTCGAATGCCGGTCCGCCGGAGTTGCCCTTGTTGATCGGCGCATCGATTTGCACGTAGTCGTCGTAGGGCCCGGCGCCAATGTCGCGACCGCGCGCGGAAACGATGCCGGCGGTCACCGTGCCGCCAAGGCCGAACGGATTCCCGACCGCGACCACCCAATCACCCACGCGCGGCGCGCGGTCGGCAAACTTGACGAACGGAAAGTCGCCTTTGCCGTCGACCTTGATCAGCGCGAGATCGGTCTTTTCGTCGGTGCCTATGACCTTGGCCGCATAGCTTGCGCCATCGTCAGTGGTGACCTGGACCGATTTGGCGTGATCGACGACGTGGTAGTTGGTCACCGCATATCCATCAGCGGTGATGAAGAAGCCTGAGCCCTCGCCACTCATCTCAGGGCGTTGCCGCATGCCGGGCATTTCCTCGGGGCTGAAATGCCGGAAGAACTTGTACATCGGCGAGCTCGGATTGAGCGGCGTAACGTCTTCTCCGCCGTTCTGCTCCATCAGTCCGGCATCGGCCATGGCGTCTACCTTGACGCGCACCGAGATGACGGCGGGCTTCACCTTGGCAACAACGTCCGCGAAACTGGCGGGATGCTGCGCCACGGCTTCCGTCGCGCGTGCGGAAGCAGTCAGGCCCGAAGGTCCGTAACCGCCCGGGCCGGCGAGCAGCACGGCTGCGCCCAATGCGGCGACGGACGCCAAGAGGGTAACTCGCCGGGTCCTGAGGACGTCGCGCGAGGGAGAGGGGTTCAGTGTCATCGTAATCTCCATTCGTGGAAGCGGCCCAGCGGGCCTTGAGGCGACAAATGGAGCCGGGCGACTTACAAGAACCTGGAGAAGGCATTAATTCGACGAAAGAATTCAAGACATGCTCTGACTGATGACGAGTGGACTGCGAGCGGGGAATCCACTACGTGCGGGTGCTCGTGGCCGGCGAGCCGTTTCCATTTGCCCGCGCCGGCGCGAACGTTCAGCTTTGACGAGCAAGAATCCAAGGTCCATCGAGCGTGGTTGGCAAGTCGAACCCGGTTGGCAATAAAAACCGGTTGGCAATTTAGAACCGGTTGGCAAATTATCAGCCGGCCAACCCCGACAACTCCGGTTCCCGTGGCTGCACAAGAGTTTGGGACCCAGAAGCGGTAGCATCTTTGACTCAACGCGAGGGAAAGTGGTGCTTCCTTGTCTCGATATTGATATTCCTGGGATTGTTACGAGCAAAAGGATAAGCGGGCCGTGCATCTTTTAGGAAATGTAGCGCAGATTTGGGCCTAAATAGCCGTGTTTCGCCATTTGAGCGACAAAGCCAGTACCTGAAAGGAGCCCTACCCATGGTTTCTCTTGCGCAGGCGCAAGCCGTTCAAAAGCTTGAGGCGGAGGGCTGGATGATAGTCGAACCGTCAAATAAGCGAGCGATGGGCGGGCCGGTCATGATGAGGCGACGGCTGGATGGCGATGTGGTTCACATTCTCGTCATGCCGAATGGCGAGCGCAGCGCGCAACCACCGACGGACGCGCAAATTCGAGATTGGTAACCGTCATTGGGCGGCCTCACTATCGGTATCGAGTTGCCGCTCGATACGCATCGCATCAAACTGTGCTGCCGCAGCTCGTTTCCCCGGTGCGCAATCCATCGTCCGGTTGTGGATTGAACTCTGCGGCCGCAATCTAGCCCCAAATCTTGGATTCAATTGCAAGTGGAGTGACTGCGAGCTAACAAAAGGGGGAGACTTGCATGGCACGGACAGTTGATCCGGTTGGCAGACATCTTGCCCTCAAACTCGGCAAGAAGCCGGCCCGCCCGGGCGCAGTAAAATTCAAGTTCGCGAATTTTCTTTTCAAACCCAAGCTGCCGACGCCGCCGAAAGTATTCGGACACGAGGGCCTGATCGGCGCCAACTGGGCAATGCTCGGCAACGATCACTACGGAGATTGCGTGTGGGCTGGCGCTGCGCACGAAACGATGCTGTGGAACAAGGAGGCGGCCCGGACGGTCACGTTCAGCAACGACAGTGTGCTCAAAGATTATTCAGCAGTGACCGGCTTCAATCCCAATGACCCGAATACCGATCAAGGGACCGACATGCAGGTGGCGGCATCATACCGCCGCAAGACGGGTGTACTCGACGCGCACGGTAAACGTCACAAGGTGATCGCCTACCTCGCACTTGCAACCGGAAACGCCGATCAGCTTGCGCTCGCCATGTACCTATTCGGAGCCGCCGGGATCGGAATCAAGTTTCCAAATACCGCGATGGATCAATTCAATGCGGGCAAGCCGTGGGATGTGACCAAGAACGCAAAGATCGAGGGCGGACATTACATCCCGGGAGTTGGCCGCGATGCAAAAGGCAACATCGTCGTCGTCACCTGGGGCAAAATCCAGCTCATGACGCCACGTTTCTACACGAAATATTGCGATGAGGTCGTAGTCTACGTTTCCGAGGAAGCGTTGACGACAAGTGGCAAGACGCTGGAGGGCTTTGATCTCGCGCAACTTAGGACGGATCTGAACGCTCTCAGTTAGAGTTCAGCGAACCCTGCGGCGCGGCGAGATATGAAGCGGCTTGTGTGTTCGTCGGTGCGCTTCTAGTCGGCGATAGTTTTTTAGCGCTCCTGGTGGTCGTCGACGCGCTTCGTGCCGCTTCAGACGTTTCGCGATTTGCGTAAAAAATGCTTTATCAAAGGGAGATTGACCCTTGCCCAATCCTGGACAACCAACGATCGCTCCTGGTGCGACCGGCGATGTAGTCCGCAGGGTGCAGCGGGCCTTGCGGCGCACTCCTGATCTCGGCCTAGCTGTTGATGGCGTGTTCGGACCGAATACCGAGACTGCGGTCAGGGATTTCCAGGAAGGCGCAGGCTTGGTCATCGACGGCATTGTTGGTCCGGCGACCTGGGCCGCTCTTCCGAACGGCAGCCCGATGCCGACCTTGAAGGATGGGTCCAGCGGCGACGTTGTCCGCAGCCTGCAACGGGTACTCACCAACGGGGCGTCCGGGCAGTGGAACACGACCCCCGGCGCGGTTGACGGCATCTTCGGCCCGAACACCAAAGCATCCGTTAGAGCGTTTCAGACTTGGGGCGGCGTGTCTTCGGACGGTATAGTCGGTGATCAGACCTGGGCAGTGTCGCTGCATGCAGCAAGCGCAACCCTGGAGACCGCGGTCGGGCTCCAATATGTCGTAGGCGACATCGACCTGATATTCACGATGCAAGCGCAGCAGCAGTCGAACTGGTGCTGGGCTGCGGTTTCGACCAGTGTTTCACATTTCTACGATTCGACCAGCTCGTGGACACAATGCGAGGTTGCCAACACGCAGCTTGGTCGGACCGATTGCTGCGGCGCGGGCGCATCGGGCGCATGCAACGTTTACGGATATCTAGACCAAGGATTGCAGGAAGTTGGACACTTCGATCATTTGCAAAATGGGACCGTAACCTTTCAAATTTTGCGGAATGAAATCGTCGCCTCGCGACCGCTTGGTATTCGCGTCGCCTGGTCCGGAGGTGGAGCCCACTTCATAGCCGCTATCGGCGCCGAGGAGGGTGACCTGGTTCTTGTCGGGGATCCGGGATCGGGTGCCAATTCGCTCGTCGACTACGCCACGCTCCAGACGAGCTACAGCGGTTCCGGAACCTGGACACATTCCTACTTCACCAAGTCCTGATACTTTGGCTATGGAGGCCGACATGCCGATCGACATAGCGCCGCCGCCCCCCGCGTCGATATCTTCATTGAGTGCCGTACTGCCGAAAATTGCGGGTAATCGCGGCATTGCGTCGAAGGCGCCGCTTCTTGCGCAGGGCGCGAACAGGATGCTTCAGGAACAGGGGACGTCAGACGCCCCGAGACCTATGCTCTCTTCACCCGTTTATGTGCTTGGGCTCGACGCAATCGTCGCGGGGCAGGATTTGTCAGCCGCGAAGCTGGCAATGTGGACACATTTCTTTTCCGCAGCACGAGACGGCGACGACCAATTGGTGGCAGCCGATGTGAACGCTGATACCTCGCGGTTCGCTTCGCTGAAGGAGGGGCCGCAGGTACGCGCGTTCTACCGCCAGGTCCAGGCGCTTCAGCAGGCCCCGGACATCGGCTTGCGGTCCTTTGAACTCGCACAGTTACGCATCCCAGCATTACATGTGAAGGCGGTCTGGCTGAAGGATAAAGGGGGCACGAGCGATGTCATTATCCCGATTGCCCCGACGGATCCAGCGCTCACAGCTGGAAGACGTTATTCGGTCGAAGAACTTCTTGCAGCGCTTAGGCCCGCCGCCGAGTCGGCAATCGCTCACACCGATCCACTCAAGGGTGGATAACAGGCGGCCACGTCGCTTTCGCTGAAAGCGGTCGCATTTGAGTTGCCGCTGAATGGGTGCTGCGGTTCTCAAATTCGGGTCCGCGGGAATTCATTTCGCGTCATGGAAGATGATGCCGACGGTATGGCGCCGGCCGGAGCGGAGACGGCTGACGCCATGGCGCAGGTTGACGCGGTAGTTGCCCTTCGTGCCCTGAACTGGGCGGTTGTGGACAGCAAACGCCACGGCATCGCCCTGGCGGAGCGGCACGACCTCAACCCGGCTCTGCATGCGCGGGCGCTGTTCGGTCAGGACGAACTCGCCGCCGGTGAAGTCCCGGCCCGGCTCCGAAAGCAGGATCGCCACCTGGATCGGGAACGCGAGATCGCCGTAAAGGTCCTGGTGCAGGCAGTTGAAGTCGCCGGGGACGTACTGGAGCAGGAGCGGCGTCGGCCGCGTCTGTCCGGCGTCGCGGCAGAGCTTCAAGAAATCGGCATGGATGCGCGGATAGCGTTGATCGAGCCCCATGCGCTCGTTCCACGCGTTGGCGACAGTCGCCAGATGCGGATAGAACGCGGCGCGCAGGCCGGCGAGAAGATCGGGCAGGGGATAGTTGAAATAGCGATATTCGCCCCTGCCGAAGCCGTGCCGGGCCATGTGGATATGGCTGCGGAAATGCTCCTCATGCGGATAGAGCGCCGCGATCTCCCGGCATTCCTCCGGCGTCAGCAGCTTGTCGATGACCGCGCAGCCGTAGGAGCTGAGCTCGGTCGACAACGCCTGCCAATCGTATCGGCCGATCCGTTCCTCGGCCGATCGAACGATCGGCTGAGCGGGAGCAACCTTGGCTCGCGCGTTCATGCCTTGGCCTCCTTCTCGATCAGGGCGCGCTTGCGTTCCACGCCCCAGCGATAGCCGGAGAGCACGCCGTCGTTTTTCACGACGCGGTGGCAGGGAATGGCGACCGCGATCTTGTTCGCGCCGCAGGCTTGCGCCACGGCGCGCACCGCCTTGGGCTTTCCGATGCGCCGAGCAACCTCGGCGTAGCTCGCCGTCTTGCCGGCCGGAATTCCCTGGAGCGCCTGCCAGACGCGCTGCTGGAAGGCCGTGCCGCGCACGTCGAGCGGAAGGTCGAGACCGATCCGAGGCGCCTCGACGAAGCCGACCACCTGGGCGACTAGCCGTTCGAATCCGCGATCTGCGCCGATCAGGTTGGCGTTGGGGAAGCGGTCCTGAAGGTCGCGAACGAGCTCGTCGGGATTGTCTCCCAGCGTGATGGCGCAGATCCCTTTCTTGCTGCGCGCGACCAGGATGGCGCCAAGCGAGCACTGACCTACGGCGAAGCGAATGTCGGCGTCCTTGCCGCCCTGCTTGTAGGCGGTGGGCGTCATGCCGAGCACCTCGTTCGAGCTTTCATAAAACCGGCTGTTCGAATTGAAGCCGGCGCCATAGATCGCGCTCGTCACGCTGGTCTTCCTGTCGGCGAGTTCCGCGCGGACTTTCTTCGCCCGGTCGGCCGCGCCATACGCCTTCGGCGTCAGACCGGTGATCGCCTTGAACTGGCGATGGAAATAGAACGGGCTCATGCCCGCGGAGGCGGCGAGTGCATCGAGCTTCGGCGGTTCCTCGGCGTCCTCGATACGCCGGCAGGCTTCCGCGACGACTGCGGCAATGGCCTCGGACAATGACGGCCCCTTGGGATTGCACCGCCGGCAGGCCCTGTAGCCAGCGGCTTCCGCATCCGCGCAGGTCGCGTAAAACGTAACGTTCTTCGGCTTGGCCGCGCGCGACGGGCAGGATGGGCGACAATAGACGCCCGTGGATTTGACCGCATAGACGAACATGCCGTCCGCGGCGGCGTCGCGATTGACGACGCTGCGCCAGCGCGGATCCCGTTCCGTTGTTGTCTTCACTTGTTCCATGGCAAGGCTCATCTTTCCTTCCCTTTATCCATCTTGCCTTGACATTTAGGTGGCCTGCCGGCCCGGCTCACTCCGATCCTTGCTATCAAATTCGAAGTTCCGCTCCCTACCGGCCCTTTCCGGCCAGACCCGACGCACGCGGCACCCGGCCAGGCACAAGGCGCACCTTGCGGGGTGCCGCTATCCAGATCGCCGCCGCGGATACAACACAGCACGCGATAGCCAAAACAAACGCCGGCCGGTAGCTGCCGGACACGTCATGAACGATGCCCGCCATCCACGGCCCCGCCGCGCCACCGCCGAGCAACGCCACCGTGATCGTGCCGAAGATGGCCCCATAGTGCGGCCCTTCGAAAATCTCGACCACGATGGGGCCCATGACTGACGTGAGCGCGTAGCCGAGAAAACCCTGGCTGATCACCATCAGGTAGAGCAGGGGGGTGGTGGGCCAATACTCGAGTGCGATCAGTGCCGCGTAGCAGATTGCAAACCCGGCGCATCCCGCCGTCCACACCCACTCGCGGCCGATGCGGTCCGACAATCCGCCGAGGCTGATCTGGCCGGGAATGCCCACCACGCTCACGATTCCAAGAGACCATGCCGCCACCAGCGGCGTGAAGCCGGTCTCGATAAGGTACTTCGTCTGGTGCACCTGCACGGCATACCAGGCGACGAGGGCGCAGAAATAGCCGACCACGATCCACCAGAATCGGCTGGTGCGGATGGCGCGCGCGAGCGTCCATTCCTTGGCGGCCCAGGCGACATCGACGATATTCGAAGCCGACTGCCCGCCTCCCGAAAGCGCCTTTGATTCACCGTCAGGCAGCAGTCCGATGTCCTGCGGCCGCTTGCGAACGAAAAGGTTCAGTGGACCGGCGGCGAAGATCGCGAGCAGCGCCATGGCCCAGCACGACGCGCGCCAACCGTCGGTGACGATGATCGATTGCAGCCATGGCAGCAGCACGATGGCCCCGACACCGACGCCGGAAAAGGCGATGCTGACGGCAAGAGCGCGCCGCCGCACGAACCAGTTCGGCAGGAACTGCGAGTGTGCCGTGTAGGTCATCATGTTGGCGCCGGCGCTGACCAGAAGACCGAGCGTCACATAGAGATGCCACGGCCGTTCGATTCGGGGCGCGAGGAACAGGCCGGCCGTCATCAACGACAGGCCGGTCAAGATCACGACGCGAGGCCCACGGGCATCCATCACGCGTCCCACGATCGGGCTCAACACGGCCGAGACCAGAAAGCCGAAGGAGAATGCTCCGGCCGCTAGGCCGCGATGCCATCCGAACTCGTCGATCAGCGGTCCCATCAACAACGAGAAAGCTGTCCTCGCCGTCACGCCGATAGCCATCGTCACGAACGCGATGCCGACAATCAGCCAGCCGTAGTAGAACGGCAGTCGCGACGACCAGTGCTCGGTACTGCCTGGCATGGCATCTCTCAAGTAGGTGGATGGACCGGCGGGTGCTGATGTGTCCGAGCGCACCGCCGGAAGGGGCATATGCTAGGCCGCGCGGTAGCGAGCCATCACCTCATGATCGGGGTCGCAGCCAAGGCCCGGACCGTCGGGCACAGTCATGATGCCTTCTCGCGCCGCGACAAACTCGCCGCAGAGGCTAGCCTCGAGATCGACATAGAGGCGCTCCACCAGCATCTCCTGTGGGGCCGCGGCAAGGACATGCAGGGTCGCGAGGAGGCCGGGTCCGAAATAGGGCGAATGGGGGGCCACCGTGACATTGGCGGCCTCCGCCAAAGCCAGAACCTTCCTGAACTCGCTGATGCCGCCGATCTTGGTGACACTCGGCTGTGCATAGTCGATGGCGCGAGCCGCCAACATCTGCGCGAACTGAACGGTGCTACCGGCGTTCTCGCCGGCAGCAATGGGCA
Organism: uncultured Alphaproteobacteria bacterium; assembly: GCA_963833665.1. GTDB lineage: Bacteria > Pseudomonadota > Alphaproteobacteria > Rhizobiales > Xanthobacteraceae > BOG-931. Next base: position 21,324 of record CAWHZA010000067.1, on the reverse strand, counting down.
TTGGACTGGTGCGTCTGAGTTCCGCCAGCGCGGCGAAGTCCTCCGGCGGCCAGATCGGCTCCTCAAGCCAGAACAGATCGCAGGCCGCGAGCTGTCTCGCCATGAACTGCGCTTCGCCCAGCGACCATGGGCAGTTGGTATCGACCATGATCCGCGTCGCCGGGCCTGCCGCCTCGCGCGCGCTGGCCACCGGCGCTACATCGATCTCGTGCAGCTTCACGTGCTGATAGCCGCGTTGCACGGCCTCGGCGGAAACCTTGGCCGTCACCGCTGAATTGCGATAGCGCAGCAGGCTCGCATAGGCACGAACATGGTGTCGTGCGGGACCGCCGAACAAACGGTAGAGCGGCACGCCTGCGCGTTTACCGGCGAGGTCCCATAAGGCGATGTCTATGCCCGAAAGCCCGTAAATGACCGGCCCGCCGCGACCGAAGAAGTGCAGTGTCCGCTGCAGATCTGCCATCAACGCGGCGATCGCCGTGGCGTCGCGTCCGATGCAGAGCGGGGCGATGAGGGAATCGATCGTGGCTTTGGTGCCTTCGTTGACGTTGTAGCCGAACGCCTCACCCCAGCCGGTCAGTCCGTCTTCGGTGTCAACGCGCACGAGAAGCGTGTCGATCGTCGTCCACGTCCTGCCCCCGAACCCCGTCGGGGGACCGCCATGACGGTAGGGGATCCGCACCAGAGCTGTTTCCACTTTAGCGATTTTCATTGCGACCTCCCCCGCTGCTACCTCTGCCTTAAGGTTGCCACCTGCTGTCGATGAACTGTTCCAACTCGGCGTTCCGGTGTTGTGCGCAAGCTTGGCGCCGCTCAGTCAGGTCCGAAGCGGGCGCGGAAATCAGCCATGCGGCCGCGCCAGCGCTCCGAGTCGAGCACGGCGCGGTTGACGACAAGACGAGGCGTGCGCCCGTGCTGGACGTCGAGCACGGCCTTGGCGTCGGCAGCGCCGTTGCCGGCGAAGCACTGATCGGTCCAGCACAAAGCGTGCGGTCCCAAGATCACGTTGTCGAGCTTCAGTATCGGATCGTCGGCGTCGGGCGGCTCCTGGGTGAGCACGTCGAGGCCGGCGCCGGCGATGCGGCGCTCCTTGAGCACTGCGACCAACGCCTGCTGGTCGACGATCGGCCCACGCGCGGTGTTGATCAGGTACGCCGTGGGTTTCATCAGGGCGAGGCTTTCGGCGTTGACGAGATGACGCGTTTGCGGTGTGAGCGGGCAGTTGATGCTGACGACGTCGGCACGGCGGAAGACCTCCTCGAGCGAGACAAGCTCGATGCCCAGCTCTCCTGCGACCTTCGCATCAGCATAGGGATCGTGGGCGATGAAGCGCATGTCGAACGGCCGCGCGAGACGAAACAGCTCGGCGCCGATGTTGCCGATGCCCACCGAGCCGAGAACCCGGCCAACAAGCCCGAGCCCCATGTGTTCGCCTCTCCGGGCGAAGCCGGGCGGGCCTTCGCGGGTCAGCGCGTCTTTGATCATCAGCTTGCCGGTGAGCGCCAACATGAGCGTGATGATCGAGACGGCAACCGGCCGCCGCACGCCGTCCGGCGTGATCACCAGCGCGATGCCGGCGCTGGTGCAGGCGTCCACGTCGACCGTGTCGTAACCCACGCCGAAACGCGCCACGACGGCGAGTCGACCGTTGGCAGGAATGCTGTCTTGCGTGAAGCGCTGGGTCAGCAGAATGAGCGCATCGAAATCGGTGAGCTGCTCGGCTCGAACCGGGTCAATGGACGCGAGGTAGGCGACCTCGACTCCGGGAGCTCGACGAAGGGGCTCGAGATCGAAGTCGGGGAAGACGGGAGAGCCGTCGGCTTTGAGGAAATCGCCAGACAGGGCGACGCGATAGCGGGAACTCATGACTTCTTCCCGGCCCTTTTGTTCCCGGCCTTCTTCCCAGAGCAGCCTTCGCGCAACTTGCTGAGCGCATCCGCCAGTGCATCGTGCAGCACCCAAATGTCGCCTGAATAGCAGATGAAGTCGAAACCCAGCGCGTGATACTCGATGCCCTGTTGAACCGTGGGCACTAGGCGACCCAAAGACTTGCCGTGTTTGGCCGCGGCGGCGGCAACGCGGGCAATAGCGTCGGTGAACTTCTTGGAGCCGAATTCGCCGGGTACGCCGAGCGAAACCGAGAGATCGAAATGGCCGACCCAGAGGCAATCCACACCGGGCAGCGCCGCGATCGCCTCCGCGTTCTTCACACCTTCGGCCGTCTCAATCTGGCAGAACAGCGTGCTCCGCCGGTTGGCCGCGGTGAACTTCTCGGCAACCGAGCCGGGCCGATAGCGGTCATGTGAAACCTGGAGGGCGACGCCGCGTCCGCCTTCGGGTGTATATTTCATGGAGTTCAAAATGTGACGAGCTTCGGCGGCGGAGCCGACCATGGGCAGCATCAGCCCTTCCGCGCCCATGTCCATCGCCCGGGCAATGTGGTGATAGTCCTTCGATGGTGCGCGGATGATCACCGGCAGGTCGGCCGCCTCGAAATAGCGGATGGCGCTCTTGACCGTCTCGAAGCCGAAACCGGAATGTTCGAGATCGAAGAGCACAAAGTCGCATCCTGCGGATTTGAGGATGTGGCCAATGCCCGGCGTTGCGAACTCCACGATGAAATGGCCGAACTTCGGCGCTTTGCTGCCGGCGAAATCCTTTAGCCCTTGCGGTGCCATTCTGCTCTCTCTCCCGTGGTTGTCGCCCGAACCCGAGCGTTTCACAATCCGCGCCTGACAATCGAGCGTTTCCGATTCGCTACCGCCAATCTTGACGCTGCCTTCGCGCATCACCGAAGCGCGATCACACCTGCCCCTTGGTCTGTCTCCCGCAGCCGCAAAGCGCCCGATATTCAGCAACCGTGGTCGCTCGATGAGTGCCCATTTCCGCGCTGACCGCGCCTGTTTTGAATTGGAACGAAACCTTGTTGAAATAGCATGACGCCGCGCTGATTGCAGTGGTGATTGCGGCAAGAACGCGCCGCCACCGATCGCTGCTGTCGCAACGCGGAACAAGAGGGCTAGTTGCTGCCGAGGAGGGGAGGCTGCGATGTCTTCCCGGACCAGACTTTCCCGACCCGCACGGCTTGCAGTGTTGTCGACTGAGCGTTCGGTCTGACGAACTCGTATTTGAGGACGCTAGCCTCCGAGCCTCCCGCCGCAACACCACTGACCAGCAGGTTGGCGCCCGTCGTCGTACTGGTCGTGGCGACCCGCGCGCCGGCAGTTCCATCGAATGGCGTGAAGCCGGCTATCTCGCGGAAATTGGCGCCGTGACCGTGATGCAGGGGGCTCTGCAGATAAAGTGACGGGCCCCCGTCCAGCGCCGAGCCGCTCGAGAAGACCTTAACCGAACCGCTGTCCGCGAGTTGGCTGACGATAATGCGCTTGGCGCCGCCGAGCGCACCGGCGAGCCAGCCCGTCGCCAGCGAAGCGCCGCCCCGATAATCCTTGCCGAACGGAACGAACGAGGTGGTGTTTACGGGCTGGTCAGTCTCGGCCGCTGGCGCGCTGCTCTGACTCGCCGTGGCGATGGGCTTTAACAAAGGGAAGGCGAACACCTTGACCTCGGTTGGGCTGCCCGGACCGGGAGCGGTGACGATGCTCTCGCGGCCGGTCGAAAAATCCACGAAACCGGCGGCGACGTTCACCCCGGACTGGTCCTCGCCATACGGTTTGAATGTCGAGAAGAGCGATGGCGTGGCGCTGGTGGGTGACAGCAGCTGGAATTGATAGACCTTCACTTCACTCGGTATCCCGGGACCCGATCCCACGATAATGTTGTCGAACGTCGTCCCATCGATCTGCGCAGCAGCGACGCTGACACCGCCACGCGCGACGGCGTCGAACGCCTGGAAGCGCGCCAACTCCGTACCGAAGGTGCCTTTGCCGCGTATGGCTGCGCCGGCGTAGACCACGACTTCCGGCGCGTGGTCCTTGCCGGCACCGACGATCAGGTCAAGCACGCCATCACCATCGACATCCCCCATGGCTACAGTGACGCTACCTTCAAAACCGGGAAACGGGATGATCGTGCCGACGAACCGGTCGCCGTTGCCGTCGTACAGACGGACCTCGGCAGGTTTTCCGGGGGCGCCGGGAATTGCCACAGCATAAATGGACACGGCCGGTATGACGTTGATGAGCGACATCAGCCCGTTGTCTTCGTGGTTGAGACGATGGCAATGCATCACGTACAGGCCGGTGTATTCGTCGAACCTGGTGCGGATCGCGAGGATGCCGGGTTGGATCACGGTCTCGTCGCTCTGCATGCTCGGCGCCGGCGCATTGGCATTGTCGATGGCAAACTGGTCGGGGCCGGTGCGCAGACCCGTCGTGGGATCGAAGTACTCGGTCACCTGGAAATCGTTGACGTGGACGTGGATCGGATGCTCGTCGTTGTTGTTGTTGACGAACCTCCATTCCTCAACCGAGTTGAGCCGCGGCTGAATCAGCGGCACGTTGGGGAATGCGCCGCCATCGAACGCATACACGAACGCTTTCGGGTCGTTGGTGCTCGCCATGTTGTTGAGAAATCCGCCGGATATCACGATCTGCCGCTTCACGTCCGGCGTCGTGTTGGAAAGATCCGCGAAGGCCGTATAGGCATTGAGCGGCTGGCCTTCGATGAAGGCGGTCGTTACGCCGGCACCTTCCGATGGCTTGGCTCTCACCAGCACCTGAGTTGGAAAGACGAAGAACCCGTCGGCATAGCTGACGGTCGAGGGCAACACGCTCAGGCTGCCGAGCACGGCCGGAGGATTGTCCGTTCCATTGTTGGTGTAGAGTAGGCCGGGGGCGGTGAGCGCCTGTGCGCCTCCTCCGCGCTCCGGCATCTCCAGAACGAGCTCGCCTTCGGCCGGTATCGTCACCGCAATCGCGAATCGGCTCGCCGGCGGAATGAGCAGCCGCGTGCCGTTGTCGGTCGGCGGATAGTGGACGGCGGTATAGGGATTGCCGTCCTGGCCGACGACGGCGATCCGCGGATGCTGCCCGGTTGCGGTTTCCGTGAGCTGGACGTTCAGGTAGGCAAAGTCGCTCACATTGGCGAGCACCCAGATTTCGGTCTGGCCGGCCTTGCTCTTGATGACCGGTTGAAACTGGCCGTTGACCGTGAATTGCACATCCCGCTGGTAGTCCGGGAGCGACGGATCCGCCGGCACTTCGCTCTCCGCTTTGCCGTCCGCCGCGGAGAAGTGCTGCAGATTGCTGGGAATGAACTGGAGGCTTCCGCGCCTGTTGTAGATTGACAGCGGCCCCGCATACCAGACTGTAAGGTACTTCGTTCCCGGCTTCGAATGGTTGAAGTTGACCGGCGCAAGCGACGGACGGTAGGTGCCGTTCGCCAGCTCGCCGTCCTTCGGCGGTGTTATCGAGGAGACCCACTGCGGCCAGCTCGGATTGTTGAGTTGCGCCAGGCCGCCGGCACGGTCAAAGACGAAGTTATACTGAAGCGCCATGTTGCGGATGGGAATGTCCTTCTCGGTGACCAGCGGCAAGTTGCCGTCCGTTCGTCCGACCGCAAGCAGCCCGACGAGACCCGTATAGACGTGCGCCGTCGTGAGCCCATGTAGGTGACTGTGATACCAATATGCTCCCTGCGGCATGTTCCGGGGGATGTCGTAGGTGTAGGTGTTGGACATCCCTGGAGGAATGTGCAGCAACACGTTGTCTGCGTTTCCCTTCGGACTGATGTGAGCTCCGTGGGTGTGGAGATTGATCGGTGACGAGGTCATCTGCTCCGGGTAGATCGGGACGGACTGACCCTTGGGCGTGTACTGCGGAATGAAGTAATCCCGGATGGTTATGCCGGTGAGGCCGTTCTCCAAATGGACGATCAGCCTTTCGCCGGGAAATACCTGCAGGGTCGGTGCTGGATAGAGATTGCCACCCGACCTCCGCCCGTCCGACGCCGTGCCGCGGATCACCTCATAGTCGAAAAGGAGAAAGTTCCGGACCGGCGTCGCTACCGTATCCAGCGCGGCTTGGCCCTGGCGCGCGGTGAGCCGAACTTCGAGGACGCCTTCCTTGCTCGTCAGCGTTACCGGCTCTCGGAACTCCGGTCGAATTGCGGGATCTGCTCTTCTCTCAGCCGTCTGCGCCCAGGCAGCGCTGGAGCATTCAAGCGCCGTCAGGGCTGCGAGAACGCCGATTGTCAGCAAGCTGAACAGGCGACCGGCGCGGAGCACGTCGTCGAATGAAAGTCTGCGCATGGAAGACTATCCTTAGGCTTGGCGGCTTTTAGATTGCAGTGGAAACGAAAACTGCTGTAGCGTGTGAAGCGCCGCAACTACTGGGTGAAAGCGGCGCGGGATATGCGGCAGTCAGGTTAACGGTCGCTGAACCGGCAGCAAGCGATTCTTGGTGGACCATCCACCGCCGCACGTCCTAGTGGACAACTGCCTCCGCGACGAGTGCCGAACTCGACGCCGCTTCACAGGCTTTCCATGTCGACCTTAATGCCTGCGCGAAATTCGGAAACGGGTGGATAGGTTTTCGAAATTTTTGTCGTGTACGACTAGCTGGCTTGCCGTCGGGGTTATGCCCCGCTTTTCGAGGAAGCCCGGCGAAGGGCCGGTGCCGCTGGAGAGAAGGGTTACGGCAAAATGCGCATGTCGCGCCGCGAGTTCGTCAAATCGGCGACGGCCGGTGGCATCGTCCTCAGCCTGTCGCGCTTGGCGACGGCCGAGGAGCCCGGGTTCGCCGCTCGCGAGACGCTGCCGGGACGGCAGCGCTGGAACCCGGCAGCAACCGGCGTCGGTCGCATCGACGGCGTCGCCAAGGTCACGGGATCGAAGCTCTACGCCGCGGATTTTCGTGCCGCCGATCTTCCGGGCTGGCCGGCGAAGACGTCGCACGCCATGCTCATCCGGGCCGCGGATGCTACGCACGTCTATGGCGGCCTCGATCTCTCGCGCCTGACCGGCGCCTTGAGACCCTCGGTGGTGGTGACCGCTGACGACCTGGCGCGCATCGGCGCACGGGTTCCCGAATTTTACGCCGGCGACCTGCTGTGCCCGGTCGGCAAGACGCCGCTCTATCTCGGCCAGCCGATCGCCCTGCTGATCTTCGAGGAGTTCGATGCCTTCGATCAGGCGCGGCTCGCGTTGCGCGACGGCGCGTCTGTCAAATTCGGCGAAAAGACCGGTCCCGTCGTAAAGCCGCCGTATGCTGCCTTTCGCTTTACGCGGGTGGCCGGCCCCACCCCGGATTCGCCCGATGTCTACTCACCGGTCCAGAACGGGTGGGTCAGCCCGCCGAATCTCACGGACGCCGAGCAGCCAAACTGGACGCCGCTCGCGGGTCCCGCCGGGCACGCCTACGCGGAAGCCGCGGGCCACGGCGAAGCGATTCGTGCCGAGCTCGCGGCGAACGATCCGGCGCATCTGGTGCTGGAGCGGCAATTCGAGACCCAGTCGGCCGACCCGGTGTTTCTCGAGCCGGAGAGCGGCATTGCCTGGTACGACCCGGACCGCAAGAACCTCGAGCTCGTGATCGGGGTGCAGTCGCCGTACGAGGCGGTGGAGTTGATCGCGTTCCTGTTGGGCGAGGCCAAGGCCGACTTCAGGCCGACGCACATCAATACGCAATCGGCTTATGTCGGCGGCGGATTCGGCGGCCGCGACCACACCCCGTTCCCGCTCTACGTCGCGCTTGCGGCGATGTTCTTTCCCGGCCGCCCGGTCCGGCTCGCAAACAATCGCTACGAGCAATTCCAGTCGGGGATCAAACGCCACGCCTTCTCCATGCACACGCGCATGGGGGTCGATCGTGAGACCGGCAACATCTTCGCGTTCGCCGCCGACCATGTGTTGCACGCCGGCGGGCTCGCGAATTTTTCGCCCACTGTGGCGCCGGTCGCGGCCAACGCGGCGCTCGGCATCTACTATGCTCCGAAAGTCGACGTCGCCACGGTCTCGTTGCACTCGCGCGCCGTCACTGCTGGCTCGATGCGCGGCTATGGCACCCTGCAGACGATGACGGCGCTGGAGGTGCTGGTCGATGAAATGTGCACGGCGTTGCCGCTCGACCCCATCGAGTTCCGGCGACGCAACGCCCTCACGGCCGGCGACCGGACCCTGGCGGGAAACCGCTACATCGTCTCGGTTCGCACGCCGGAGATCCTGGACAAGCTGGAGCAACACCCGATCTGGCAGAAGCGCGCCGAGGAGAAGGCCCGCGGACAGCAGGCGGGAATTCTCGTCGGTACCGGCATCGCTTGCGCCACCAAGGATTACGGCACCGGAGGCGACGGTACTCTGGCATCCGTCGAACTCGCGCCCGACGGCCGGATCACCATCCACTGTGACTACGTCGAGATGGGCACCGGTATTGGAACAGCGGTAGCCAATCGGGTCGCAGCGCATCTTGGTAGCGTCGCTGACGAAATCGCGGTCGCGCAGGTGGACACCTTCGGTCCGCTGGCGCTCGTGACCTCCGGCAACTCCTATACCATGAAGCAGAAGACGCAGGACGCGGCGGCGCGCAATCCACGCTGGGTGCCTGAGATCAGTACAGCCAGCACTGCCTCGATCGGCGCGCATGTCGGCACGCACGCGGCGGCCGAGGCCGCACGCATCATCTTCCGGTTCGGTCTATGGCCGGCGGCACTCGAATTGTGGGGCATCGCGCCCAAAGACCCGAAAGCCAGCGAATGGAAGACAGCGCGGTGGAGAGACGGGCAACTGGTGATGCCCGAGCTGTCGCCACTCGCCTTGCCGGCGGTCGCCGCAAAGGCGCATGCGCGCAATGGCGTGACCGGGGCGATGGCGCATGGCTTCAATCGCTGGGCATGGTCACAAGCGACCTTCGCGCTGGGCGGGCAGGCATGGACGGCCGACATTGATGCGCTGGCGGTGCGCCGGGGTTCGGGCAAATATGTTCGCATCGATCGTTCCAACGTGAAGTTTCCGCCGACCGACTTCAACCGGATCGGACAAAGCTACACGTCGCAGTGCGGCACCGTGGTCCGCATCGAGGTCGATCGGGCCACCGGTGGAGTGCGCATCGCCAAAGCGTACAGCGTATTGGAATGCGGCCAGGCTTTGGTGCCCGAGGTCGTGATCGGGCTAGCGCAAGGCGGCTTCGCCATGGGCGTCGGCCACGCGTTCCTTGAAACGCTGCCGCTCTATGAAGACGGCCCGGGCAACGGCAAATGGAATCTCGGACAATACCTCGTGGCCCGCGGGTCGGACTTGCCGCTGCATGACCTTGAGATCGAGGTGCTGCCTCCCGTGGACGCGAACGAGAAACCCAAAGGCATGGCGGAAGTCGTGATGATTCCCGTCGTTGCCGCGCTTCTCAACGCCATTTTCGATGCCACGGGTCACCGCTTTCAGTCCGTGCCGGTGACCCAGGCAATGCTCAAGGGAGCCCTCAAGTGACCGCTCTCACCGTTACCATCAACGGTCGTGCCTACGGCCCCACGGATGTGCGCGATGATTTGTCGATGAACGACTTCCTGCGCGAGTACCTCGGGATGACCGGCACCAAATTCGGCTGCGGCGTCGCGCAGTGCTTGAGCTGCGCGGTGATCATCGATAATCCCGACGGCACGAGCTATACCAGCCCGACCTGCATCGTTGCCGCGGCGCGCTTCGACGGCAAATCGATCCGCACGGTGGAAGGTCACGCCAAGAACGGCGAACTGTCGCCTTTGCAGAAAGCATTCGTCACGCATTTTGCCTTCCAGTGCGGCTACTGCACCGCCGGTTTTGTGAACGAAGGCCAAGTGCTGCTCGAGCGTCTGGCGCGGAAGCCGGTGGCGCGGGCGGATCTCGAGAAGACCATTGCCGAGGCGCTCGATGGCCACCTGTGCCGCTGCACCGGCTACATCAAGTATCACGCGGCCGTGCGCGACGTGGTCCTGGCTGATCCAGGACGTTACCTCGCGTCGTGATGATCGCTAGCGGGGACCGCTGCACATGCGCGTTCGGGTCGTGATGGTGGTGGCGGGTCTGCTGGCGGGCATGCTGACCACTGACGCCGTCGCCGACGATCCTACGGACAGCCTCGCGAGCGTGGACAGTTTTGCATCGATCCCAGACTCCGCGGCGCGGTCGGCGGCACTCTTCACCGAGCTCGGCAAAGTATTGACCCACCCGCGCTGCATGAATTGCCATCCCGCCGGCGACCGCCCGCGCCAGGGCGATCTGATGCGGCTTCATCAGCCGCCGGTCGAGCGCGGCGCCGACGGATTTGGCCTCCCCGCCATGCGCTGTCCGATCTGTCACCAGGGCGCCAATTTCGAGCCCGCCGGCGTTCCGGGCAATCCGATCTGGCACCTCGCGCCGCGCGACATGAGTTGGGAGGGCAAGACGCTCGGTGAGATCTGCGCTCAGCTCAAGGATCCCGCGCGTAACGGCAACCGCTCGCTGGAGGCGCTCGTCGAGCATATCGGCACCGACCACCTGGTCGGCTGGGCCTGGGCACCGGGGGGCAACCGCAGGCCGGCTCCGGGAACGCAAAAGGACGCCGGCGCGCTCGTCGAAGCGTGGGTGCGAACCGGCGCGGTGTGCCGCACTAGACCGTGAATGAGTTTCCGTAAAACTCGGCATCTGGAGAAATTGATGAGGGCCGTTGCAATCATGTTGGGCGGCGCTGGCGCGCTGCTGTCGTCACTTGTCGTCGCACCGAGCTCGTCTGCGCGCGCCGCCGAGGTGCCGTTCTATTTCAAGGAGATCGTCGGTACCGAGGTTGCGACCCCCGCCGAGATCGGGACCAAGAACATACTGCAGCTCAACACCACCATGTTCGAGCTCTATGGCAATGCCGCGCAGGTGTTCAAGAAGAATATCCTCGCCCAGCACCCGGTCATCCTCGGTCTGTTCTCGGGCGCGGGCGGGCGCTTCATCCTTTATCGTCCTGGGATGCCGCCGCTCGAAGCGCCTTCGGTTCCGATGGTCTATCAGCTCCTCAAATCCGTCGGTCACAGCACCATGGCGCTGGCGGAAGTGGGGGTGCCCTATCTCAACAGCCCCAACGATCTGACCTGGCGCGGCCCGGTGGCGGCTTACCGGAACCGCATGCAATCCGCCCTCGACGGCCTCGACGCGGTCCCGATCAGGGACGACTGGAAGCCAATCAGCCGAAGCATCCTGCAGAACAACATCGCGTTCATGGACGACTGCCTCAAGAACAACGTGATCGCACCCGAGGCCCTGCAGGAATTTGCCAAGAAGCAGAGTCCGCTTCTGAAGGAGAACATCGCCTGGGCGGCGCAGACCCAGGTCGGGCACTGGATGGACGTGATCGGCGGCTGGAAGCAGATGCTCGGCGTCGACTGGGAGAAGACCTACGGCGCCAGCAACACGATCTACGTTGCCCGTCAGAACAACATTTTATTTAGCGTGCTTGCCCAGTTCTTCGGGCCGCAGGCGATCAATGATCGGCTGATGCTGATCGAGACGATCTCGTTCACCACGACGCCAGAGGACATGCTGGAATCGCTGACCCGGATCATCGCCGACCGCTCCGTCGGCGCCGCGTTCTTCGGCAACTACTACCTGATGGATTTCGAGCTGATGGGCGGCGACGCGCGCCAGGCGATCATCGACGAGGACGGCAAGCGCAACATCCCGGTAAACCTGCCGCCGCAGGTGCCGTTCGGCTCGCACCAGTGGCCGACGCTGATCACGCCGGGACCGGGCCCGAAGACGCTGGCGGACGTTCCGTGAGGCCGCCGCTCGAAACCTCATCGTTGAAGTCACAGGCTTGGGGCGGCGTCGGTGCCTTCGCGGCCGCGCTGGCGTTCCTGCTCGGCGTCTGCCTTTCTCCGGTGAGTTCGGCGCAGGAGGCGACCGATCCCGTGACCGGCTTCGCGCGCGAGCCGGTCCATGTCGCGGCTTGGCCCGGCGGCAAGAAGGTCGCTGTCAGCTTTGCGCTCTTCGTCGAGGAGTTCGGCTTCGGTCAGGGCCCGGTCTATCGCCCGGACATGGTGACCCGCAACCCGGATCTGGTGAACGAGGCCTTTCGTCAATACGCAATCGACTGGGGCATTCCGCGGATCGGGCGGCTGTTCCGGGAACTGGAAGTTCCACTGACCATCGTGCTGAGCGCCGAGTTTCCCGGGAAGTACAAGTCGGCGTGGAAGGAGTTCCGCGGCTCCCAGCCGAGCGCTCCGATCGTCGCCCACGGCATGAACAACACGAGCCGCCAACTGCCGCTCGGACGCGGCATCGCCGAACAGAAAGCCTACATCCGGCAAACGTTGGATCTGATTGCCGAGACGACCGGCGTTACGCCGGTCGGCTGGTCGAGCCCAAGCGTCTACTCCAACGGCGACACGCCGCAGGCAGTCGCCGCCGAAGGGATAACCTATACCCTCGATCAAATGGATTCCGACATCATTTCGCGCCTCAAGACGCCGAGCGGACCGCTGGTGCTGTTGCCTTATCCGGTCGTGACTGTCGACATGGGTCAGCAACTCGCCCGCATGAAGGGCCCCGCGGAGATCGAGACGTTGTGGGTTGACTATGCGCTGGAGCTTGCCGCCGAGGCCCGCGCCGACCCGGCACGCGAAGCGACGACGGTGGTCATCGGCATCCATCCTTTCGTCGTCGGAACGCCCGACGGGGCGGCCGCGATGCGGCGTGTCCTCTTGCGCCTCAAGAAGGACGACGCCGTCTGGCTGAGCGACACCGATGCCATTCGCACGGCCGCCGGCTTGAAATGACCGACGGCCACGCCGACCGGCGCGGCCGTTGAAGCGCGGTTTTCCGAACCGGGAGGGCGGAAGCCGCTGTCCGGGATCAACACATTTGTTCCGGGTCTTGCCATATGGTCACTGATCCCTGACAGTCGCCTGGAATAGTCTCGCCGCGCGGCCGGGGCTCTGATCACTCCCGCATCAGCTTGTCGATGGTGATCGGCAGGACGGGGATGCGTTTGCCTGTCGCGTGGTGGATCGCATTGGCAATCTCGCCCAACGCCTGCGATTCCAATCTCGCCCACGCCCTTGATGCCGAGCGGGTTGATCTCCTCGTCCCGCTCATCGACGACGATTACGTCGTCCGAGGACGTTGATTGGAAGCCGTTCCCTGCGTTCCAACTTCTGTGCGGTCGCCGTCCTCGTCGGTCAACCCGCGGAGCGGGGCCGCTACGTGATCAGGGTCAAAGTCCGCGGGCGAGAAGCAGGAACAAAGGGCGATTGATCGCAGGGGAACAAAAGGCGCTTGATTGCTATCATGTAAGACCGGCGGCTTCGAAATCGCCGGTGGAAAAATCAGCCTGATTGGAGTTGATCATGAACAGCGGCAGGAACGATGGGGAATGCATCTCGCGCCGCGTGGTGCTCACGGGCGCGGCGCTTGCGCTCGGCGCGGCGGCCACCGCTACGGCGGGCTCGCAAGCGGTGGCGCAGCAGAAGGTCAGCCAGGAACTCGCCAAATATCAAGGTACGCCGAAGGACAAACAGCGCTGCGACGGCTGCGCCAGCTTCCAAGCCCCGAACGCATGTAAAGTCGTCGAGGGCGACATCAGCCCGAGCGGCTGGTGCCAGCTCTTTGTCCCGAAAGCCTAGTTTTTAGCCATCCGAGGCATTTGCTGCGGGGCGGCAGCGCGCATCGATCCAGATGCTGCGCCGCCCCGACACCGGACGCCGGTCTTGGGTTAGGTCTTGGACCGGCCTCGCCCCAGGCCGTCACCGACGTTTTGCCGCTCGGCCCGGTCAGTGCAACGCCTGATAGCCGGCGATCACCAGTTCGATGGCGATAAGAACGACGATAGCGATTTCGAGTTGGAGCGATCGTTTCGTATCGATGATGTCGGTGAGCACTTCGGCCGTATCGGCGATCACCACAAGCTTCCTCGACAACGCTTCCGCACGCTCCGTAAGCTCGTATTCGTCCTGCAGCCGGGCGTACAGCCGTTCCAGATCCTGCCGATCCCACACGACATCCGGCTTTTCCGCCACCGCCACGCGGCCGGAGACGCGGTGCTGAACGAGCAGGGCATTACCAATGTGCTTGAGGATCGCGCGGCGGCCGGCCGCGGCGCGGCCCTTTTCGGCAAGCTGCCGGGCGAAAGGCTCAATGACCTCAAAGACCGCGGCGACCTCGCGTTCATCCCGCGCGAGCACGACGCTTTTCGACAGCGCGTCGGCAATGACGATCAGGTGGTCGGGGGTCAACGTCTTCAGGATCATCGGGCCGCCCGGCAGGATCTGGTCATCCTTATCGGGAGCGACCTCGAGCAGTAATGTTTCTTCTTCCGATGACGCCACCGGACGGATCAGGCGTGTCCGCAGAGTATTCAGAACTTCGTCTTCCTCGGAGCGTGAAAGGCACATCGTGACCGCCACTCCGTAGCGAAACAGCGTCACGAAGCCTTCCGTCCCGAACCGGTACGTCAGCGGGGCGGTTGAAACAACGCCGTCATGCTGGAGGTTCGACGTGTCTATGCGATCGGCTAAGAGGAAGGCCTTGACCCGTTTGCCGGCTTTTGGCGGATTCGGGGTCATCATCGATCATCGCATGGCTACAGTCGGCCGTAGTCTGATCGGCCGGGATCTCCCCGGGGAAGCGGAGCAGACGTTCTCCTCCTTTTAGCAAGTAAGCCCTGGCAAGTAAGCCGTCGGAGGGAACAAATCGACCTCGCCCGCAGTTCCGCTGCTAGCGATCAGGAGGCTAAGCCATGTTTCATCGCCGCTCATCGGAGTTTGAGCCTCGAATTTCAGCCATCACCGACCACCTGCGCGGCATCCGCAGGGAATTGGGCGCGATCGGCGACAGTGCCGGTCAAAGTGCCTCCGGTACCGCGGCGGCCGCCGTAGACCAGATCGTCGACGCGCTCCGGCCGGTCCTGCAGGATATCGAAGACCGCTTCCGCGCCGGGCAGCGCAGGGCGGTCGATCAGGCCGCGAACCTCGCCAACGAGGCGCTTAGGACGGGTTCCGAGGCCGGGAGCCGGGCTCTGGACCGGATCAGCGAGCAAGCCGAAGCGCATCCGCTCACGACGATCGCCGTTGCCCTCGGCGTAGGACTGCTGATGGGGATCGCCGTCAGCCGTGCCAGCAGCTAGCTGTCCCGGAAGCTGCGTCGAGCCGATTACGGGCACGGTTGACGGCTGCGGCGTTGGCCGAAGTCCGCGTCGCCGGAGCAGACACGCCTCTCAGGTCAGGTCCCTCGCAGGCCCAGTCCCTTTCAGGCCAAGTCTATCGCGAAGCGTTTCAAGTCGGCGAGCGAACAATGGGCCAGAGCGCCCTCGTGGGTTGCGCGCAACACTACACGTGGCGCTCGGCTCGCATCCAACGCTTCCTGCCAACGCGGCGCACACAGGCACCAACGGTCGCCCGGCGTCAGCCCGGGAAAGCCGAGTTCAGGCATTGGGGTCGAAAGATCGTTTCCACGCGCTTTGGAGAATTCGAGGAACGCGGTGGTCATGACGGCGCAGACGGTGTGACTACCCACGTCCTCTTGCCCGGTGTTGCAGCAGCCGTCGCGGTAAAAGCCAGTGATCGGCTTGATCGAACAGATTTCCAGAGGTTCGCCAAGCACATTGCGTGCCGCAACCGGCCGGCGCTCTCCGTCACTGCGATCGTCTCTGAGCATGCCGCTCCCTCAGCAGAACTCTCCCGGGTCTCGCTCCGCGTGGTGCAAGCCGCTTTCGGCGCGCGTCGACAAGGCTGCCGCCAACGGCGAGGAAGCTTATGGCAAATTCTTGCCCCCGCGAAGATACATAGCGTGGCAAGCTTCACCACCGGGCACTCACATCAGGCTGGGGGCCGCTCGGTCCACACTCGATTGCGCGAAATCCCGCAATGCCCATATGAAAGCGGGCATGCACGCAATTTCGACGTTCCATCCCGTCGTCTGGGCCTGGTTCAACGGCGCCTTCCCGGCGCCGACGCCGGCGCAGGCGCAGGCCTGGCCGGCCATCGCGGCCGGCCGCGACGTGCTGCTCGCCGCGCCGACCGGCTCGGGCAAGACGCTGGCCGCGTTCCTTGCCGCCATCGACAGGCTTGTCCGCGAGGGGTTGAACGGGGGATTGCCGGACGAAACGCAGGTCGTCTACGTCTCGCCCCTCAAGGCGCTGTCGAACGACATCAGGCGCAACCTGGAACTGCCGCTTGCGGGGATCGCGGAGGAACTTCGCACGCGAGGGCTGCCTGAAGTCGCGATCCGCGCCTGGGTTCGCACGGGTGACACGCCCGCGAGCGAACGGCAGAGGGCGCATCGGCGGCCGCCGCACATTGTCGTGACCACGCCGGAATCACTATACATTCTTCTCGGATCGGAAACGGGCCGCGCCATGCTGCGCACGACCCGAACGGTGATCGTCGACGAAATTCACGCCTTGGCGCCTAACAAGCGCGGCAGTCATTTGGCGCTGTCGCTCGCTCGGCTCGATTCTCTGGTCGGCCGCCGGGTGCAGCGCATCGGACTGTCGGCCACGCAGAAGCCGATCGAGGCGGTCGCCGATTTTCTGGTCGGCCGCACCGAGCAGGACAAGCAACGATCCTGCACGATCATCGATACCGGCCATGGCCGCGCCCGCGACCTCGCCTTGGAGATTCCCGGAGCACCGCTCGAGGCGGTGATGTCGAACGAGGTGTGGGAGGAGGTCTATCGACGCATCGCCGATCTGGTCGCCGGACACCGCACGACGCTGATTTTCGTCAACACGCGCCGGCTCGCGGAGCGGGCCACCCGCAAGCTTTCAGAACTGCTGGGCGAGGAACACGTAACGGCTCACCACGGCAGCCTCGCGAAGGAGCAACGGCTTGATGCCGAGCAACGGCTCAAGAGCGGCAAGCTCAAGGCGCTGGTAGCAACGGCCTCGCTCGAGCTCGGCATCGACATCGGCGATGTCGATCTCGTTTGCCAGCTCGGGTCGCCGCGGGCCATCGCGACCTTCCTCCAGCGCGTCGGCCGGTCGGGCCATGCCGTCGCAGGCACCCCAAAGGGGCGGCTCTTCCCGCTGTCGCGCGACGAACTCGTCGAATGCACCGCGCTCCTCGACAGCGTGCGCCGGGGCGAGCTCGACCGCCTGGCGATTCCCGAGCAGCCGCTCGACGTATTGGCCCAACAGATCGTCGCCGAGACGGCCGCGCGGGATTGGAATGAGGATGACCTGTTCCAGCGCTTCCGCCAGGCTTTGCCGTATGGGGTGCTGACGCGCGAGGACTTTGATGCCGTGCTCAACATGCTGGCGCAGGGGTTCAGCGCCCGCCACGGCAGGCGCGGCGCGCTCATTCACCGCGACGCGATCAACCATGTGATCCGCGGCCGGAAGGGCGCGCGGCTGACCGCCCTGACCGCCGGCGGCGCCATCCCCGACAATGCCGACTATCAGGTGCTGCTGGAGCCGGACAATCATTTCATCGGCAGCGTCAACGAGGACTTCGCGGTCGAAAGCATGGCCGGCGACGTGTTCCAGCTCGGCAACCGCAGCTATCGCATCCGCCGCGTCGAGCGGGGCGTCGTGCGCGTTGAAGATGCGCAGGGCATGGCGCCTAATATTCCGTTCTGGCTCGGCGAAGCGCCTGGGCGCAGCGACGAGCTTTCCGTGTCCGTGTCGCGCTTGCGGGCCGCGGTGGCGGAGCGCCTGCGCGATGATCCGAGCGGGGAGGCAGTGACCCGTTGGCTCATCGACGAAGTCGGCATCGGTGCACCCGCAGCGCAACAGCTGGTCGAATATCTGCAGTCTAGCCATGCCGCTCTCGGCTGCCTGCCGACGCACGAAACGATCGTGCTCGAGCGCTTCTTCGACGAAGTCGGCGGCATGCAGCTCGTGGTGCATTCGCCCTACGGCAGCCGGATCAATCGCGCCTGGGGCCTGGCGCTGCGCAAGCGCTTTTGCCGCAAGTTCAATTTCGAGCTGCAGGCGGCGGCGACCGAGGACAACATCGTCCTTTCGCTGACCACCGCGCACAGTTTCGAACTTGCCGACGTCGCCCGCTACCTGCACTCGGCGTCGGTACGGCCGTTGCTGATCCAGGCGCTGCTCGACTCCCCGATGTTCACGACGCGGTGGCGCTGGGTCGCCGGTGTCTCGCTCGCGCAGCCGCGGTTCCGTGGCGGCAAGAAGGTGGCGCCCCAGCTCGCGCGCATGGGCGCCGAGGATTTGATCGCCGCCGTCTTCCCCGATCAGATCGCCTGCGCCGAAAACCTCGCCGGCGAGCGCGAGATTCCCGATCACCCCCTGGTGCGTCAGACCATTAGCGACTGCCTCACCGAGGCCATGGACATCGACGGCCTGGAACGTGTCCTCAAAGCGATGGAGTCGGGGGATATTCGTGTAGTGGCGTGCGACCTGACGCAACCCTCGCCGCTGGCGCTCGAAGTGTTGTCGGCGCGCCCCTACGCCTATCTCGATGACGCGCCGCTGGAGGAGCGTCGGACCCAGGCGGTCATGGCGCGGCGCTGGCTGGCGCCGGAGACGGCCGCCGACCTCGGCCGGCTTGATCCCGAAGCAATTGCGCGCGTGCGCTCCGAGGTCAGGCCCGATCCTCGCGATGCCGACGAACTGCACGACGCGCTGATGTGGCTCGGCACTCTCAGCGACCGCGATGTGGAATCGAATTCCGGCTGGGTCGATTGGCTCGCGGACCTTGCACGGCAGAAGCGCGTGGCGCGAGTTGAGGCGCCGTGCGGAAAGGTATGGATCGCCGCCGAGCGCTTGCCGGAATTCCAGGCGCTGTGGCCCGACGCGCAAATTCATGCGCCGATCGCAGTGCCGCGCGCGAAGGCTGCGCGAGCCTGGTCGCAGGAGGAAGCGCTGATCGAAATCCTGCGCGGCCGGCTCGAAGGTGAGGGTCCGATCACGGAGGATGCGCTTTCGACCCTGCTGGGCGTCGAAAGCAGCGACCTCAAGAGTGCTCTCGCGGCTCTCGAGACCGAAGGTTTTGCCATGCGCGGCCGCTTTACGCCCGGCGCCGCCGTCGAGGAGTGGTGCGAGCGCCGGCTGCTGGCCCGCATCCACCACTACACCGTCAAGCGCTTGCGCAGCGAAATCGAGCCGGTCAGCGCGCGTGATTTTCTGCGCTTTCTGCCGCTGTGGCAGCGCGTCTCTCCCGCGACGCGGATGGAGGGGCCCGACGCGGTCGATGAAATCGTCGGCCAACTCGAAGGTTTTGAGGCCGCGGCGGCGGCGTGGGAGGCAGAAATCCTCCCGGTGCGGATCGCCGGCTACGAGCCTGCCTGGCTCGACGACCGCTGTCTTGCCGGACGTCTCGCCTGGGCGCGGCTGCGGCCGCGCAACGGGCGGGCGAACGGCGCCGAAGGCCGCCCCGGACCGGTGCGGGCGACACCGATCACGCTGCTCGCACGGCGGCACACCGCGCAATGGGGCTCCTTGTCGGCAAGCGAGCCGGCGATCGAACCGAGCTTCAGGGCAGGCGCCGTTCTCGGCACCATCCGCGACAACGGGGCGTCCTTCTTCGAGGAGTTGATGCACGGGTCCGGCTTGCTGCGCACCCAGGTTGAGGAGGCACTCGCCGAACTCGTTGCCCTCGGGCTCGTCGTTTCAGATAGTTTCGCGGGACTGCGAGCGCTGCTCGTGCCTTCGGCCGAACGCAAACCGATTTTCGGCGGGCCCCGCCGCCGGCGTACCGCGACATTCGGCATAGAGAACGCCGGCCGCTGGGCGCTCGCTCCGCGGGCGCGGCCGCCTCGCGGCATTGCGCAGTCAGGGGCAGGGGCCGACGCTGTCGAGCACATTGCCCGTGTTCTGCTGCGGCGCTACGGCGTGGTGTTCTGGCGCCTGCTCGACCGTGAAGCGAATTGGCTGCCGCCTTGGCGTGATCTTCTGCGCATCTATCGCCGGCTAGAAGGTCGGGCAGAAATCCGCGGCGGACGTTTCGTCGCCGGGTTTTCCGGCGAGCAGTTCGCGCTCCCGGAGGCGATTGCTCAGTTGCGAGAGGCGCGGCGCATGCCGCCTTCAGGCGAGTGGCTCTCGGTATCCGGAGCCGATCCGCTCAACCTTGTCGGTGTGGTTACGCCGGGGCCTAGGCTTGCCGCACTGACCGGCAATCGTCTGCTTTACCGGGACGGCATCCCCATTGCGCTGTTCGCCGCGGGTGAAGTGAGATTTTTGGAGACGCTCGATGCGCCGGACGAGTGGGAGGCTCACAAGGCTTTGTTGCGGGCTGAGGGGATTGCAGGGGAACGCAGACGAGCGCATGGCTTCGCAGCGAGATCGCAGTAACCCCTGTCTCCCAGCCACTTCCTCCTCGCATCCTGCCGCATCGGGTAGCAGTTGACTGCCGGGGAGGGCGGGCGTATTGCTGTCCTGATGCTGTCCCAGGAGGCACAGGATGCTAGCCAAGAAACCCCTCACCGACCGCGCCATTTCCGCCGCCAAGCCAGCCCCTCCGGGTAAGCGACGCCTGCTCTGGGACGCCGTAGTCCCCGGCCTTGCCTTGAGGGTCACTGACACCGGCTCCAAGAGCTTAGTCCTCGTGGCTCGCTATCCCGGCTCCCGCCACTCAGCACCCCGCAGTCTTGGAACGGTCGGCGCAATCTCCCTGGCCGAAGCTCGGGACACAGCGAGGGAATGGCTGGGCCAGATCAGGAAAGGCATCGACCCCCAAGCCAGTGTCCTTGCGAGGCGAGGGGAAACCTTCACCGCCATCGCCGAGGGCTACCTAACCCGCAAGGCCAAGGATCACCGTAGCCGAGGGAAGACCGAAGCCACCCTTAAGCGCCTTGTCTTCCCCACCTTCGGCCCTCGCCCCATCGACAGCATCACCCGCTCCGACATCGTTCGCCTGCTCGATCAGATCGAGGACGAGAATGGGCCGGTGATGGCGAACGAAGTTCTTGGCAACATCAGTCGAGTGTTTGATTGGCATGCCACCCGCAGCGATACTTTCCGTTCGCCAGTCGTGAAGGGGATGAACCGTGCTGGCGCGCAGGCTCGATCCCGCATTCTGAGCGACGAAGAACTCCGGGCTGTCTGGCGAGCCTTTGGCGAGTACCAGCATCCATTTGGGGCCTTGCTCCGCTTCATTCTCCTCACCGCCACTCGCAGGAACGAGGCGCTGTACGCCACCCGGGCAGAGATTGTTGGTGCTGAGTGGACGATCCCCGCCGCGAGGTACAAGACTAAGATCGATCATGTGATCCCACTCTCGCAGGCAGCACAAAGTGCCCTCTCACACATGGGCGTCCCAGGCGAGGCTGGGGGCTGGCTGTTCAGCGCGAATGGCCGCCAGGTCATCGGCAGCCACTCCCGCCACAAGGCAGCCATCGACCAAGCCAGCGGCGTGACCAATTGGGTAATACATGATTTGAGGAGGACCGCTCGTTCGCTAATGAGCCGGGCCGGGGTGCAGGCTGATCACGCCGAACGTTGCCTGGGCCATGTGATCGGTGGGGTCCGGGGA
>CAWHZA010000066.1:0-52279 GCA_963833665.1 uncultured Alphaproteobacteria bacterium | reverse complement strand
AAAAAGGCCCGAAAAACTAATGGCAAAATCACCTGGCGCTGTCACGCCAGCCACCGTTATTGGGACAGTAGAGCCACACCGCCCACCGCCCAAGCGGGTCGCAATGCCGACGTGCGGGCGCGCGAATACCTGACCAACGCCGAAGTCGACCGCCTCATCAAAGCCGCCGGGGCCAACCGCAACGGCCATCGCGACGCCACCATGGTGCTGCTCGCCTACCGGCATGGCTTGCGTCCGGTCGAGCTGGTGACCTTGCGCTGGGACGCCATCGACTTCGCCCATGGTCAAATCCATGTGAGCCGCGCCAAGAATGGCTCGCCATCCGTCCACCCATTAAGCGGTGTCGAACTACGGGCACTGCGCCGGCTCAAACGTGACCAGGAGCAGCCATCGCCGTTCGTGTTCACGTCCGAGCGCGGCGCGCCCTTCACGACCGCCGGGTGGCGCAAGATGGTGGCGCGGCTGGGTGTCGCGGCCAAGCTGGGCTTCAAGGCTCACCCGCACATGTTCCGGCACGCCTGCGGCTTTCAGCTAGCAAATCAGGGTACGACACGCGCACCCTGCAGGCGTACCTTGGCCATCGCAACATCCAGCACACCGTGCGCTACACCGAACTGTCGCCCACGCGCTTCAAGAACCTCTGGCGCGACTGACGCCGACTGCCCGATCTCTGCCAAGAAAGTTATGCTGGGATGGCTGACTGCAAAAACGCACTCGCGGACTCGCCAAGCGCAATGCGGGCCATTGCTAGTCTGCAGAAACGCAGGGCGGCCTCGACCTCCTAGAGCCTAAGCACGACCAGCCGGATTGAGCAGTGTCCACCGCCACCGCCATGCGGCCTGCACCGGCGCTGAGGTAGTCGGGGCGAGTTCACGTCAGAGCGTTGGTCAGATAGCTTCGCAATGGAGCAGAGCAACGTACGTTGGGAGGGTGTGCCGCAATGCAGCAAATTGCGGACTGGCTCGAAAGGCTCGGCATGTCCGAGATCAAATCGGTTTTGCGATGGCGCGCCGCGAGCAAGCGTTTCCTGCTAGCTATCGCTAGGCGGTGCTTCGACTAATTCATAACCTAGCGTGTAAGGTCCGTCCCGTGCGGGTAGCTGCGCCATGCAATGCGGACAGAACGCTTGCTCACCAGGTTTCGCCGATTCACGGCGCTGGCGCTTCAGCAGCTTGGCATCACACGCGGGACATGAGTAGTTTGAGCGCGTCACTATTCGCTACCTCTGACGTTGGCCAAACCCACGCTGGTCGCGGTCGCTGCAGATTGTAGTGGTCCCGGTTCTCTGAAGAAGAAGGCCGCGCTATGCGGGAGTGACAGGCGCGCGATGCTGCAGAGCGGGAGGCCAAGGCGCGCGCAAACCACCACGGTTCGCGCTGGTGGCGGGGGCGCCCCGCAGCAGCGGATAGCCACCGCCTGAAACGCGCTAACCACGAATGTAGTGTTCAAGTTCATCGATAACGAATTTCTGTTTAGAAATTATGCTCTTGAGCAAATCGCCAATGGAGACAATACCAATCACTTTTTTGTCTTCGAGCACGGGCAGGCGACGCACACGCTTATCGGTCATCAGGGCCATGCATACCTCGACCGACTGTTCTGGGCGGACATGGACTACGTTTCTCTCCATGATATCCCTGACCAGCGTGGTGGGGGACCTTTTGCCTTTGAGAATGACATTCCGGGAATAGTGCCTCTCGGTTATGATGCCGATCAATTCTTCACCGTCCATCACAACTAGAGAACCGATGTCTTTTTCAGCCATTTTTGCCAATGCATCGAGTACTGTGGCATCGGGATCGATGGTCCAAAGGTTCTGGCCCTTCTGTTCAAGCAGATGTTTTACGGTCATGTCGCGCCCCCTTCTCCTTGTCCGAACTTTCGGCGCGCAGTCCCGGCTCATCCTCGAAATAGACATACGCGAGCGCCTGCCCGTTGGCGTCGCGGACGATGAAGCAGGCCTCCTGCTCGTCGACCGACCAGGGCGGCGGGAAGCGGCCCGGCGCATGGGGGGAGAGGAGAGAGGCGGCTCAGCGGCAGAATGCACCACCCGCCACGCCAGAGCGGCGCGGGGTGGTCTACGAAATAGGGCCCCGGCTCCGGCCGCCCCGCCGATCTCGACCATCCTGACGACCCTGAACAGCGCTCGCCGTTCAAACGGGAGAATTGTGTAGTCAGCAAGTACACGCCACTTTTGTACGCGTATAGCCTTGTGGGCCTCGGCTGTTGCGGCGAAGCTGGCGCAGCCACGAGGAGGGTCAGATGGCGCGTGTTTTGTTCGTAGGTCAGCAACCGGAGACCGTGGATTTCACCAATCCCGTGCTGCCGCCGGGCATGAACGCCGAGAGAATCGATGCCGGAAACGCCCTGGCCCTGAAGCAAATGGCCGAACGCGGATGGCACGCGGACCTGTGCCTGCTTCGGCCCGATGAAACGGCCGGACCCGACGTGGTGCGGAGGCTCAAGGCCCAAACTTACGACTGTGTGGTGATCGGCGCTGGCATTCGCCTGCCGCCCCACAGCCTGTCGATGTTTGAGGCCGTGATCAACGCGGTGCACAGAGCCGCGCCGAACGCCGCTATCACGTTCAACACGCGCCCAGAGGACAGCGCCGATGCTGCCGCCCGCTGGCTCAAGGCGGACTGAACAGCAAGGCAGAGCTTCCATCGATGCCCGAGCTGACACCCACCCGGTGTCACCTACGGTTTGCGCGGATCATAGAAATCAAGACGCAGCTATGAAAAGGACCCCAAGCAGTCTACGCGCGCTTGGGGTCCCTTAATGTGCCTCAACTTAGACACTTCTGGCCGGGCGGCTGGGGTGTCGGGGGATGGGCTGCCGCTCATCCGGGTCTACTGAGCAGAAAGGTTGCGCTAGTCGGAAAAGGCAGTCTGAGCAGTTTTGACCACTTTCGCGAAAAAGAACCCCAGGCAGAGAAATCGCTTGGCATCTGTAAAAAGAGCCACCCGCGCGCTGGCGGCAAAGGACAATACCCCTCGCTGGTGTTCCGCGCAGTTTCCCCCCGCGCGCGGGCAAGTGTTCACGCTACCGTGTCGCCTCGACTGAAACAATGCGCATTCCAGTTCATCCGGGCACGCGGAGCAAATCGGGCAGCTTGGCGAAGTTTACTGCCATCTGCCACGCCTCGCCCTTGGTGAGCCGCTTGTTGACGGACCGCCGGTGCAGTCATCGTCACCGTGCTCGTCGATCGTTCTAGGGCGGCGGGAAGTCGGTGCGCTGCCCATTCTGGTGGGTTGACAAGTATCGAGGGAAAGCGCGGGTCTAGAATTTGCTTCTTCTTCAGGGAGCCGTGTCATGGCAGATACCCTCATAAGTGACCAAGAAATTGCGATCCTTTGCGATGTATTGGAAGGAGGGGTGCGAATTTGAATGCAGATAAAAGGAAGGTTCTTGATCAGCTTATTGTGAGAGGATTTGTCGTGGCTGCTGACCAAGAGTCGCCTGCAAAATACAAACTTACCGGCAAAGCTCAACAACTTCTCCGCCGAGCGCGGCGTTGGACTAAGCGGCGGCTAACAAGATCGGACGCCGTTCGGGGTGAGGGCTTGCGAAGCGCTTGTTGACCGGGCGACTGTGCGGGTCGTCGTCGTAGTCGTAGTAGAAATAGCCGATCGCCTGCCCGTTGGGACGTAGATGATGAAGCTCTCGGGATTTTTGAACGCACGGGTGGCCCGGGGCGGGGCCGTCAACCTCATCAGCCGCGCCCGAGCCCCTTGGCCTCCTTGAGCAGCGCCTGAACCCTTCTCGATGGCCCGCTGTGCCTGCCGGGGCAGGGCCGTCGCCGGTTCAGGCAGCCAACCGGCCCGAGCGAAAATGACGCGGTTACTCGAAGGTATTACTCAGCGGCGCGCCGGGACTAGGTCGTGTGGACAAACTTAATCCAGATTCGGATGCAGGCAAGCAGCACGAAGGCGGCGAAGCTCTCGATCAGCTTGTCGTAGCGGGTGGCGACACGGCGTGAGTTCTTCGCACGATTGAAGAAGCGCTCGATGCGATTGCGCAGGGCATAGAGAGCCTTGTCGACGGCATGCTGTATTTTCCGGGTTGCAGTGCTGGGGATTGCGGCTTCACCACCACGTTCCTCAATGTCGTTGCGGACGGCTTCGCTGTCGTAGCCCTTGTCACCGAGCATCTGTTCCGGATCGCAGTCGATCTCCTGCATCAAGGCCGGAAACGCGGTGACATCGTGTGCCTGCCCGGGCGTAATCACAACGCCGATCGGCAGACCCTCGGCATTGGTGCGGGCGTTGATTTTGGTTGAGAAGCCGCCACGCGAGCGACCGAGCGCGTTACGCTCGGCCCCCCTTTTCCACCGGCTGCGCAATGATGCGCACGGATGATGGTCGCATCGATCATCTGCAGCGCGGCGTCCGACACTCCGCTTCCCGCGAGCCCTTCCAGGATCACGTCCCAGACGCCACTGTCGGCCCACCGCCGAAACTGCCTAAAGATCGAATTCCAGTTGCCGAAGCCCTCCGGCAGGTCGCGCCATGGTGCGCCGGTTCGCATCAACCAAAACACCGCGTCGAGCACGCGGCGATGATTGCGTGGCGGCCGGCCGCCGCCGCGATGGATCAGGAACGGTTCGAAGTACGCCCACTCATCGTCGGTCATCAGTCCGCGAATCAAGGCTGCCCTCCGCAAAGAGCAGCCTTGAATCAATTCGCGATTTTCTGCGTCAATAGGTTTGTCCACCCGACCTAAATACACATGATCACGCTCGAAGACTGCATTGGCATGTGTGGCCTGACTGAAGAGGAAGTACTCGCTATTGCCGAGCATGAACATCTGCCGGAAGTCGCCGCAACAGCACTCGCTCAGTATCTCTTATCTCGCGAGCATGGCAGCGAGAAGGTTCGAGATATGATCGTTGACGATATTCGAGAAGCCCAGTGGAGCGGAGACAAGGAGCATGTGTTGACCCTACTTCATGTCCTGCATCATTTCCTGTTGACGCATCCTGAAGCTAGACCATCTGAGCATCCTTGGAGCCACCGTTTCTAGAGAACGTCCGCGTCGGCAGGAAGCCGAAGCACGGCCCGGATCAACCGCGCCACGAGGGGTAGTTGCCGTGCGCAACGGCAGGGCGCTGTTGGCATGATGATGCAATCCGCCCAGAATGGGCGCGACGACGATATGGCCGCTGGCCCGGACGGCGCGTGGAATTGGCGCGTCTTTGCATAGGCACAGATGAGTTCGGCCCTCATTGTAATAACCTTTGATACGAGCGCAGCAGATTGCGAAGATGCGGCTCGCCGAAGACAACGACATGGTCGAGGCAATCACGTCGGATCGAGCCGATGAGCCTCTCCGCATATCCATTTTGCCATGGCGAGCGTGGCGAGATCGGCCGATCCCGAATGCCCATCGCCCGCACGCGCTGAACGAACCGGGCGCCGTAAACACGGTCCCGATCACGGACCACGTATCGCGGCGCATTTCGCCAGGCAAACGCCTCAGTGATCTGCTGCGCAATCCACTCGGCCGTTGGATGCGCGGTTACTCCCAACCACAGACGTTCCCGGCGAGCATGCAGCAGGATTAGAAACCCGTATAACAGCCGAAACGAAATCGTAGGCACGACAAACAAGTCCATCGAGGCAATGCCATCGGCATGATTGACAAGGAAGGTCTTCCAGCCCTGCGAGGGTGGGCGCGTTGTCTTGGCCATGTACTTTGCAACGGTGGTCTGCCCGATGCCGAGCTTGAGCAATTCGCCGTGGATGCGAGCTGCTCCCCAAAGATGGGGTAATCGGCCGACGAGCTTGTGGATATCAGAAGATTTAGGGTGCTGCGCTTCAGGCTGATTGGTTGAACGAGGTCCTTATACGGCCTCAGCATCAGAAGGAGAAGCGCAGCATGGACCATTTTGCGGGACTAGACGTATCGGTCAAGGAGACCAGCGTATGCATTGTGGATGACATGGGCAAGATCGTTCGGGAAGTGAGGGTTGCAAGTGAGCCGGAAGCTCTGCTGCAGGTTCTGAGCGACCCCGCCTATCACTTAAAACGGATTGGATTGGAAGCCAGTCCGCTGTCGCAATGGCTTTTCAGCGCGCTTGCGGAAGCGGGCTTGCCGGTGATTTGTGTCGAGACGCGGCACATGCGTGCGATGTTGAAGGCGCAGATCAACAAGACCGACCGCAACGATGCACGCGGGATAGCGCAGATGATGCGGGCGGGGCTTTATCGGTCGGTGCATGTGAAGACGTTACGCAGCCAGAAGCTGCGGATGCTGCTGACCCACCGCAAGCTGCTGCAATCGAAGGCCATTGCCATCGATAATGACTTGCGCGGTACCTTGCGTAACTTCGGCCTCAAGGTGGGAGTGGTGGGGACGGTGAGGTTCGAAGCGCGCATCAAAGAGCTCGTGGTCGACCTCCCCGACTTGGCTGTACTGGTCGAACCGCTGCTGATCGTGCGGCGGGTGCTTCGCGAGCAGCTCAGCATCCTGCACCGGCGCTTGCTGGCCATTGTTCGGGACGACGAGGTGTGCCGACGCCTGATGACGGTGCCGGGCGTAGGCCCCGTGGTGGCGCTAACCTATCGCGCAACCATCGACGTACCTGCACGTTTCCGAAACTCCAAGGCGGTCGGGGCGGTGTTGGGACTGACGCCGTCTAAGTATCAATCGGGCGAGATTAACCGAACCGGTGCGATATCACGGTGCGGAGACGAGATGATGAGGGTCATGCTCTACGAAGCGGCCCAGAGCATGCTCAACACCAACAAGTGGTCCTGGCTTAAAGCCTGGGCGATGAAGATCGCCAAGCACCGCGGGAAAAAAAAGGCGATCGTGGCGCTGGCGCGCCGGTTGGCCGTGATCATGCACCGCATCTGGGTTGACGGTACCGAGTTCCGCTGGACCCGAGAGGTTGAAGCAACATGAGAGTTGCTTAGCATCCAATGTGATAGGAGAACACTCGAACTCCACCGTGCGGTGGAATGATGTCCCTCGCGGGACGATGGATGAGGTGAGTTCGCCAACCCGCTTGGACCTACCGTCGCTTGACGGCAAGGCCGCCCCAGAGATTGTTCTACCTCGTCTTCGAATGCTGGAAGGGCCTCGGTGCCGATTCCGAAGAGAAGCGCGAGCCCGCGAGCGACATCGACACTGGAAGTGGTGGATAGTCTGAAAGCGCTTGACCCTGATCGGCCGATTAGAGAAGCGGGTTGGCAATGCTCATCTCGCGAATGAGGTCGCGAATCTCGGCTGGAGTACTCGGCCGCCCGCCCCGTGGCCGCGATTTCCAGCGCCAATAGGCCCGGAATCCGCCACGATGCCAACGGAGCACGGTTTCCGGTTTGACGATCTTCAGCGCGTCGAGAATGTTGGGAGCCAGCGCGTACATGCCGGCAAAAACCAGCCGGTCGATGCTGGAGAAGGCCAAACGGCCCGGGGACTTGCGGCGGAGCACATTCAGTTGGTGCCGGAGCACCAGGATTTCGGCTTCGAGCTCAGCCCGCGACCGGAAGAGCCTAGCGAAAGCGCACCAGATCAGCTTGCAAGGTCGATCATCGCCCGCAAGCATCAACCGGAACTTCCACGGCCAGCAGCGGAAGAACGACACGCATACCAGCACCAGCGATCCCGACAGCTGTCTTTACCGCAAGGCTGCCGGGCGGGAGGCGAAGCTCTGCTACATGGGCCACGCCTCGATGGAGAACCGGCATGGGCTGGCGGTCGCCGGCACCGTCACGTTCGCCACCGGCACTGCCGAGCGCCGCGCTTCGGAGATCATGCTCAAGGCCAAAGCCAAGAAGGCCGGCCGCCGCATAACGGTTGGCGAAGATAAGGCCTATGACACCGCCGATCATGTGGCCAATCTGCGCGCCCTCAATGTCACGCCGCATGTGGTGCAGAACGACAGCATTACCGCAACCGGCAAGCGCCGGCAGAGCGCCATCGACGGACGCACCACGCGGCACAAAGGCTACGGTCTATCGCAATCGTGCCGAGCGATGATCGAATGCATCTTCGGTTGGGGCAAACAGCAAGGCACGATGCGCAAAACAAAACATCGCGGCATAACCAAGGTCACTACCGATTTCATGCTCAATCTGATCGCCTACAACCTGATCCGCATTCCCAAATTGCTGACGGCCTAGCCGACAGCGCTCACAACCACCCGGTCGCCGCACGCGCTCGGAAGACAAAGGGACAGAAAAAGCGCTACTCTCCACGTTCTTCAGCGGACTGCTAGGAACAGTTCTATGTTCGGTCAACAAAAAGCCAACGCCCGCAACCACGAGCGTCTCATGTCGCCAACTCCTCAAGCGGCGCGTCGAAGCCTTCGGTGAACCAGCCGTAGACCGGAGCGAGAAGCTCGCGGAGCCTCATCCGGCTTGCCCTGATCGCGCGAGAGAATGGCATCCGGATCACCGCATCGAGTTCCGGGTGGGCATCCATTAAGTGATTGGTGCGGAGCAACGGTGACCCGAGGGGTGATGGTGTCAAATTCGGCTGCGCGGCCAGAAAGTACCGCCAAGCTAGGTGCTATCAGCCTCTCTGAAGATGGGTATCGGCAGGTGAAGTCGCGACTTGATCTCGCGGCCGTCATCGGATCGGCGCGCCGGGCACAACGCTGGTCAATAGCGTCGGCGTTGGGAAGGGGGTAGGCTACTGTCGGGTGGCGCCGAAGCAGGGAGGGTCCTGATGTGTGACTACAGCCTTCACAACGTCAAAACTCGGCCGGCTAGGGTAGGCGACAGGCTGACGACGCGCGTGTTTAACATTACGACACGAGGCTTTTCAGCGCCGGAAGATGTGAGCGTTGCGGTCTGCGTACTTCCGGGGACAGAGTTGTCTTTCACCCGCGAAGTTATGCGCGTATGGCCTCAACCCGTCATCCACCATGAGACCGCCGTCTTCCGTCAGATCAATCTAGACAGGCGGAGGACTCATCACGATGCACTCGAGTTCCCAGACGGCCAAATCGCGCTGCTGACATTCCTGCAAGAAGGACAGCTGGCGACAGTTCTTCAGATACCGGCAATTGCGGTTGGATCTAGGGCACCGGCGCTGCAGGTGCGCGAAAAGAAGCCCCAACTGGAGGAGGTTTACTAGGACGGTAACGTTTTGCTTTTCCTTCGTTCACTACGCTAGCTTTCAGGAAGCTGCGGTTTTTGAGATCCCGGCAAAGGAAGATTTTAGCTATCCTTCGATGAGGGCCACAGGATGGGCTGGACAAGCGGGCCAAACTGCGCAGCCCGCGAAGGCAGCTATTGCACGAAGTCGGAGACAAGCCTTTACCGCGCAGAACGGTTCTCGAGAGAGGACGCCAGATGGGCGCTCAAGTCGCGGGCATCGTCGCCGGCGCCGTCGATCAGGGTCGACTTTCTCCGGCGCAGGAACACGGCTCCCATCAGATACATTCCGGGCACGGCGACGACCCCGCCGTCATGGCGGATCATGCCCTTGTGGTCGAGCACCGGCACTTCGAGCCAGGAATAATCGGGACGATAGCCCGTGGCCCAGATGATGGTCTTGATCGCGCCTGCGGCGAGGTCCATCCCGAGCGACGGCGCATCCTCGACGCGGGTCGGCGGCAGGCGCTGCGGCTGTTCGCCGGGGTCGTAGAGACCGTTGGCGCGCACCCATTCATCGATCAGATCCAGAAGTCTGCCCATTTTGAGATCGGAGAGGGCGCACATGTTGCGCAGCGATCCGGCAAACTGCGTCTTGCCGTTCTCGGTGATCCCGGCGAGGCGGCCGACGAGCTTCACCCCGATCGCGGTCAGCGCGTTGAGGTCGAGCGTCGAGCGATCGGGCGTGCCGGCAAGCTGCAGCGACGGCACGCGCCGCGCCCGTCTAATGTCGTCGACTTGATCGTAGCGCTCGTCGAGCACGCCGGCGGCGTCCATCCACCACTCCAGGTCCTTGCCGCGATAGAGCCGGGGCGCCCGGATGTGTTCGCCGACCGACAAGACCACCGGCCGGCCGGAGCGGTGGATTTCGTGCGCGATCTGCGTGCCGCTCGACGATGCACCGACAACCATGACGCCGCCGTCAGCAAGCTGGCTGGGATTGCGGTACTGCTGCGCCGTGAGCTGCGCGACCGTGCGCGGCACCCGCTCGGCGAAGGCCGGGACGCCGGCAATGTTGCAGGCGCCGGAAGCGAGCACCAGCGTGCGGCATCGCCAGTCGCCCTGATCGGTGCGCACGAGGTATCCCGAACTCTCGGGCGCACCGATGTCACCGTCGTGTGGGTCCGCACCGGCGCGGCGATCGCCTTCGCGTAGCTCGCAATGAAGTCGATGACCTCGGGCAGCGCTCGGTAGCCGTCGGGATCGTCACCCTGGTAGTCGTATCCCGGCAGCCGGCTCTGCCAGTTGGGCGTCAACAGGTGCAGCGAATCCCAGCGCTCGGTGCGCCAGCTGTGCGCCACCTCGCCGCGCTCGAGAACCACGTGATCGATCGACTGCTCGGTGAGGCAACAACTCATGGCAAGGCCGGCGTGGCCGCCCCCGATGATCACCGTGGTGACGGCGCGAATGGGGTTTAGCCTCCCGATGGCGGCCGCGGCCGTCGGCGACGGCTCAGCTCACCACCACCGTGACGTTGGTCGGGTTGGTCACGATGTCGTACACCGCGGAGCGCTTCTGCGATTGCGCCACCAGAGCCTCGATGTCCTCGCGCTTGGCGTCGGCGTCGATGTCGTAGGTCACCTTGATGCCGCCGAAGCCGTTGCGCACGTCGCTGTCGATGCCGAGGATGCCCTGGATGTCCATGTCGCCTTCGATCGTCGCCGTGACCGAGCGCAGCTGGATGTTGCGGTGCTGGGCGACCGCGGCGATGCCAGCGGTGAGGCAGCTCGCCAGCCCGACAAGCACGTACTCCACGGGCGTCGCGCCGTGATCTTCGGAGGCGAAAACTTCCGGATGATCGGCGTCGAAGGTGAAGGTGCGCTTGTGGTGCTGTTCCTGGCCGAGGCCGTAATAGCCTTCGACCGCGGAGTGGCTGTGCGTGCCGTTCTTCCACTCGCAAGCGGCGCGCCATTTGAACTGCGCCGCCTGTGGAGCATTGGTGAGCGCCTCGCGAGCAGAGATCAACGCCGAGACGTTCACGCCATTATTGACGGTGGAGGCACTGCTATTGGCATCGGCCATGACGCTCTCCGCACTGTTGGTTATCTAAAAAGTTTTCTCATAGCATTGTGGGAAAAGTGACCCTCGCGTGTTTCCAGCTACTTAGCTTCAGCTGTATGCCGTACTAAGACAAGTCGCTTTCTCGTGAGCGAGCAAAACACTATGCGGGAATCTTCAGCGACAATCGAGATGTGATGACGCCGGTATTGAGGCCGATGGTGCGAAGGCCACCGAAGAAGCGCGCATGTTCGATCTTGCAGCAACGGTCCATGACCACTTCAAGACCGGCATCACGGGCGATCTTGGCTCCTTCCTCGCTAATTACGCCGAGTTGGAGCCACAGGACTTTGGCCTTGATTTTCACGGCCTGGCGGGCGATGTCGGGCGCCTCAGCAGAAGGACGAAAAACATCGACGATATCAACCGGGCGGTCGATTTCGTCGAGACGAGCAAAGACCCGTTCACCGAGGATTGTCTTCCCGGCCTGACTTGGGTTGACGGGAATGATCTTATAACCATTGGCTGCTAGGTAGATCGCCGCGAAATCGCTGGGATGATAAGGGTTCGCTGACAAGCCGACCATCGCGATGCTACGGCAGTCGGTGAGAATGCGAAGGCGGTCATATGCCGTTCCGCCGAGTTGAGTGCGATCCCCTACAGGCATTTTTTGCCCCTATCTCTGATAAGGCGCGCCAAACGCCTTGCTAAGCAGGCTGTGGCCGCTCGGCTCCAGCTCATCCATAGCGGCGGCTAGCGGCAGCGTCTCCGAAATGGGGGTGGCCTGTTGGGATTTTTCGAGCGCTTGCGCCAAATCCCATAGAAGATCATCGACGTCCTCAATGCCGATCGACACTCGAATCATGTCGGGACCGATTCCACAAGCGGAAAGTTCCTCATCTGTCAGCTGCTGGTGCGTGGTCGTAGCGGGATGAATGATGAGGCTTTTGCAATCGCCCACATTTGCGAGATGTGAGAAAAGCTGTACGCTCTCGATGAGCCTCTTGCCAGCCTCGCGCCCGCCCTTGATGCCGAAAGTGAAGATAGCTCCCGGGCTTTCAGAGAGATATTTCTTGCACAGGTCGTAGTACGGACTGTCCGGAAACGCGGGGTAGTTCACCCAGGTGACTGCCTTGTGACTCTTGAGATACTCGGCCACATGCCGCGCGTTGGAGACATGACGCTCCATCCGTACATGAAGAGTCTCTAGACCCTGCAGCAATAAGAAGGCATTGAAGGGGCTCTGGCAGGGGCCGTAATCCCTCAACATCTCGCCGCGAGCCTTCAACAGCCAGCCGATGTCCCCGAAATACTCGAAGAATCGCAGATTGTGATAGCCCTTGGATGGCTCTGTCATGCCGGGGAACTTGCCGTTGTTCCACGGGAAACGACCGGCATCTACGATCACGCCTCCCATTGTCGTGCCGTGTCCGCAGATGAATTTAGTAGCCGAGTGCAAGACGATATCGGCGCCCCAATCAATCGGCCGGCAGCAATACGGACTCGCAAATGTATTGTCGACCACCAGCGGAATACCGTTCTCGTGGGCGATCGCGCTCACCGCCTCGATGTCCAGGACGTCGATCTTCGGATTTCCGAGCGTTTCCGCAAAGATGCACTTCGTTCTGGGCGTGATTGCACGTTGGATGGCGTTGTGGTCGTCGATGTTCACGAAAATGGGATTAATGCCAACTTTGCGAAAGGTGACGTCGAATTGATTGACGGTGCCGCCGTACAACGTCTTGGACGCGATGAACTCGTCCCCGGCGCCCATGAGCGAGAACAGCGCAATGTGCTGCGCCGCCTGTCCAGAAGCGGTCGCGAGTGCTCCAATGCCGTTCTCGAGGGCGGCAACTCGCTCCTCAAACACCGCGACCGTCGGATTCATGATCCGTGAATAGACGTTGCCAAAGCGTTGAAGAGCGAACAGGTTGGCCGCCTGATCCGTATCCTCGAAGATGTACGCGCTCGTTTGGTAGATCGGCACTGCTCGCGAGCCGGTCACCGGATCGGGGCGCTGTCCGGCATGAACTGCCTGCGTACCGAAGCCGAAATGCCTCTCGTTGGCCATCGCTGTTTCCAATCGTTGCGTCTGTGAAATCCGGCTGAGTTGGCCGACGCCCTGCCAACGTCCAGTCCACGCAATCTCATGTCAAGAAAATGGTTACTGCTGTCAAGACCATGCATTGAGCGGCCCGTTACTAGGCCGCCCTGGCGG
This sequence comes from uncultured Alphaproteobacteria bacterium, assembly GCA_963833665.1. Taxonomy (GTDB): domain Bacteria; phylum Pseudomonadota; class Alphaproteobacteria; order Rhizobiales; family Xanthobacteraceae; genus BOG-931. The sequence continues at coordinate 38,956 of CAWHZA010000066.1, read as the reverse complement.
CGGACGCACCCTGTTCCTGTCGGAAACTCAAACCCGCCCATATTGATGATGCAATCCGCTCAAAATTGGCGTCGTCACTTTCGAGGGCAACTACAGAACTCCTGGGACCCACTGACAGCCTGGAGACCGAAGATTGACCTGAATCAAAATGACCAAGAACGAATTGGTCTTAAGTGCTGCTATAGGCGTTGAGTGCAGGCAAGTCGCTCTGCCTGCGTTGGAGAGTAGAAATGCGCGCTGGGAACTTCAATCCGGAATGGGGCTATCTTGCCCTGTCCCCAAGTTTCGCCCGCAGAGCGCGCCTTGTTCTTGTCGCGGCTGCTGTCGGTGCAACAGCAGGCGCCGGTGTGGTTTCGTCCTGGGTCAGTCACCCGGCTACCGAGACCTCGGTGGCAGCGCGCACATTGGTCGGGCCTGTCGAGGCTGCATCGGCGCGCGACAATACACCAGCTCAGGTGGCACAGACGAGCACGCCGTCCCCAACCGAGAAGCAGCGCCCGCCCTCGCTGGCGCTGAAATCAGCACACGAAGCGACAAAGGAATCGAGCGCCAGTGCGACAACAAAGGCGCCACAAGGCATTTCCGCTTTGGTCGAGGCTCCAACGGCAACCGATAACTTGCCGGCCCAAACTGCGGTTGCGGCCACGCCCGCTGCTGCTAAGGCGCCCATTGCCATTCCTGCGCCGATCAAAAAGAAGGCAACGAAGAAGCCCTACGTTACTTCGCGTTACGCGTCGCGCAGTGAACTCTTAGGGCTTGAGCCAGGTCAGTATTACATGAGCGGGAGCTTGGACGAGTACTATACGAGGGGAGGGCAAGGTCGCGACAGCGGACGCTGGGGCGGGCGACGCTATCAGGATTGGTAATAAGGTCTGCGGCGCGCCGAATTTAACTGGGATTTGCCTGAGGCCGTTCGCAATTGCCGTGCTCGTCAATCCGGGCAATGAGTCATGGGGGCGAGTCAGCTTTTCAATTCGGCTGAGATTTGCTCGTCAACTCCCGCCGCTGTCCGGGCAACCTACTGTACGGGGCAAGCGCGCGCCTCAGCGCGCCTCTCAATTTCTTTGGACGAGGCAGTTGCACCCTGCAACTTTCAGTGTGCGGCACATTCCAGCCGCCTTTTCCATTGACGCAAAGGGGCCGACCATGGCGCGGTAGTAGATGCCCTTCGCACCGAGATCAGTGCGGCGCACGATCGGCTCGCGCCCGCCAAGCTGGTTCGGGAATTTGGCCCGGAGCGCCCGAAAGGACGCGCGGGCCTCGGCCGCACTCCGTTGAGAGGCCACCTGAACCGCGTAGGCGCCGCCGAAGGACACTTCCAGAGCGGTCCCGCTACGCGCCTGCATAGGAGAACGAGAGGACGGTGACGGCACCGCATCCCCCTGAGGGTCAGCGAGCGCGGGCGGCGAGGGTGTATCCGTTTCCCCCCACCCATCTGGGGCGACGATGACCCTGTTAATCTCCGTCGGCTCCGAGGGAGCCGAGGCGGGCGGCGGGACAGATGCTGCCGTGAGCAGCGGCGGGGCAAGAGCGGGCGAAGGCGCACCCGGCTCGCGCGCAACCGGCGCGATCGCCGCAGTCTCCTTCGGCTCCGAGGAAGTCGGTACTGGCAGCGGAGCCGAGGCGGGCGGCGGGACAGATGCTGCCGTGAGCGGCGGCGGGACAACAACGGGCGAAGGCGCACCTGGCTCGCGCGCAACCGGCGCGACCGCCGCAGTCTCCTTCGGCTCCGAGGAAGTCGGTACTGGCACCGGAGCCGAGGCGGGCGGCGGGACAGATGCTGCCGTGAGCACCGGCGGGGCAAGAGCGGGCGAAGGCGCACCTGGCTCGCGCGCAACCGGCGCGACCGCCGCAGTCTCCTTCGGCTCCGAGGAAGTCGGTACTGGCACCGGAGCCGAGGCGGGCGGCGGGACAGATGCTGCCGTGAGCACCGGCGGGGCAAGAGCGGGCGAAGGCGCACCCGGCTCGCGCGCAACCGGCGCGACCGCCGCAGTCTCCTTCGGCTCCGAGGAAGCCGGTACTGGTGGCACCGGAGCCGAGCGGGCGGCGGGACAGATGCTGCCGTGAGCAGCGGCGGGGCAAGAGCGGGCGAAGGCGCACTCGGCTCGCGCGCAACCGGCGCGACCGCCGCAGTTTCCTTCAGCTCCGAGGAAGCCGGTACTGGTACCGGAGCCGAGGCAGGCGGCGGGACGGATGGTGCAATGTGCTGATCAAGAGCTGACGCCACGGGCGGATCAAGAGCGGGCGCAGTAGCAGCCGGTGCAGGCGCAAGCGGGGCTACTGTCGCAGCGCTCGGTTTGGAAGAAATCGGGATCGTTGAAATGACGCGCGGCACCGCGTTCGGCGTCTCCCGAATGTCCATCGGCTGCAGTTTTTCGCTCGAGCCGGCGCTCGTTACGGACGTTTGGCTCGAATTGCTCCGCCGGATATCGCTATTATTCCGGACGATGTTGTTGGGCCCGGTGCCGGCTTTGATGATCGGTGGGAGCGCAGGGAACACAGACCCGCCGAACATGGCGCGGTAGGCAAATGTGCCCGCGAGCACCGCCAAAGCCAGCACCGCCATCACGGACGAGGAGACCGTCCCGCCAGCGCGAGCCCGGGATATCATCGTGATAATGATCGGCGCCGTAAGCTTCGCCAATCGCGACGGCCTGGATATCGGTGTTGTTGCGGTCATCGGACGCGGTGGGCAAGAATATTGGTGCTTGTCGGCTCGGCAAAGCCGGCGGCCGATCATCTCGGTCCGGTGAAGCTGGCTGCCCGTGGTCGCGGGATTGAATATTGTCGCCATCGGGCATGCCCTCCGACGGAGCCGACTGGGGCTCCGTCCGTGTCTCCGTTGGTGACTTGCGCGCCGCTTCGGCCTCCACCTTGCGGATCGCCTCTTCAAGGGCGAGGCGCTCCTCGGTGATTTCCGCGTCCAAGAGCGCGAGCTGGTTGGAGCGCAATTCCGCGACGGCTTTGCGCGCCCGCTCGTAAACCGCCCGGCGAGCTTCCCCGGTGCTCCTGTCAAGCCTTTCCACGGCGCGGGCGATGAGCGGATAGTAGTCGTTCGTTTTTATCGTCGCGTGACGAATTTGTCCGAGGGTCAGGAGGTTGCCCGTAAGTCGGGCGCTGTGAAGAAAGCGAACCCAGGACTGGCCCTTTTCGTGCCCCGCGATCAGCACATCGAGTTCCTGGCCTTGTCACACCTGCTGCTCAGGTAATGCGAAGATCCGTTCCGAAAGCTCGCGCACAGAGCGTACACGCTTGGGGCACCAGGTTATCGCCTCAGCGGATGTTGCTCAACGGTGGCGCCTTTCGCCTGGCTCTTTAGATCGGCCTGACCCGAAAAGTAACGGCCAAGTGTCGAACTTGGTGGAGGCCGCACCCTCATAGGCCCACCTCAGGGCGATTTCCCGATCGCTCCGCGAGTATCTCCGAAAGTCGGAGAGGGCGGCGGCGACTATGAATAGCCTATCGCTTCTGGCCGGAAACTGCTTGTGGAGGAGATGGCTGCAAGGGACGGCTATCGCCCCTTCCAAAGAAATTCTGCTCAATCTCCACCGAGATTTGATACAGCCACTTCTCGGCCCGATCCGCCCTATCCTGGTGATGTCGAACCTGTGCCTCAAGCTCTCGAATCCGGCCTTCAGCGGCTCGAACTTGACCGGATAGTTTGTTAGCCATTTCTACAGCCTGCTGGCAATTTGCCTCAGCAGCACTGGCCGCTCTGTTCAGCAGGCCCAAAATTGCTTGGCCTGCTCTGTCAAGCGTATCACTAGTTTCGGACCTACGATTCAATTTAGGCGCAAAGGGAACGACTGCATCTGCTACGGCTGCATTACGATTGCTCATGGCACTCCAACACACGGTCGCCCAAGAAGGTTGTAAATTCATCACCCAAACGGTGCTAAGACAATGCGATCTCCTGTGGATAACTCTCTTTCCGCATGGGTGTGGCTTTCAGGCAAAATAGCCGACACGCGCTTGCGAAGCCTTTGCTCCCCTCCCTTCGTTGGCCCCTAACCTCGGTGTGATCGGCCGATCACGAATGCCCATCGCCCGCAGGCGCCTCGTCAAGACCCTCCCATAGGCAGCATCGTTGTCGCGTACCAGATAGGCCGGCGCCGTATCCCAGGGAAACGCTTCCAAAATCTGCTGAGCCAACCACTCCGCTGTCGGATTCCGGGTGACCGCAAACCACAACAACTGGCGTCGGCCGTGGCCCAAGACCACAAACGCGAACAGTCGCTCGAATGTCAGAGTGGGCACCAAACCGCCGTGATCGGTGTTGGCGGCGCTGAGTTAGGCGCGACTCGGCCGCGCCAAGCGGCAAACCGCCACAGACGCCAGCCGCGAGCGTCGCGAGAGTTTGTCGCCGCGTCAGTCGATAGACCGACACTTTTGTCATGGGCATCGCCCAGAAGGAATGAACTGCGACCACCTGGCTTCACCTGGATGCGGTCAGGCCCAATCCTTGAATAGATCCAACTCGTACCGGGTGCCTGGCAGCGGCCGGACGGGTGAATCGTGCAACGTTGGCAAGGGGCAGTCACGTGGTCGCTGACATCGTTGCCGGCTCCTGCCGAGGGTGGCCAGCCGGAGCCGCCCATCACCCGTGAGGCGGTGGGCAAACGCGCGGCCGGCGAGCCGACCAAGTTTAATCGCAGTGGAATCGAGCTCCTCGGCGTGGCCAGTGCGGCCCGCCTCGAATGCCGCAAACCAGCGGCGGAAGCGGGCGAGTTGATCCGGCGGCAGCTTGGCGATGGCTTCGGCGATTTCTTCCACTTTCATGCGGGGCAGTATAGCACCGCCGGGGGCCTGGTTGAGCCATGGAAGCGGATATGGGGCACTGATTGAGCGAGAACGGCTTATCTTCTCGGATCCGCAATTTTGATTACGTCCGCAACCTTGTGGTCGCTGGCGCTCACAAGCACAATCGCATGCGCGGTGAGGTAGAATTTGTGCGCCTTGGCCTGCGGTACCTTTTCAGCAAGGGTCGGCGTCATGTCATGGAGCTCGACACTGGGAGGCACTGGAACACCGATCGATTCTGGCGCGCCAGGCGCCTTTGGCACGTTCAGGTCTTTGAGGACAATCTCTTTGATCATGAAGCGTTGTTCCCCAGTGAGGTTGACGGTGCGCGAAGGAGGCGCAATGACAGACTTGGTGCTTGATTGCCCTTTAACCTCCGACAGCGGAGCGAATAGTGCAATGGCGATGACGGTCGAGACAGTGGCGAGGAATCTTTGCATATCGTACCTTCACGGCCGGTGAGGGCTTTGTTGAGCCGTGGGAGAGGATTGGTTGCCCCAGCCAGTCGGGGCAGACGGACTGGGGCTTCCATCTTCGGGAGGCGCGCAACAAAGTACTCACGCTGCACGCCATCCCAAATATCTATTTCAGCGACGAGTTAGGCCGCGGAGCGGATGCTGGGCGAGCCCACTACTCCGCTCTTTTCCATCAACGACTTCATTTCACTTGAGCCGTACCAGGTGCGGGCCTTCGATACATCAGCGACATCCTGGAGGAGCAGCACATCATTGGGGTCGTCGGTGCTGCGAAATACTTTGCTTTTCGTGATGCCGGCAGACGTGCGGTTCTTCTCGTTCCCATTGTAACTCGTCTGCCATGCGTTGAAGTCCTTGACCTTGAAGTGAATGGTCAGGTTTTCGTTATTCATCTTACTCTCCTTTGTGAAAATCTTTTTGGTACGCGCACAATCAGAGTCGCGTGCGTGGTCGATCTGCGGGTGCCGACGGCATCCGCAATGCAAGCCAAGATCAACTTTTGTAGATTAGATTTTGCCACCCGATGGCATCAGCGCTGCCAATTATGAGAGCGGAGACTTCGGTGGGTCGCCGTTTTTGGGGCAGTCCTCGGGCAAGCCGCAGCCTGCCAGTGCCTACGTATCTATGGTACCGAGATCAAAGCACAATGGTGCGTCTAGACCTTTATTCGAAGCTAAGTGGTGGTCACAGTTTGTCGTCAGTTCGCACTATGCAGCTTCGCCTTATTCCTGACTAGCAGATCGGCGGCTTCGCTTAGTGCTCCCCCGCCGCGAATCCGAAGCGGCAGAACGCTTCGGGCGAATTGGCCCTAAAGGCTTGGCCGATGTAGGGGCCGCTGTGTCCTCGCTGCTGTGAAGCGTTCAAAGATATCCCGCGAACTTTTGCGAATGTCCGCTTCTCGGACTTTCCGCCACCAAGGCAGTCTCAGCGACATTTCAATTTTCTCGTGGGCACGCTGCATTGCGGTGCACCGTAGCATATCCTCGGCACGTCACGGATTTTGGAGGGTTGGGCTGCGTGGTAGGGCTTGGTTGAGCCGCGGGAGGGGATTGGTTCCGGAGCTCATGGATGCTGAAAAATAACTTAGGTATTGGAGGGCTGTTTGGTGGTATGTGTTGGGCGGTCACCGAGCACATTTGTCATAGATGGCTAATCTGCGTTTTGACGACACTGATTATTCGGTTGTCGTGAAGAATAGGGGGGTTCCTCCGAAGTCGTGGAGGTGGGAGATTTACCGCGCCGGTAGATCGAATCCGATAGGGCAGTCGCTGGTCTTTTTTCACTCCGTGGCGGCCGCCAACAAAGCAGGAAAGGCGGCACTCAAGCAGTTGCTGGCCAAGCTCAACACCTAGCGATTGCGTCCAGCAAGATCAGCGTTGAAGCTTGAGATGTTCTGCCGATGTTTTTCCTTTGTTCGAAACTTCCTCGTATTCGACAACCTGCCCCTCATTGAGGCTGCTGAGGCCGGCTTTCTCGACAGCCGAGATATGGACAAACACATCCTTGCCCCCGTTCTGCGGCTGGATAAATCCATACCCTTTTTGCGAGTTGAACCACTTCACGGTGCCGAGCGCCACGGTTGATCTCCATTGTTGACATTTTACGATACCGTTGCGGACTCGGCCTGACAATGGGCTTGGTTGGGCCGCGGGAGGGGAGTGGTTGCGGATAGCGCCATATAGTATGGCTCCTATTGCACTCATGTTTGAAATCACGAGAAGAAAGGGGTACGGGCTGCGGAGATCACAATGGCCACGAAAGTGCCCAATCCGGTCGACAAATATGTCGGGAGCCGCGTGCGGATGCGCCGGCAGATGCTAGGCATAAGTCAAGGAAAGCTCGCGGACAAACTCCGCTTAACCTTCCAGCAGGTGCAGAAATACGAAAAAGGCACTAACCGCATCAGCGCCAGCCGGTTGCAGGAGATATCCTACATTTTGCAGGTCCAGGTGCCGTTTTTCTTCGAAGGCGCCCCGCAGATCGCGGGCCGCGTCGGGAAGGACGCAGAGGCTCCGTGGCCCGCCTACGTCTCTGACTTTCTCGCAAACTCCGACGGATTGAAATTGGTCAGAGCGTTCACGCAGATTGGCGACGCCCAACTGAGGCGTTCCCTTGTTCGCCTCGTCGAGGAAATCGTCGGCGAGGGCGACAACTAATCGCTGGTACGCGAAATTCACGTCACAAATATAGCGTGGTTTGCGGGCGGCCGCCGGCTTGGTTGAGCCGCGGACGAGAGTTGGTTGGTGGATGCATCATGCACGATGGCGAGCCAACAAGTTCGTTGTTGTGGGACGCGGCCCGCAAATCCATCACCATTACGCAGGGCAAGACGCGTATCGAGAGCAAGTGCGCAAAGTGCGGCGCGCTTAATCGCGTCGCAGCCGCTCAAGGGCAGGTTCGGGTGCCGTACAAGTGTAAGGAGTGTGGCGAAGAACAAAGGACATTCTGAGAAAACTAAGCAGAAGCGCCGGCAGAGCGCCATCGACGGACGCACTACGCGGCACTAAGGCTACGGTCTATCGCAATCTTGCCGGGCGATGATCGAATGCATCTTCGGTTGGGGTAAACAGCACGGCACGATGCGCAAAACAAAACATCGCGGCATAACCAAGGTCACTACCGATTTCATGCTCAATCTGATCGCCTACAACCTGATCCGCATTTCCGAATTGCTGACGGCCCAGCCGACAGCGCTCACAACAACCCGGTCGCCCCACGAGCTCGAAGACAAAGGAACAGAAAAAGCGCTACTCTCCAGGTTCTTCAGCGGACTGCTAGAGTGCTTCGTTTGCGGCTTCGATCAGCGTCCGTGCAAACCATTGGCCGCGTTCGGTCAGTCGTGCCGAACCATGTCGGAGATTTATGACTACAGAGAATATCCCGTCGCGTGCGAGGTCTGCAACAGTGACACCTGAGATGTGCTTACCTTCTGGCGTTCCCCACCAATAGCCCCTGCGTTTATGAAGACCGTTGTTGTTGAAACACTCGATCACGGCGGTTCGTTTGGTAGGCGACAGAACGGCGACCGGGGCACGCCGTTTGTTCGCAATGACCAATGGCGTCCGCGTAAGAGCGGATGTAACCGTGGCCTCGTTATTGCCATGTCGTTGTAGTCCCGGCTCTCTCATTTGTCTTGTCCCTTGACTAACAAATCATCAGTGTGCTGCTGCGACGTGGAGCGACGTGTTGGACGCTCTAAAAGCGGGCGTTCGCACGCGCATGCTTAGGTCGAGGCGGCGCCAATCGCGCCTAACCCAGCGCCGCCAACACCGTACGAAAACCGATGCATCAAGGAAAAAGGCTACAATCGATAGCCGCCGTCCGCATCAATGAGGGTCTCACTTCGTGGCCTTTATCCCCAATATACCTTCTTCTCTGGGCGCGATATCGGAGCTCGACAAAGCGATGACGGTTGCAAAGCACAAGGGCGCTTCGGTCGCGGGCGGTCGGCGGCAAGTCAATGTGGCGGTCGGACGAGATCGACGCATGGTAGCCGCCTTGCCAGTGCGCTCCCTCAACGGCGACGATGTCGAGGCGGTGACGTGAATGCCGCCCCGCAAAGCGCGAAGGTCGCGAGAGCAAATGGCGCTCTTCGCGACCTTCGACGTGCTGATCAGAGCCGGGAGGGCGCTTCGCCCTCTTGGCACATCCCGTACACCGCCTGGTGCTGGCGAAACCCGCGCAACTCGAAATGGCCGATCTCAAAGACCGGTTCGGCAACTTCGACGGCAAAAGCATCGGTCATCAGCAGTGGCCGGCCGACATCCTTGCAAAGGAGTTCCAGCCGACTAAGGATGTTGACGTCCCTCCCGACAACACTGAAATCGAGACGATTGCCAGAGCCAATATTGCCGTAGGCGGCAACGCCGTAGTGCAGAGCGATATCGATGGAAATATGCTGCTGAATCTCCGGTGGCGCGCTCTGGAGTGCCGCCAGTGCTGTCCGCGCTGCAGCCAGGGCCAACTCACAGGCTGGCGCTGGATCGTCGCCCGCAACTGGAAAGATCGCAATGACGGCGTCGCCGATGTACTTTAGGACGTCGCCCCCGCCCGCTACGACACCAGGTACCACCAGGTCGAAGAAGGCATTGAGCAGCTTAACGATCTGCTCCTCCGGAAGCTCATCGGTGAGTCGGCTGAAACCGCGTAGATCGGCGAGCAGCATTGCTGCTTTGAGATGATGGACTTCGCCCCGTTTGACGGCGCCCGCCATGATCTGCGCACCCGGATCGCGACCGACATAGGTGGCAAGAAGTTCACCATAAATCCGCCGCCCCGCCGTCGCTTCGAGAACGGAGACGAATGTGGTCACGAGATCGCGAAACAGTTCAATGTCAGCTACCGCAAAGCCGCCGGGCGCGTCGGTCGCCCACGACATCGCATTGACGATCCGATTCGAGAAGACAAGAGGTGCCATCACGTAATGCGTGATGCCTTGCGCCCGCAGCGTTGCGAGGATCGGAAAGCGCCGGTCGGTGGCTTCGCTAAGCATGGTGTCGAGCCACTGCCCGGTTTCGATCACGTGCTGAATGGGGCTATTCTGGTAATCCGACGTGAACTCGATACCGTGCCGCGTGGTGCGGATCTCGATGCTCTCTCCACGCCGCCAGATGCGCGACGCTCCACGGTATTCTGGATGGAGCGTGCGAACGTGCGCCGTGGCGCGGGCTATCGGAATCCCAAGCGCAGCCAGCTTGTCGCAGAGTAATTCAAGAAGCCGACCGGTATCCGGCGCAAAACGGCCCTCCTCGGCTAGCCAGCGAAGAAGTTCGGCCTTGCGACCGGCAAGCAGCGAATAGGGATCGATTGTCACAAGTTGAGCCGACATTTCTCAATTGGCCACAATCGCCATCAAGTCGAACGAAGTCTAGTAATACCCTCTCTCAGTTGCCGCCTCAACGTTGCCCGCACTGCCGAAGGTTGCTGAATTGCCAAGCGCCGCGGGGATGCCATGCAGATATGACAATCTCCGGGGTTTCGATCACGGCGTTTTCATCCCACTGAAGGTGGCCTTCCCCGAGCCGATCTGCCGATTGTGCAAGTATCGCTAATGCTGCTGAACATATCCGGCTTGGCCAAGCCCTTGCGCCTTTAAGTGACGAAGGAGTGCTGATCGTCGGCAGCGGGATGACTTATCACAACGTGCAGACGTTCATGGCCAACCGCGACGCCAAATCCGGTGCACCAGATGCCGGGTCGCAGCGCTTTGATGATTGGCTGGAAGAGGTCCTCACCCGAGATGCACCCGTGGGGCGTGTCGCCGCCCTGACCGCCTGGGACAAGGCCCTTCCACCCGTGACGCTCATCCACGCGAGGACCTCCTCTTGCCCCTTCACGTCGTGGTCGGCGCGGCGGCCTGGCGGAGGAGCGCGTCGTCGTCGAGGCCCAAACGTGCGGGCTGCTCGGCGACATTGACATAAACTGCCGCTCCGGCGAAGAGCGCGGCGACGATCAGCGTGGTTGCCCTGCAAGCATGATCAGGCCTTCCGTTGTTAGACACAGCCGGCTTTGAGACAGTTTGCGCAGGACACTCCGTAGGACAGCAAAAAGTGATCGCCCCACATGGTGGGGCTAGACCAATCTTGCGCCGCCGTCACAGTCAAGAATTGCGCCAGTCGTGAATTCATTGCTGACAAGGAAAAAGACGGCTTGTCCGACATCACTCGGTTCCCCGACGCGTCCGACCGGAACACTCGCGGCTGAGCGCTGATACATCTCTCGCCGAGCATCCTCTGGCATACGATCCCAATAGGGCGTGGCAATCAGGCCGGGCGAAACCGCGTTGACGCGGATCGGCGCGAATTCCAGCGCTAAGGGCCCGACGATCGCTTGCAGGGCTCCGTTCACCGCCGCGAGTCCAGAGGTGCCCTTGATGGCACGCCGCCCGGCAGCGCCTGTGACTAAAGTTATCGATCCAGAACCGCGAATATGGGCCTACTCCATTGCGAATGACGTTGAGATAGGGCCAAAACTTGTTGTCGAAGCCGGCTCGCATCTGTGCCTCATTGAGGTCCTTAAACGGGCCAATCGCGCTGCCGCCACCGAGAGCGACGATCAGATGGTCGAACTCCCCAACCCTTGTGAAAAAGGCCTGCAGTTTCATGGCGTCGCGCGCGTCTACCGCATGCCCCGAGGCTCGGTCGCCGATCCTGGACGCCGCGGCCGTGGCATTATCCGGCGTGCGTCCGATCAACCAAACCTGCGTACCCGCGCGACACAATTCGATGGCCGCGGCCAGACCGATCCCCGAAGTGCCTCCGATGACAACCGCCGTCTGCCCCTCAAGCATACCGCTCTCCATGTTCCCGCGTGCCACGTTGACCATGATCGATGACGATGGCAGGCCAAACAATGTCACAACGTCCAGAGTATTTCGTGGTTGGTAATAGGTCCTTCGAAACGCACCCCAGCATTGATGAAAATCTTGGCAAGACTGAGCATCGGTTGAAGTGCGGCCATCTGCTCAGCATCGATGCGAGTATCCCACACACTGACATTCGTCATTGCATTGTTCTCGGAATCAATCCCAACGTAATAAGCTCGGTTACCCTTCAGTGCGCGGATCGCTGGTATCAAAGTCTCCTTGCTGTCATCGAGCAGTTTGCGGATTGTCTCGTAATTGGCTGCATCGAAACGCCCAAGCGAGATTCTCACAACTGGCATCTTGGGATCCTATTGTTGGTTTTAAGTTTGGAATGGCGCTCTCAATAATTCTCAAAGCGCACAACCGGTCTCTCAGCCGCTAGCGGCCAGAGCTAAGGGATTATCCATAAATAAGTCGGTCATTTTGTGGCTCGGCGAGCGCGAGTCTTTTGGCAGGGCGAGATGGTGTAGTTCCAGTCACCGTGGAATGAGTGGCGGGAGATATTGACGGCGGCCAGTTGAGCGTCGGACACTTTGAGCCCTTTGGGGTACTTTCTTTCATCCAATTCAGCTCGAACTTTTAGGCCGGTGTCGGTAACCGTTGCGGCGATCAGTTGGACGATAGTGCGATAGCTGCGCAACGGCTTACCGCGCCAGTTCATCGTGATGAATGAGAAGAGACGATGCTCGATTTTGTTCCACTTGCTCGTCCCAGGAGGCAAGTGGCAGACCGTAATGGGAAGCCTGAGCTCGTCAGCCAGCCTCTGCAGCTCGATTTTCCATAAACGCACACGATATCCGTTGCTGCCGCCGCCGTCCGCGCTGATCATCAGTCGTTTGGCTTTGGGATGGCGTTTCTTTCCCATCGCGCGCCACCATCGGCGGATCGCATTGACCGCAAAGCTGGCGGTGTCATGATCGGTGCCCACGCTGACCCATCCGACATTATTGGTGATGTCATAGACGCCGTATGGAACGGCGCGGCTCAGCTTGGGATCGATAAAATCATGAATTCTGACCAGCTCCGGCCTGCTTTTCGGGCGCCACTCGCGGCCATTGTTCTTGAAATTGCCCACCAATTCCTTCTTTTTCGTATCACCGAAATGACCGGCTCATTCGCAGTCAAGAATGCCTTGGCCAGCGTATTGATGTACTCAAATTGCGCGTTGCGATCGATGTGCTGGTCTCCTTCGCGCGTCTTGCTGTTGGCCTGCAAGCTATAGCCCATGCCGCGTAGAAGGTTGCCAACCACGGTGGGCGAGACATTGTGCCCCTTCTTCGCCAGCTCTGTCACAAGGTTGCGCAAGCTGCGGCTCGTCCACAATAGGGGGCGCATCGGGTCGCCTCGGGTGACTGGCGCAACCAGGCTCTTGAGATCGACTACAAGGGTTGGATCCTCTACGGTTTTCCTCTTGCGCCCACCGCCCTGCTTGCGGATTCGCCCAGGCGGAGCCGATGCTTTGTCGCGAATATCGGACAGTCCGCGATAAATCGTGGACCGTGCCAAGCCGGAAATCTCCGACATCAAATTGACGCCGCCATGACCCACAGCATGCGCTTCCAAAGCCACGAAACGCCGTCGGCTCTGCTCGTCCAGAACAGGCGCCATCTCCAAATATCGCTTGCGGGCAGCGCGCACTTGCGCAGCGCGAATCATGCTGCGACGCTACGTCAGGCGATTCCTTCTTGTAAATCCCCCCTCCAAAGAATTCTCCTCGCTCCCTGGCAATTTTGACTCACTTGATTATGGGCGAGGCCTTAGCGATTGTAATGGGTGCGGCCTTAGTCACGTGGTGGGCACTATCCGGATTCCCTGTGGTGTCGGCAGTGTGCAAAGAAACTAACAGATTGACATTCTTCCGGGGACCATTTTCGTCTGTTTGCTACCGTTCTTTCCTTTCAGAGGCGCCTGCCGTATCGCCGGAGTCGATCTAGCGGATACGTCGCGCTTTTGTTCCAGCCAAACTCACCGCGACGAGGCGCGGCGCATCGCCGCCAACATCGCCAAGCTGCCGGGGTTGCTGCCAGCGGTACTGACTTTCTGCCCGAGCGGTGCTCGATGATCAGCCGACTTCAGCGATCTTTGATTGTCTCTGCGCGCAAGGCAAGGTGAGAACAATGCGCCGGATCGCCACGCCTCTGCTGGCTCTCCTACTGATCGCCGGGCATCACGCGCGCGCTGCCGATACGAAGGGGATCATCACCCTGTCTTGCGAGGGAACAGTGAGAAGTGGACCCGGACCCGCTGATGTAGAGCGTGTCAACGAGAGGGTGATATTCGTCAACCTTGCTGAGCACACTGTTACCGGGTTTGTCACCAATACCGGGTCTGCCCTGATCGCGAATATCGTCCATGTTTGTGACACCAGCGTTGGCTTTATCGGCGACTCTACGTCGTCCTCCGTTTTTGGGACCATCGATCGTGTGACCGGTACACACGACAACGTGGGCGAGAGACAAGATCCTGGGTGGCAAGATCACACGGGGACTGAGCTACTATCTCGTTTGCAAGGCTGCGAACCGGCTGCGCTGACGGATGCCGTCGACTATTTCCATCAACCTTGTGCCGATCTGCGGACACACTCCCAAAGGACACAATTCGAGTGCGCGTAGCTGATACGTTACGATCGAAACGCGGCTAAGTGTCGTTGCTGACGCTATCAAGGCAGTTCGTCCCAACCTCAAGAACTTCTACACTTCGCTGAGCGACGATCAGAAGGCGAGGTTCAATATGATGGGACCGGCGCCACTGCCAGCTTCGTCCGAGCAGTAGCGGCAGGTGTATCCGGCGCTTCATTTCAACGCGACTAATGTCAGCTACCCGACTCAGGAACTGAGGATGGCTTGTCGTGTTTCAATGAAGTGGAGAGATTTGGTTGGTGGCTGGAGCCTCCCCCCAAAGCTTTGCTTGACTGAAATATTTGTCGGTGGTTGTCCAGGCGTGCGCTGCCGGAGCCGGAATAGCCGCGCACAGCATTGCTCGATAGCGTTACTGCCGCGAAAGGGGTAAGCTCTTGTCGGGCAGGGGGCAACGGTAGGGAGTGCCCCAATGTGCGACTACAGCCTTCACAACGTCAAAACCCGTCCAGCCAAGGTCGGTGACAAGCTAACCACCGCGACTTTGGGACAGGCACGCACGGCTTCGCGACATCGGAAGATGCGAGCGTAGCTGTCTGCGTGCTGCCGGGGACAGAGCTGTCCTTTGCGGACGAGGTTATGTTCGCCGTCTGGCATGCAAGAATGGTCAAGTACACGACCGCGATCTTTCGGCAGATCAATCTAGACAAGCGGTGGACCCATCACGACGCCCTGGAATTCCCGGATGGTGAGATCGCGCTTCTGACGTATCTGATGGAAGGTCAGCAGGCCACCGTCCTGCAGCTACCGGCAACCGCAGTTGGGTCCAAGCTTCCGCAGCCACTCACCTATGTTCCACTTCCAACGACGGACGCCGAAGGTGGGCTTTGCCCTGTTGAGCTGCTGAGTTAAGCGAGTGGGATCAGTTGGGGCTGGGGCCACAGAGGAGTGCGCTCGATGAGCTTCAGCCTAGCTACCCTCGTCCCTAATGGGCACCAAATCCTCGAGGATGAGATTACAAGGACCGAGGCGGAACTTGACGCCGTCAGCAATAAACTCCAACGTCTAGTTCAGCTGCGGCAGCTGGGCCAGGACACTGAGGCAGCGAAGGAGGCGCTCGACAAACTCACGTCAGAGATCGTTGCGCAGAAGCCATGCCACGAGCAAATCGCTACCTCTCTTGAGGTCTTGAAGACACAGCTTGCCGAGGCGGCTTAGAAGGAGGTCACCTCGTGAAGCCGAGAAATCGTTGAGTGGCTCACGTTATAGCTCCGACCGATTTCGGCCCGCGGTTCTCCCGCCTCCCGTCTCGCGATGGCCTCCTGCCGCTGATGCAGAGTGAGTTTGAGTTTCCTTGCAAAGCGGACCCCTCTGGCCTTCGCCCGGTTGCGTCCTTCTTCAGTCGTGGCCTTGATCAACTCGCGCTCAAATTCTGCCAACCCACCAAGTACCGTCAGCATCAACCTCCCATGTGGAGTTGTAGTGTCAGCCCAAGTATCGGCCAGCGATTTGAACCCTGCGCCAGCCTTGCCAACCGCATCTAGCAAATTGAGGAGGTCCCTGGTTGATCGTGCCAGCCTATCCAGCCGCGTTACAAGCAGCACGTCCCCAGGACCCAAGGCCGCGATTGCGCGAGCCGGTGCCTTTCTGTCCGTGACTGCGCCGCTAACCTTCTCGCTGAACGTCTTCTCCGCTCCTGCCGCAGTTAGCGAAGCTTGTTGAGCGTCCAGGGTCTGGCCATCTGTGCTGACCCTTGCATATCCCAGATCATTTTCCGTTCCTCATTTTGAACTGGAATTCTGCACGCAAAAAACTTCGGTGTTTCAGGCCTTTCTTCTTTGTGCGCCAGTGTTGAGTGCTGCACGGCGGCCGAAAAAGCCTTGCCGTTCCCAACGCTCAACGATCTGCTTCGCTTCTGCGATTAGCTCCTCACGGTGTTCAGCGAGATAGGCGTCTGCTCGGACAACGATGTCGCGCCGTGAGAAGTGAGTGAACTTCAGGCCTTGGGCGCGGAGATTGGCCTTCGTTGCCTTGAGGGCGGGTGGCGAAGTGCAGCCTTGCGCGGAGTTTGGCTAGGTGTACGCTGTTGGTAGCCTCGGCCATCGCCGCCTCCTATGGATGGTTGGGGTTAGAGCCTGCATGCGCTTCGACCGCGTGCAGGCTCGCTGGGCGACGTGCGGTCTACTCGTCAGCATGAAGAAGATTGCCAGCCGCAAAACGAATGCGCCTGCCACTGCGATCCATCTTGACCAGCACCAACCGCTTCGGGCCGCGACTAATGCGCCCAATAGTCCCGTACACATCCCCGCGCATGAACGTATCAGTGGCGGGATGTGCTTTCACACGCTGGCCAGGGGCGAAGTCGTCTGCGGTGTGGTCGGCATTGGCGCGATGCGATAGATTGGAGGACAGCTTCAGCCATTGGGTGACGCTCCTTTGGTTGAGGTTAGGCTAGCTGGGGCTCCAACACCTCAGCACACTCCAGCTAGCCGCTTAACTTATCAGATCGCTTGCCCAACCCTCCAGCGCGATCGCCATCGCCAGCGACGACTGTTTGTTTGGTGTTTGTTTTCTCCGTCTGCGCCAGTCTCCGTCGGCGGCCATTGGCGCAGAGGCTTCGACCCCCCGCCGTACCCCAAAATTGATGTTCGCAGCGGCCGGATTGGTGCCTCGCAAATTTATTTCAGGAATGATCGAGCCATACCTGGGAAGTCGAGGATGCCTCGCAAATTTGTTGGGAAAAATAGAATTCGCGATCAATTGCTGGCGCTGAGTTTCAATGGCCCCTTTGCCAAGCTTAACAACTCAGTGATCAGAGGAACAAATACAGTCTCCAGGACGTTTACGCGCAATGATGTCATGGAGGTGCTTATGCGCACTTACATGCTTGCGATAGCTGCGGCCCTTTTTGCCATTCCTACCGCAGCGTTTTCGGAGAGCGGCCACCATCGCTACTACAATCGCTACGAAGGCCTCTACGATCGCTACGAAAGCGGACGGTGCAAAGAATTGCGAGCAGTTTGCGCGCACAAGGAAGAGCTAGGAATTGGTAATTGCCGCAGATTTCGTGAACTTTGCGACTAGTTGAGGAAGCTGACGATAGGAACCCCCGGGACGTTTCACCCGGGGTTCCTCTTATTTCGCACTCGGCGCTCTCTCGTTGTGTCGAGCCGCATTGCGGTCAGGGCATTAGTCTTCTTGCGATTGCCACAGCGCGGCGGGTGTGCGAGCTGGTAGTTGTGACACCAAGAAGAGGAGGACCCGCGCCCCTTGCGATCTTCCCCATTGTATGGGTTGCGTTCGTGCCAGCTTCAGTTATCAACACCGCATATGAGGAGCGTAGCTGCGATGGATGTAGGGGCTTGGATTGGACTTGCTGGACTTGCACTTGCGGTCCCGTTGGGCGGACTGGGGCTTCCGTCTTCAGGGGGCGCGCAACAAAGTACTCACGCTGCACGCCGTCCCGAATGTCTGTTTCAACTACGAGTTACGCCGCAGCGGCGAAGCGGATGCTGGGCGAGCCTATGGCCAACCTCAGCGACGGCGAGCGCATACTGCACGTCGCTCGCCGGAAGGAACTCTACGAGAAGCTACATCCCGAAACGAAGCACGGCGGCGACCGGAGATCGGCAGGGGCCAGATCAAGTTCTCTCACGCCGATGCGCTGCTCCGCAGGCGCCCCTCGGGAAAAGTTAAGAACAACCCCATGCAAGGGTAGGAGCGTAAAACAAAAAGACCTCAGCAGTCGCCGGCAGCTTCGCGTGCGCGAGCCAGCGCGGTCGTGTACCTGGTTGTGTACCCTAGCTCAGCGAATGGCCCCAGGATCAAAGGGCAAACCATCCTAAGTTTCTGATTTAATTGGCGCGCCCGAAGAGATTCGAACCTCCGACCCCCAGATTCGTAGTCTGGTGCCCCGTTCTGCCTGAGCCGACCATTGCTCAATCTGGAGCCGGGCGTAGAAGACATTCGCCGCATCGGGCCGAGGCGGTGATCCCGGCAGTGCTGACACGGCCGTCGCAATTGATTTCGTGCTTCTCAAGCCCTGGAGTTTGCCAATCCAAAAAATCCTCATTGCTTTCCAATGGCGACTTTATGAGCTGTCAATTTGGCTAACCCATTGATCTCAAATACTTATCACTTTTCCCTAGGGAGCGCCATTGCTATCAATAGTTTACGTTTGAATTGAGCCGCTCCCCATTGTTGGACCACTGTGCTGGGCTTTTTCCAGGGTGGTCAGCCGCCGCTCGTTGTTGGACCACTGTGCTAGGCCTTCCAGGAGGTTAGCCGCTTGCTTAGGGATCAGGGCGCTTTCCTGCTTAGTGCGACCAGGCTGCCTTCCGGTGAAACGAGCTGTAGACCAAGGGAGAGTCCAGCGAGGGCGGGAGCGACAGGACGAACAGAGCCTGAGGATGCGATGCTTCGGCCGCGGCCGGCGCCGCTTCTCTCTCGACGCAGAGAGGATCAACGTACGAGACGAGCCGCCAAATGCTTTCTCGGCGGTTGTTGCGCCTTCGCTGTCCGGTGGTGGTCCGCATACTCTTTGCCGTCGATCGGCGCCACATGCGCGGGATCTTTATCAAGGTAAGGTCGTCCGATACCAAAGTCCTTGCCGTGCTGGTCAATCCACTTCCACAACTTTTCACTTGAGCTCCATCGGTCGGCTCCAGTCTCGCCGTTCACACTTACGAGGTCGACCGCAAGCCCGTGGCCATAGCCGCCGCGAAAACTTCCACCATGGTATGAGCGCTCAGTCGCAGCCTTTAAGCCACTTGCGAGCGATTGACGGTAATCATCACGGAATGCGCTGGTTATGCCTGGCGCGAGCCCGGCATCATCCATGGCGCGAAGAGCATGATAGAGCCGCAGCTTGAAGCTTCGATCCATGCCGCCGATAACGTATTCCATTAGCGGCATGCCGGCTTTTTCTGCTGCCTTCGGATCTTTCCATGTGAAATCCTCGCGGACGAGCTTGGCAAGCTTTTTGATGATGGTCTGCAATTTTCCTTTCTTGATAACCGGCACCTTCTGTTGCTCTACCACCTTGACGGTGTCGACCTTGGGCGCCCGCTGGTAAAGCGACCACAGGTACTGATCGATGCACATCTCCGGTACCGGGCATTCATCCGGAGGTTTGATGCCGTTCGATGCTTCGTTGGTGTCGGCATGCACCTGATCAAGTGGAGTCAGCGCCGCGAGTCGCACGGGTGCTTCGGGCGCGAGCACCTCTGGAGGATCGGACGACGCAGTTCTGCGTGCCTCCGGCTCTGTCAACGTTCTCGTCAGCCCGGTGTCGGCCTTGGACGGGTCTCGCTTGGCAATCGCCGTTGCCTGTATTGCGTCAAAAAGGGGCTCGGCGTTTGGGCCGAGCGCTCCTGCGACGCGGTCGCGAACGGATAGTACGTCGGCAAGCTTCAAGTCCGGCAAAACGAAGCCGTTAATTCCGCCGACGACCAAACCCGCGAGAACGATTGTTCTGAGCCCCGCCGCCATGCCCCCAAATCCCCGATTTCAGTCCGGGCCGAAGAATCATGCACCCCATCGTCACACACAACCCGTGAAGATTATACGTCCCTGACTGACGGTCAAGGGACCGGCGGCCCTAGCACTACTTTGGCCTGGCGACCGCAAGAGCATTGTCCCCTAGAAGGGCATGAATAACATCTCAACGCGGTACTCAGCGAATGGAGATTTCGACTATGAATGTGGGAATCATCGGCGTCGGCCTGATGGGTCATGGGATCGCTCGAAACGTACTGATCAGGGGGCGTTTTCCCCTTGCCTTCCTCGATCATCCCGGGAATCAGCCGGTCGATGATCTCGTCGAACTCGGGGCAAAATCCTGCAAGACCGCTGGGGAAGTGGCGTCTGTGTCCGACGTCATCATTCTTTGTGTCACCGGCTCCCCGGAGGTGGAGGCGGTGCTCGCGAGCAAGGACGGCGTACTTGCGGGGCTGCGCAACGGCGCGATCGTTGTGGATTGTTCAACCTCAATCCCTGAGTCGACCCTCCGCATGGCCGAAGCGGTAAAAAAGGCCGGCGGAGAATTTCTTGACGCTCCGATGACGCGGCTTGCGAAGCAAGCCCATGAGGGAACTCTGAATCTCCTCGTCGGCGGCGACGAAGTCGTCCTTGCCAAGGTTCGGTCTGTCCTCGCCTCGTTCACCGAGAACGTGGAGCACGTTGGGCCCATCAGTTTCGGGCATCGTCTCAAGCTGCTTCACAATTTCGTATCTATCGGATTCATGGCGCTGCTCGCGGAAGCCGCAGCCCACTCCGCCGACGCGGGGATAGACCCCAGGATTTTCGTCGATGTTCTGGCAAAGGGAGGCGGGGCCGGCGCGGCTCTCGAACGAATGCGGCCAATGATGATCTCAGGGGATTCCAGCAACGTTCCCTTCTTCATCGACAACGCACGCAAGGACATCGACTACTACCGGGCGATGGCGAGCGGGTCCGGTGCGTCGAAGGAGATCGCCGACGGTGTTGCTGCTGCGATCCTGCTGGCTATCAAGGACGGTCAGGGGCGGGCCTATACCCCGGAACTCGCACGGTTCTTCCAGCGTAAGGCGCCGGCCTAAGGCGCTCCGCGCCGCTCTCCTGCCTGGTCATTCGCGGAATGGCCGCCGCCGCATATTGCGGAATGCAGCGGCTCGGCGGCTGCTAAATCGCGTCATTGGACGATGGGCTGAGGGTTATCGCGAAATCGAGAAAGTTGTCGCCGCAGTCCTGGCGGCGATCCTTTGATCGTCGGGGGCGGCCACCCAGGTGGGGTGACACGAACAATCGCTAAAGCGTCCGGACCACGCGAGTCTTCAACCCCAACCGGACGCTGCTGTAATGGCGATAGTACACGTTGCCGGCCGCCGGCTGCGGCGCCGGCAACTCATCTCATGCAAAAATCTCCTCAAAGAAATTCCGCATGGCGATCCAAGAGCGTCGATCAGCCTGTTTGTTGTAAACAGCCGGTGGCGGGCCATCCTCCGGCATCAGCCAATTTGTGAAGGTGTGGAGCGCTTTCCCGTATGCGACGAACTCCCAATTCGCCTTGGCATCGCGCATCTCCTTCCAGAACGCCATTGTCTGATCGTCCGGTACCACCGGATCGTCGATTCCGTGCAGCACCAGGACCTTGCCTTTGTAGGTATTTGGCTTGAGCGGCGTCGGCGTAGCCAGCACGCCATGGAAGCTGACCACGCCCGCAAGATCATTCTGTCCGTCGCGTGCCATCTCCAGCACGGTCATGCCGCCGAAGCAGTAGCCGATCGCGGCCATCCTGCCCAAATCCGTCTTCGGCACCTTTCGCAGTTGGTCAAGACCGCAGCGTGCCCGCTGTCGAAGCAATGGCCGATTGGTCGCATATTTCATCATCTCCGCTTCACAGGCGGAGGGCGTATTCGGGCGGATGCCTTTGCCATAGACGTCGACCACAAACGCATTGAAGCCTAGCTCGCCGAGCATTTGGGCGCGCTTTTGCGTGTACTCGCCGACGCCGACCCATTCCGGAAACACCAGGATGCCTGGCCGATTCGGGCCCGCAGCGTCCCAGACGGCAAACCCCTCGCACTGATAGCCGTCATGATTGTATTCGATGACTGCAGACTGCTGCATTCTCCCCTCCCTGCAGGCGCACGAAGTTCGCTCGATGCCCCATAACGCCGTCAAACGTCTTACTTAGCACAAATCGCAAGTGGCAGAGCGCGCCGGTAACCGAGATGTAACCCCGATTAAATATTCGTTAATGGTAATTGGTCATTGTCGAGGGACCTCGTTCATCCTTCCAGGGGAGGGCCTCGATGGTCCGTCCTTTCGCCGCGATCGCGGCGGTGGCGCTGCTGCTATTGACCTTTTCCGCGTCCGCGGACGAACACGGCACGAGGGATGAAGCCGTGGCGATGGTCAAGCGCGTGGAGGCGATGTTCAAGAAGGAGGGCTTGGCGCCGACCTTGAAGGCAGTTTCCGACAGGTCCGACACGGAGTTCCATGACCGCGACTTGTACCCGTTCATCTACGATATGAACGGCACTTGCGTGGCGCATGGAGCGCGGCCCGCTCTGATCGGCAAGAATCTGATCGATCTAAAGGATCAGGACGGCAAATATCTCATTCGGGAAATGATCTTGATCGCCAACGGACCCGGCTCCGGTTGGATAGACTATAAATGGCCGCATCCGCTCAACAACAAGATTGAAGACAAGGCAAGTTACGTCGAAAAGATGGGCGCCGATCATTTTGTCGGTGTCGGCGTTTACCGAGAGTGATCCCGACTGCCGGTGATGTGCTGACAGCGACCGCATCAGATGCTCACTCTCACCGACGGTACCCGTCTCAGGAGCCTGCCACGTCTGACCATCCGTACAAAGACTCTTGCCGCCTCGGCGTTCGCGCTGCTGTGCCTGATCGGCATGGGTGTCATCGTACAACTGACTACCAGTCGGGTCGCGCATGATCTGAGCGAGCTTTCACAGTCCAATTTTCCGATCCGGGCAGCGGCGAGCGCGCTCAATGACAACATACTCGCGGTACACATGCGGGTCTTCCGCTACGTGTCATGGGCGGGCAACGGCGTAAGTCACCCGCTGATGGAAAACCTCAGCAGTGAAATTGCTATCGACTTCGGGCTTATCCAGGAAGAATTCGACGAGCTTGCGACGCGGGCGGATTTGACGGCGGCGGAGAAGGCCGAACTCGCCGCGCTGCAGACGAAAATCAAGGAATACGAGCGTACGACCAGGGATGTCCTGGAAGTCGGCCGGACCGATGCCGCGATGGCGACGATGATGCTCGGGCAGACCGATGACAAATATGTCGGAGTCGAGGAAGATATCCGCAAGATCCTTGCGGTCATCGCCGCGGACTCGACTTCCATCGTACGCAACTTGGTGACCGCCACCAAGACCGAAGCGCTTTCTCTGGCGATCGGATTGATCATTTGTCTCGTATTCAGCGTCGCCGCAATCGCCTTTATCGCCAGATCGATCATCAAGCCGATCACGTTGATAACCGGCGTCATGCAGAAGCTGTCGGCCGGCGACACCGCAGTTACGTTGCGCTACCGCGAGCGCACCGATGAAATCGGACGCATGATCGAAGCCATCGAGATATTCCGCAGCAACGCCCTGGAGATACAGAAGATCCAGCAATTGCGACGGCAAGCCGAAGAGCAGCAGGCGTCGGAGCGCCGCACGGAGATGGCGGCGTTGGCCGAGGAATTCGACAGTACGGTCAAGCACATCACGAGCGAGCTCGCCGGCGCGGTCACCGCGGTCCGCGACAACGCCGAAGCGATGACGAAAGTCGCGGAGGACACACGGACAAAATCGGGGACGGCGGTTGAAGCCGTTGCTCACACGCAGGAGAACGTGGAGACGGTCGCTCGGGCCGCGAGCGAGCTGTCGCTGACGATAGACGAGCTGTCGCGGCGTACGAATGACGTCTTCCGGCTGACCCGGAACACCGCCGAGCAGTCGGAGAGCGCCAGTGCGGAACTGGCGAAGCTCGCCGCTTCGGTCGAGCAGATTTTGCCGATTACCGATCTCATCCGCGGGTTGGCGCAGCAGACCAATCTCCTCGCGTTGAACGCGACGATCGAGGCCGCGCGCGCCGGGATAGCGGGCAGGGGCTTCGCGGTAGTGGCGTCAGAGGTCAAGACCCTCGCCCAGGCCAGCGGCAAGGCGACCGACGATATCGCGCAGAAGATCGGGGCTGTTCGCGAAACCTGTACCTCCGCAGTTGCGACCATCAGTCAAATCATCGCGGCAATCAAAGATCTCAGCATCCACGCCACCGAGATATCGTCGGGGATCAGGCAGCAGTCCAACGAGACTGCCGGAATATTTGCCAGCGCGGAATCCGCGGCCAGCAATTCGCGCTCAGTGGCGGCAAATATGGTCGAGCTGAACGGCTATGCTGATGCCACCTACACCGCGTCCAACGAAGTACGCCATACGACCGCGCTTCTCTTTGAACATACGCGTGCGGTGCAGTCGAACGTCGAGAGATTCCTGCAACACGTCAAGCGCGCGTGATGGCGCGCGATCCCATTCTGAAAATCCCCTCTCCGCCCTGCCAAACGAACAAGTTCAGGTGCTTCTACCTGCCGCAGCAGCAAAACGCGAGCGCTGCCGGAATTGGCGCGCTGCACGGCGCGTACCACTCAGTCATGACGATGCCGCACCGCTTCGCTGGCTGTGGTGCGGGTGCTCGATAGCGCTCAGACCCGGCCGTACCGACGGTATGCGGTCCGCGGCGGACTTGCGGAGATGATTGGTGCTAAATAGCCGACTAAACGAGGCGCCGCCCGTCTTGGAAGGAGTGACATGGCGGAACGATCGGCCTTCTTTGAAGGCACCGGCATGCCCGATCCGGGCTGGTGGGAAGCGCTGTGGCCCGATCCAGGCGGAGTGCTCGTGAAGGTCGGATTGAAGCCGGGCATGGATGTCGTGGATCTATGTTCCGGCGACGGCTGGTTCACGCACCAAATTGCGAAGATCGCCCGTCACGTCACCGCCATCGATATCGATGGGAAGCTCCTTGAAACCGCGCGCCTCAGGCTCGCCGAGTATGGGCAATCGAACTGCACCTTTGTTGAAGGCGATGCCTACGATATCGCGGCGCTGGTTGATCGCGCGGTGGACTTCGTGTTTCTGGCGAACGCATTTCACGGCGTGCCCGACAAGCCGCGATTGGCGACAGCCGTTGCGCGCGCGCTGAAGCCCGGTGGCCTCTTCGTTATCGTGAACTGGCACGCGCGGCCGCGAGAGGAAACGACGGTGCTGGGCGAGCCGCGCGGCCCGGAAACGGCGCTCCGCATCGGTCCGGAAGTGGTCAAGGCCGCTCTGCAACAAACGGCCTTCAAGCCTGTTCGGACTGTCGATGTACCTCCCTATCACTACGCCAGTATCTTCGCGGCGAATGCAAACTGACCCGCTGACATCAAGGCATTCGCCGCCGCGCGATGCTCAAGCCGGCGGAATGCGCTTGTTCGCGCGGGCTCAGTGCTGCGGGGCGACCGGCGCCGCGTCGCCGCCGAAGCGGAAGTTGAGACCGGCGCGCACGACGCTCCGCGTTTCTTTGGTGTCGACGAATGCCGGGCCGAGCCCGACGACTTGCGGGGTCAAGCCAATCTGGCGAGCACCAAAATCGTAGTAACCGTATTCGATGAAGCCGGACAGGAAGTCGGTGAAGGCATACTCGCCGCCGACACCGATGGTCCATCCCGGCCGTGTCACCTCGGCCGTATACGCCGTCCCAAGCACGATTGTCGTCGCGGCATACTTGTCGCGTTCCCAGGCGCCGCCGCCCCTCACGTAGCCGAGAAAGCGATCCGAGGCGTAGCCGATGCGGCCGGTGACCGATGCGAGCGACTCGACGCTGCTGTGATAGGCAACGCCGAACTCGCGGGCGCTGTCGTGGCTGCCCCCGCCACCCATCAAGGCGTAGTCGCCCTGGACCCCGATCACAAAACCGCCGGCAAACTGATAGTCGCAACCGGCCTGCGCACCGCCGCCCCAGCCTTCCACCTCGTGTTCACCGAGCGATTGGCCGAAGAAAGCGCCGCCGGGCGTGCGAACGATCCATTGCGAGGACCTGCCCCACAGGCCGTCGGCTTGGCCGCCAGCGAAGCAGCCGGTCCAGTGCCAACTCGGCAGGGCCGGCGGCGGCGCCTTGTAGACCGGGCGCCGCACGTCATCGCACACCGCTGGGCCGGCCAGCAGTATCAGCGCGGCTGTTCCGAAAAGGAATCTGCGCATGCCGCAGCACCCGCATGAACGAGCGGAACTATGCAACGCGCCGGCGCGCTGACGCTGTAGCTTACCGGCCACACTGGTCTACATTTGCGCGAAGCCGCGACAGCCTCAGACTTGCTGATGCGCGGACCGAAGGACCTGATACGGACGTGACAACGTTGAATATGCCACAGGCGCGGGCGGCCGAGACTGTGCAGCCGCGTCATCGACGCGGCAGGACGAGCATCACCCCTGCGGCCGCGCCAGCAGCGGCTGCTGTTCGGTCCGCGGCGCTTCCGAGATCAGCGTCCCACCACGGCCATCGGCGGCGGTGACGAAGCTTCCGGCCATACGCCCCCGCATCAAGACACGCGTACGCAGTCTATCACCACAGCGAAATTCAATTCAATAAGGATGCATGTCCTGGAAGCACCTTCGATGGCGGAATGCTGTCCCGAGTTAATTTCCATCGGACAATTGAGATTTGGCCTTCTCACCATGGGCGCATTGAAACAGCCGGTAGCGCCTTGGACTGCATAAGGGCGGCTTCATTGATGCTGTTGACGCCGTCCAGTCAGGGTGCTCTTCGCAGAGACAATTTTAGTATTTTTGTTCGCTACGCGGCGCCGTGACCGAAGATCGAATGCGGCTCGGTCCTGCCGCCGCGCAACACGGCGGCCACGGCTTCGACGGCGGAGGCCCAATCCGCACCGGCGCTGCGGCGGAACAGCCGCGCGCTCGGATACCAGCGGCACTTGTCGCCGCCCACGCCCCAATACCAAGCCGGGGCATCTGTCAGCATGACGAGGACCGGACGGCCGAGCGCGCCGGCGCAATGCGCTGCCATGGTGTCGACGCTGACTGTGACGTCGGTTGCGGCGAGCGCCGCCGCGAACTCGTCGAGCGTCAGCGGCGCCTGCAATGGATCGATGGCGTCGGCCGCGAAACGTGCGAGTTCGCGACCTTCCGAAGAACTTTGCAGGTTGACGAGATCGATACCTTCGAGCTGCACCAACGGCGTCAGATCCTGCACACGCATGGAACGGTGGGGCAGAAAGCGGTTGCCCGGATTGGCCTGCCAGACGACGCCAACCTTGCGATGCCCGGAACGCCCCAGTCGTTGGTAGCGCGCGCGCCACGCCTCAACCTGAATTGGGTCGGCCCTTAGATACGGCACCGGCGGCAGCGTATCCTCCCGCGCCACGCCAAGAGCGTGCGGCAGGCTCAGCAAGGGACAGAACGCGTCGAAGCTGAGGAGGCGCAGATCGATCTTCGCGTGCGGAGCGTCTTCCGGCGGCGACAAGATCGCATCCAGGAACGCGAGCCTGGCGAAGAAGGGCCGCATCGGGGCGCGGCAGATGAGCGTGACGGTGGCGCCGCGCTCGGCCAGAATGCCGAGGAAGCGCGCGCCGAAAAACGTGTCGCCCAAACCCTGCTCGGTAAACACCACGATCCGGCGTCGATCGAGCGGATCGCCCGGCCGCAGCTGCCGCTCGCGAACGGCCGCGAGACTTTCGCGCAACGGCAGCGCCTGCTCGCTCCAGAGCGGAACGTTCTGACGCGCCTCATGATTGGAGAAGCCCTCTTCCCACAGTCCTTGGCGCAATTGGGTGAGGCCCAATTCGAGGCGCGCCGCCTCGCTGCGCAGGAAATTCTTGTCGGCGGTCGCGGCGATATCGGTTCGCGCGCTGGGTGCGCGCTTGCTCCGTTCGCTGCGTGGATCCGATGGCGATGCCGCCTGATCGCGCGCGTATCGGTCTTCCGCTGTGGAAATCGTCGCGGCAAGGCGTGCGCGCAATGCGCCGGCGATCGCCTCGATCGGCTTCGACCAATCTCGATGGCTGTGCTGCCGGAAAATCCGTGCGGCCGGGTACCAGGGCGTCGTCTCGCTGCCGAGACCCCAGACCCAATGCGGCGAATGCGGAACCGCGACCCAAACGGTGTGCCCCAGTGCGCCGGACAAATGCGCAGCCATGGTGTCCGCCGTGATCAACAGGTCGGTTGCGGCGAGCGCCGCGCCATATTCGTCGAGCGGCAGCGCCGCCTCGCCAGGATCGATGATGCCTGTCGCCGCCGCGGCCAGCGTTCGGCCAGCCGCACCGTATTGCAGATTGACGATGTCGATACCCTCGAGCGCGAGGAGCGGCGCGATGTCGCCGAGCTGCATCGACTTGTCGGAGAATTCCGCGCCTTCGGGATTGGCCTGAAACACCAGGCCGATCTTCGCTGCGCCCGGGCGTCCGGCTGCGGCGAGCCGGCTGCGCCACGCAGCAATGCGGCTGGCGTCCACGCTCCAGTACGGCCCATGCGCGGGCACGTTCGACAGGTCGGTGCCGAACCAGTGCGGCAGGCTCAACCCCGGCAGCCATGCGTCGAACGGCAGCGCCGTGAGGTTGATCTGCGCCAACGGCTGGTCGGGAGGCGGCGACAGCAACGTCTCGATGCCGGGAATACGCGCAAAAAACGGAGCCAACGTCGGGTTCGAGGCCACGATGATGCGCGCGCCGCGGTTCGCCAGCAGCGGAATGTAGCGGGCGCACATGATGCTGTCGCCGAGGCCTTGCTCGGCGAGGAGCAGAATGCGGCGGCCGTCGACCGGCTCGCCGGGGCCGAGAAGCCGGTGCCGCAACGCCGTGCGGCTTTCCAGGGTCGCGAACCCCGACCACGTCGTCTTGTCGAGGCGGGCTTCGTAGAGCGGCAGGCCCTCGTGGTAGCTGCCGAGCCGTAGCAGCGCCATCGCTAGATTGAGCCGCACCTGCGGCCCATTCGGCATCAATTCGTGCGCGCGGCGCAAATGAGCAAGCGATGCGTGCCATTCGCCGCGCTGGTCGAGGATGCTGGCGACGAGCGAATGGGTGTCGGCGGAATCCTCGTCTTCGGCCAAAGCCTGTTCGGCGAGCAGCTGCGCCTGTTCGAGCGAGCCGACGCCGAGCAGATAGCGCGCCTTGGCAGCTTTGTCGGACTTGAAGGATCGGCGTTCAGAGTCCCTCTTGGGCACCGATGGAAACTCCTGCTTCGCCGCATAATCCTACAGGCGCAGGCGCTCCGCGGAAATGAGCCTGCCGCGCCCATTTTCCGGGGCCGCTTTCAAGGTCCGATTGGGCTTTGATCCGCGCAGCGGGCGTGAAGGCGGCGTCGAGAAACTATCGTTCCGGCTTAGGCCACCACTCACGCGCCAGCTTTTCCGCCTCGGTGACTTGCGCGGTTGACATCTCCGACGAGAGGAGATCGCGCGCCTTCGCCGCTCCGTCGCGGTCTTCCTTCTCCGAGGCCAGCAAGGCTGCGAGGCTGAACCACACGTGCGCCTGCACATAATCCTGCGGCACGCCGTTGCCCCTGCTGTAGGCGATCCCGAGGTTGAACAGCCCCCTGGCCTCGCCCTGCTCGGCGGCCTTGCGAAACCACTTCAACGCCTCGGCGGGGTCCTGCGGCACTCCCTGGCCGTCATTGTACATGGCGCCGATCTCAGACTGCGCCCCGGCCTCGCCCTCGTCGGCGGCCTTGCGGTACCACTTCAGCGCTTCGGTGTAGTTCTGCGTCACGCCGTTGCCGTGACAGTACATGAACCCGAGAGCAGACTGCGCGATGACAAGGCCCTGGTCGGCGGCAAGCCGATACCACTTCAGGGCGGTGCCATAGTCCTGCCCTACGCCCTTGCCCCGCTCGTACATGAAGCCAAGATAATATTGCGCTCCGGCGAAACCCTTGGCGGCGGCGCCGCGGAACCACTTCAACGCCTTGCCGTAGTCCTGCGGCACGCCTTTGCCTTCCAGGTACATGCTCGCAAGTCCGAACTGGGCGCGCGCGTCTCCTTGTTCTGCCATGGGGCGAAAGAACCGCAGGGCGGTCGCGTAGTCGCCTCTGCTGTACTCGACGACTGCGTCCTCGATCGGCCCGGCAAAAGCCGATCCTGCTAAAGCCGCCACTGTGAGCGCCGCCGCCAGCGTCGTGGTGAGCTTCTTCGGCATGTAATGGCCGTACGCGTCCCGCCACCCTCGCAGATAATGATACTGCTCGGCGCGAAACGGAAGAGAAA
This sequence comes from uncultured Alphaproteobacteria bacterium, assembly GCA_963833665.1. Classification (GTDB taxonomy): domain Bacteria; phylum Pseudomonadota; class Alphaproteobacteria; order Rhizobiales; family Xanthobacteraceae; genus BOG-931. Next base: position 8,978 of record CAWHZA010000066.1, on the reverse strand, counting down.
TTAAACGACGTCGGAGCCGCGGTGACCATTCGAGCTGCGGGGCGGAACGAAGCGCGTGCAAATTGTGGCAGCGTGGCTGCAATACCCGCAACAAACGCGGTGAATTGGTCGAAGGCTCCTGAGACCGGCCAGCAAATCCCGGCAGAATGCGTCAACTCAAGAGAGACCGGTCTTCGCAAGCCCCGCGACGACGCGTTCGGCGTCGTCCGGCCGCATCGGTTGGCGGCCGATGTACGCACTGAACGAAAACTTCGGATTGATCTCCATGAGCTCGGCCCAGACCCGCCGCGCCTCCGCGATCTCGCCGAGATGGCCGAGCGTGGCGGCAAGCACGGCGCGGGAAAAATCCGTGTTCGGCACCAATAGAATCCGCTGCCGCAGCATCGCCGCCGCGGTTTCGTACTTGCCGGCCAGCAGGTAGGCGATGCCGAGGAAGTGCAGGAATTGCGGCCGAAACGCCGGGTCGAGGCGCATCGCCTGCTCGATCGCCGGTATCGCCTCGAGCGGGCGCCCGCTGTAGCTGCGGATCGTACCCAGGAGGTTGTGCGCCAATGCGGAACTTGGATTAAGCGCAAGCGTCCGATCGACTTCGGCCTGCGCCCGGTCGAAGTCCTTTTCGAAAATCGCGGTCAAGGCCGCCGCGCCGTGCGCCATTGGCTCGTTCGGGTCGTTGTCGATCGCCTTTTGTGCGTATTCCCTCGCGAGCTTGAGCGATTTGTCAGGATCGTCGCTCCAGCGGTTTTGATAGTCGAACATGTGCGCAAAGCCCAAGGACGCATAGGCCTGCGAATAGTTCGCATCGAGTTCCAACGCCTTCTTGAAATACGTCACCGCTTCCACAAACGTCTCGCGATTCTTGTCCTTGCCGAGCATGATCTCGCGGCCGCGCAGCACGCAGTCGTAGGCAGCGATATTGGACGGCTCTTTTTCCACCAGACGCGCCTTTTCGGCAGGGCTGAGCGTCACCTTCAGCGCGCCGACGATCTGCGTGGTGACCTCATCCTGCACCGCGAAAATGTCGGTCAGGTCGCGGTCGTAGCGTTCAGCCCAGAGATGGCTGCCGCTGGTCGCATCGATGAGCTGCGCCGTGATGCGGACGCGCTGGCCGGCGCGGCGGATCGAGCCTTCGAGCACCGAGCGCACGCCGAGCTCGCGGCCGATTTCGCGGACGTCGACCGAGCGCCCCTTGTAGGTGAAGCTCGAATTGCGCGCGATCACCGTCAGGCCGGCGATCTTCGACAAATCGGTGATGATGTCCTCGCTGATGCCGTCGGAGAAATACTCCTGCTCCGGATCGCCGGACATGTTGGTGAACGGCAAGACGGCGATCGATTGACGCGTGCCGTTTGGCCCGGGATTTGGCGCGATGGACGGGGAGGGGACGGCGGTGATGCTCGGATGCCAGCGCCAGACGCGGATCGGCCGGTCGATATTCTTGACCGTGATATCGCCGCCATCCTGGAAGCGGACGTCGATGCGATTGCCGATGCTCTCGTTGACGATCGAGGAGATGCAGATGCCGCCTGGTTCGGCGAGCGGTTCAAGCCGCGCGGCGATGTTGACGCCGTCGCCGTAGAGGTCGTCGCCCTCCATGATCACGTCGCCGAGATTGATGCCGATGCGCAACACGATCGCCGCTTGGGAGGCGCGTTGATCCGGTGCGTGCTCCGCAGGGCGTTGCACCGACAGGGCGCAGTTCACGGCATCGATGACGCTTGCGAATTCGACGATGGTGCCATCGCCGATCAGCTTCACGACCCGGCCTTTGTGGGCGGCGACCGCCGGGTCGAAGACGGTTTCCCGATGCCGCTTCAAGGCGGCGAGCGTGCCCGCTTCGTCGGCCGCCATCATCCGTGAATAGCCGACGACGTCGGCTGCCAGGATGGCCGCCAGTTTGCGGTTGATGCGTTCTGCGGCGGGCATGAAGGGCGTGCCTGGGCCTGTGGCGGGGGTGAGTTCCGCTATGTACGTAGTGCACTATTTCGGAAAATCCACGGGTCGAGACCGCCGGGGGCCATGTTTGGCCGCCCTGTGGTCCGTTTGCCTCACTCTCACGCCGCGCGGCGGTGCGCCCCCGGGTGCTTCGAAGCAAGCCGCGCGCCTTCGACGAGCGTCCGCAGCTTGGCCCACATGATCGAAGGGTGGACGCGCTGCACGAACGGCCCCTGTGCGAAGCCGCAATCGGTTCCGGCCATGAGATTGTCGCGGCCGACGAGCTTCGCCAGCCGGACCAGGCGTTCGGCCACGAGTTCAGGGTGTTCGACGACATTGGTCGCGTGCGAGATGACGCCGGGAATGAGCATGCGGCCTTTCGGGAGCTTCACCCGCTCCCATACCCGCCATTCGTGTTCGTGACGCGGATTGGCCATTTCCAGAAGGTAGCCGCCGACCCGCACCTTCAAGATGAGGTCGACGATGTCCTTGAGCTCGACATCGAAGGCATGCGGCCCGTTCCAGCTACCCCAGCACACGTGATAACGGGTACGCTCCTCCGGCAGTCCCCTGAGCGCGTGGTTGAGCGCCTCGATGCGGAGCGTCGCCCATTTGCGGTAGTCCTTCAGCGTCTTCGGCGGCACCATGACCTCGTAGGTCAGCGCCAGGTAGGCGTCGTCCACCTGAAGGGTCAGGCCGGCATCGATGATCGCCTTGTATTCCTCGTGCAGCGCATCGGCGATGGCGAAGACGTATTCCTCGTCGCTCTTGTAGTATTCGTCGGTGCGGTCGGGGGCGACGCTCGCCGGCGCGACCGCGGCCATGAACAGGCCGCCGGTCTTTGCGCCCTTCGCCGCAGCCTTGAAATTGGCGATGTCGCGCGCGATCGCCGCGTGGCCGGTGTAGCGAATGGGCCCGGTCAGCGCCCAGCCGGTCATGCCGGTAAATCCCTGATGCCGGTCGTAGTCGGCGTAGAATTCCGCGAATTCGCGGCGATCGCGCCCGGCGACGGCGGCCGGCATGCCGGCGTGCGCCGGCCGGTCGCGTTGCTCGAAGCCGCTCATGCGCTCGAGCACGTAGCGTGACCAGCTGATCGTCTTGCCGTATTCGCCGTCGTTGATGACGTCGAGGCCGATCTCCGCCTGCTTGTGCACGACGTCGGCGACCGCGTCATGCAGGCAGGCGTCGAACGCCGCCTGTTCGTAAGGCTCCCTGTCGCGCTGCGCCTTGAGGAATTCCTGCAGCTTTGGCGGCCGGATCAGGCTGCCGACATGCGTGGTCAGGATTCGGCCGGCGTTCCCTCGCCGGCTTTTCGGCGTTGCCTTGCGCGCGGAGTCGGGTTTGCGCGAGGGTTTGCCAGGCATGGTGCGATTCCTCCCGGCGCGGCCGGTGTCCCGGCCATTACGCCTTTATCAGTTCGCGAAGCTTGTAGCGGATGATCTTGCCCGATCCGGTCCGTGGAATCTCGGCGATCAGTCGAACGACATGCGGCACCTTGTACGCCGAGAGGTGCTGGCGGCAATGGGCGAGCAGAGCTTCGTTGTCGATCGCCTGCTGCGGACGCGGCACCACGAAGAGCGCCGGAACTTCGCCGAGATGCTCGTGCGGAATGCCGACCACCGCGCTGTCGAGCACGGCCGCGAAGCTGTTCACCACCTCCTCGATCTCGGCCGGTGCGATGTTCTGGCCGCCGCGGATGATCAGCTCCTTGAGGCGTCCGGTGATGGTGACGAAACCGTTTTCATCGCACTTGGCGAGGTCGCCGGTGTGGTACCAGCCGGCACGCAGCGCGCTGCGGGTCTCTTCCGGCTTGTTGTGATAGCCCGGCATGACGTTGGGGCCGCGCACGATCAGCTCGCCTTCCTGGTCCGGCGCGACGTCGCCGCCGCTCGCGTCGACGATGCGCACCGCAAGACCCGGCAGCGGAATGCCGCAGGATCCCATGATCCGTCCGCCGCTCGGCCAGTTCATCGTCACCATGGTCGAAGTCTCGGTGATGCCGTAGCCGTCGAGCAACCGCGTGCCGAAACGCTCTTCGAACTCGCGGTTGAGCGTCGCCGGCATGATGGCGCCGGCCAATACGCAAAGACGCAGATTGGGAAATCTCCAGGTCTGGTTCGCCGCGCGTCGCCTGCAACAGGTAGTGGAACATCGTCGGCACGCCGGGGAAGTAGGTGAATTGGCCGCTCTTGAGCAATCGCACCGCTTCGCTGGTCGAGAACTTTTCCATGATGCAGGCGCTCGCGCCGGTTGCCAGGACGCCGAGTACCGACAGGTTCAGCGCATAGGAATGAAACAGCGGCAGCGGCGAGAGCAGAGTGTCGTGCTCGGAGAGGCCGGTGATCGGCGCCCAGCACGCGGCCGCGACCCACAGCATCCCATGCACGGTGAGCCGCACGCCCTTGGCGCGTCCGGTGGTGCCCGACGTGTAGAGGATGAACGACGTGTCGTGCAGCGAAGGGGGATCGCTCGGCGCCGATTGCGGCGCAGCCGCGGCCAGGTGCGCGTAGCGCAGCGCGGGTGCGCTGCACGCGCCGCGATCGGTGACGATCAGTGTGCCGGGATTGGGCGCCGAGGCCTGCAGCCGCGCCTGCAGATCGCCACGCTCGGCGGTCGTGAAAACCGCCCTGCAGTTCGCATCGGCGAGCCGGTAGGCGATTTCCGTTTCGCTCAAGTCATAGCTGATGGGGACGCCGATCGCGCCAGCGCGGGCGATCGCGAGGCAGCTTTCGACCCAGGCGACGGAACTGGGCAGCATGATCGCGACGGTGTCGTTTGCGGCAATGCCGGCGTCGGCAAGGTGTCCGGCTAGCCTGCCGGTCCGCTCGAACAGGTCAGCGTAGGTGACCGAGGTCTCCGCGTCGCGATAGGCGATTTTGGCCGCGCGCGCTGCCGCATTCCGGCGCAACAATTCCGGAATCGGAGCGATCAGGTCGGTGCGCAGCACTTTCGTCCCTCTTTCAGACCATGCTGAAGCCGCCGCTGATGCTGAGCACCTGCCCGGTGATCCAGCCGCTGTGCGGCGACGCGAGCAGCGCCACCATCGGCGCAACGTCGCCCGGGACGCCAAGGCGGCGCAACGGGTAGAGCTTGATCAGCTTGTCGCGGTTGGCGTCGACCCAGTCCTTGTCGTGTGGCGTCTCGACCAGTCCGAGCGACACCGTGTTCGCGGTGGTACCGGAGCGGCCGAGCTCGCGCGCCAGCGATTTCATCAGGGCAACGACGCCGGCTCGGGCGGCGGCGACGATCGCCAGGCCGGATTCGCCCACGCGCGAGGAATCGCCGATGACGCTGACGATGCGGCCGTTCCCGGCGGCGTCGAGGTGCGGCGCCGCAGCGTGGCAGCAGTGGATGGCCCCGTACAGGCAGGCGTCGATCTGGCGGTGCCAGTCGTCGGGCTTGGTCTCCAGGAAGCGCTGGCGTATTGCGAGCCCGGCATTGTTGATCAGGATGTTGAGGCCGCCAAAATCGTTGACGATGTAGTCCACCATGGCTTTCACGGCGGCGAAATCGGCCACGTCGGCCTTGTAGGCCTTCGCCTTGCCGCCTTTCGCGACGATCTCGTCGACCAGGATTTCGGCGTCCTTTGCCGAACTGCGGTAGTTGACGGCGACATTGGCGCCTTCGGCGGCAAGGCTCAGCGCGATTTCGCGCCCCACGCCGCTCGTCCCGCCGGTCACGACCGCGATCTTGCCAGTCAGGCCCAGGTCCATGTTCGCTCTTTCACGGTTTGCGGCGCGCCCGCGCTGCTTCGATCAGGCGGAACAGCCGCTCCGGCGTTGCCGGAAGTTCGTTGATTTCGATCCCGAGCGGAGCGAGCGCGTCGGCGACAGCATTGGCGACCGCCGCCGGCGCGCCGATCGTGCCGCCTTCGCCCATGCCGCGAAAGCCGCCGAGCGTCGTTGGCAACTCGCTTTCGAGATGGACCACCAGCATCGGCGGGATCTCGCACGCCGAGGGGACGAGATAGTCGACGAGGCTGCCGGTCGTGACCTGGCCGCGCTCGTCATAAATGACTTCTTCATAGAGGGCAGCGCCGATGCCCTGCGCGACGCCGCCATGCACCTGGCCGTCGACGATCAGCGGATTGACCAGCCTTCCGCAATCTTCGGCAACGACGAAGCGCTCGACGCGAATCTCATAAGTCTCCGGGTCGATTTCCACGGTCGCGATATGGGTCGCCGCGCTCGTGGTGCCGAACACCGGATCGTACGTCCTGGTGGCGGCAAGCTCGCCGCGCGCCTCCGCCGGCAGCCGCGCCAGCTCGGAATAGACCGCGCGCGCGACCTCGCGGAAGCTGATCGAACGATCAGTGCCGACGACGGTCACGCGGCCGTCTTCCGCGACAAGGTCGGCGACCGATGCCTCGAGAAGATGCGAGGCGGCGTTGAGCACCTTCTCGCGGACCGCCTGGGCGGCAAGCGTTCCCGCGCCGCCTGCCAGCACCATGCTGCGGCTGGCATAGGTGCCGGTGCCTCCGGAGACCGCGGAACTGTCGCCTTGCACAATCCGAATATCATCGAAGCGGGCGCCGAGGTGCTCGGCGACGACCTGGGCGAGCGTCGTCTCCAACCCCTGACCGTGCGCGGCGACGCCGAATGCGGCGGTGACCGCGCCGGTCGAATCGATACGAACGATCGCGGTTTCCGTCCCGGTGTTGATCGGCATGCCCGGCGCGACGGAAATGCGCGAGCCGATGCCGGTCAATTCGGCGTAGCAGGCGATGCCGATGCCCACCCAGCGGCCGGCCGCGCGCGCCTCTTTCTGCTCGGCGCGCAACAAGTCGTAGCCGATCGCGGCGCAAGCGGCATTGAGGCATTCCTGAAAGCCCGATTTGTCCCAGACGATGCCGGACGCGACCTTGTAAGGAAGCTCCTCCGCCGCGACGAGGTTTTTGAGCCGAATGTCCTTCGCGTCCATGCCGATCCGCGCCGCCGCCATGTCCATCAGCCGTTCCATGACGAAGGTTGAGATCGGGCGGCCCGACGCCGCGGTACGGGCCGGTCGGCGCTTTCGAGGTTGCGACCGCGCGCGTGCGGGCGCGGTAATGTTGAATGCGGTAGGGGCCGGGCAGGAACCTCACCACCTGGACCGGTTCGAGGCCGGCGGTCCACGGATAAACCGAGTAGGCGCCGACGTCGCCGACAACGTCGGCGCTGAGCGCGAGTATCCGGCCGTCCGCATCGAGCGCCAATTCTGCGTCGACGATTTCATCGAAGGCCTGGTTGCTGGCCGCGAGGTCCTCCAGGCGGTCGCTGGTCCATTTGACCGCGCGCCGCAATTGCCGCGCCGCGGCGCAAGCGAAAATTTCTTCCGGATAGAGCGAGCCCTTGCCGCCGAAGCCGCCCCCCACATCCGGCGCGACCACGCGGATCCGATGGCCAGGAATATCGAGCGCCGTCGCCAGCGCGTCGCGCACGATGCCCGGCACCTGGGTGGCCGAATGAAGCGTCAGCGCCTCGCGGCCCGCTTCATATTCGGCAAGACAGGCGCGCGGCTCGATCGCGAGCACGGTCTTGCGGTGCATGCGGAAGCGGCCTTTGACGCGCACCGGCGCGGATTGCGCGGCGGCGTCGACGTCGCCGCGCTTGAACTCGCGGCTGACCAGCACGTTGCTGCCGGCTTCTTCATGCAACAGCGCCGCGCCGGAACGCGCGGCCGCCTCCGGGTCGCTGACTGCAGCCAACGGCTCGTAGTCGATGGCGATAAGCTCGAGGGCGTCCTCGGCGTGGTAGCGGCTCTGGGCGATGACGCCGACCACCGGCTCGCCGACATAGCGTACCTTGTGTTGCGCGAGCGGAAGAAGCGGCGTCGGTAGTAGTTGGGCATGCGCGAGGTCGCGACCAGCGGCTGAACGGCCGCGCTCGAATCCTCCGCCGTGAGCACCGCGACGACGCCCGGCGCCGCGCGCGCCGCCGAACAATCGATCGAGCGAATGCGGGCGTGCGCCTGATCGCTGCGGCGGAAGGCGACGTGCAGCACGCGCATCACCTGCCGGTCATCGGTGTAGGCGCCGAGCCCGGTCAAGAGCCGCGGGTCCTCGGTGCGCTTGATCCGCGCCCCGACGATCTTCGGCCGCGCATGCATTTCGGGCGCGTCATTCATAGGCGTCGGCGCCTTTGCGCAACGTCTGCCATTGCGCCTCGTCGTGACCGCACAGCACGATGGCGCTGCGCGCCTCGATGCGCCTGACCTCGGCGAGCGACTTGGCCAGCGCCTCGGCGTTCCAGGTGTTGCGCGGAATGATGCCGGTATCGAGGGTCGAGCGCAGGCTGACGGTGTCGGAAGCGAGCAGGAACGTTCCGGACTCATCGAGCGCGACCAGCGCGCTCGGTCGAACCCGGCGTATGGCCGGGCAGCGGCGATCAGCACGATGCGGCCGTCGCCGAAGAGGTCGCGCTCGCCGTCGATCGCGTCGGGCGGCGCCGGGCTGCTCCCACTCGGCGGCGAGATAGCCCTGCCGCTTCCCGCCGCCCGGCGCCAGCGCGCCGCTGCGACCTCCCTGGCGTGGATGATGCAGGACGCGGCGCGCTCGAAGAAAGTCGTCGCAGCCGCAACGGTCGGGATGCAGGTGCCAGCACACGACCACGTCGACGTCGTCGCAGTCGAGCCCGACGCCGGCCAGCGCCGTTGATCGCGTTGTCGCCCGGCGGCATGACCGGCGTCATCGACCTCGCGGCCAGGCCGCCCCAGCGCGCCTGCGGGTCGGTCGGGACGTCGGGATGGCAGCCGGTATCGAACAGCACGTTACCCTGAGCATGGCGCAGCAGGATCGAGGACACCGGTACGTCGAGGGTTTCCCCGTGCGGCGCGTCGGGCAGATAATTCTCTTGCGCACGCGCACGCGTCCGCCGGAGAGGATGTGCATCTTCATCGCGTGTCCTCGGCCTTGCGGTCGACGACCGCACGGATCGCCTTGATGATGTGCTCGTAGCCGGTGCAGCGGCACAGATTGCCCGACAGGCCGTCGCGGATGTCATCGTCGGTTTCGAGCCGGTACTTCTTCATGAGGTCGGTCGTCGTCATCAGCATGCCCGGCGTGCAGA
>CAWHZA010000065.1:0-89130 GCA_963833665.1 uncultured Alphaproteobacteria bacterium | reverse complement strand
TTCCGGCGAATTGAGGAAATGGCGGCGGGCGGACGCCCGCTTCCGTTGCTCGGCCGGTTCGGTCACCTCCCGCTCGTCGCCGCAAGCTGGGACTTATCGCTTGTTTGGGGGCAGCGCCTGAAAATTGGATTTCCCGCGTCGCCGTTCGCGGGAATGAGCGAAGAAGGCTCGGACGCGTCTCCCGGAAACCACCATGCTGATTGCGTCCGCGATCGTCTCCGGCCTCGGCCTCGGCAGCATGTACGGGCTCCTGGCGCTGGGTTTTCACGTCACCCACGCGGTGTCGCGGACCGTGAATTTTGCCCAGGGCAGCACCATGATGCTCGGCGCGGTGCTGTGCTTCACCTTCTGGGTCACGCTCGGCTGGCCGCTCGCGCTTGCCGTCGTCCTGGCGCTTGCGGCCTGCGCGCTGTGGGGCGTCGTGGTGGAACGCGTGGCGGTGCGCCCGTTCGTGGCACGTGGCTCCAATTCCTGGCTGATCGCGACCGTTGCGCTCGGCATCGTCCTCGAGAACGTCGTGCTGTTCACCTTCGGCAAGGACCCGCGCGGCATGCCGCCAGGCGTGCTGACGACCGGCAGCATCACTATCGCTGGCGTGCGCATCCAATATTTGCAGGCGCTGATTCCGGTGATCGGCCTCGCGCTCGCCGCCGGTCTGCAGGCGTTCTTTGCAACGTCGCGGCACGGCAAGGCGCTGCTCGCCGTGGTGCAGAACAGGGATGCCGCGCGGTTGATGGGCATCCGCGTCGAGCGCGTGGTCGAGGCGGCGTTTGCGCTGTCGGGATTGCTCGCCGGCGTCGCCGGCATTCTGGTCGCGCCGCTGTTCACCATTTCCTCCACCATGGGCACGCTGTTCGGCATCAAGGCTTTCGCCGTCGCCATCCTCGGCGGCATCGAAAGCGCCTGGGGCGTGGTGCTGGCCGGGCTCATCTACGGCGTCGCCGAGGCGCTGATCACCGCGCTTCTCGGCTCGACCTACACGCAGATCGTCACCTTCGCGCTCGTCATTCTGGCTCTCGCCGTGCGGCCCAACGGCCTGTTCGGCCGCGCCGAATTGAGGAAGGCATGAGCTGGCGCGCCGCCGCGGCCGCAGCGCTCGTGACCGCCGCGGTGTGCTTCCTCATCGCCAGGGGCAACAGCTACCAGACGTTCATCATCGTCACCGTCGGGCTGACCGCGATCGTCGGCATCGGCCTCAACGTGCTGCTCGGGCTCAGCGGCCAGATTTCGCTCGGCCACGTGGCGTTCTACGCCATCGGCGCCTACGCCGTCGGCATCCTGACCACCGCGCTCGATTGGCCGTTCTGGCCGGCGCTTGCGGTGGGCGGGCTCGTCGCCGGACTGGCCGGCGTCCTGCTGGCTATTCCGGCGCTGCGGGTGCGCGGTCCCTATCTCGCCATGGTGACCATCGCCTTCGGCTTCGTCGTCGAGCAGGGCGCGGCCGAGTGGCAGGATCTGACCGGCGGCTGGAACGGACTGTCCGGTATTCCGGGCCCGGCCGTGTTCGGGGCCGAGATCGGCGAGAAGGGCATCGGATATCTCACCGTCGCGCTGACCGTTTTGTCGATCGCCGCGTTTTCCCGACTGAGCGACAGCCCCTGGGGCAATGCAATGCGCGCGGTGAGAGATTCGGAATCCGCCAGCGTTTCGATCGGCCTCGATCCGACGCTGATCCGCACGACGGCGTTCGGCATCTCGGCAGTCCTCGCCGGGATTGCCGGCGGCGTCTACGCTTCGATCAGCAATTTCATCAGCCCGGAATCGTTTCCCTTCTTCCAATCGATCCTGTTCCTGCTGGTCGTCATGCTCGGCGGCGCCGATCGCCTGCTCGGTCCGTTGATCGGAGCCTGCGTCGTCGTGCTGCTGCCTGAGCTCTTGGCGACGCTCGGCCAATATCGCCTGCTGTTTGTCGGCGCCTTGATGCTGGTGGTGCTCCGCCTCGCGCCGGTGGGCCTCGTCGGCGTGGTCGCGCACTTGTTCCCGCGGAAGGGCCGCGAGGCGGCACCGCAGCAACGAACGGACATCAGCCGCTTCCTCGCGGCAGGCGCCACCGGAAGCGGAATTTCAGTGCGCAATCTCGCTGTGAGCTTCGGCGGCGTGCATGCGGTCAGGGATTTGAGCTTCGACGCCCGCGCCGGAGCGATCACCAGCATCATCGGCCCCAATGGCGCCGGCAAGACTACCGCGCTCAACGCCATCTGCGGCTTCTATCGCCCCGACGCGGGCACGGTGAAGCTCGGCGAGCAGACCGTCTCGGAGCTGCGTGCTCATCAAATCCCGAGGGTGGGGATCGCGCGCACCTATCAGACCAGCCGGCTGTTCGAGAGCCTGTCGGTCATCGACAACGTGCTGATCGCGCTGCGCCGGGGAAAGCTCGGCGCCGCCTCGTTCTTTGCCTCGCAGCACGATGAGGCGAGCGCCGCCGCCGCCGAAGGCCTGCTCGCCTTCGTCGGCTATCGCGGTGCGATCGACGTGCCCGCCGGGGCACTCGCGCACGTTGACAAGCGGCTGGTCGAGATCGCGCGCGCGCTTGCCGTACGTCCCGCCATACTGGCGCTCGACGAACCGGCCGCCGGGCTCGACGCCGCGGACACCGCGTTGATCGACAAGGTGCTCCGCCAGCTTGCCGCCATCGGCATCGCGATCATTCTGGTCGAGCATGACATGGAATTGGTGATGGGCGTGTCGAGCCGCGTCATCGTGCTCGACGCCGGCGCCAAGATCGCCGAGGGGGCGCCGCACGAAATCGCGGCGTCGCCGGCGGTGCGTGAGGCCTACCTCGGGGCAGGCGGTCAGGCCGAGCGCGGGCGGCAGCGCACGCTTCCCGCCCGCAATGCGCCGTTGCTGACGGTACGCTCGCTCTCGGCCGGTTACGGCGCCGCGACCGTGGTCCGCGACGCCGCGCTCGAGGTTGGCGACGGCGAGCTTGTCGCTGTCCTCGGCGCCAACGGCGCGGGCAAGACAACGCTGTTGCGCGCGCTGAGCGGGTTGATCCGGCCGATGGCCGGCGAAGTGCACTTCCTCGGGCGGCGCATCGATCAGCTCGCCGGGGATCGCATCGCGCGCGGGGGTCTGATCCTGGTCCCCGAGGGCCGGCAGGTCTTTCCCGACCTCAGCGTCATCGACAATCTTCGCCTCGGCGCCTATGCGCGCGGCTCCGACGACGCGACGCGGCGGATCGAAGCGCTGCTCGAGCGTTTTGCTGCGCTCAAGGCGCGCCGCCACCAGCGCGCCGGCCTCCTTTCCGGTGGTGAGCAGCAGATGCTCGCCATTGCCCGCGGTCTTATGGCTCGCCCGGAAGTTCTCATGCTCGACGAGCCGTCGCTCGGCCTGGCGCCGAAGCTTCTGGAAGTCCTCTATGATCTATTGGCGGAGTTGCGCGGGGAGGGAACGACGATCCTGCTCGTCGACCAGATGGCGACGCTCGCGCTGTCGGTCGCCGATCGGGCCTATGTGCTGCAATCCGGTACGATCAAGCATTCGGGCAGCGCGCGCGAAGTCGCCGGCGACCCGGCGCTGATGCGCGCCTATCTCGGCGATCACGGGACCGCACTGTGACCGAAGCGCCGCCTCGGGAGGAAAGACCGCCATGGACCTCATACTCAGGAACGCGCGGCGCATCGGCGCCGAGCACGAACTGACCGATATCGGCATCGCCGGCGGGCGCGTCGCCGCCATCGAACCGGGCCTCGCCGCTGAAGGCGAGACCATCGATCTGGGCGGTCGTCTGGTGTCGCCCGGTTTCGTCGAGACCCACATCCATCTCGACAAATCGTGCATCCTCGACCGCTGCAGGTCCGAGCGCGGCGACCTCGAAGAGGCGATCGCGGAGGCGGCCAAGGCCAAGGCGGCGTTCACCCCGGAGGACGTTCATTCCCGCGCCGTGCGCACGCTCGAGAAGGCAATCCTGCAGGGCACGACCCACATGCGCACGCATCTTGAAGTCGATCCCGGCGTCGGGCTGCGCGGGCTCGAAGGCGTGCTGCCGCTGGTGAAGCAATATTCCTGGGCGATCGACCTCGAGATCTGCGTGTTTCCGCAGGAGGGTCTCCTCAACAATCCGGGCACCGACGAGCTCATGGTCGCGGCGCTCGACCGCGGCTGCCGCGTGGTCGGCGGCGCGCCCTATACCGACAGCAATCCTCCCGGCCAGATCGACCGCGTCTTCGAGCTGGCGCGCGACTACGACCTCGACATCGACATGCACCTGGATTTCGGCCCGACGGCCGATGGCATGGATCTCGATCACGTCTGCAGGCGCACGCAGGAATTCCAGTATGGCGGCCGGGTCGCCATCGGCCACGTCACCAAGGCAGCGAGCCTCCCGCTGCCGGCATTCGACACCATGGCGAAGCGTCTGGCCGATGCGGGCGTGGCGCTGACAGTGCTGCCCTCGACCGATCTCTATCTGATGGGCCGGCAGCACAAGCACGACCACAACGTCACCCGCGGGGTGGTGCCCGCGCACAAGCTTCTGCACCACGGGGTCAATTGCTCGCTTTCGAGCAACAACATCCTCAATCCATTTACGCCGTTCGGCGATTGCTCGCAGATGCGCATGGCCAACCTCTACGCCAACATCTCGCAGGTCGGAAAGAAGGCCGACATGCGCGAGTGCTTCAACATGGTCACGCGGCGCCCCGCCGAGATGCTGCGGCTCAAGGATTACGGGCTTGCGGTCGGCAAGTCGGCGGACCTCGTGGTCCTCAACTCCGCAACCCCTGAAGCGGCGGTCGCCGAGCTCGCCCCCGTGCTCTACGCGTTCAAGCGCGGCCGCAAGACCGTGTCGCGGCAACCCGCGACCCTGCACCGTCCGCAATGACCGTGCTCGATCCATTCAACGCCTTTTGCCGCCATATCCATGTCGAGCTTCCCGGCGCGCCAGACGGCCCGCTGCGCGGCCTGACCTTTGCGGTCAAGGACGTGTTCGACATCGCCGGCCATCGCACCGGAAACGGCAACCCGGTGTGGCTCGAAACCCATGCGCCCGCGGAGCGGACTGCGTCTTCGGTGGAACGATTAATCGCGGCCGGCGCCACAATGGTCGGCAAGACCTACACCGACGAGATGGCGTACAGCCTCAACGGCGAGAACGTACACTACGGCACGCCGACCAATCCGCGCGCGCCGGGCCGGATTCCCGGCGGGTCGTCGAGCGGATCGGCGGTCGCGGTTGCCGGCAGCCTGGTGGATTTCGCGCTCGGCACCGATTGCGGCGGCTCGGTTCGTCTGCCGGCGAGCTATTGCGGGATTTTCGGCATCCGTACCACGCACGGCCTCGTCCCTGTCGACGGCGTCGTCGATCTTGCCGCAAGCTTCGACACCGTCGGATGGTTCGCGCGCGAACCGCAGACCTTGCGGCGGGTCGGCGAGGTACTGCTGCCTGCCGCACCCACCTTCGTGCCCACGCGGCTGCTGATTGCCGACGACGCCTTCGCTTTCGCAGGTCCCGAAGTCAGCGCGGCGCTGGCCGAAGCGGTGGACCGCCTCAAGGCGACGTTCACCCATCATCGGCACATCCAGGTCTACACGGGCGATCCTGCCGCCTGGTCGGGAATCTTCCGCGTCCTGCAAGGAGCCGAGATTTGGCGCCGGCACGGCGCGTGGATCGACGCCCACAGGCCGAGCTTCGGTCCGGGCATCGCCGAGCGATTCCGCTGGACGCGCACCATCGATCCTGCCGAGGCCGAGCGCATGCGCCCGCAGCGCGAAGGCGTCGCGCGCCACATGGCCGACCTCCTCGGCGGCGACGCGCTCCTCTGCCTGCCAACGGCGCCGGGCATCGCGCCCAAGCTCGCGACCCCCCAGGAGGAGCTTGAAGGATTCCGTGCACGCGCCTTCGGGCTGCTGTCGATCGCCGGCCTCGCAAGGCTGCCGCAGGTCACGCTGCCGCTTGCCGAGATGGGAGGCTGCCCGCTGGGGCTCTCCCTGATTGGGCCGAGCGGACGCGATCGCGGTGTGCTCGAGTGGGTGGCGAAGGCCCTTTCGTGAACGGGTGCCCATCCGGTTTTTCGGTTGTTTCGGTTGCCGGGCATTAAGAGCAAAAAGCCGCGCGGCACCGCGCCCGCTTGACAGAAACCAATACTTACGTACCCTAAAGTCCCGCAAGTCGACCACGCGAAGCCCAAATCGGTCAAAAAACCACCGCAAAGGGGCGTCTAGAAGAAAAAAGGGAGGTGCTACCCCAGCCCCCAGCTGAGCGAATATGATTCACCGATCGCGGGAGGCCGTGCGCTGAAGTCCGCGCCGGCCACGATACAGAAAGCGCGATCTGCAGCATGCCCGGCAGACATCCGTCGGCCGGTACGTAATGGTTGCTGAACCCAGCGACCCGGACGACCACCACCTAAGGGAGGAGACTGAACATGCATGTTCGTGCAAAGCTGATGACCAGTGCAGCGACCCTGCTCGCGGCCACAGCTCTTACTGCGACAGCCTACGCACAGGATTCCAAGTCGCTTGCCGAGCCGAGCAAGGACTGGGAAACCTACCACGGCAGCTACAAGTCGTGGAATTACAGCCCGCTCAAGCAGATCAACACCGAGAACGTCGGCAAGCTGAAAGTGGCGTTCATCGAGCAGGTCGGCCGTTCGACCCGTGGTCTGGAGACGGTGCCGATGGCGAAGGATGGAATCCTCTATTACTCGGGTTCCTACAGCAAGGTGTTCGCGGTCAAGGGCGACACCGGCGAAATCATCTGGTCCTATGTTCCCAAGCTTGACGAAGAGACCGTCGCGCGCCAGACGCATTCCCCGTACAACCGCGGCATGGCGATGGGCGACGGCAAGCTCTATGTCGGCACCGTCGACGGGCGCCTGATCGCCCTCGACATGAAGACCGGCCAGCCCGTCTGGGATACCAAGCTCATCAACTCACAGAAGCTCACCGTCGGATTCACCGGCGCTCCGCTCCTGGTGAAGGACAAGATTATCATTGGCTCCCAGGGCGGTGAGTGGCCGTACCGCGGTCCGATCTTCGGCGTCAACGCCAAGACCGGCGAGAAGGTGTGGGAGTTCGATACGGTTGGCGGCACGCCCGAGGCAATGAAGACCTGGGGCAACGAGACGTGGCGTACGGGCGGTGGCGGCGGCTGGATGCCCGGCACCTACGACGCCGAGACCAATACTGTGTGGTGGGGCACCGCCAATCCCGCGCCGCTCTATGATTGGGCCGGCTCGAACTGGAAGACCGAAGGTCCGCGTCCGGGCGACAACCTGTACACGACGTCGGTTATCGCGCTTGATCCTGATACCGGCAAGCTCAAGGCCTATCACCAGGAACTGCCGCACGACGCCTGGGACTTCGACAGCGCGGTCGGCGAGTTCGTGCAGATCGACAAGGATGGCAAGAAGCTATACGTGCATCCAAACAAGAGCGGCTACATCTTCGTCTATGACCGGGCTCCCGGTGCGGACGGCAAGCTCAAGATCGAGAACGTCTATAACGTCGCCAAGGCGAGCAACTTCGTAAAAGGTATCGACCCGAAGACGGGTGAGTTGCAGGGCCGTCGCGACATGACCGAGGGCAAGCAGACCGACCTGTGCCCGGCGATTGCCGGCGCCATCAGCTGGAATTCGGGCACCTACAACCCGCAGACCGGCCTCTACTACAAGGTCGTCAACGAGTGGTGCATGGACCTTGAGATCGTGAAGACCCAACCGGTGACCGAGCCTGTTGCTCAGCTCAACATCGGCGCGACCTTCACCTTCAAGGATCCGCCCGGCGGGAAAATGCACGGCCACGTCGACGCCCGCGACCCCGTCACCGGCAAGGTTGCCTGGTCGGTGGACTATCCCGAGCCGCCGCTCGCAAGCCTGCTCTCGACTGCGGGTGGGCTCGTGTTCGTGCCCGACACCCGCGGCTGGCTCCACGCGCTCGATGCCAAGACCGGCAAGGAGCTGTGGAAGGCCAACGACGGCAACATGCACAATGGCGGCATCATCAGCTACGAAGCGAACGGCAAGCAGTACATCGCGACCGTGACCGGCTTCCCGAGCATGGTCAGCGATGGCTACGCCGATTGGTTCGGCGGCCAGTACAAGTACATGGAGAAGGATACCGGCGCGCTGATCGTCTACACGCTCGAGTAGGCTCGGTTCACGCCTTGAAAGAGGGGGGCCGCGGTTCGCCGCGGCTCCCTTGCGTCTCCGACCGGTGCAAGTCGGAGGATTCCTGGCTCGCTTCGAGTTGCCACGGCCGAAATGCGGAGGCGTCCGCGCCCGGTGCGGCTGGCGAGCATGACCGCCTCGAAGCCGAATGACACGGATCGCCAGCGTTGACGTGCCAAAAAAATCGGCAAGCGGCGAGCAAGATTGAAATGATGAAACAATGGATCGTTGCTGGCGGTGCAATGCTTGTGGCCGCCGTGTGGTGCGGCTGTGCAGGCGAAATACCGCCGGCAGTCGCCGCCGAGACCGGATCGAGCCAGGCCGATCCGGCAGCGGAGATCGCGCATGGCAAAACGCTGTTCATCACCTACGGCTGCGGCTGGTGCCACGAGGGCGGCGGCCGCAAGGCTGGGAAGTGCCCGCAATTGATGGGCACGGAGCGCGACGACAATTTCATCCTCACCCGCATTGCCACCGGCTCGCCAGGCAAGATGCCGGCGTTCGGTGAAGCACTGAGCGGGCCTGACTTCCAGGCGCTGCTGGCGTATATCCGCAGCCTCAAGCCGGAGACCACCCCGTGACCACCCGTAACCCCCGATCTCATCGTTTCCTCTGCACGCTGGCGGCAGTCGCGTTTGCCGCCGCTGCCACCACGTCTTCAGTCGCAGCGCGTCCGCTCGAAGCGATCAAGCAACGCGGCCGGCTGCTCGTTTGCGCTAACCCGAACGCGCTGCCGTTCTCGAGCAAGACCGGCGACAAGCGCGGCTTCGAGCTCGAGCTCGGCGAAGCTCTGGCAAAGGAGCTTGGCGTGGCCATGGAGGTGGGTTGGGTAATATTCCCGGTCCATGTCGCCCGGGTCGATTGCGATATCGTGTTCGACACGATCATCGATCGTGACACGAACGAGGATGCGCATCTTCGCGTTTCCAAGCCTTACACCGTCAGCGGTGTGGCGATCGCGGTCCGTCCCGGAATCGAGGGCATCAAGGGCTTTGCCGACCTCAAGGGCCGGCGCGTCGGCGCCATCGTCGGGTCGATCGCCAGCGTGAGGCTCGGCCAGAAGGGGCTGCAGACCATTCCGTTCACCTTCGAAGACGAGCTGGTCGAGGCGGTCGGCAGGGGCGAGGTCGACGCCGGGCTCGCGACGCCAGGGTCGATCGGCTACTACAACCTGACCCACAAGGACGCCCCGGTCGTTCTGGTGCCCGGCGACGAGAGCATGCCGGAATTTCAGTGGCAGGTGGCGGTGGGCATGCGCAAGGCCGACGATGCACTCGAGTCCGCCGTCAACGCCGCGCTCGACCGCCTGCTGGCGGATGGGGTCATCCACCGCATCTACGCGAGCTACGGCATCGATCAGCGTCTGCCCGCCAAGCCCTGAGCGGCCGGCAAGCCAAGCCAAGCCAAGCAGCCAGGCGAGACAGTTGCGGACTAGCCCTGATCGACGCGGCGCTCGATCATTGAGCGAATAGCGGCGATTTCCTCCGCTTGACGGGCGACGCGCGGGCGCTCGATCGGCACGTCGCGCAGCACCTGCGCGGGCGATCCGGAAAGCAGGAAGATCCGGTCGGCAAGTCCGATCGCCTCCTCGATGTTGTGCGTGACAATGAGCGTGGTGACTGGGCGGCGCGAAACCAGCTCGACGAGTTCGGCGCGCAATTTTGCCGCCAATGCGTCGTCGAGCGAGACGAACGGTTCATCGAGCACGAGCAATTCCGGTTCGACGGCGAAGGCGCGCGCCAGGGCGACGCGGCGGGCAAGACCGAGCGACAGTTCGCTCGGGTAATGGCGGCGATGCTCGGCGAGTTCGAGGGTCGCGAATAGCGTCTTCAGTGCCGCCTCGCTCGCCTGCGGCGCGGCGAGGCGCACGTTCTCTTCGACGGTACGCCAGGGCAGCAGGCGCGGTTCCTGGAAGACCACGCCGAGTCGGCCGTGTGCCGGCAGCTCGACCTTGCCTTCGAAATCCTGGTCGAGCCCGACAATGATGCGCAACAGGGTCGTCTTGCCGCATCCCGAGGGGCCGACGATGGCGGCGACTTCCCCGCTCCCCAACGCAATCGAAATGGGGCCGAGCACGCGCGACCGGGCGCCGGAGGCGCCGCGATAGGACTTACCCTTGATGTTCACATCAAGCCGGCCTGGGCCGCCAGCGGGAAACATGTCGTTCAAGCGGCTGCACCAGGAGTGTTTCGATGGCGAGCATCACCACAACGAAGGCCAGAGCATAGGCCAGGATGCGCTTCACGTCGAATAGTTGGAAGGCAACGCCGATCTCAAAGCCGACGCCGTTCGGTCGGCCGAGCAGTTCGACGATCAGCACGATCTTCCAAACGAGCGACAGGCCGGAGCGCGCGGCTGCGGCGAGGTAGGGCGCGAGTTGCGGCATCAGGACGTGGCGCAGGCGCACCCATGGGCCCATCCGGAATACCGCAGCCATCTCGTCCAACATGGTGTCGAGCGCGCGGGCGCCCTCGCGCACGGTGACGGTCGCAATCGGCAGCTTGTTGAGCGCGACGGCGATGATCGCCGCGGTCTCCGTCAGCCCCGCCCACACATAGGCCAGCACGATGATCACGAGCGCCGGCAGGTTGAGCAGAACGACGAGCCAGGAATCCGCGAGCCGGTCGAAAATCAGCACGCGGCCCATGGCGAGCCCGATCACACTGCCGAGCGCCATCGCGATCGCGAACGAGGCGACAACGCGCGCCAGCGTAATGCCAAGATTGAAGCCAAGCGCTCCTGACCGCGCCTCTTCCACGATCGCCAGGGCTACCACCTGCGGCTCCGGCAGCAGCCGCGCCCCGACAATGTGCGAGCCGGCAAACCACGCCGCGAGCAGCAGCGCCACCGAGGCGGCTCGCAGCAATAGGTTCATTCGTTCGGTCTCGCGCTGTAGAACGTGCCGGGATCGAGGGCCTGGGCCGGGCCGACGAGTTCGGCGCCGCCGATCTCGGCGAGCACGCGATAGAGCGCCTGCGCGTCGGCCGCTTCATCGGCGAGCGGCCGGCGTGGAATTCCCTCGAGGTATCGCCGACGATAGATTTCGAGCGCATCGGCGCCGTCGACCCCGATGCGCGGCGCCAGCCGCTGCCATTCGGCGGGCGACTCGGCGAGAATCTTTTTCGCCTGCTGCGTGGCGACAAAGAAGCGATCGAGCAGTGCGCGGTTGCGTTGCGCCCAGCCGCCGTCGAATACGTAGCCGACCATCGCCACGGGACCCCTGGCGCCGAGTTGCTTCACGACGTCTTCCATGGCGACGACGCGGCTCATGCCTTTGCCCTCGAGCTCGGCGCAGAAATTCCAAAACGTCAGCGTGGCATCGGTTTCGCCCTGCAGCGCCTTCTGAGTCAGAAGCGGCGGTGCGCCGTAGGCGATCTGCGCCTGCGTTTTCAGATCGACGCCCGATCGCCGCGCCAGAGCCCGCAGCAGCAGCCAACTCTTGTCGAGCGGCCCGCCGGCGACGCCAATCTTCTTGCCGACGAGGTCGGCGATGCCTCTGATGTTCGAATTCGCCGGCGCCATCACCGCGCCGAGCGCGCTCGAATACGGATAGAAGACGAGGTTGTCGCCCAGCGCACGCTCGCGCCCGACCCACAGCCAGTCGGTGACGATCAGGTCGGCCGAGCCGCCTTTGAGCGCGATCTTGCCGGCCTCGGTGCTGGCAAGCTCGGTCGTCTCGATCGTGAGATCATGCTGCCGGTCGAGGCCTGCGGCGTGGATGATGTCGAGCTCCCACGCGAGCGTTCCGGTCTTCTGCGCGGCGATGCGCAGGTGCTCGGCCGCACAGGCCTGCGCTGCCGCGAACACCGTCGCCGCGATCAGCAGAACCAGCAGCCACACGCGCGTGCGCGGAGCCGATCTGCTGGCGCGTTGACGACATTGCGGCTCGCGCGGCGAGCGATTGAAGCTGGTCATCGGGCCGCACGCCGGCTCATGCCGAGCTTGCGGAAAGTGCGCGGCAGGACCGCGAGGTCATCCGCCAAAATCTCGATTTCCGCCCCCAGGCCGCGCATCTATGCCGCTGATCCCGCTTGCCAAAAGTGCCCGCCTGCGGGCAGGACAATATCCTATGGTTACCGCACGGGCGTCAATCGCGAGGGTCGATATCGGGGCGCGACAGCGGCGCGCACCGCCGATGCTGCGGCGGATCGTGCGCGCCCGTCTTAGTTTCCATTTGGCGGCAGCAAAGCGGCCAGCGCAACGACGTGCTGCACGCGCCTGACGGCTCCCGGCTGGCTGCGGATGGCTTCGCCTGCGCGATTTACCAGGTCAACTACAGCAGGCGACCTGACGTCGTGATCGGTCCATGCGGTAGGCATGATCGACACGCGTCGGCGCCTTGCGGGTCGGCGTCACGGATTTCTGGCTCTGACCCCTCGCGTGCTGGGCAGCTGCTTTTTGGCTCGGGGCCCTCATTTGCTGCGCAGCGGCGATGGCAGGCTTGTGCGGATAACGGTTGGGTTTCGCGACGGTGCGAGCGCGTTCACGCTCGTGATGGGTCGCCGCCTGGACATGCCGCGGTCGCGTCGGCGCGCCCGCAGTCGGCTTTTCCTCGCGCCAGACCGCGAAGTCGCGTTTGCGCAGCGCCGGCAATTTCACTTCGAGAGAGGGCAGGGCGACGGCCGTCCCGTCAGGCCACTGCGTGCCGGCGGCCCCCGGAATTGCGGCTCCCGCTGAGCCATCGGCAAGCATGATGCGCGCCCGGGGCGCGGGCTTGAAGCCGACATCGAACGATGACGTGTCGGGCGCGGGCAGCACGGCAAGCTCTGTCGCCGGGTCGGTCACGACGACCTCCGGCCAGACCGGATCGTCTTGGCGCTCGGCCCACGCTGCGGTCAATGTCAGCGGCGCGCCGGCCATCTCGACGGGGGCCGCCGCGGGGGCCGGCACCACGTGCACGATATGGAAGCCTCGCTCCTTGAGCTGCTTCAGCAATTCCGGCAGCGCCGCGACCGTTGCCGGATGAATGTCGTGCAGCAACAGGATTCCCCTGCCGCGCGCTTCGAGCCGGCTCATGGCACGGCGGACGATCTCGCTCGCCTTGATGCGGTGGAACCAGTCGTCGGCTACCGTGTCGGAGCTGAAGACGATGAGCGACCGCGCGGCAAGCTCCTTCTCGATCGCTTCCGATTGCGCCAAGCCGGGGACGCGAAAGAATGGCGCCACTTCCTTGGGGTCGCCAAGCGCGGCGCTTACGGCGGCAATGCCCTCGTCGATCTCGTGCTGCAGCTTCTCGAGCGGGAGGCTTTGGAAGCGGGAGGGATGATCCTGGCTGTGCGTGCCGATCGTGTGCCCGGTGGCGTGCATCCGGCGCACCGTCGCGGGATATGCGTGGGCCATGGCGCCGACGAGGAAATACGTCGCCTTGACGCATTGTGCGGCGAGAATATCGAGGACCTGCTCGCTGTAGGGCGGCAGCGGGCCATCGTCGAAGGTGAGCACGACCTCCTTGTCGCGCAACGGCACGGTCTCGGGGTATTGCATCACGCCAAAGCCCCCGTACTCGCCGGACTCGACGGCGAGCACGCGGCTCGTTCCAAGCGCGTTGGGATTCCCAGGGCAATCCTGGCCCTGCGCGGGCGCCATCGACACAAGCGCTCCGGCAGCCATGCCGCAGACGGCGAGAATCAGCCCCCGTAGGTGACGCATGCCCCGTGCCCGGTCCCGGTCGATTTGCCATCGCCGGAACCGCCCCCACACCCTGTCGGAGATTACGGTCTATTGAGTTTAATGTCACCCTAACCGTTAACTGGCGGCGGTTGGTCTGTTGATAAATTCGTGCAAGCAACTTGAGCTTTCGCCCGGCCTTTTCTTCTCGTTAAGCATGCGCGGTTAGGCTCCCCGCCGGGTGGTGGGGAGCGTGGGTATGGCCGCAACGGCAGCCCGGAAAGGTGGGGCTGGACAGGGGCGGAGCCCGCACGAGCCGAAAACCTTAGCGGTCACCGCAACTGCGCGTATCGCCTCGTTGCTGCTGCTTGTCCTGAGTGCGGCGATCATCGTTTGCGCCGCAGCGGCCCTTGTCGTCGTCGGCTTGGACGATCGCCGCCTGAGCAGCGAGCGGCACGCGGCGCTGCGGCTCGCCCTCGACGAGGTTCATGCGGTATTCGGCGAAGGCGACCGCTTCGGGGACGGCAAGCTTCGGCTCATCGAGCGCCGCGCCGGCCTCAAGGATCTGCGCTTCGCAACCGATCCGCCGACGACCGCCGATCGCGAGGTGCAGTCGCTGCACGATCGAGACGGACGCATAGTCGGCTGGTTCAGTTGGGCGCCGGACCGCGCCCTCGCGCGCATCATGAATAAGCTCTGGGTGCTGGCCGGTTTGGCCGGCGCCGCGCTGGCCGGCTGCGCCTTTGTCGCCGCGCACGCGGGACACCGCCTCGGCCGCTTGCTCGCTCGCAGCATCGAGACCGTTCGCCGGTTGACCGACGAGGACGCGCTGACCGCGCTGCCCAACCACCGCGCCATGCTCCAGCGCCTCGAAGACGCGCTGGCGGGCCGTCGCTCCCGGACGGTCGTTCTTGCATTGATCGATCTCGACGCGTTCCGCGAGATCAACGAGGCGCTCGGGCGGGAGGGCGGCGACGCCGTGCTCGTCCAAATCGCCGAGCACCTGAAAGCGGGCGTGCCGGCTGAGGCGCTGTTCGGACGCTTCGAGGACGACGCGTTCGCGGTCCTCATGACCTGCGATGACGCCCGAGGCGCGGACACGTTCGCTGCTTCGCTGCGCGCGGTGCTCTCAGGTCCGATCCTCGTCGACCGCGCGTCGCGGCTCAGCGCAACCGTCGGCCTCGCGCAGGCGCCTGACGACGGCACGACGGCGGAGGAACTGGCCCGCCGCGCCGGGCTTGCGCTGCGTGCCGCCAAGCGCGAAGGCCGGGGCGTGATGCGGCGCTTCGAGCCGGCGATCGAGCGCGAACACGCCGAGCGGCGGTTCATCCGGCGCGAGCTCGAATCCGCCATCTCCGGCGGCGCCTTTGAGGTTCACTATCAGCCGATCCTCGCCGCCGACGGCAGCGGCATCGTCGGCGCCGAAGCGTTGCTGCGCTGGACCCATCCCGTGCGCGGCCCGATTGCGCCGTCGCTGTTCATTCCTCTGGCCGAGCAGAACGGGTTGATGTCCCGGCTCGGCGAATTCGTGCTGCGCCAGGCGATGTCGGATGGCTCGCGTTGGCCCAGTCTGTTCGTCGCGGTCAACCTCTCGCCGCTGCAGATCCGCGATGCCGGCTTCGTCGATCTTGTCGGCGCGGTCATGGCCGAGACCGGCATCGCCGCCTCGCGTGTCGTCCTCGAAGTGACCGAAGGCGTTCTCATCGACGATCCGCGGCAGGCGCAGGCGCGGCTCGAGGCCCTGCGCGCGCTCGGCGTGCGCATCGCGCTGGACGATTTCGGCACCGGCTATTCGAGCCTCAGCTACCTGCAGAAATTTCCCTTCGACCGGCTCAAGATCGACCGCGCCTTCGTTGCTTCGCTCGGCACCTCGGGCAATTCCGGCGCCATCATCCAGTCGATCGTCACGCTCGGTCATGCGCTCGGCATGAAGGTGCTGGGGGAGGGGGTCGAGACCGACGAGCAGCGGGTGCTTCTGCGGCTCGCCGGCTGCGACGAGTTGCAGGGCCATTTGTTCGCCATGCCCGCGCCGGCCGCGGAGATCGACCGGGCGCGGGCCCGGCTGGCGCGTCCGGCGAAGCGGCCGGCGGTCGCGTCCGCACGCTGACAGGCGCTATTCCACTCGCTATCTATCAACGGGTATCCCGCCGGTTTTGGGCGCGGGAAGGAGCGCGCGATGATCCCGAACAGCCTTCCCGGCCTCGATTTCGGCCTCGGCAACGACATCGATATGCTGCGCGAGACGGTCGGCGCCTTCTCCCGCGAAAAAATCGCGCCATGCGCCGCTGAGATCGACCGCACCAACAAATTTCCGCGCGAGCTGTGGCCGCAGCTCGGGGCGCTCGGCCTGCTCGGCATCACGGTCGAGGAGGAATGGGGCGGCGCCGGCATGGGCTATCTCGCCCATTGCGTGGCGATGGAGGAGATTTCCCGCGGCTCGGCGGCGATCGGCCTTTCCTACGGCGCGCATTCCAATCTCTGCGTCAACCAGATCAGGCGCAACGCCAGCGCCGAGCAGAAGAAGCGCTATCTGCCGAAGCTCATTTCCGGCGAGCATGTCGGCGCGCTGGCGATGTCGGAGCCGAATGCCGGCTCCGACGTGGTGTCGATGCGCACCCGCGCCGAGCGCAAGGGCGACCGCTATGTCCTCAACGGCACGAAAATGTGGATCACCAACGGTCCGCTCGCCGATACGCTCGTCGTCTACGCCAAGACCGACCGCACCGCCGGCGCGCGCGGCATCACCGCCTTCATCATCGAAAAGGGTTTTGCCGGCTTTTCCGCCGGACAGAAGCTCGACAAGCTCGGCATGCGCGGCTCCGATACCAGCGAGCTCGTGTTCGCCGACTGCGAAGTCCCGGCCGAGAACGTGCTCGGTGTCGTCGGCAACGGCGTCAACGTGCTGATGTCGGGCCTCGACTACGAGCGCGCCGTGCTCGCGGCGGGGCCGCTCGGGGTGATGCAGGCCTGCCTCGACCTGGTCATCCCGTACGTGCATCAGCGTACGCAATTCGGCCAGCCGATCGGCCGCTTCCAGCTCATGCAGGCGAAGCTCGCCGACATGTACGTCACGCTCAACGCCGCCAAGGCCTACGTGTACACAGTCGCGAGAGCCTGCGACCGCGGCGAGACGACACGCGAAGATGCCGCCGGCGCCATCCTCTATGCCGCCGAACGCGCTACCTGGATGGCGCTCGAGACCATCCAGTGCCTCGGCGGCAACGGCTACATCAACGACTATCCGGCGGGCCGGCTGCTGCGCGACGCCAAGCTCTACGAGATCGGCGCGGGCACGAGCGAAATCCGGCGCATGCTGATCGGGCGGGAGATTTTCGAGAAGACCCGGTGAAGGCATCGGGAGCGTCACCCGACCATGCGGGTTTGACCGGCCCAGAATTTTGCCCGCAGCGCCTTCTTGTCGACCTTGCCGAGGCTGGTCATCGGCAGCGAATCGACGAACTCGATATGCTTGGGCGCATGCGCCGAGCCCTTGCGCGCCTTGACGAGATCGGCGAGCGACTGTGGCGTTGGGCGCGCGCCGGGGCGGGCGACCACGACCGCAGCCACCGCCTCGCCCCATTTCGGATGCGGCATGCCGACGACGGCGACCATCGCCACGTCAGGATGAGCGGCGAGCACGTCTTCCACCTCGCGGGGGAAGATGTTGAACCCGCCGCTGACCACCATGTCCTTCTTGCGGTCGAGGATGAACAGATAACCCTGTTCGTCGGCGCGGGCGATGTCGCCGGTATGCAGCCAGCCGTTCTTCAAGGTCTCGGCGGTCTGCTCCGGCCGTTTCCAGTATTCGGCCATGACGTGCGGAGCGCGCACGCAGATCTCGCCCGGCTCGCCGACCGGTGTTTCCTGGTCGTTCTCGTCGAGGATCTTCACCTGGCAGGCGGCAATCGGCACGCCGCAGGATTCAAACAGCTCAGGCCGCGCGCGGTCGTGCTCGGCCTTGCGCAGGACCGAGACCGGGTAGCACTCGGTCTGCCCGTAAAGCTGGCCGAACACCGGCCCGATGCGCTCGATGCCTTCGACCAGCCGCGACGGCGACATGGCGGAGGCCCCGTAGAGCAGATACTCGAGCGAGGAGAGATCGGCCTTCGCCATCCCCGGATGATCGAGCAGGACGTAGATCATCGTCGGCACGAACAGGGTGAAGTTGATCCGCTCGCGCGCGATCGTGGCGAAGACGGCGTCCGGATCAAAACCCTTGAGCATGTGCACGGTCCCGCCCTTCATCAGCACGGGCAGGAGCTTCGTGCCGGTGACGTGGCTGATCGGCCCGACCGCGAGGTAGCGCGGATCGTCGGGAATTTCGAAGCCGGCGAGAATCGCAGTGGCGAAATAGCTCAGCTCGCGGTGATGGCGGAGCGCGCCCTTGGATTTGCCGGTCGTGCCGCCGGTGTAGTTGAGCGTGGCGACGGTGTCGGCGTTGGCGAGATCGCGCGCCGACACGGCGCCTGCCGCTTGCGCCGCTCTGAGCAGGTTGCGGCCGTAGTCGGCGTCCTCGAGCGTGAAGATCGTCCGCAGGCGCGGTGCGCCCGCGGCCAGTTCGGCGCCGCGCGTCCTGAAGGCGCGCGTGTCGACGACGAGGGCATCGGCTTCGGCATCCTCGATCTGATCGAGCTGGTCGGCGAGCGAGCCGAGCGGATGCAGCCAGGTGATGGCGGCGCCGCAAAGGTGCGCGGCAACGCCGGCGCACCAGGTCTCGTGCCGGTTGGAAGTGAGAAGCGCGACGCGGCCGCCGCGGTCGAGCCCTGCCGCGACGAACACCGCCTCAAGGCGCCCGATCAGGTCGTGCGCCGCGCGATAGCTGAGCGTGCCGCCGTCCCAGGCGAAAGCGGTGCGCGAGGGATAGCGGCGGAGCGCCGCCAGCGTCTGCGAACCGACGGTCGGGCAGGCATAGAGCGGCGACCTCACGGCGTTCCTCCCGGCATTGATCGGACGCGCTTTTTGCGTGCCGCGATCGTCCGCAGCGGCGTGCGCTTTTCGTCCTCGTGCTAAATGTTAGCAATGGATCATTCGCCGAGGAAGGCATCCCCGACCCCTGAGGACGAGCGCTTCGCCCGCATTCGCGGGCGGATGCGCCTGCCGCTGATCGCGGCGCCGATGTTCCGCGTCTCCGGCGTCGATCTCGTCGTCGGCGCCTGCACGCATGGTGTCATCGGCGCCTTTCCGACCGCCAATTGCCGCACGCCCGAAGAGCTTGCGCACTGGCTCGCGGCCATCCGCAGGCATCTGCGCGAGCATGAGGACACGACCGGCGCCGCTGCCGCCGCTTTCTGCCCGAACCTGATCGTGCACGCCTCGAACCCACGCCTCGCCGATGATCTCGCCGTCGTGCTCGCCCACGCGCCCGAGATCGTCATCACCAGCGTCGGCTCGCCGGCCGGCGTCGTCCGCCCGCTGCATGAGGCCGGCGCGTTCGTCCTCGCCGACGTCGCCACGATCAGGCACGCCGAGCGCGCGCTCGCCGCCGGCGCCGACGGCCTCGTGCTGTTGACCGCGGGCGCCGGCGGGCAGACCGGCTGGCTCAATCCTTTCGCGTTTGCGCGCGCGGTGCGCCAATTCTTTGCCGGGCCGATCGTGCTTGCCGGCGGCATCAGCGACGGCCGCGCGCTGCACGCGGCGGTCGCGCTCGGCTGCGACCTTGCCTATATGGGCACGCGCTTCATCGCGACGCATGAGAGTCTTGGCACCGCCCGCCTACAAGGAGATGCTGGTCGCGGCTTCCGCCGACGACGTGATGCTCACGCGCGCCTTCACCGGCCTGCAGACCAACATGCTGCGCCCCTCGATCGTCGCCGCCGGCCTCGATCCCGATGCGTTGCCCGAGCGCGGCATGATCGACGTCGCCAAGGACATCAACCTCGAAACGCAGGGCGAACGCCCGCGGCGCTGGCGCGACATCTGGAGCGCCGGCCACAGCACTTCGGGCGTCACCGAAATCCTCAGCGTCGAGGCGCTGGTCGCAGAGACCGAGCGCGAATACTTGGCCTGCGCCCATCCCGCGCCGCGATAGCGCGAAGGGTGGACGGTGCGTCAGCACGATGCAAGGCGCGGCGCAATACGCGCTTGTGCTCGTTGAAGGCCTCTCATCCTCGTCACCACCGGGCTTGACCCGGTGGTCGATGATGAAGCGCAACTCAGCATGGATTTCCGGATCAAGTCCGCCAATGACGAAGACGGAGCTTCGTTCCGCGACAAGCGCGTCGCCCATGCCGTCCGCGAAAGCCGGGATTGGCGTTCAAGCTCGCGAGCGCCGCGGCTAGCAATTGCTGAAAATCGCTGGCAGTCACCATATCTATGGCAAGGCCGGAAGCGTTGTACGCCTTTTCGATCCCGATCCACGGAAACCGCCCGCTCAAGATCGGCCTGTTGCGCCATCTGGCAAAGCTCGCCGATATCCCCGATAGAGACCTGCCGTGAAGATTTGCAGCCTCACCCCAGCCTGCGATCAAACTCCAGCACGGCGTTGAGCAGCACCTGCGCGCCGGCGGCGCATTCGTCGAAGCTCGTCGATTCCGCCTCGTTGTGCGAGATGCCGCCGGCGCAGGGCACGAAGATCATCGTGGTCGGGGCGACGCGGGCGACGTAGGCGGCATCGTGGCCGGCGCCGGAGATCATGTCGCGCGACTTGAAGCCGGCCTTCTCGGCGCCGGCGCGCACGCACGCGATCAGTTCCGGCGCGAACTTGACCGCCGGCGAATCCCAGATGCGAGCTTCCATGTAGGCAAGCTTCATCGGGTCGAGGATTTCGGGGAGCGCGGCGCGGAATTTTCCTTCCATCGCGTCCAGCACCTTGTCGTCGGGATGGCGGAAATCGACGGTGAAAAAAACCTCGCCAGGGACGACGTTGCGGCTGTTCGGCCGGCTCTCGATCAGGCCGACGGCGCCGACCGCGTCGGGAGCGTGCTCGTGCGCGATCGCGTCGATGCGCGCGATCATGTGCGCGGCGCCAAGGAGTGCGTTCTTGCGCAACCGCATCGGCGTCGCCCCGGTGTGCGCCGCCTGGCCGGTGACCGTGACCTCGTACCAGCGCATGCCCTGCACGCCCTGCACGACGCCGATCATGCGGGCTTCGTCCTCGAGGATCGGGCCCTGCTCGATGTGCAGCTCGAACATGGCGGCGAATTTGCGGGCGCCGGCCTTGTCCTTGCCCTGGTAGCCGATGCGCTTGAGCTCATCGCCGAAGGTCTTGCCGTCGCGGTCGGCGCGCGCGTAGGCGAAGTCGGGCGTGAACACGCCGGCAAAGACGCCGGAGGCGAGCATCGCCGGCGCGAAGCGCGAGCCTTCCTCGTTGGTCCAGTTGACGATCTCGATCGGGGCGTTGGTCTCGTAGCCGGTCTCGTGGAGCGTGCGCATCGCTTCGAGCGCGCCGAGCACGCCGAGCGTGCCGTCGAACTTGCCGCCGGTCGGCTGGGTGTCGAGATGCGAGCCCATGGCGATCGGCGCAAGGTTTTCCTTCTTGCCGGGGCGGCGCGCGAACATGTTGCCGACCTCGTCGACCGCGACCGTGCAGCCAAGCGCCTCGCACTGCGCCTTGAACCAGTCGCGCACTTGCCGATCGAGGTCGGTCAGGGTGAGCCGGCAGATGCCGCCCTTGGCCGTGGCGCCGATCTGCGCTGTTTCCATCAGCGTGTCCCACAGCCGTTGCGGGTTGATCTGCAGGTTCTGCATTTCTCTTTACTCGCGCGTTCGTGGGTTTTCCTTCCGGTGCGCCCGGGAAATCGGCGCTGCATATCATGCCCCTTGCCCCTGCGGGAGAGGGCTCCTCTGAGCATCAGCGCACGCGGGTGGGTGAGAGTTTGCGGCCTGAGCCCTCACCCTTTCTTTCTATTTGAGCGCTGAGTAGCCCCGTCCCGCACTGGGCGAGGGCACACCAGGAGCGCGGCGATTTTGCTAACCTCTCCACTCTCGCACGCGGAGTGAAGGGCTGAGAAAGGCTCGCTTGATGCTTCACTGGCCGGGACGGCCGTGACATCAGCGACGCGCCCGCATCGTCGCTCACTAACTCATTGAATTCACGACGAATCAGCTATGATGCGCCGCGGCCCAAGATTAGGATGGCCGCTGGAGCGGGCGCATGCTGCGCGTGCGATTGAAGGCAGACGGACGATTGGTCGAGGTTTTGCCGGACGGCAGCGAGCGGGCGCGGCCTGCTGCCAACGGCCGGCCGACGATGATGCGCCCGGCCGACGGCAACCTTGCCGCCAATATGCGCATCCTGGAAGCCGCCTATGCGCGCAACGTGCGGGGGCGCACCGGTCTCACGCAGGCCGTGTTTGCGGCGCGCATCGGCGTGCCGGTCGAGACTGTGCGCAATTGGGAGCAGGGCAAGCGCTCGCCGCGCGGACCGGCGCGCGCGCTTCTCAAGCTCATCGAGCAGGCTCCGGAAGCGGCCTTCGCTGCCCTCGGCAGCAAATCGCGCTGACAAGCCGCGTCCAGGCTGTGTGGCAGCCCGCGTGCATTTTTTCTATAGGGCGCAACGACCCAGCACGCGATCAGCCAGGCGGAGTTTGCGGCGCGGGCCAGTTCGGTGCCGACGGCGTCGAACGCACCTGACCCGGTTGTGACGCTGGCCAGTTTGCCGCCGGGGGTGCGGAGCCCGCCTGCGCCTGCGCCGGTTGCGGTGTAGACCGCACCTTGGGCTTCGGCTTGGGTTTCGCAGCGACAGGCTTTGGGGGTGCCGGGGGCGGGGGAGGCGGTGCCGCAGCGGCGGCTTCACGCTGTGCCTTAGGGGGCCAAGCGTCAACCGCATGTCCTGGCCCCCAAAGGTACTGACGCTGACCTTCGTCCTTACGAATTCGTAATGATTGTGAAGGCCGACGCTGGGATAGCCTGCGTTGCCCGACCTCAGCAGCCCTCAATGATGGCGTCCGGGAAGTTACTTGAGGCCAGAGCTAGTCAGGGGATTCGCTCTGGCCTCTCTTACTGCGCGGGCCGTTTCGATCCCAACGCAATGAGCAGACCCCACCACCGACACAATTGCTTCGCTAGCCAGTGCTAACCTGTGCCGTTGCCCCCGCCCACGGCCCTCAACGTTGGGCGTCGGGGAGCCTCCATCGAGTTGAGTGAAGTCTGTAGCGCCAAAGAAGAAAATGCCTCGACCGCCAGGGGGCAGTCGAGGCAAGGGTTAGGCCATAAGATTTGCGGGGAGCGGCCCCGCCCAACAACCTTAGCCCGCCTTTTGTGAAGCAATGACGACAGCCGTCCGCTTCGCCAACGTCGGCGGGCAAGTCCATCACGGCGCTTTCAGTAAGAGGGGGCCAAGCACTAGCCCCCTCAGTCCGCCCTCACACACATACTGAGGAACCGCCTACTCCTGCACTCGCAGCTTCACCTGCGCGAGAGCTTGGGTCCTTGGACGACCCACGAGGAAGTATTTGAGGATGAACTCGCGATCGCGGCCTTGGAGCGGGGCACCGCACCGGCGGCATACGATCTGGGGATCAGGCGGCGGGTCTGCCCCGGCACGAACAACCTTGTACTCGGCACCGCAGTTTGGGCAGTCAAAGCGGCGGGTTGTTTCTGGCATTCCGAGACTATAGCCGATCTCAGCGAAGTAAGGCAGTGCCCTTGAACCTGAGGGGGAACGCGCATGGGGGAGGGGAGGAATTTCCCTGACCTTCTCGCGTCCGCGCGCCCCAGCCCACCCACTCTCAACCGGGGGTCTGCCGAAGCGGCCGGGGCTGAGATAGTGCCGCATCTCGCGCAGGGCACTGCTCGCCGGTTGGGGCTGTTGTCCCGGCCGTTGTCCTGATTTCCGATGCTTAGGCTAAGCAATTGCTGGCGTTGGCGTTTCTACATGGAGCGCATATGCGCTCGCCGTACAGCCGGTGAAGCCGGTGAGCATCATTGCGGCGAGCACTAAAGCTGCGGTACGCAACATGAATGCCCCCGAAGCTCGATAATCATTGACTACCACGGTCTGCATGAAAGGGATAGGTGAGGTTCGCTGCCTAATATGGTGAATTTGCGGACGATCCCCGGCCCCTCGACTTCCCCGAAACGCCCAGGAGAATAATGCCATGGCCCCCGTGAGCGCGAATGCAACCGCCCCCGCCGTCGAAGCGCAGGGCGCCCGTATTCCGCTCGTCGGGCTGGGCACCTGGGAGCTGCGGGGACGCGCGTGCGCGCGGGTCGTCGAGCAGGCGTTGCGCCTCGGCTACCGTCACATCGACACCGCCGAGATGTACGATAACGAACGCGAGGTGGGCGAGGGGTTGCACGCCTCCGGGGTCAGGCGCGGCGAGGTGTTCGTGACCACGAAAATCTGGCCGTCGCATTTCGCCCCGCGCGAGCTCGAACGGGCGGCGCGCGACTGCCTGGTGCGGTTGCGCCTGAGCGAGGTCGATCTCTTGCTGCTGCATTGGCCCAATCCGCAGATCCCATTGGCGGAAACCCTCGGGGCGCTGGCCAAGGTCAAGCGCGACGGCCTTGCCCGCCACATCGGCGTCTCCAACTTCACCGTGGCGCTGATCGAGCAGGCGGTGCGGGAGACGAGCGAGCCGCTGGTCTGCAACCAGATCGAATGCCATCCCTTCCTCGACCAGTCGAAGGTGATCGCCGCCTGCCGCAGCCATCAGCTGGCGGTCGTCGCCTACAGCCCGATCGCGCGCGGGCGCGCGCGCGACGACAAGGTGCTCGCGCGCATCGGCGCCGCGCACGGCAAGACCGCCGCCCAGGTCTCGCTGCGCTTCCTGGTGCAGCAGGACATCGTCGTCATTCCGCGCACCAACAAGGTCGAACGGCTGACGGAGAACGCCGCGATCTTCGACTTCGCGCTGAGCGCGCAGGACATGGCCGAAATTGCCGCGCTCGCGCACCCGGGCGGCCGCGTCGTCGACTGGGCGTTTTCCGGCCGGCCGCAATGGGACTGAGCGCGCGTTGCGGGTCGCGCGTGCCGAACGCGATCGCCGCGGATTGATACTCAGGAAATCGTGACGCTCGTTCCCGACGATGCCCCGGCGTTCCGCCGTCAATTCGAGCGCGTCCAGGTCTGCGCCTTGCAGATCAGGCCGCCGAGCACGCAACCCTTGAGCTGGGCGGTGTTTGCCCCGGTCAAGGTGAAGGAACCGGAATAGGTCTTGCCGTCCTCGGCATTGTAGACGTCGCCCTCCCATGATTGCGGTGCACTGCTGGGCTTCATGTTCAGCACGATGGGGATGCCGAGCAGCGGGCGGCTTTGCTTGCTGGCGTCGGCGTTGCGCTTGTCGATCTTCGGCTTTTTGGTTTCGGGATCGAGCGGCTCGTCAATCCAGACGAGACTGCCGCAAATCGCCCCGCCGCAATTGACGATGCGCACCTTGCCCTTCTTGTCCCCGGTCAACCAGGTGCCGAGCGGGTCGGCGGCCAAGGCCGGCGCGACCATCATCGGCGCGAGGCCGACCGCCGCAATAACGATGAATGCCGCAATACGAAGATTTCTCGTGACCATCCCCAAAACCTCCTGCCGTCCCCTGGGCGGGAAGGATAGCCGAGGCGGTCGGCATTGCAAGGTTGCCCGCCGCCGGGCATCGGCGCCGGCGCGCCTGGGCGGTGTTGCCTAACGGAGTATTGCCGAACGAGCGGCAATCGACGGCCGACCAGTTCAGCTTCGATTCATCGCGTTAATTAAACCACCGTTCAAATCTTCCGATGATTATCGCCATAGTCGGCGGGGAAAAAGCCGGCGAAGACGCGGCACCGGACAGGTGACGAGGCGCAGACAGGGGAGTGCACGATGGCTCGTTTTGAAATGCTCGACGCCGATTCGGCGCCGCTCGGCGAAGGACCCGTCGCCGGCGACGTGCTGTTCGAGCTCGGAATGATGTATTCGGTCGGCCGCGACGTGCCGGTCGATCTCGTCACCGCGCACAAATGGTTCAATCTCGCGTCGGTGAGAGGCAATGCCGACGCCATCCGGCTGCGGCGCGAGATCGCCGATCAGATGTCGGAGATCGAGATCGCGTCGGCGCAGCGCGCGGCGCGCGATTGGCTCAGCGCGCATTAAGGCGCCACGCCGTTCCGGGGCCGCGCGCTAAGCGAGGCCCCGGAGTTGACCTCCGTCCGGGTGGCGTCGCGTCGTCGTTTGGGGACGTTAAGGTCCGCTATGCGGATCGCGTGGTGATCGCGGGCGCCGGCCATGGTTGCGCATCGCGGTCGAGCCGTGCTTGGCGCCCACTTCCGCATTTGAGTTCAGGAAAAGGACGGCCGCCTGAACAGTGTCGTTTCGATCGCCTCGATATGGAGGCGCATCGCCTGCGCGGCGCCGTCCGCGTCGCGATTCTCCAAGGCGGAGAAGACCTGCGCGTGATGCGCGCAATACTCGCGGCGGCGATCTTCCGAGAACGTCTTGCGCTTGAGCTCGATCCAGGCGTTCCGGTTGCGGATGACCTGCAAGATATCGTGCATGCTGACCAGAAGCTGGTTTCGCGTGGCGGCAAATATCCGCGAATGGAACTGAGAGTCCCAGTGCTCGAACTCGCCGTTGTGATGAGCCTCGGCGCCGCGATGGTGCGCGTCGGCAATCGCCAGCAGGTCGGCAGAGCTGGCATTGCGCGCGGCGAGCGCTGCCGCCTGCGGCTCGATGATCAGCCGCACGGCAATCAGGTCGGCGGGGGAAACGCCGGTCGCGCGCTGCACGATGTCGGCAAGTTCGTTCGCTTCGCCATTGACGAACGTGCCGCGGCCGACGTGCCGCTCGATCATCCCGTCATGCGCGATCGCTTCGACCGCCCGGCGCACGGTGTTGCGCGCGACGCCGTATTGCACGGCGAGGTCGCGCTCGGCCGGCAATCGGCCGGTCGACGACCATTCGCCCGCGGCGATGCGCCTGCGCAGGGAGCCTTCGATCGTGCTGGCCACCACCTTGGGCAACAGACTTGATCCCGTAATGGACCGGTCGTGAGCCAATTATAGCGTCCCTGGCGCGGCCGCCAACCTTCCGATTTCGCCCGCAAGCTGCAGCACTTGCCTTGATGGGCAAAAGGCCGATAATCGCTCCCAATCAACGAAGATTGGTTCAAAAACGGGGAGCGCATGAAGGTCGCGACTGTGTCCATCGCCGGCGAGCGGCGCATCGGACGGGTGGCCGACGATGGGCGCTCGATCGCACCGTTCGACCTGCCGCTTGCCGAAGCGCAGGACGGCGTTCTCGCTCTGGTGCGCCGCGACGGAAGCGGCCTCTTAGATATTCCGACGATCATCGAGATGCTTTCCGCCGGCATCACGCTGCAGCCCGGGGACGTGATCGCCACCGGCACGCCGGCGGGCGTCGGCATCGGCTTCAGCCCGGCGCGCTATCTCAAGAACGGCGACCTCGTGCGCATCGAGATTGGCGGCATCGGCGTGCTCGAGAACGAGATCGTGGAGCGCTCGGCATGACGTCGGTCCGCCTGCCAGGGATGGTGGTGGAATCCGAAGGCGAAGGCCCGCCGGTCATCATGCTGCATGGGCTCGGCGGCACGTCGAACAGCTTCCAGCCGCTCCTCCCGCCGCTCGCCGGCTTTCGCATCGTGCGGCCTGACCTTCCGGGAGCCGGACGATCGCCGACGCCGCCGCAACAAATAACGGTCGCGCTGCTGGTCCAAGCGGTCGCCGACGCGGCCGCGCATCTCGGCGTCAACCGCGCGCACGTCGTCGGTCATTCCTTCGGCACGCTGATCGCCCAGCATATCGCCGCGCGGCATCCCGAGCGCGTGGCGAGCCTCACGCTATTCGGACCGATCCTCGAGCCGCAGGATGCGGCGCGCGAACGGCTGCGCGAGCGCGCCGCGATCGCACGCCACGAGGGCATGAGCACGGTCGCGGAGCAGCTGACGCAATCGGCCCTGTCAGGCGCGACCGCCAATGACAATCCCGTCGCGGTCGCGTTTGTGCGCGAGAGCCATATGCGCCAGGATGCCGAGGGATTTGCCCGCTCCTGCGAGGCGCTGGCGCAAGCCGAGCGGGCCGACCACCGGCTCATCGACTGCCCGACCCTGATCGTCACCGGCGACGAGGACGCGGTCGGGCCGGCCAGCATCGCGCATGAGCTCGCCGAGCGGATCGGCGGCGCCAAGACCGTAGTCCTCCACCGCTGCGGCCATTGGACGCCGATCGAGAAATCGCGGGAGTGCGGCACGCTGCTGTCGGATTTCCTGCGCGGAATTCCGATCTGAGGAAAAGCAGGCGCGGCGAAAATGCGCCGCGGGAACGAACAGGAGCAACCATCATGGCCTACGAGCAGAACGGCTTTAACGGCACCGGGCCGATCCATTTCACCAATGTCCGCATCCTCGACTGCGACCGGCGAGTATCCCTACACCGGCGAGGTTCTCATCCAGGGCAACCGCATCAAGCAGGTGACGCGCGGCTCTTCGCGGCTCGGCGGCGGCTCGAGCGCGACGCATGGCGGCGCGACCGTGATCGACGGCATGGGCGCGACGTTGATGCCGGGCCTGATCGACGCGCACCTGCACCTGTCGTGGAACAACGCGCCGGGTATCGACCCGATCCAGATGATGGAGCTGGAAGAGCACATGCTCGTCACCATGGAGATGGCGAAGCTCGTGCTCGACGCCGGCTTCACCGCCGGACGCGGCGCTGCGGCGGCAAAACCGCGGCTCGACGTCGTCGCCAAGCAGCTTCATCAACGAAGGGCGCTTCCCCGGCCCGCGCTATCTCGCCGCCGGTCCGGAGATCACGACGGTCGGCGGGCTCGGCGATGCGGCGCCCTCGCACATCCCGCACGAGGGCCTCAACCTCGGCATCGTCGTGTCGGGGCCGGAGGAAGTACGGCGCACCGTGCGCCAGCTCATCAAATACGGCGTCGATTCCATCAAGCTCAACCTCTCCGGCGAGGAGATCACCGGCATGGGCGCCGAAGAGACGCCGATGTCGGAAGAAGAGGTGGCGATGGCGGCGAAGGAGGCGAAGTGCCGCAACAAGGTGCTTGCCGCCCATGCCCGCTCCTCGGGATCGGTCAAGCAGTGCGTGCGCCACGGCATCCAGAACATCTACCACGCCTCCTTCGCCGACGAAGAGGCGCTCGACATGCTGGAGGCCAACAAGGACAAGCACTTCGTCGCCCCCGGCATCGCCTGGCTCATCAACACCGCGCGGCACGCCGAGCCCTGGGGCATCAAGCCGGGCTCGAAGGTGGCGATGCTCTATGAGCGCGAGCTGGAAATGTGCATCGAGACCATGAAGAAGATGCACCGGCGCGGCATCCGCATCTGCATCGGCGGCGACTACGGCTTCGCCTGGACGCCGCAGGGCACCAACGCCAAGGACATCCAGACCTTCGTCGAGATGCTCGGCTTCTCGCCGATGGAGGCGATTCAGGCCGCGACCAAATACGGTGGCGAGATCATGGGCATGGCCAATGAACTCGGCATGGTGCGGGAAGGCTATCTGGCGGACCTGCTGCTCGTCGACGGCGATCCGATCGCCGACGTCCGCATCCTGCAGGACAAGACCCGTATCCTCGCGATCATGAAGGACGGCAAGTTCCACAAGGCGCCGCGGATGAACCAGCAGCGCCTGCGGCTGACGGCATGAGCGTCGTCGAGCAATCGGCGCCGGGGCCGACCTGGCGGCAGGCATGGGCCCTTGATCTCGGCTCTTGTTCGCCGCCCTGGTCGTCTGGCTGTTCGTCGCCGTCTGGCCGGAGTGGCTCGACGCCGTCCTGATTTCGAAGAAAGCTTTCATCAATTCCATTTTCAACGGCGTGACGCTGGCCGGCCTCTATTTCCTGGTCGCCAGCGGCTTCACGCTGGTGTTCGGGCTGATGCGCAACGTGAACCTCGCGCACGGCTCGCTTTATCTGCTCGGCGCCTATATCGGCTACGAGGTCGCGCAACGGACCGGCATCTGGCTCCTCGGCGTCGGCGCCGGCTTCATGGCGCTCTCGCCTCATCGGGATGCTGATGCAGGTCTTCGTCTTTCGCCGCCTTGAAGGCGACGAACTGCGGCAGACGCTGGTGACGCTCGGCATCTCCATCGTCGCCGCCGATCTGATGCTCGCGATCTGGACCGGCATCACCTACCAGATCGGCGTCCCGGCTTGGCTCGACGGCGCCATCAAGCTGCCGATCGTGACCGCGGTGCGCGCGAACGGCACCGCGGTGATGATGACCTATCCGTTCTACCGCCTGATCGTGCTCGGCACGGCCATCGTCGTCGGCGTCGGGCTGTGGCTGATGATCAGCCGCACGCGCATCGGCATGATGATCCGCGCCGGCGTCGACGACCGCTCGATGCTCTCGGCATCGGGGATCAACGTGCACATGGTCTTCGCCGTCGTGTTCGCGGTCGGCGCCGGGCTCGCCGGCTTCGCCGGCGTCGTCGGCGGCTCGGCGCTCTCGCTCGCGCCCGGCGAGGACGTGCGCTACCTGCTCGCCTCGCTCGTGGTCGTGATCGTCGGCGGCATGGGATCCATCCCCGGCGCCGCCATCGGCGCGCTGCTGGTCGGCCTGGCCGAGCAGATCGGCCTCGTCTACCTGCCGACCTACGGCATCGTGCTGACGTTCGTCATCATGGTCGTCGCGCTGGCGCTGCGTCCGCAAGGCATCATGGGAACGACGCGTACGTCGGCGACGCCCGTCCTCGCCCTCGATCAGCCGAGCCGCGCCGCGGTCGTCCCGGCCTGGTTCGGCCCCGCCCAGATCGCGCTCGCG
Organism: uncultured Alphaproteobacteria bacterium; assembly: GCA_963833665.1. Lineage (GTDB taxonomy): Bacteria > Pseudomonadota > Alphaproteobacteria > Rhizobiales > Xanthobacteraceae > BOG-931. Next base: position 58,766 of record CAWHZA010000065.1, on the reverse strand, counting down.
GTCGCACTGCTTCTTTATCCCGCCGTTGCGTCGGAGTTCTTCGTCGCCCAGATCGGCGCCTATTCGCTCATCTGGGGCTTGCTCGCACTCTCGATGATGCTGCTCGCCGGCTACGGCGGCATGGTGAGCCTCGCCCAGATCACGACCGCCGGCGTCGCCGCCTACACGGTCGCAATCTTCGGCACCAACAACATGAACATTCACGGCTTCGGTTGGCCGTGGTGGGTGCTGGTGCCGTTCGCGGTGCTGCTCGCCGGCACGGTGTCGGCGCTGATCGGTGCGATATCGGTGCGCACCGAGGGCATCTACACCATCATGATCACGCTGGCGATCGCCGCCGCCTTCTTCTACTTCGCGCAGCAGAACTACGCTCTGTTCAACGGACATTCCGGCTATCGCCGGCATTCCGCACGCCGCGCGTCTTCGGCATCGACTGGCGCGATCCCGTGCCCTTCTACTATCTCTGCCTGCTGGTCGCGGCGGCCTGCTACGCGGCCGTGCTCTACTGCTCGCGCTCGACCTTCGGCCTGGCCTTGCAGGCGATCCGCGACAACGGCCGGCGCATGCGCGCGGTCGGGTTCAACGTCACCGCGCACAAGGTCGTCGCCTACTTCTACTCCGGCGTCATCGCCGGACTCGCCGGCGTGCTGCTGGTCTGGTTCAACGGGCGCGTATCGCCGGGCACGGTCGACGTCGGGCAGGCGATCGAGGTGCTGGTCATCGCCGTGATCGGCGGGCTGCGCCATCCGATCGGCCCGTTCGTCGGCGCCGCGTTCGTCATCCTGATCCAGACCTTCGCCATCGATATCGTCGGCGCCGAACGCTACAATACGTTGATCGGCCTGGTCTTTCTGGCGATCGTATTCGTCTCGCCGGATGGCCTCCTCGGCTTGTGGGGGAGGCTCAAGCCGCTCCTTGCCGCGGAGTCCTTGCGCTCCCGCGTGTCGGGGGAAGCGTCACTTCGAGCACAAACAGAATCCAACCCAGGGAGGATCGGATGAGTGTAAATCGACGCCTGCTTCTCGGCCTCGGGCTGGCCGCGGGATTGACGGTCCCGTCGGCGGCGATGGCCGAGGACTCCATCAAGATCGGCGTGCTGGCCACGTTCGAGGGCGCGTTCGCGATCCTCGGCGACGACAGCATGCGCGGCGCGCTGATGGCGGTCGACGACTTCGGCGGCAAGGTCGGCGGCAAGAAGATCGAGATCGTCAAGGGCTCGTCCGACGGCTCGCCGGACAGCGCGGTGCGCGCCGTGCGCAAGCTCGTGGAACAGGATGGCGTGAAGGTCTTGGTCGGGCCGCTGTCCGGCGACGAAGGCCTCGCGGTCAAGGACTACGCCAAGACCAAGCCGGATGTGACCATCGTCAACGGCACGTCGGCGGCGCAGGACACGACATTGCGCGATCCGGCGCCGAATTTCTTCCGCTTCTCGACCGACGGCGCGCAGTGGATGGCCGGCCTCGGCGACTACGCCTACAACACCAAGAAGTACAAGAAAGTGGCGACGCTGGCGGAAGACTATTCCTTCCCCTACACGCAGGTGTTCGGCTTCATGGCGCCGTTCTGCAAGGCCGGCGGCCACGTGGTGAAGAAGTTCTGGGTTCCGATCGGCACCAAGGATTTCGCCTCGGTCATCGCCGCGATGCCGGACAGCATCGACGCGATCTACGTCGTGCTCGGCGGCTCGGACTCGGTCAACTTCCTCACCCAATACAAGCAGGCCGGCGGCCAGGCGCCGCTGATCGGCGGTTCGGTGACCGTCGACCAGACGATCCTCGGTTCCAAGGGCAAGACCCACGATGTCGTCATCGGCACGCCTTCGGCGGGCCCGATCGCCGACGACAACGACTACGCCGGCATGGAAGAAGTTCGTCGAGGCCTACAAGAAGCTGCCGAACGCCTTCCCGTCGCCCTCGCTGTTCGCCCACGGCTACTACGTGAACGCGAACGGCGCTGCTGACCGGCGCTGCAGAAGGTCAATGCCGACGTGTCGGACGGCGGCGGCAAGCTGCGGACGGTGCTCGCGAGCCTCACGCTCGATACGCCGACCGGCAAGGTCTCGCTCGACAAGAACCGCAACGCCATCGCCGACATATTCCTGACCGAGGTCGCGCAGAACACGGACGGCACGCTCTACAACAAGCTCATCAAGATCATCCCGCAGGTCAACCAGACGCTGGGCATTCCGGAAGCTGAATTCCTGAAGCTCGGCCCGGTCGGCCGCGACAACCCGAGCTGCCCGTAACGAGCAAGGGGAGTGGAGGCCGCCAGTGGCCGAGGTGTCCGTTGCCTCGCGTTTGCAGGAGTCAGGCGCGCACGCGCTCGAACTCGACAACGTGGCGCGGCACTTCGGCGCCCTGGTGGCCCTCACCGGCATCAGCATGCGGATCGCGGCCAGCGAGCGGCGCGCGGTCATCGGTTCCAACGGCGCGGGCAAGACCACGCTGTTCAACGCCATTACCGGCGATTTCCTGCCGACGTCCGGCCGCATCCGCTTCTTCAACGAGGACATCACCACGCTGCCGGTGCATGAACGGATCCGGCGCGGGCTGCGGCGGACGTATCAGATATCGCAGCTCTTCGGCGGGCTCAGCGTCCGCGATTCCGTCTATCTCGCCTGCCGCGGCGTTTCGCGCGGCCGCTTCGCCCTGTCGCGGCCGCGCCCCGACGACCGCACCATGATGCAGGCGGAATCGATCGTGCACGCCGTGCACCTTGAAAGCCTGCGCGACCATCTGGTCGCGAGCCTCAGTCACGGCCAGCAGCGGCAGCTCGAGATCGCGCTCGCGCTCGCCGGGGCGCCGCGCTTCATTCTGTTCGACGAGCCGGCGGCCGGCCTGTCGCCGCCGGAACGCCGCGATCTCGTCACCATCCTCAACGCGCTGCCGAAGCACATCGGCTTCATCATCATCGAGCACGATCTCGACGTGGCGCTGCGCGTTACCGAATACGTCTCGATGATGCACAACGGGCGCCTGTTCAAGGAGGGCACGCCGCAGGAGATCGAAGACGACCCCGAGGTGCAGAAGGTCTATCTCGGAGGCGGCCATGGCTGAGGCCGGCGGCCATCCCGCACTCGAGATCAGCGACCTCCACGTCTATTACGGCGAGAGCCACGCCATACAGGGCGTGTCCATGACGATCGGCGCCGGCGTTCTCGCCGTGGTCGGCCGCAACGGGATGGGCAAGAGCACGCTCTGCAACACCGTCACCGGCCTCAAGGCCTCGCGCTCGGGCAGCATCCGCATCTTCGGCCGCGAGACCTCCCGCCTCGAGCCGCACGTCATTCACCGGCACGGCGTCGGCTACGTCCCGCAAGGGAGGCGCGTCTGGCCGAGCCTGTCGGTCGACGAGCATCTGCGCCTGGTCGCCACCGGCGGCGCGGATGCGAAGTGGACGGTCGAGGGCGTCTACCAGACCTTTCCGCGGCTCTACGAGCGGCGAGACGAGCGGCGGCTCGCAATTGTCCGGCGGCGAGCAGCAGATGCTGGCGATCGGCCGCGCGCTGCTCGGCAATCCGCGCCTCCTGGTCATGGACGAGCCGACCGAAGGGCTCGCACCGATCATTGTCGATCAGGTCGAGGCGATGCTGGTGCAGCTTGCCAAGGACGGCGACATGGCCGTCCTGCTCATCGAGCAGAACATCGGCGTCGCCACTGCGGTGTCCGATCACGTCGCCATCATGGTCAACGGCAGGATCAACCGCGTGATGGAGACCGGCGCGCTTGCCGCCGACCGCGAGCTGCAGCAGCGCCTTCTCGGCGTCGGCAAGCAGGACGAAGAGGAAGGGCCCTTGCCGGAGGAGACCGCGGCCGGCGCGAGCGCCGAAGAGCTGATGGCGCAAGTCTATCGCGTGGAACGCGGCGAGGCCGCCGCAGCCGCCGCTCCGTCCGCGAACTCTCCGGCCGAGCGCTCCACTTTCCGAGCGCTGGAACATGCCGGCGACGAGCCTGCGGCAATCGATCGTCGAAGCGTCGCAGCCCGAGCCCGAAGGCGCGCGGATCTTTTCCATCCCGTTCGCCGAGCGTATCGGCCGCACCGCCATTGTCGCCGGCACCTTCGACACCAAGGGCCGCGAGCTCAATTTCATCCGCGACCGGCTCAAGGCACTCGGCATTCCGACGCGCACGGTCGATCTCTCCACCTCGCGCAAGCCCTCGACCGCCGACGTGACGCCGCTCCATGTCGCAAGCATGCATCCGCGCGGCAGCTCCGAAGTTTTCTCCGACGATCGCGGCCGCTCGGTGACGGCGATGGCCGAGGCGTTCGCGCGCTGGATCGCGCGCGAGCAGCGCATCGGCGGCATCATTTCGGCCGGCGGCTCCGGCGGCACGACGCTGGCGACGGCGGGAATGCGCGCTCTGCCGGTCGGCATTCCGAAGGTCATGGTGTCGACCGTCGCCGCCGGTGACGTGCGCGCCTATGTCGGCGCGAGCGATGTGGTGATGTTTCATTCGGTCGCCGACATTCAGGGCCTCAACGCGATCACGGAACGCGTGCTCGCCAATGCCGCACACGCGCTCGCGGGCATGATCGCGCAGATGCCGACGCGCGAGGCCTACGAGGCCCGACGCAAGATCGCCCGGCCGGCCCTCGGCGTCACCATGTTCGGCGTCACCACGCCCTGCGTGCAGGCGGTGACCCGGCGGCTCGAGGCCGACTACGATTGTCTCGTTTTCCACGCCACCGGCACCGGCGGGCGGGCCATGGAAGCGCTCGGCGATTCCGGGCTGCTCGCCGGATTCCTCGACCTCACCACCACCGAGGTCGCCGACATGCTGGTCGGCGGCATCCTGCCGGCCGACCAGGATCGGCTCGGCGCGCCGATCCGCACCGGCCTTCCTTACGTCGGCTCGGCCGGCGCGCTCGATATGGTTAATTTCGGACCGCGCGACACCGTGCCGGAGAAGTTCAAAGAGCGAAAATTCGTCGTCCACAATGCCAACGTGACGCTGATGCGCACGACCCGCGATGAGAACCGGGCCGCTGGCGAATGGATCGGCGGGCGGCTCAATCAGATGGAGGGCCCGGTCCGCTTTCTGCTCCCGGAGGGAGGCGTGTCGGGGCTGGACCGGCCGGGCGCGCCGTTTCATGATCCCGAGGCGGACGAGGCCCTGTTCGAGGCCATCGAGAAGACCGTGCGCCCGACCGGGCGCCGGCTTGTGGAGCGTGTGCGCGCGAACATCAACGAACCGGCTTTTGCCGACGCAGTGGTCGAGGCCTTCGGCTCCATATCGCCGTCGGTCCGCAAGAGGGCGTGAGCGGCGACGCGGACATGAACATCAGGGCGTCGTGTGTGGAGGGGTAACATGAGTGCGAACATCTTTGAGACCGTGCTGCTCTCCCTGATCGGCCTGGCGGTCGCCATCGTCATACTCGTCTACATCATGCGCTGGCTCTACCGCCGCTCGACCAAGGAAACGGCGTTCGTGCGCACCGGTTTCCTCGGCGAGAAGGTCGTGGTCAACGGCGGCGCCTTCGTCATCCCGGTGCTGCACGAGATCACCCCGGTCAACATGAACGTGATGCGCATCGAGGTGGTGCGCCGCGACAACGGCGCGCTGATCACGCGCAACCGCATGCGTGTCGATATCATCGCCGAGTTCTTCGTGCGCGTCGGCGCGTCGCGCGCGGCGGTCGCCGCCGCCGCGCAGACGCTCGGCCGGCGCACGCTGCAGGAGGACGGCATCCGCAGCCTGCTCGAAGGCAAATTCGCGTCGTCGATGCGCATGGTGGCGGCACAGATGACACTCGAGGAAATGCACGAGCAGCGCCGCGACTACGCCAACCAGGTCCGCGACCTCGCCTCCGAGGCGCTCGCCGCCAATGGCCTGGAGCTGGAGAACGTCGCCATCGTCGACCTCGACCAGACCAGCCTCGAATATTTCGATCCGTCGAACGCCTTCGACGCCGAAGGTCTGACCCAGCTCACCGAATCGATCGAAACGCGGCGCAAGATGCGCAACGAGATCGAGCAGCGCACCCTGGTCGAAATCCGCAGCCAGAACCTAGAGGCACAGAAGAAGGTCTTCGAGATCGACCGGGAGACCGAATACGCGCGGCTCGAGCAGGAGCGGGAAGTCGAGTTCCGCCGCGCGGTCCAGCGTTCCGAGCTGACCCGGGAGCGGGCGCTGCGCGAGCAGGAGGCGGAGGAGGCGCAGCTCTCCTCGCGCGAGTTCGGTCGAGAAGGCGCGGCTGGCCCAGCAGCGCGCGATCACCGAGGAGCGCATCAGGCATGAAGAGGATACGCAGCGCCGCGAAATCGCCCGCCGCCGGGCGCTCGACGAAGCCGAGCTCAAGACCCGCGAGCAGACCGAGCGCGAGCAGATCAACGTCGAGCTGCAGCTCGAAACGGCGCGCATCGCGCGTGAGCGCGAGCAGCGCGAGCTGGAAATCACCCGGCAGAAGGCGCTCGAGATTCTGGAGCTCGACCGGCAGATCGCTCTCTCCGAAAAGACCCTGTCGGTGATCAAGGCCGAGGCCGAGAAGCGCCGCACCGAGATCGTCGAGAACCAGCATACCGAGGCCGAGCGCATTGCCCAGGACCGCGCGCTCGACCAGGTGCGGCTCGAGCGCGAGCGCCATCTCGAGGGGCTGCAGATCGCCAAGCGCCAGGCGTTCGAGGAAGCCGAGATCGCGGCGGCGGAGGAGGTCGAGCGCGCCCGCATCGCCACCGAGCGCGGCATCGAAGAAGCGCGCATCGCCAAGGATCGCGACATCCGCACGCTCGCGACCGAGCGCGACAAGCTCGTCGAGATCGCGGAGATGGCCAAGGCCATCGAGCTGGCGAAGAAGGGCGCGGAGCGTTCCGCCGCGCTCGCTGCGTCCGAGGCGGTGCGCGCCAAGGTCATCGAGGCCGAGGAGCAGGCGATCACCACCCGCGAGCGAGAGATCGCCGAACGGCGCAAGCTCACCGACATGATCGCCGCGCGGCGCGAGGCCGAACGCGAGGCGCTGCGGATCACCGCCAAGGCCGAGGCCGACATGAAGGCGGCGAGAAGTTTTGCCGAGGCGCAGAAGATCGCCGCCACAGCCGCGGCGGAAGCGGAGAAGATCCGCGCGCTCGCCGCCGCCGAGCGCTATCAGGTCGACGCCGCCGGCGCCCGGCAGATCAACGAGGCGGAGAACGTGCTGAGCCAGGAGGCCCGCGCCGGCCGCCTGCGCGAGAAGCTCCTGGAGCGCATCGAGGGGATCGTGCGCGAAAGCGTGCGCCCGCTGGAGAAGATCGAGGGCATCAAGATCCTCCACGTCGACGGCGCCAGCGGCGGTAGTTCCCGCCGCAATGTCACCGACGAGGTGATCGATTCGGCTTTGCGCTACCGCGTCCAGGCGCCGATGATCGACAATCTGATGCGCGAGATCGGCATCGAAGGCGGCAGCCTCGGGCGCATGACTGAGGTGCTTCGCGATGCCAAGGACATTGCCGCCTTAACGCGCGACGGCAAAAAGGGCGCGAAGGAGAAGCCGGTGAAGCCCGGCGAGGACGATCGCGACCGCGACCGCTGAAAGCGCTCTACGCAATATCGATCAAGAGACGCTGCGCTCCGCACGGTCTCGAACGTTCCCGCTTGACTGTCAGTCGGTCGAAACGAACGCGAGGCGGTTTCAGTTGGCCAAGAAGCAGTAGAACAGGCCGGCGCCTCCCGTACTTTTTAGATTATCCTGACCGCAGCCGCGCGACCCATGGGCGGAATTCCAGGAATTCATGTGCCTGGTATCCTTGAGGCCGGTACGGTCATGATGGCCGACAATGGCCGATCCGTCGGCGCTGCTCTTTGTCCAGTTTCCACAGGTGGTATCGCCGCCGGCCGTAGAATAGAGGCCCTGCGGATCCGAGCCGGTCAGAACATCATGCATGTTGACGGCGTCGCCGCGGCCGCTGACGGTTTCACCCTTTTCGGTCAGAGCCGTCTGCTTGTTGATGTTGCTGGAATTTGAATGGAGATCCTCCACGTCCTTCGCCACGACCACGCCCTTGGCGTTCTGCCATGGGCCCTTGCCGATGCGGTCACGCGCGTTGACGCCGGCGACACCGCCCGGTTCTGTCGTGCTCAGATAGGCATGCCAGTTGGTTTCAGTCGACCCTGCTGCCTTGGCGAGGGCCTGACAGTGTGCATCGGCGCCAGCAAGCCCACCGAGGTCCGCGCCCTTGTCCTCACCCACGCTGGTGACGAAGAACGACATTGTGGCCTGCTGCGCTTGCGCCGGAGCGGCAAGGCCGAGACCCGCAAGAGCGACGATGGTCAGCACGGGAAGCCGGATTGCAGACGCCATAATATGATCTCCTTTTCATCCGGGAGTTCGTCGTCGAGTGGCACTGGGCAGCTTCGTTGCCGCCCTTTTGCCCGGCTCATTTCGAAACAGACATGGGTCGGCGCGTGCCTTCGTCACAATCTCTCACGATGAGGCCGAAGCTATCCCTCCTTGACCACACGGTCCAGAGCGGCAGGAAGTGGCTCGTCTCCATTCGCGAGGCTCGGCTCTATCGGTCCTTGGCGGCGCGCTCGCACCAGGTCTTGATCTCCGCAGCTTCCATGCGCTCGCCGTTTGATCCCTCAATAAAGAGAACCTTCAGGCCCCAAGCGGGATTCCTATGGATTGCCAGGGCCCTCTTCAGAGCGCTTGCCTTGTTCGGATGAGGCTTTGTCTCATAAAACTGCACTGGCGGCTTGACCGCATGTTCCATGTACAGCTTCCACACCACGACACGTGCTCCGACCTTGACCGATAGAGAATCGTCGTTGCAGCGATTCGGCCGCGTTAGGCCTACGTCACTGCTTGCAGACGTGATGGCGAAATCGGCGGCGAAGTCAACATATCAAGGAGAGAATGAGCCAATCTTCGAGGGGCAGGCGATCAAGATGCGCTATTGACCTGAGAGCGGCCCTGAGCGGACCTTCTCGAAGGGGCGACCCGTCAAAAACCGGAGTGTGAACATGCGCGCGCTCACGCGCCGTGCAGTGGTCGGAGGCGGCGGCGCCGCTGGCGTTATGAAGGCCTTCGCTGCCGACGGCCCACCGAGGTTCACGACCAAGGCGATGCGGCAAAACGCATCAGTGCGGGACGTCGACATGCTCCTCGTGCTTGCGACGGACGTCTCGAACAGCGTCATCAAGGAACGCTGGGAAGTGCAGCGCAACGGGTATGCTGCGGCTTTTGCCAACGAGGACGTCCAGAAAGCGCTGCTCTCCGGCGCTCGCGGTGCCATCGGCCTGTGCCTTGTCCAATGGTCATCGTACGATCAGCAAGAGCATGTGGTCCCGTGGACCTATCTCGACAGTCGCGAGATGATCGGAGTCTTTTCCTTGCTTCTTAAGGGGATGGAACGACAGTTTAGCAGCAACACCGGCATCGGGGCGGCGCTGCGCTATTGCGCCAACTATCTGGACGAGGCTCCGTACCGGGCCGAACGCGCGGTCATCGATATATCGGGCGACGGCCACGACAACCAGCCGATCGTTATTGGCGACAGGGTGGTGCCGCTCCCGCAAATCCGCGACTCTATTGTTGCCCGCGGGATCATCATCAACGGCATGCCGATCCTTGGCGTGGCCGAGCCCCTTCCCCGATACAAGAGTCTGCTCGAGTACTATGCGGCGGAGGTCATCGGCGGCAGCGGCAGCTTTATCGAGCCAGTCGAAAATCCGGACGATATCGCGAGCTTCGCAGGTGCACTCCGGCGCAAGCTCGTTGCCGAGGTGGCATGAGATCAGGCGCACGCGAAATGATTTCCGCGCGAGACCAAGTGGGTTCGATGAGCGAGCCGACGCCGGAGCTCCCGCAAGTTTTCTGATCGGCGTCGGCGCGGTCGCCCTGTTGCCGCCGCAGCGCCGTCGGCGCGAGCCGTTCGTGCGCGACGCCGGCTGCAGGGCTGCGTGAACCGCTATGACTTGCCGAAGTCCTTAAGGATCAAAGCGGCCGGTTGTTGTCGGCCCGCAGAAGCCCTCAGGCCACTTCGCGCGTTACTTCTTCATGTCGTCCTTTTTCATCCCGTCCTTGCTCATGGTGTCTTTGGCCATTGAGCCCTTGCTCATGGAATCCTTGCTCATGGAGTCCTTGCCCATCGTGTCCTTCTTGTCCTGGGCGAAGGCGGGGGTCGCGGCGAAATCGAACGCCACGGTGGCGGCCGCGGCAGAGACGACGATGGCGAGCGCGCCGGCGAGCGCGGCAGCGGTGAATTTGGTGGTCATCGCATGTCCTTTCGGGTTGTGCATGAGTTCGGTAGGCGAGCACGTTTTGCGCGGGTTTTCGCACCCACACTTTCTATTTCGCGGGCGGAGGGGGCGACGTTACGTGCTCACGCGTTTGTGTTGATGAAGGGATGCGCGCGCACCGCATTATTCTGCGTCATTCTGCCTCCTCGCCCGTAACGATAGCCCCGCCTGGTGCGAAATGGTGAGTGCGGACACTTGAAAAGCCGCGAACTCGAATGGGCTGCCTTGATGCGTGCGGCAAGGGCAGGGGACGCGGCGGCCTATGATCGCTGCTTGCGGGACATGACCGGGGTTCTGCGGTCGTTCGTACGGCGCGGTCTTGCACGCATGAGACGCGCCGATGATTATGCAGAGGACGTGGTGCAGGAAATTCTCTTGGCCGTGCACTTGAAGCAGCACACCTGGGATGAAACGCGGCCGATCACCCCCTGGGTCGCCGCGATTGCCCGCTACAAGCTCATCGATGCGTTGCGCCGCAGCGGTGCAGGGTTGCACCTGCCGATCGAGGATTTTGCCGACTTGCTCCCCGCCGAGGAAGCCAGGGTCAACGCCGGACCCGACATCGCGCATTCGCTCGATCCGTTGCCCGCTCGTCAGCGCGAGGTGCTGCAAAGCATAGCGCTCGATGGCGCGTCTGTCGCGGAAGCAGCGGCGCGGCTTGGCATCAGCGAGGGAGCGGTGCGCGTCGCCCTGCATCGCGGGCTTGCGGCTCTCGCGAAGCGATCCGAAAAATCATGAGAACCGATGAGCTGATCCGCGCCCTTGCTGCGGACCGCCCCGCAACGGCGCCGACGCCTGGCCGGATGCTCGTCATTGCCGCTGCGGCCGGCTTTGCCGTGTCGGCAATTGCTTTTGCCGCCGCGCTTGGGCCGCGCGACGATGTCGCCCAGGCGGCCACGAGCGCGCGCTTTTTGTTCAAGCCCTTGCTCATGGTGGCGCTCGCCGTGATTGCCGGCTTGCAACTGCGGCGGCTCATCCGACCCGGCGATCCGGCGCCCCTGCTCGGGCTTGCACTCATTCCGGCGGCCCTTGCCGGTGCGGTGATGGCCGAGCTTGCGACCCTGCCCCAATCGCAGTGGCTCGGAGCGCTGATCGGTCACAACTGGTATAAGTGCATCGGCCTGATTCCGCTGCTGTCGCTGCCGGTGATCGCGGCGCTGTTGTGGGCGCTGCGCTACGGTGCGCCGACGCATCCGGGGATCGCGGGAGCCGTGGCCGGGATGATGGCGAGCGGTCTTGCCGGCGCCCTTTACGCCGTCAATTGTACTGATGATTCCCCGCTCTTCGTCGCCGCCTGGTACAGCCTGGCCATCGTGACTGTGAGCTTCGTCGGCGCGGTCGCAGGACGAAAGCTGCTGCGATGGTAGCGGCGGCGCAACGATCGCGTGCCGTACCGGAAGCTGCTCGTTCTCTATTTCATCTTCTTCGCGGCGGGGCCGCTGCTTACGCTGCACGGCAAGCTGCCGGCCGGGCTGATTGAGCCGCAGAACACAGCGCGATGCGGTCGCTCAGTCCAGGTGCGCCACCACCGCCAGCCGCTTGACCTTGTGATTCGCGTAGGCCTGCAGGAACGCATTGTAGTTCCTGAAGGACACACACCCATTGGAGTCGCCGTTCGGGCCCAGCAAGTAGTTGTGCGCAAGTAGACCAGCTCTGCCGTACACTTTGTCATTGTCGACGGGTTTAAGCCGCAGAGCGCGCACGCCGTGGAACAACGCTTCCCGCGGTTCAAGCTCATACACGGCGGGGGGCGTAGCACCGTGCATTCTTTCGTCAACGTGACGCGGATCGTCGAGCCTGCTGCCGAGGCCGGAATGCGCCTCCAGTCGGGTGCCGTCCGGCATGTACACCGTATGGGCGGAAATATCGTACACGGCGGTCCAGCGATCGTAGCGGCCCGACGGGATGCTCGGCCCCGATGCGATGTTCGGCCCTTCGTCTACGCTGGCGTCTCCCGTTGCCGCGTAGGCAAGCGCCATTCGGTAAGGCTTGACGATGAACCTTTCGAAGATGCCCGGCGTTTGCGCCGGCGCGGCTGCGGTGGTGCTGCTCGCGGGGGTGCTGCTCGCGGCGGCGTTGCCGCGCAGCGACGCGCTCTTCACTTGCAGCGATTGAACCGGCGGGGTCGGGGACGCCGCTGCCCGCGCAGCCTGACGGTCCTTCGCTGCGGCGGGGGAGGGGTCTTCAGTTGCTTCCGGAATGGCGGATACGGTCGATGGCGATGTCGGCGGCTCGTCGTCGGCATCAAGAGCTACCGTCTTTGCAAAAATGCCGGGGGAAGCGCCCAAATAGCGGGTATCGAAGAGAAGATTGTAGCCGCCCGAGGCGCTAAGCCGGGTGACATGGCCGTTCAGAGCGGCGGCGAGCCTCTCGTAGGCGGCGTTCTTCAAGGCAGCCGACAGCTCCGCATAGGCCGCCGAAAGGCTCATTCGCCGGGTGTCGGTCACCGAAGAAACGGATGGCTGCGCCTGACCGTCGCTTTCGCGGTCGGCGGTGCGAACGTTGCCAACGGTCAAGGCGGTTGCCAACGCCAAAGCGAGGAAGGCCGCGCCGCCGAACACCGTCGGCAGCACGACGCTACGTCCACGAGCGCGCGCGCGCACTTGGGCAGCACCACTCCCGGCATAGCGAACGCCGGTGCCCGTGGACCCAGAAGACGGTAGACTTGATAGCCCCGTTCGGCGGCCGACCGGCCGCACGTACACCCTGCGCAAAGCGCACCCCCAACTTGCCCGCAGAAGATTGCGGGCGTCCCGTCACGAAATGTGCCGAGCGATTGCGGCGGATTTTGGAAGCAGTGGGCCGCGCGGCAGGTGACGAAAAATGCCCCTTTTGCCAGCATGTTACGGCAGCGGCCGAAGCGGCTTCGTAGCGGCCGAGTTAGCGGCTAGAGTGGACCAGGGGTAGTCATGCAGGGTGGGAGGCGGCCAGTGATGCATGGAGAACCAGGAACGCGTGGAGCAAATGTGCGCCTGCTGACGATCCGCGTGGCATGCGCATTGGCGGTCGTATGGGCGCTCGGCCCAGCGTTTGCCGCCGAGTGCCAGCACGGCGACTTCGAGACCTGGCTCGGACACTTCAAGCAGGAAGCTGCCACCCAGGGCATCTCTGCCAAGACGATCGATTCTGCACTCAGCGGCGTCGCCTTCGATCAGGCGGTCATCGACCGTGATCACTCCCAAACCGTATTCCAGCAGAGCTTCGAGCAGTTCTCTGGCCGCATGGTCTCGCGCGACCGGCTGCGCAAGGGCGAAAACATGCTTAAGCGCTATGGGTCGATCCTTGATCGGATCGAGCAGCGCTACGGTGTACCCGGGCCGGTGCTCGTGGCGATCTGGGGGCTGGAGACCGACTTCGGCGTCAACCAGGGCAAGTTCTCGACGCTCCGAGCGCTCGCAACGCTCGCCTATGATTGTCGGCGCTCGGAGAAGTTTCGCGCCGAACTGCTTGATGCGCTCCGCATCGTCGAGCGTGGTGACTTGAGTTCGAGCCAGATGATCGGGGCCTGGGCCGGCGAGATCGGCCAGACGCAATTCCTGCCGTCATCATATTTGAAGTTTGCCGTCGACTTCGACCAGCTTGGCCGCCGCGACCTGATCCACAGCACGCCCAATGCGCTCGCCTCGACGGCAAACTACCTCAAGAGCTACGGCTGGGTGGCGGATCAGCCATGGGCCCCGGGCTCGGCCAACTTCGCCGTGCTGCTGAAGTGGAACGAATCCGAGGTGTATGCGAAGACTGTTGCCTTGTTCGCTACCCGGCTTGCGGGACAGCCTTGAGTCCAGAATAGGTGTTCGCGGAAAACCGGGCGGGCCGCATTCGCTTGGCCTTCGGCCCGCCGGGCAGCGCACACACCCCGCGAATTTCCAAGGTCGTCGAGAAAAACGACGCTCTGCCGGCCGCTGGTCGCCAGGTGTGGCGAAGCGATCGCGATGGCAGGGTATGCAGCGTTGGCCACCACCGCCGCGACTCATGACGGGACGCTCAATATTGAAGGGAGGTGGAGTAGTGCCCGTAACCAATGTGTTCTAATATTGCGGGAGTTGGGGGCGAAACCGACTCAGTGTAGCTCTTTTTTTACGCTGGGGGCGCTACGCGCTGACCTAGCGCTAAAGTTGACACGTTACTGCGGTACTCCAGCACCCATGTCTCCGAGGCGCCGGCGGGTGACGGCGATGGTTTCGGACCTGTGGATCGGACTGAGCTTTTCAGCGCGGGTAAACCCGCGGCAATTGCGTGCGGTCGGCTCCACTTTCCGGAAATGCGTTGCCGAAACGGCAGGGAGCTTCGGCGGGTTCTGAGCGACGATTGAACACGGTAGCTTTGGGAGACTGAGAGGAAGCCATGCGCTCACATTGGATTGTTGCGGCGATTCTGACGGTTTTTCCCGCGGCATCGTCATTCGCCCAACAATCCCCCCTCGATATGCGCAAGCAGGTCGAGCAAATGACGGCGACATTCAGCGAGCGTTACAACAAGCAGGATGCTGCCGGTCTCGCCACCATGTTTGTGAAAGATGCCGTGCGCGTTTCATCGACTGATGGCGCCGCCAGTACCGGACCGCAAGCGATCGCGGAGAGCTTCAAGACACAGTTCAAGCTCGGGTTCAATCATATAGACCTGATCGTTGATCAGGTTTCGCCGCTCGGAACGGATGCAGCTGTCACAACTGGCAGATATCAGACGACTGGGCGCGGCGAAGGCGGTCTGTTGAGGGTGGAGGGCCACTGGACGCAAGTGGAGGTGCGCGAGGCCGGCGCATGGAAAATCCGGCTTTTAACGGTTGCCCCCAAAACGGAGCCCAATGCGGTCACCGCTCGCACAGATGCCGTTGCTGTGAGCGTCCCGGGCGCGGAGCCCGCCGCTGCGAGCGTCGCACGCCCAGAGCCTGTTGCTGCGAGTGTGCCGCGCCCAGAGGCCGTCGCTGCGAACGGCTCGCATGTAGAGCCCGCCGCTGCGAGCGCCGCGCGCCCAGATGCCGGGGCCGCGAGCGTCCCGCGCCCAGAGGCCGCTGCTACGAACGGGTCGCATGTAGAGCCCGTCGCTGCGAGCGCCGCGCGCACAGATGCCGGGGCCACGAGCGTCCAGCGCCCAGAGGCCGTTGTTGCGAATGTCCCACGCACAGAGGCCGCTGCTACGAACGCCCCGCGCAAAGAAGCTGCGGCTGTGAGCGTTGCGCGCACAGATGCCGCGGCCACGAGCGTCCAGCGGCCAGAGGCCGTTGTTGCGAATGTCCCACGCACAGAGGCCGCTGCTACGAACGCCCCGCGCAAAGAAGCCGCGGCTGTGAGCGTCGCGCGCGTAGAGGCCGTTGCCACGAGCGTCCCACGCGCAGAGGCCGTTCCTGCGAGCGTCCCGCGCATAGAGGCCGTTGCCACGAACGTCGGACCTGAGCTCAAGTCGTCGCTCGCAGCGACATCCATTCCCGAAAACACGAAGCCTGTCATCCTTATCAACATCGACAAGAGCAAACAAAGAATGACAGTGTCTGTGGATGGGGTAGAAACGTTTGATTGGCCGGTGTCGACCGGTCGAGCGGGATATTCAACTCCATCGGGAAACTATACAGCCACGTCCATGAACGAGATCTGGTACAGCAGACAGTGGGACAACGCTCCGATGCCGCATTCCGTTTTCTTTATGAAGGATGGGCACGCGATCCACGGCAGCAATGACGTAAAGAATCTCGGCAAGCCCGCTTCGCACGGCTGCGTGCGCATCTCACCTGAGAATGCCACGACACTTTATGCACTGGTGGGAAAGAGCGGCTTGGAGAACACGCACGTGGTGTTGAGCGGCGTTACGCCAGGCGGCGAGTACAGGGGTGCCGGACCAGCGAGTGCTGCCCGTTACTATCAGCCGGCGCCCGGCGCGTACGAGTATGGGTACGCTACCCAAGGGTATGCTGCCCAGCTGCGGATGCAGCCCGCTATAGCCGGGCGCTCAGGTGGCTACTACGCACCTCAGGGTTACTACGTGGTGCCGCGGCCTTACACACAGCAATGGTGAGGGCTTAGGCTCTGCCGGTGGGGATGGCCAAAGTGCGCCGCCTGCGTTTACCGGAGGGCTCTTGGCCACACCCGAAGCCGCGGCGGCACGACGATCGCGGATTGAATCAGTCGTTTATCGGAACAGGCGCCGGCCCCTTGCCCGGGGAAGCGAGGGCGCGTGAGCGCTTGGAAACTGTTGAGCCGGTGCTGAGATCGGACGCCTCGCCTGACTTGAGAGCGGATGCCTGACCGGCCTTGATGGCGGACTTTTCGCCAGCCGGCGGTGCGGCCGTGCGTTGCGCATGGTCCCGCGGCCGCGGCCGTGACTGCGGTGGCGAAGATACCGCCGACGGGTGAACCGTTGTGTTTGCCACGTTCGGTATCGGCAGTGGCGGTACCGGCCTGTCCTCCAGCGCCCATGCGCGGAACGGGGCCGCGACGAACAGCGAGAGAGACCACGTCGCGGTCAGCAAATATCTTACCCGCATGATATCCCCGTTCCCTAAGTGCGCGCCGAAACAGAGCGAATCGATGCTAGGGGAGGCCGCTCACTGGCGGGCCGATCCGAGTCCAACCCATGCAGGATTATGCTGATTCGCGGGGAGGTCGGCCAGATAGTTTCGCGCCAGTCAATAGTCCGCCGCCCCGAGGCTCAGTGTTCCACCGCGTATCTGGAAGATCGAATCGATTTCGCCGTCCGGGAACAAGGCGCCTCATCCCCTTGTCGCGTTGCGAATTCACTACCGCATGTTGAGGACAAAATCGAAGCGCGCTTTGAGGCCTTCCGGCGCTTCCGCCACGCGCATCACCAAATCGCGGCTGAATAGCACGTCGCGGCGATTGGCGGGTTCGTCCGGAAAATAGAGTTGGGTCGTGAGTAGCGCCTGCTCAGGAGCCTGCACTTTGAAGTGATAGTGACGGGTGCGGCCCGGATAAAGGGCGGGCAGGATGGTTCGGAAACGATAGCGACCCTCGGCGTCCGTAAAGAGGTGTCCGCGATAGCGGAAGCCGGAATTGTCGTATTCGCCGTTCTCATCGGCATGCCACAAATCGACGAGGGCCCGCGCCACCGGCCGGCAAGAGCGCGTCGTGACTTGACCGTCGATCTCGACCGGTCGCCCCGTCGTGTCCGGCTCCACGAGATCAGCGCGTTCCGGTGAACTCGGCTTAAAGTACGGCCCTTCCGTTTGCCGGATGGTCGTCTCGTGATTGTCGTGACATTGAGGCGTAGGGGTCGCGTTTTCCGCGAAGGTCGAAAGGGGATCCACCAACGACAGCAGGCTGCCTGACGCGAGGGCGCTGCCTAGAATTTGACGCCGTGAGCGAGGGGTGCGCATCTCATCCTCCTAGCGCGTTGCGATAGCGGCCCCCCAAATGTGCAAGGGATGTCAGCCGAACACTCCAAGCGTCTCGAAGTCGCGGCCGAGCACCGCATTGACATCGGCATGATTCATCCATTCGCGGATGAGCGTTGCATAGACCCGCCGGAAATCGGTCGTATGACGCATGTTGCCGTCGTCGAGATCGACGAGGCTGGGCATCCTGCCATAGTGACCGCCCTTGACCCGCTTGCCGGCAATGAACACCGGACCGGCGGTCCCGTGATCTGTTCCCAGGTTGGCGTTCTCCGCGACCCTTCGTCCGAATTCGCTGAATGCCATCACGCACACGTCATTGGCGCGACCGATGCGATCCATGTCGTGCAGGAACGCCGCGATGTGGTCCGATGTATAGGTCAGCAGACGGGCATGAACATCGGCCTGCTGCACGTGGGTATCGAAGGCATTGTTGCGAAAAGCCACATAGTAGATGCGCGTAGGGAAGCCGGCAGCAATCAGCGCTGCCACCTTGTCGAGTCCGAACCGCACCAACCCATAGTCGACCGGCGTGCGATACTCGGCGCATGCTTGCCGCAAGCGCGGCTCGGCATTCTCCGCGCTGTTGGCGACCTCGAGTAGGAAGCGCTGGGTCGGGTTGCCGACTTCCCTCGATGTGACGACGGCCCGCAGCGCACTCTCTTCCTCAAACGCGGCGGTTCGCAGGAATTTATCCGGATCGTCGAAGACGAGTGGAACATGGCTGCGCGCGCTGACCGCAAGCGACTGGTGCGAGTCGATGTTGACCAGATAGTCGGCGGTGCCGAGCGGATCCATGCCGTCGGCGAGGCGGCCGAGCCAGCCGTAAGCGGAGCCGCTATTGGGCGCTCCCGTGTGCCAGTAGGCCATGGAGGAAAAATGAGAGAACGATGGTTGATCGTAGCCGGCGCCGTGCACGATCGCCAGCGAGCCATCCTTATAGAGCCGCTCGAACCCGGCCATTGTCGACTGGAAGCCGAACGTGTCGTCGATCTTGCGCAACTTGTCGGTGCGGATGCCGAGCCGCGGCCGGGCGCGATAGTAGGCGTCGTCGCGATAAGGCACGACGGTGTTCAGTCCATCGTTGGCGCCGGAGAGTTCAACGACGACGAGAATGCGCCCCGACGCTGCGGCCTCGGCGGCGCGCGCGATTCCGCCGACCGACATGGGTACGCCGAGTGCCGCGAGCCCTCCGGCGTACAGGCCGAGGCGTAGCACTTCGCGACGGGCGACATCGCAACTATAGGGTGAAGCCATTGCAAAGATCCTTGTTTCCGGTCGAGTCCAAACGTGTTCAAGCCAGCTGGTATTCCGGCGTACTCATGATGAGGTGAACCAAGAGGCGCAGCGGCTCTTCCATATATGTCTCAGCTCGCCCGATGTCGGAGGTGCCGAGTTCGCTGTCGAGGAAGCCGATCAAGGCAAGTCGCGATTTTTCGGCAAGCGGCATGCTGAGAAAACGACCGAGCATAACATCGACCACCTCGGTTGTCGTGCTGGGTTGCGCCGAGAGGACAAGATTCGACAGGTTGAATTGGGCAGGCACACGCAACGTGGGCTTCACCTTGCGAGCCGCCTCACGCCAACCGTTGAGGCTGCCGTAGCGCGTATTGAAGTCCTCCTTGTCGGCAAGGACGTTGGCCATGGCTCTGTCATCGGCCATGCCGGTTCCGGGATTTTCTTCGGAGGTCGCCGCTGTGACCGACATTCCTCGCAGGATGCGGTTGTTGACCTCGCGAATCTGGGGGCCCGGATCGAGGTTGGGATCGGTGAAATTGATCATGTCCGGCAGCAGCATCTGGCGCGCCAGATTCCCGCGCGCCAACAACATGCCCGGCGTAATCCAACTCCGTCCCTGCGCCCAGCCGGCGACGGTCGGCGGATTGAGCAGCACCTGACCGAGCTCCCCGCATGAGCTGTTGAAATCCGGCACGCCCGGCAGCCGCTTCACACCCAGTTCGCGGCACATTGAAACGATCAGATCGACCGGCCCTTTGATGCGGGTGCCGACCGACGGTTCGCTGTAGAAATCCCTGGACAGGAAGATGGTGCGGAGCAGCGGTCTGAGTTCGTAGTCGTTCTCGCGGAGGATTGCTCCGAGGCGCTTCTGCAAATCCGGGGAGAGATCGTCGCGCACGAAGTAGCGATAAATCTTCCCGGCCATGAAGTTCGCGGTGACCTTCTGATCGAGGATGATGTTGAGAATGTCGACGCCGTCGAAGTTGCCGCGCCTGCCGAGGAATTCCTTCTCGCCGGTATCGTGTTTCGCCTCGTCGAGCTTGAAGCGAAGATCGTCGTTGGTCCAGCCGGTGAACGCTCGCGCCGCCTCGCGGATGTCGTGCTCGCTGTAATTGCCCACCCCCATGGTGAAGAGTTCCATGACCTCGCGGCCGAAGTTCTCGTTCGGGGCGCCCTTTACGTTCTGCCCGGCGTCGAGAAAAACCAGCATGGCCGGGTCCTGGGCCACGGCGATCAACAGCTCGCGGAAATTTCCAGTGCCTTTCTGATGGAACAGCTCGAGCTGGACCAGCATTTTGCGATAGTCGCGGACCTTGTCGGCGCCGGTGGCGAAATGTCCGTGCCAGAACAGCGCCATCTTCTCCTGCAAGGGACGATCGGTGGACACCATGCGGTCCGCCCACCATGCCGCGATCCGGCGAGTCTCAAGCGCGGTGGCGCGCAGCCAAAAGAAGAATCGGTCGACGACCGGCTGCATTCGGCGCGACCCGCCAGGCTTCACCCGCACCCCAATGGCTTCGCCCGTTGTCTCGGCCTTGCGCGTCGTCGCCGGACGGCTCGGCGGAAACACCTTCAGCGTCGGGTCATAGACGCCGGAATGCTCGAACGCCGGAAGATCGCCATTCTCGACCTTCTCGTAGTCTATGATTCGCCGCACGGCTTCGACCGGCGTCAATGTGGCCAGACGGTCGATGTCTTCGGGCGTACCGCCGAATCCGGCTCGATTGAGCAGATGCTTCGCGCGTGCGCGATCCCAATCCGCCGGCTGGATCGGATCAAGATCGTTCACCCAATCGTCCTTAGAAGTCATCGCCATGCTCCCGAAATAAGGCGGCGACCAGCCACAAAACTCCGCCGGGATTTATACGGCGTTTCCGCTCGTAGCGCACTTCCTTCCGAGCCCCGTCAAGCCCCGGCTCGAGCAGTCGCGCCCCAGTCAGGATATCGCACGCAGGTCGATCGTTTCGATCAATGCGGCCCGATGTGCTTCAGCCACCGCCAACTCCTTCCTTGCTTCCTTCGCGGTGCTGTTGTTTGAACCCCACACGACGATGCCGCCAAGCAACGCCGCGCTCGCGCCCGCCATCGTGGCCGGGTCGAGCCGGATTGCGCCGACGAGCATGGCGACAAGGACAACGCCGCCACCCCACGTGGCGACCCGCGCGGCGAGAATGAACTTGCGGCAGTTCTCGATCTTGGCCGCGAGCTCGTCGATGTGCGCCTCGAGGCGCACGATCTCATCCCGTGGATCGCTGCCGTTTTCCCCCGTGTACAACGTTCAACACTCCAAAACGAGCGGACCCGGCTTGTGCACATCCAGCCGCGCCCGGCATGATGGCGGCAAGCTCACTCCTTCGAAACGGTCCATGCCCCCCGAGCCCAGGTTAATCCTCACTGCCGACAGCATCACCCGCGTCGGCGCCGAAGCCAATGGCGCCGTTGTCGTCAATGGCTCGCATGGGGGCCTCTATGCTGCGTACCTCGCGGCCAAGCTCGGCGTTGCGGCGGCGATTTTCAATGACGCCGGGATCGGGCGCGACCGCGCCGGCATTGCCGGGGTCGACTACCTTGCCGAACTCGGCGTACCGGCGGCCGCGGTTGGCAACATGACCGCGCGCATCGGCGACGGCGCCGATATGATGGCGCGAGGCATCGTTACGTATGTAAACCTGCTGGCAGCCGCCCTTGGCTGCCAGGAAGGCACCTCGTGCCGTGACGCCTCTCACGCTCTGGCGCAAGCAGCAGCGCGCGAGCTGGCGCCGCCGCCCCTGCGCGAGTCGGATACTCTGCTGATGGCCGAGCCGCCCGCCGTGTGGGCGCTCGACTCCGCCGCGGCGGTCGGCCCCGAGCACGTCGGCATGATTGTCGTCACTGGATCGCATGGCGGACTGTTGGGCGGACGGCCGGAAACGGCGCTCAAATACGACGCGCTTGCGGCACTCTTCAACGATGCCGGTATCGGCATCGACGAAGCCGGCGTGACACGGCTCCCGGCGCTCGACGCGCGCAACATTGCCTCCGCCACGGTCGCGGCCGCAAGTGCGCGCATCGGGGACGCGCGCTCGACCTATGAGGATGGTATCTTGTCTCGCGTCAATTCCTGCGCCGCCGCCCTTGGCGCCGCGCCGGGCACCAGCGCACGCGAGTTCGTCGCCATTGTCCGCCGCGCTGCGGCCGAGCGAGAGAAGCAAGCATGAGCAAAGCGACCGAGCCCAGCAACCGTCCCTCCGGCCGCATGAACGGCGGCCGCGCCATGGCCGAGATGCTGCGGCTCGCCGGGGCCGGGCCCATGTTCGGCATGGGCGGCTTCCAGCTCTTGCCGTTCTATGACGCGCTGGCTCAGCTCGGCATGCAGCATTTCCTGATCAACGACGAGCGCTGCGGCGCCTTTGCGGCCGAAGCCTATGCGCGGGTCACCAATCGGCCGGGAATATGTGACGGCACGCTCGGGCCAGGCGCCACCAACCTGGTGACCGGCTTGATCGAGGCGCTGAACGCCGGAACGCCGATTGTCGCATTTGCCGGCGACACCCACCGCGCTCACTCCTGGAAGAACATGACCCAGGAGTGCCGCCAGGTCGAAATTTTGCGGCCGGCGGTCAAGGAGCTGATCCGGGTGGAGCAGACGAGTCGCATTCCCGAACTCTTGCGGCGGGCCTTCGCGGTCGCGACCTCGGGCCGGCCGGGACCCGTTCTGCTCGACGTGCCGGAGGATGTCTGTCACGGCCAGCATGAATTTGCCGCCGAGGATTTTGTGATCGACGCGACGACGTTGCGCGTGCCTGCGCGGCGCATCCGGCCGGACCGCGCGGACATCGGCCGCGCCGCCGCTTTGCTTGCTCACGCCGAGCGGCCGCTCATCCTCGTTGGCGGCGGCATTCATCTCTCAGGGGCGTACGACGCACTGCTCGGGCTCGCCGAGGCTCAGTCGATACCGGTCGCGCACACCATGAGCGGAAAGGGCGGAATGGCCTGCACACACCCGCTCTCCGCGGGGCTGTTCGGTCGATATTCGCGGATTGCAAACGATCTGATTGAGACGTCGGACTGTCTGCTCGTCGTCGGCTGCAAGCTGGGCGAGATCGCCACCAAGCGCTACGCACTGCCCTCACGCCCGATCCCGACCATCCACCTCGAGATTGTCGCCGAGGAGATCGGGCGCTGCCTCCCAGCCGAGGTGGCGCTGTGGGGCGACGCCCGGGCTGGGCTTGAGGATCTGGCCGAAACACTCGCCGAGGACAGCCGGCACGCCCGCGCCACCCGCGCCGAATATGTTGCCGAGATCCCAAAACGAATGGCAGCGTGGCGGGACGAAGCCCGGTCGCGGATTGAATCGGACGAGCGGCCGATCCACATGGCGCGGCTATGTCGCGAACTCAATCGTGCCTTGCCGGCGGAGAGCATCCTCGTCGCCGATGGCGGGTTTGCCGCGCATTGGACCGGGCTCCTCTACGATACGAAAATCGCCGGTCGGCATTTCATCCCGGACCGCGGCCTGGCTTCGATCGGCTATGGGCTGCCCGGCGGGATCGGGGCGGCGCTGGCGGCGCCGAAAACCCCGGTCGTCGCGATCACCGGCGATGGCGGTTTCAACATGATGCTCGGCGAACTCGAGACCGCGCGCCGTGCCGGGATCGGACTGACCATTGTCGTCGTCAACAACGCCGCTTCCGGCTATGTCAAGGCGTTGCAGCACGCCATGTTTCGCGGCCGCTACCAATCCTCCGACCTCGTCGAGATGGACTATGCCGCGATCGCTCGAGCCATGGGATGCAACGGGATTCGCGTCGAGGACCCGGACAGGCTCGACGCTGCGCTGGCAACCGGGTTGACCGAGCGGACCCGCCCGACGGTGCTCGACGTCATTGTCACGCGCGATCCCGCGCGCATGCTCCCCGCCGTCGACAATCGCACGATCGAAGTCAAGCAGGGCGACCGGGTCGCGTGACCAGCGGCGGTTGCCACCCTGTCTGCGCTGGCCCATCATGAAATGGCACTGACCGGTTCACACCCATGAGCCTTTCGCCGAACCTGCCGCCTGACACGCAGCGCGAGATGCTGCGCCTGATGCTTACCATTCGCCGCTTCGAGGAACGCGCATCGGCCGACTACCACGCCGGCAAGATCTACGGTGTCGTTCACTGCTACATCGGCCAGGAGGCGGTTGCCGTCGGTACGTGCACGGCGCTTAGTCGCAGCGACCGCATCATCTCGACGCATCGGGGCCACGGTCACTGCATCGCCAAAGGCGCTGACCTCAATCGCATGATGGCCGAGCTCTACGGCCGGCAAACGGGCTACTGCAAGGGCAAAGGCGGCTCGATGCACATTGCCGATTTCGGCATCGGCATGCTCGGCGCCAACGGAATTGTCGCCGGCGGGATTGCGATCGTGACCGGCGCAGGGCTGGCGGCGCAGATGGAAGGCAACGGCGGCGTCGCCGTGTCGTTTTTCGGCGATGGCGCGGCCAACGCCGGGCCGTTCCACGAGTGCCTCAACATCGCGGCGACCTGGAAGCTGCCGATGCTGTATGTCTGCGAAAACAACCTCTATGCCGCGCAGACTACGGCCGCCTCGACGCAGGCGCTGAGGGACGTGGCGGCGCGCGCCGCCGGCTACGGCATTCCGGGCGTTGTCGTCGACGGCAACGACATCTTCGCGATCTACCAGGCCGCAAACCGCGCCGTGGAACGGGCGCGCGCCGGCGGCGGCCCCACGCTGATCGAGTGCAAGACCTATCGCTGGCGCGCCCACACCGAGCGCAAGACCCAGCCCGATCCTCGCGACAAAGGGGAGATTGAAGCGTGGAAGCAACAGGACCCGATCGCGCGCCTTGCGCGCCAGCTCAGCGACCAAGGTCACCTGAGTGACACCGAGCTGGAAAACATGGAGCGCGGCGTCATGGGCGCGCTCGAAATGGCCGTCGCCTTCGCCGAGGCAAGCCCATTCCCGTCGCGCGAGCAGGCGGTCGAAGACGTCTTTTCGGCCTGACACGAGGATCAGATGCGGGAGTTGACGTATAGCGAGGCCGCTGTCGAGGCGGTCGCTGAGGAGATGCGGCGCGATCCGAAGATCTTCTACATGTCGACCGACCCGATCCCGTCGCTGCTCAAGGAGTTCGGCGGCGAGCGGATCAGGGCGACGCCGATTGCGGAGGCGGCGCTGACCGGTATGGCGATCGGGGCGGCCGGCTCCGGTTTCCGTCCGATTGTCGACTGGCGGCAAGTGACGTTCGGCTTCGTCGCCATGGATCAAATCGTCAACCAGGCGTCGAAGATACACTACATGTTCGGGGGCCAGGTGAGCTTCCCGATCCTCTATCGGGCGGCCGTCGGCGGCGGCACCCAGCTTGCCGCGCAGCACTCGCAGTCTCCCTATTCCATGTTCATGAATCTCGCCGGCTTGAAGATGTTCCTGCCGTCGACGCCGTACGACATGAAGGGGCTCCTGAAGACCGCGATCCGCGACAACAATCCAGTCATCTCTTTCGAGTTCGAACCGCCTGATGACCCGAAAGGGACCGGTGCCTGAGGACGACTACACCATCCCGTTGGGCAAGGCCGATATCAAACGAGAAGGCAAAGACGTAACGGTCGTCGCCCTGGCGTGGCTTGTTCACGAGGCGGTCGCCGCGGCCGAAGAGCTCGCCGGGGAGGGGATATCGATCGAAGTTGTCGATCCGCGCACGCTGGCGCCGCTGGATACGGAGACCATTCGCAGCTCAGTGCGGAAAACCGGTCGCCTCGTCATTGCCGATGAGGCAGGTCCGACGGCCGGCTTCGCCGCTGAGGTGGCTGCCGTCGCCACCGAGGATGCCGCGACGTTCGCGCGGCTCAAGGCCCCGGTGAAGCGGGTCTGCGCCTTGCAGGTGCCGATACCCTATAGCCCCATCCTGGAAGACTATGTTTTCCCGGACCGCCAGCGGATCATTGCCGGAATTCGTGAGGTGCTCGGAGGCAAGGGCGTTCGCGAGCGAAGCGTGGTCGAATCGCGCTAGGGACGGACAACGAGAACGTCGTCCTTGAGATTGAGTGCATTCAAGGGATTGGCGAAATTGACGCGATGACCTTTGGGTGCG
The DNA here is from genome assembly GCA_963833665.1 of uncultured Alphaproteobacteria bacterium. GTDB lineage: Bacteria > Pseudomonadota > Alphaproteobacteria > Rhizobiales > Xanthobacteraceae > BOG-931. The sequence goes on along the minus strand of CAWHZA010000065.1, from coordinate 32,890 downwards.
GTTTCATCGCCGTCTCGCTCATTTGTGCGGCCGGCACGGAGGGCGACGGCTATTTGAGTTCAGCGCCGCACTTCTTTTCGACAACGCGAAGTGTAGCTGCGTCAGTAAACGTATTCGCGGTGATTACGCTGTGGCTATTGGCCACGACGATGGTGCCCGTTTGCGTGAGGCTGCCATCCGCATTCTTCTTCCAGGCCTCGCAGGGAACCTTGTCAAGATCGTCGGGCCAAACTTGGATGTTGTAGGTTTCGGCTTTCGCCATGCCGCATAGCGCCAGGCTCAGGGCAAAAAATATTCGCAGCATAAACACTCCCGCGCGGACCGGAAACGTTAGCAAACTCAGCGCCTTGCTGCAAGATGGCAGGGCGGCTTGGATTGGGCAGCAAACGCTGCGCGAAAAAGCTTAGGGGTGCTCGGCAAAAATGATGGGGAGACAGATGGGCAATCCGGTCAATATCATTGCCACCGACCCGTTCAATTGGGGCACAGGGTCGTCGTCGCCGCCGACTTCGGGTCATCCAGGAAACGAGCAACGGCCTCAAACGCGCAACGGGAATGTATGAGGCTTTGGTGGCCGTCGACGTCGGCGATCAGCAGGCGCGCATCCGGAATTTGCAGCCAAACGGACAGCGCGTTGACCAGCGGGGTTTGTGAGTCATGGGTACTGTTCGCTACCATCACGTTGGCATGTGACCCGATGTTCAATCGGTGTGGCGGATTGCGAGCCGCAAAAGGCCACCCAACGCAATCGCCGACCCCGGCCGTGCCGTGGCGACCGGCGTCGCGTCCCAGAACCGCCAGGCGAAGCGCGGTGCTTGGCGCGTTACGGCTTCCGCCGCAGCCGTAAAGGCGGCGTAATCCCGCTGCGGCCCCCAGTCGGCACAAAGCACGCCGGGGATCAGAGCGTTCTTCCCGGCGCGCAGCCAGGGGTCATCGGAGGCCATGGTCATGAAGGCCGCGCTCGTGCCCGCCAGCTCGTCCATCTTGGAGGTGTTGCCAGCCGCACCTCCGCGAGCATCTTCGCGATCGTCGGCCAACCGAACTCCGGATCGCGGCCCACCGCGAGGAACTGTGGCACCAGCGTCCGGGTCGCCGGGGCTGCGGTCACCACCGCGTCGAAGACGGATCCCACGTTCTGGCCATGCAAGGCACAAGCGCCGTCCCGATTGCACCACTGGCCGAAGCGCTCGAAGGCATCCTGCACCGCCAGCGTGTTGCGGGTGATGAAGGTCGGCAGGTCGATGCTATGGTCCACCACCCCGTCGAGCACCAACGCCTTGATATGCTCGCCGTAGTGCTCCAGGTACGCTTGGCCATATTGGCTGCCATGCGATGCCCCATAGGCGACCAGACCGTCATTCGGGCTAAGCGCTTGGCGGATTTGCTCGACGTCGGCCGCCGTATCCATGGCCGACAGATATCTCATCAGCTCGCCCGTTGCCTCGAGGCAGCTTGCGATGAACACCGCATTGGCGTGCGCGATCGCCTCGAATTCGGCGGCGGTGGGTGGATGGTCGCGCGGCGCCGTTGCGGGTGGGACGAGGTCCGGTGAGCAGCGGATCGGGCTGCTCCGTTCGATGCCCTGGGGGTCGAAGCTCACCACATCCCATTGACGCCTGAACTCGTCGACATGCTGCGCCGTGCCGTTGTCGCCGCCGATGATCTTGGCGATGCGGCGCCCGGGCCTCCCGGGATGAACAGCAGCACACCCTTGCGCTGGGTGGGATCAAGCACAGCCAGGCGGCCGGGCCGCAGGGTAAAGCGCCGCCCGTCGGGGCGCACGGGATCAACCGGCACATCCAGGCCGCTGCACTCCATGTCTGGTATATCGGGACATGCTGTCCATTGCAGGGGCTGCCGTGGGGACGAGGCATTCGCCCCGTCCCCAGCGACCGCGTCCGCACCCGGACGCGGCCCGAACGGCATGAGACCGAGTCCGAAGAAGAAAACGCCGACTGCAACTCCGAGGAAACACCGCATCGCGAGCCCTTTCCGCAGCGATTCTCCATCACTCGTGAACCGTCGATACGGCGTGGTCGGCTCGCTCATGCGCAGGGCCGGAAACCGAAGGCAGCTCGTCCGACATTCCGCCTGTCAGATCAAATCCGACCCATGAGAAGGAGCACGAGGAGGACGATCAGAACGATGCCGAGGACACCGATGCCGCGGTGACCGTAGCCATAGCCGTAGCCGCGGAATCTGCCACTGAAGCCACCAAGCAGGAAGATGATGAGAATGATGACAAGAATCAGTCCCAGGGGTGACATGGCCTTAATCTCCTTTGGTAGGCTGCCGCCGCCGCATGGGCTTCCTCCCCGGGCGAGGATCGATCCTCAGTATAACAAGTCTCAGCGCGGTTCTATCCGCGCACACAGCAAAATCGTCGCCCATGTCCGAGATGGTCATCCGCGTCGGTTTGAGCTTGCGCAAGGCACTTCCGTTTTCCACCCGACTTCGGTCATATCGGTGCATCGCGGCGAACCGACAATGCTCAAGGTACCAAGCTGGATGGCGCAACTGGCGGCAACATGACGAGCCGAAGCTGACGGTGCCGCGCGGTCTTCCCGCACACCCGCTCTAACCGAGCGACATGGAGAATGGCCAAGCCGGAACGCGGTCGTTACGGCCCAAGGAATTTGCGCATGTCGATCATGCTGCCGGCGCTCAAGGCGTTGGTGCGGCAGGACGCGTCGCGCAACACTTGCTCTCGTACAATGATCCGACTTGGCTGGCGGAGCGGCACGCGCCGGCGCACCAAGCCGAAACGTCGATAGCTGTCCTGGGGGCTGCCCTTGCCGGGCTTGCTGCCGCGGCAACGGGGTCCACGAAGGCTCGTAAGTCCTGCTCGGGCCATTTTGTTATCGCGTTGTCTACCTAACTCGCAGAACCCTCGCCTGCTGTCGCGGCTTGTCCACCAAGAAATACTTGAGGACCAGGTGACCCTCGCGGCCATTGAGGGGCGCGCCGCACTGGCGACACGCAACTTGCCCTTCCGGCGATTCCGGATCTGCTTCGGCGCGAACCAGTTTGTAGTGCGATTTGCAGTCCGGACAGCTGAACGACTCCGCATGTGGCGTGCGCACAACGCGACTCCCTTCGGCAAACACCCCGGCAAGTCATAGTACCGTAACAATAGCCGGCAGGGTGCGAGGGACTTTTCAAAGTTGCGACGCATTAGAGAATGGGATTTCGAGATCTGCGCGATGACGAAATTTTACTCTACAGCCATTGGCGCGTACCAGGCCCTCAACACCAGGGACGCGCTGACAAGTTGGCGGCAGATTGGTGGGTTCGCGCCCTGACGGCGACGAGTTCCTCAGTTCACCAACACATTGCTAAACTGCCACGGATCAGCGCTGTCGACCACTTCCGGAAACAAGTGATTTCGACCGCTAAGCGGCGTCCAATCGGTATAGTGCCCGACCACAGGCCCAAGATACGGCCGCTGAATCGAGAGGCAGCGGCGGAAGTCCATCTCATCCGCCTCGACGATGCCCCGATCGGGATTCTCCAGCATCCATACGATGCCGGCGAGCACCGCCGAAGTCACCTGCAGACCGGTGGCGTTTTGATAGGGCGCGAGCTTTCGCGTGTCCTCGATCGAAAGCTGGGACCCGTACCAATAGGCATTCCTGGCGTGGCCATAAAGCAAGACCCCAAGCTCATCGATGCCATCGACGATGTCGTCTTCGCTGAGGATGTGCCAAGCCTGCTGCGGCCGCCACGCTGCACCAGCCATTTCGTGCAGCGACAGCACGGCATCGTCGCATGGGTGATAGGCATAGTGGCAGGTTGGCCGATAGACGAGATTGCCGTCCTCGAACAGCGTGAAGTAGTCGGCTATTGAAATCGAACTCGTTGTGCGTGATCATCCAGGCGTGCTGAGCCCGCGCAGTCGGCGTCCACGAGCGGACGCGGGTGCCCGCGCCGGGACGCGTCAGGTAGATCGCTGAGTTGCAGCCGAAATCATGCCGATGTGCGCCGGGTGGCAGCGACTTCTCGTGCGTGCCCCAGCCGAGCTCGGAGGGCTGCAGGCCTTCCGCGATGAAGCCTTCGACGGACCATGTATTGATGAAAGCGCCCCGCCGTTTGGGCGCATTGGCGCGCTGCGTATCGCGCTCGGCGATGTGAATGCCCTTGACGCCGGCGCGCCGCATCAAGCGCGCCCATTGCTCGCGCGACTGCGGCTCGATGAAATCAAGTTTGAGGTCGCTCGCGATGTCGATGAGGGCCTGCTTGACCATCCAGGACACCATTCCGGGATTGGCCCCGCAGCAGCTTACGGCTGTGACGCCGCCCGGCCGGCGTCGGCGCAGCTCGAGCACGCCTTCGCGCAACGCATAGTTCGAACGCTCCGAGATCGAGCGCCCCTGGTCGGTGTAGAGGCCGGGCCAGGGCTCGACCACGGTATCGATGTAGAAGGCGTTGAGGTCCTTCGCGAGCTCCATCAAGTCGACCGAGGAGGTATCGACGGACAGGTTGACGACCATGCCGCGGCCGGGTCCTGCCGTCAGCAGCGGGGTGAGGACCTCTCGATAGTTGTCGCGCGTGATCGCTTGCCGCAGGAATTTGATCTGCCGCTCCTCGAGCAGGTGGCAGTTGCGGTCGTCGGGTGCGATGACGACGAACTTCGACCGGTCAAATGTTACGTGCCGCTCGAGCAAGGGGAGGGTGCCTTTGCCGATCGAGCCGAAGCCGATCATGACGATGGGTCCGTCGAAACGGGCAAGCAGGGACAAGTTTTTCATTGATACTACTCCATATGATCGATTTTCGGATGTCAGGCGGCACGCTGCACGGGTGCGCTTTGCGCACCGCCGCCAACGCCGGCGATCAGCCGGTTGAGATCGGGCTTCGGCTCGAACTGACCGGTCGCGGCGATGAGCCCGCGCGCTCCGGCGAGCGCGCCTGATCGAAGCTCGAGCGCAAGGAGCCGCCCGCGCTGAAAACGACCAGGCATCCACAATTCGCCTGTCGACGCAGCGGTGAAGCCGAAGCGGCCGTAGTAGGCGGCGTCGCCGACCAACAGAATCGCATGATGTCCGGCAAGACGCGCGCGGGCGATCCCTCGGCGCATCAACGTCGCGCCGATACCGCGATTGCGATGCTGCGGGTGAACGGCGAGCGGCCCGAGCAGGAGCGCCGCCCGCCGCGGCCCGGCGGTAACGTGCCAAAGCCGAACGGTGCCGACGAGCCGGCCGTGATCGACCGCGACGAGTGACAGTCCAGCCGCCGGCAGGCGCCCTTCGCGCAGCCGCGCGGACGTCTTGGTGAAGCGATCCGACCCGTAAGCCTCGTCGAGGAGAGCCTCGCGCGCGACGGCGTCGCTCAGTTTTTCTTCCCGGATGGTCACCATGATCCGCTCCTTTCGGCTGCTGCGCCCCGGCGCGTCCGCCGTCGGGCGCGCCGGAGCAAGAAGGGTCAGATGTGGTAGGTGCGCAACGGCGCGAAGCCGTTGAAGGCCACCGCTGCGTAAGTCGCGGTGTAGGCGCCGGTGCCTTCGATCAGGACCTTGTCGCCGATCTCGATGCTGATCGGCAGATCATACGGCCGCTTCTCGTAGAGCACGTCGGCGCTGTCGCAGGTCGGACCCGCGAGCACGCAAGGACCGACCTCATCGCCATCGTGGGGCGTGCGGATTGCATAGCGGATCGACTCGTCCATGGTTTCGGCAAGGCCGCCGAATTTACCGATGTCGAGATAGACCCAGCGCGTCCGGTCGTGCTCGTTCTTCTTCGAGACCAGCACTACCTCGGCCTCGATCACGCCGGCATTGCCGACCATGCCGCGCCCGGGTTCGATGATCGTTTCCGGGATGCGGTTGCCGAAGTGCCGGCGCAAGGCGCGGAAGATCGAGCGCCCGTAGGCTTCGACCGCCGGCACCTCCCGCAGGTACCTGGTGGGGAAGCCGCCGCCGAGATTGACCATCGACAGGTTGATGCCGCGGTCGGCGCAGGCGCGAAAGATCGCCGCCGCCGACTTGAGCGCTTCGTCCCACGCGGCGGTCCTGCGCTGCTGCGAACCGACGTGGAAGGACACGCCGCAGGGGTCGAGCCCGAGCCGCTGCGCATGGTCGAGCACGTCGACCGCCATTTCCGGATCGCAGCCGAACTTCCGCGACAGCGGCCACTCGGCGCCGGCACAGCCGAACAGGAATCGGCAGAAGACCTTCGCGCCGGGGGCGGCGCGTGCGATCTTCTCGACCTCCGCCTTGCAATCGACCGCGAACAGCCGCACGCCGAGCGCGTGGGCGCGGGCGATGTCGCGTTCCTTCTTGATCGTGTTGCCGAAGGAAATGCGCTCGGGCGTGGCGCCGGCCGCGAGCACCATCTCGATCTCGGCGACCGAGGCGGTGTCGAAGCAGGAGCCGAGCGAAACAAGCGACGCCAACAGTTCGGGCGCTGGATTGGCCTTGACGGCGTAAAATATGCGGCTGTCCGGCAGCGCCTTGGCAAAGGCCCGGTAGTTCTCGCGCACGATGTCGAGATCGACGATGAGGCACGGACCATCGTCGAGCCCCTCGTCGCGACGGCGGCGCAGGAAGTCGTGGATACGCTCGCTCATTGGAGGCGCTCCTTCCTCTCAACGGATTCAAGGGCGGCGGACCGCGCAAGCGGGCAACCGGCGTCGCGGACGAGAACCCTGGCGCCGGCCGTGCGATGGAGGCACGGGCGCAAGCGCGCAGGGTTCTTCACCCGAAATGCTGCCTTGGATTGGAGCGGGAACTCCCGTTCCGCACGGCCGGCAAGATGGACAAGCCTCTTCGGTGCTGAGGGCCAGCGAGACCAAAAAAGCCCGCTCCGTCGTTGCTTTAAGCCGCGTCCCCCGTTGAGCGCGGGGTGCGCCGGTTTCGCCTCCGGCTGCCGATCACGTAGTGAGGCTGGAATTCCAACCTCAGGCGACTGTCCGGCCTCTTGTCCGGATGCCTACCGATCGACACACGGCCACAGGCACGTGCGAAATTGGGCGAGCGGCACATAATCGGATCGAACGTGCATTGCAAGAGAATTCGACAGGCGTGCGATTTCTTTTACGCACCCGCTTCTGTTCTCCCGGCGCAAGCGAGCCGCTGCGAGGCATTCCTCGTGCACCGTGACGTCATTGAGATCGCGCAAGCCCTCCTGTAGGCGCTTGAGTACGGATAGGAATTGTTTGCGCTGATTCTCGCCTGCTCGGTTTAAGCGCGTTTCGCATCAAGTGCGATGAGGGGGCACAAACGGCCCACTGTGCCCCATTGCACCCCGAGTCTGGTACCGAAATTGTCCAACCCAACGATGGCGAGCGTAGTCGCCGAGCGAAGGATTGTGGGATGCGAGGGCGACCGCCCCCGCGGTCGCGAAGCTGCTGCGGCCCTTGTCGAGCAGCGAACGGAAATGAGGTAAGCTCGATCGCCCGAAGGTATTGGCATTGTCGAAGAGCGCGCCCTTGCACCAAAGAAGGACGGTAGTCGCCTCGAGCCTTCCGGCGCTCAGCCTTTCTGCATTGGGCGTAGTGTTCGGCGACATCGGCACCAGCCCGCTTTACACGTTCAAGACGGTCCTCGGCCTCACCGACGCCAATCCTGATCCCGTCGCCACGCTCGGAGCGCTGTCACTGGTGATCTGGACGCTGATCGTCGTGACTTCGATCAAATACGTATCGTTTGCGATGCGGGTCAACAACGACGGTGAGGGCGGAATACTGGCACTCATGTCGCTTCTCGGCGTGAAGCGGCAGCACCGTCCGATGATCGTAGCGGTCGGGCTGTTCGGGGCTGCGCTGATCTATGGCGACGGCGCCATCACGCCGGCGATCTCCGTTCTTTCGGCACTCGAAGGCCTCGACATCGTGACGTCGACTTTTCGCCCGTATATCTTGCCGGCCGCCGTAGTGATCCTGGTTGCGCTCTTCGCCATCCAGCCGCTGGGCACGACGCGGATTGGCAACGCCTTCGGCCCGATTATGGCGTTGTGGTTCCTGGTCTTGGCCATGCTCGGGCTTTGGGGGATCGTACAGCATCCCACCGTGCTGTTCGCGATCGATCCGCGCGCCGGCTTCGCCTATTTACTCACCGGCGGACAGACCGGCTTTCTTGCGCTTGGCGGCGTGTTTTTATGCGTGACGGGTGCCGAAGCGCTGTATGCCGACATGGGGCATTTCGGCGCCAAGCCCATTCGCCTAGCCTGGTCGGCCCTCGTCTTTCCGAGCCTCGTTCTCAACTATGCCGGTCAGGCTGCGCTCGTTCTCGAAGGTGCTCCTACCGCTGACAACATTTTCTACCGCCTGTGTCCGCCATTCATGCTCCTGCCTCTGGTGCTCCTTGCGACGATTGCCACAATCATCGCCAGCCAGTCCATCATCACTGGCGCCTACTCGATGACCCGGCAGGCGATCCAACTCGGATGGCTGCCACGGCTGCAGATCACGCAAACATCCGAACAAGGATACGGCCAGATCTATGTCGGTGCCGTCAATTGGCTATTGATGATCGTGACGCTCGGTTTGACGATCGGCTTCGGCAAGTCTGACAACTTGGCGGCGGCTTACGGGATAGCGGTCTCGGCCACGATGCTGATGACCACCGCGCTTCTCTTCATCGCGATGCGGGAGATTTGGTGCTGGACCCTGCCTGCGGCTGCTGCCGTTGCCAGCGCATTCTTCATCGTCGATGCGGCCTTCCTCGCAGCCAACCTGGCCAAGGTCGCCGACGGCGGATACGTGCCGTTGCTGCTCGCCGCCGCAGTCTACGGCGTGATGCTCATCTGGCACACGGGCGCGCAGGCGGTCTCGGCCCGGCTCCAAGAGACGGTGGTGCCGATCGCGACCTTCATGGACCGGATCGCCGCGGGCAGGATTCCGCGCGTGCCGGGTACTGCGGTGTTTCTCACCCGGACCGAGCGCGACGCCCCGCCGGTGATGGTGTGGCACTTGAAGCACAACCGCGCCCTGCACGAACGTCTCTTCGTTCTGACTGTTCGGACCGAGGCGGTGCCGTGGATCGAGGACGCCACGCGTCTAACTTTCAAAGAAATTGCGCCCCGCTTCTGGCGCGCCACTGCCCGATACGGCTTCATGGAGCGGCCCGACATCCCGGCCTTGCTGCGGACGGCCCGCGCCGGCGGCTGCGGGGTCGGCCTGGCGGATGTGACCTACTATGTCGGGCACGAGACCGTGGTGCCGAGCGATAGCGAAAAGGGACTGCCGCGATGGTTGGAGGCGCTGTTCGCCGCGATGCAGCGCAACTCCGTTCATGTCAGCGACTACTTCAAGCTACCGCGCGACGCGGTCGTCGAGATCGGTCGGGAAATCGCAATCTGAGGGCCAGACGCGTTCGCACGGATATGCCGGTGGCTTTATCCAAACTCGAAACGGGTCGGTGAGCGCATCGCGAATGCTCGGACTTGGGTGCCGCTTGAATATCGAGCATGAACGAGTTGGGGGTGGTGGCGGTCGGTGACCAATTTTGCGGACTTATTTTCAATAATTTTCAATAGGCTTTCTAGTTGTGAGTCCTTGGCGGCTGCGGCAGACGAGCTTAGGATTATGCACCTGCGCAAAGGCTTCGGTTGCTACTGGTCCAACTTCTGCGCCGCTACGGCAGGTGGCCGCATTCCCGGGGCGTCCAGGTGTGCCTTACCGGAGAGTTCGTTTGCGACCTCATGTTCTTCCTACTTTCGGCGCGTTTAGCCGGCAACGGCTGGCGATCGCTGGTCGTCCATGCTCCTGGCGCGCTGCAGCGGTCGCGCCAAGCCGAAATGCCGCCACGCCTCATCGGCACCGCCCGCAGCTCAACAGCTTCAGCGCAGATGAGAATCTGACATGCGTTACGCTACACTTGCCCTCGCCCTAGTCAGCGCCACAGCACTCGGCGGCTGCTCCGAAGGTGTGCTCGATCCGCAAGGTCCGATTGCGTCGGCGGAGCGACTTCTCCTGATCAATTCGACGGCTATCATGCTTGTCGTCGTGATTCCGGTGATCGTTGCCACCTTGGCGTTCGCCTGGTGGTACCGGTCATCCAACACCCGCGCCACCCGCGACACTGACGAGTCTTATGAAGGGCGCGTCGAGTTGGTCATCTGGTCGATCCCGGCGCTGACCGTAATCTTGCTTGGCGGGGTCATTTGGATCGGTTCCCATCAGCTCGATCCGCGCACGCCGATACCCGGGAACGTCGACCCGTTACGCGTGGACGTCGTGGCGCTCGATTGGAAATGGCTGTTCATCTATCCCGATCAGGGCGTCGCCGCGGTCAATCAGCTCGTGATCCCGGCCGGAACTCCCGTCGAATTCCGACTCACCTCGGCGACGGTGATGAATTCGTTCTTTGTGCCGCAGTTGGGCAGCCAGATCTACACGATGGGCGGCATGACCACGCACCTCAACCTCTTCGCGGACAAGCCAGGTGAATATCACGGCTTTTCGGCAAATTTCAGCGGCGACGGCTTTTCCGAGATGCGGTTCGTCGTCAAATCGGTGCCGGCCGGCGATTTCGATACTTGGCTCGACCAGGTGCGCGGCGCCGGAGTGGCTCTCGACGATGCCGGCTACGCCGAGCTGGCAAAGCCGAGCCGGGCCGTGCCGCCCACAACCTATCGCTCGGTGGAGCCGAAGCTGTTCGAGCGCATCATCGACCAGACGGTGGCAGGTCCCCGAAAGGTGGGCATCGGCGGAGCCTACTCTCCGCCGCCGCACCAGGCGGGAGGTTGACATGCTGGGAAGGCTGAGCTGGGCGGCAATTCCGTTCAACGAGCCGCTGCCGCTGCTCAGCGGAGCAGTAGTCGGCATCGTCATTCTGGCGGTCCTCATAGCCGTCACCGTAAAGGGCTGGTGGCCATATCTGTGGCGCGAGTGGCTGACCAGCGTCGATCACAAGCGCATTGGCGTCATGTACGTGACGCTCGGCCTGGTCATGCTGCTGCGCGGCTTTTCCGACGCGATCATGATGCGCACACAGCAGGCGATCGCAGTCGGCAGTGCACAGGGATACTTGCCTCCGCCGCACTATGACCAGGTCTTCTCGGCGCACGGCACGATCATGATCTTTTTTGTAGCGATGCCGCTTGTCATCGGGCTGATGAACTTTGCCGTGCCGTTGCAGCTCGGCGTGCGCGACGTCGCCTTTCCCGTGCTCAATTCCGTCAGCCTGTGGCTCACCGCAACGGGCGCCCTGCTGATCAATCTGTCGCTCGTCATCGGCAATTTCGCGCGCACCGGCTGGATGGGCTATCCGCCGCTCTCCGAGCTCGCCTTTTCGCCCGATGTCGGCGTCGACTACTATCTCTGGTCATTGCAGATCTCGGGCATCGGCACGCTGCTGACTGGCATAAATTTCGTGACCACGATTCTCAAATTGCGCGCTCCGGGCATGACCTACTTCCGCATGCCGGTGTTCTGCTGGACCGCGCTCGCCGCAAATCTGCTGATCGTCGCTGCATTCCCGATCCTGACCGCGACCTTTTTGATGCTGCTGCTCGACCGCCACCTCGGCATGCATTTCTTCACCAACGATGCCGGCGGCAACCAGATGATGTATGTCAATCTGTTCTGGGCGTGGGGCCACCCCGAAGTCTACATACTGATTCTGCCGGCGTTCGGCATCTTCTCCGAAGTGGTCGCGACCTTTTCCGGGAAGGGCCTGTTCAGCTATCGCTCGATGGTTTGGGCGACGCTCGGGATTTGTATCCTCTCTTTCATGGTCTGGCTGCATCACTTTTTCACGATGGGCGCAGGCGCGGACGTCAATGCTTTCTTCGGGATCATGTCGTCGATCATCGCGGTGCCGACGGGCGTCAAAGTCTTCAACTGGCTGTTCACGATGTTCCGCGGCCGGATCGTGTTTCGGACGCCGATGCTGTTTGCAGTCGGCTTCATCGTCACGTTTGTCATTGGCGGCCTGACCGGGGTATTGCTGGCGGTGCCGCCGGTCGATTTCGTGGTCCACAACAGCGCTTTCCTTGTCGCCCATTTTCACAATGTCATCATTGGCGGCGTCGTGTTCGGCGCGCTGGCCGGTATCAATTACTGGTTCCCGAAGGCGTTCGGGTTCACCCTCGACGACCGCCTGGGCAAGGCCAGCTTCTGGTGCTGGCTCATCGGCTTCTATCTCGCCTTCATGCCCCTTTATCAGCTGGGCCTGATGGGCATGACCCGGCGTCTGCAACACATCCCCGACCCGAGCTGGCAGCCGCTGCTGCTGGTCGCCGAGGCGGGGGCGATCGTCATTTTCTGCGGAATCCTCTGCCAGCTCGCCCAGCTCTATGTCAGCATTCGCACGCGCGAGCGCCGCCTCGATCTTAGCGGCGACCCTTGGAACGGTCGAACCTTGGAGTGGTCGACCTCTTCGCCGCCGCCCGCCTACAATTTCGCGGTGCTGCCCAGGGTCGAGACGATCGACGCGTTCTGGTACATGAAGCGCGCAGGGCGGCATCCGGCCGAGCCGGCCTACGAGGCGATCGAAGTGCCGCGCAACAGCGCAGCCGGTTTCATTACCGCTTTCTTTGCAGTGGTGATGGGTTTTTCGCTGATCTGGCAGATCTGGTGGTTGGCGGTCCTCGGCTTCCTCGCCGCCGCCACCGTAGTCCTGATAGCCGGCTGGCGTATCGAGCGCGAGCACGAAATCTCGGCCGCCGAAGTCGCGCAAATGGAACGAGCAAGTGAGGTGAGGCATCCCGCGTGACGATCGCAGCAATCGATAGAGCTCCAACCGAGGTTCCGACCGAGCTGGCGCGGGGGCGCGGCGGCGGCGGCCCGGCCTCAAAGCGCGTCGTCGTCGCTTACGGGTTCTGGATCTTCATCCTCAGCGACATGGTCATGTTCTCGGCGTTGTTTGCGGCCTACGCAGTCTTGCGGGGCAATACCGCCGGCGGACCGACCGGAGCCGAGCTGTTCGATCTGCACGGGGTCTTCATCGAGACGATATGTCTGCTGTTGTCGAGCTATACATGCGGGCTCGGGGCGTTGTCCGCCGAACGGCGGCAGCCGGCGCGCTTCTTTACCTTCGCAGTCCTTACATTCGTGCTCGGTGCGGCTTTCCTGTTCATCGAGGTCTCGGAATTTGCCCGCATGGTGGAGAAGGGGGCTGGCCCCTCGCGCAGCGGCTTTCTGTCCGCCTTCTTCACTTTGGTCGGCACACACGGGGTTCACGTCGCGAGCGGATTGATCGCGCTCATCTATCTGATGGCCCAGGTGATCGCTAAGGGCCTGCAAGCCGCCACGCTGCGGCGCCTGTTGTGCTGGAGCCTGTTCTGGCACGCGCTGGACATCGTCTGGGTCGGGGTATTCACGTTGGTCTACCTGATGGGAGATTAGCATCGATGGACGCTCCCGAGCACCTGTTCGACGACCGCACGCCGGGCGTCGAGGAGCATGAACCCACGGCCAGCTACCCGTCGTATACGGTGGGGCTGGGGCTTGCGATCCTGGCGACGATCGCCTCTTTCGTCGTGTCGCAAACCAGTTTGCTGTGGCCCCCCGGCATCCCGGTCGGGTTGATCGTGCTCGCCTTCGCACAGATCGGCGTTCACCTCGTGTTTTTTCTACATCTGGGCAGCGGGGCCGACAGCACGAACAATATTCTGGCCCTCGCGTTCGGCGTCCTGATCGTCTTTCTTGTCATCACGGGTTCCGTCTGGATCATCGCCAATCTCAACAGCAACATGATGCCCATGTCGATGCAGTAAGCGGGGAAGGCCGTCATGGGCGTTGGCAGCGCTCGACGGCCTGGCTAAGGCAGCCGAGTGCGCCGCCGGAGAGTACGACAACGATCGTGATGAGCCTGCTCCGTGCCTCCTCTGCGCTGGTCTAGGCTTGGAGCTCGACCTGGACCATGAACGAAGCCTTCTTCACCGATTTGTCAACGTGGCTCACGCAGGCCGGCCTGGCAGGCATGCCGGAAATCGATATCGTGTCTGGATGTTGCGACCGCTGCGTTGCAGCCGGACTGCCTCTGGGCCGGACTCTGGTGTTTGTCGACACGCTGCATCCCGTTCACGAGGGGCGATTGTTTCGCTGGGGGTTTGGCCGAGGCGAACCTTCCCTCCTCGACTACGGCCGCACCAGCCCGGACGCGCTCGCCGGTCCTGATCCCCTGGACACCGCGGCCATCGAACGCTGGCGCCGCAGTCCATTCTACAGAATGCTGCAGACAGGCGATTCCGTCTTCCGCCGCCGCTTGAGCGTCGCGACCGCGGAGGAATTTTCGCCGTTACCAGACTTGCTCGCCGCTGGGATGACCGATTACGTGGCGATCATCACCCGCTTTGGCGCCGAAGGCGCTATCGGCGAGATGGACGGCGTGTACTCGTCATGGACAACAAGGGCGCCCGGGGGATTCACCGATCGCCACATCACCGCCCTCGAGCGTATTGCACCGTCCCTCGCGCTTGCCATCAAATCGGTATCGCTCGCGCGGATGACCGGAACGTTGATGGAAACCTACCTGGGCCGTGACGCTGGTCAGCGCGTCCTCAGCGGACGGATCGTACGCGGGATTGCCGAGCGCATCGACGCCGCTATTTGGTTCAGCGATCTGCGTGGATTCACGCGCATTACCGACGCCGCACCTGATCAGGTAATTCCGCTCCTGAACGACTACTCGGACGCGATCGTCTCGGCAATCCACGCCTATGGCGGTGATGTAGTCAAACTAATTGGCGATGGGACGCTCGCCATCTTCACCGCCGAAGATCGCATGCACGCGTGCGAAGCGGCATTGTCGGCCGCGACCGCCGCGCGGCAAAGCGTCGCCGAATTGAAAAAGCAACGGACTGCGGCTGGCAAGCCGGTAACCGACACGTATCTCGGCTTGCACGTCGGCGAAGTCTACTATGGCAATATCGGAAGCCGGGAGCGGCTCGATTTTACCGTGATTGGTCCGGCCGTAAACGAGGCAAGTCGTATTGCCGCGATGTGTCGTTCGGTCGATCAACCGGTTCTAATATCGTCGGCGTTTGCCGATGTCGGGCACATCAAAAGTCGGCTCGTTTCCGTGGGACGATACGCGTTGCGCGGTGTGACGCAGCCACAGGAGCTGTTTACGCTTGATCATGAAGCGTAAGCGCGTCCTGGATCAGCTATGCTATTTCCGACACGCATCGTGAACTTGCCCGCCAAATGGGAGGACCGCTCATGGAAGATCGCATCAGGGTTGATCTGCACGAAGGCGTCGCCGATGTACGCCTGATGCGCGCAGACAAGATGAACGCCCTGGACGATGCGATGTTCGGCGCGCTCGTCGCGACTGGAGAAAAACTCAAGACGCAAAGAGGTGTCCGCGCGGTCGTGCTTTCGGGCGAAGGACGAGCCTTCTGCGCCGGCCTGGACACGCGAAATTTCGGCGAGATGGCCAGCGGGATGCACCGCGTCGACTTGGAGAAGGCTACCGGATCGAGCACGGCCACGGCGCGGACGCCCGGCGGCGCCAACCGGGCTCAGCAGGCGGTGATGGTTTGGCGCGAGATACCTATCCCAGTGATCGCGGCCGTGCACGGCGTAGCCTTCGGCGGCGGATTCCAGCTCTGCCTCGGCGCCGACATGCGTTTCGTCGCTCCCGATGCGCAACTGTCGGTCATGGAGATCAAGTGGGGCCTAGTCCCCGACATGGCCGGCATCGTGCTGCTGCGCGGGCTAGTGCGCGACGACGTGGCGCGAGAGCTGATCTTCTCCGGGCGCATCTTCAACGGTCAGGAAGCCTTGGGGCTCGGCCTAGCGACGCGGGTTTGCGACGATCCGCGCGGCGAAGCCCTTGCATTCGCCAAAGAGGTGGCTGCCAAGAGCCCCGATGCGATCCGCGCGGCCAAACGGCTGTTCGCCCTGGCTGCCGAGGAGCATCAACACGCAATACTGCTGGCCGAGACGAACGAACAGGCGAAGTTGATTGGATCACCCAATCAGGTCGAGGCGGTGCGGGCGAATTTGGAGAAGCGTACGCCTCAGTTCGTCGGATGACGCGCTCGGGACAATAGTTGGGACTTGAGGTGGTGCAATGGAGCTTGATGGAAAGGTGGCTTTTGTCACGGGTGGTTCCGGCGATATCGGCGGCGCCATAGCGATAAGCCTCGCTAAAGCGGGGGTGGACGTTGCGGTTTCGTACGTCGGTGATTTGCAACGCGCAGCGGCGACTGTCGATGCCGTGAAGAAGATCGGCAGGCGAAGCCTTGCCGTACAACTGGACCAGCGCGATTCGAACTCGGTCGATACCAGCGTCAAGAAGGTTATGGCCGAGTTCGGCCGGCTCGACATCCTTGTCAACAACGCCGGTTGGAACATTGGCATTCCATTTAGAGACCTGAACGCGTTGACAGCTGAAATTTGGGACCGCGTCATGGAGACCAATCTTCGCGGACCGTTCCTGTTGGCGAGAGCATTTGCACCGGAATTGCGCCGGCATAAGGCCGGCCGAGTTGTCAATATTGCCTCGCTCGCAGGAATTGCACCGGGCGGCAGCAGTATAGCCTACGCGTCAAGCAAGGCGGGCCTAATTCATCTCACGCACTGCTTGGCAGTGGCACTGGCACCTGACGTGACAGTTAACTGCGTCGCGCCCGGCCTTGTCGAAGGAACACGGATGGCTGACCGAGTACCAGAAGACATAAAGCGCCAGGCGAAAATGCAAGCAGTTCTTGGAAGAACAGCACGCGCGGAAGACATCGCCGAGCAAGTCTTAACATTTTGCCGAACCGAAACCGTTACCGGTCAAGTGCTCGTTGTCGACGGTGGCATGCCAGCGGGTATGAGATAAAGCCAAAGCGCGCGGCGGCGCGATCAGGGAAACGTTTTCCGTCGGGTCAAGCTTGACCTAGGCCAGCGAGTTTTCCAGATCGGCCAGGCGTCGTTCCGCGGGGATCTCAGCGCCGCCGAACCTCTGTCGACCCCATTCGGCGATCGGATACAAAGGCGTGTTCTGCAAGAGTTGCAGTATCGCGCGGGCGGTTATGAAACTCCTCAAGCAGGCGAGACTTGCCGACGCCGGGCTCCCCGACGATCAGCACCAGTTGACCCTCTCCTTGCCGTGCACGCTCCCAGCGCCGCATCAGCAAGGCGATTTCTTCGTCACGGCGATCAATGGTGCGAGATGCCGTTGCCCCGCGCGGCGTCCCGCACCGCTCGCCCGGACGATCCGAAACAAAGTCACCGCCCCGGGCACGCCTTTGAGGTCATGGCCGCCGCGCTCCTCGGCGACGAGTAGACCGGCGACATGGCCCTGGACCCGTGCTGTGACCACGAGCGAACTCGGTTCGGCAAGCGTCTGCCATGCGGCCGTTCGCAAGAAAGAATGCGGCGGCGATCGCGCTATGTGGTCGCTCCTCTATGGAGGACTCAGCATTGCGGGTGATGCCGTGATGCTCAGCAGTCGCCAAGCTGCGGCGTAGCGGAAACGGGTTGCAGCGCGCTCTATACCGCTAGGACAAATGCTAGGGCGACGGTTGAACTGAAAACGCAAACACTTGATTTAAAACGATAAATGTTTCTAGTTGGCGGAGAGGATGGGATTCGAACCCATGATACGGCTTTAGACCGTATAACGGTTTAGCAAACCGCCGCCTTCAGCCACTCGGCCACCTCTCCGGTCGCGGAAAGCCCTTATAAGACAATGGTTTTTTGCGTCAAGCGGGAGAACAAAACGAGCGCAGAAAGCGCAGGAAGCGCAGCTAAAACGGTTTAGGGGGCCACAAAAAGGACCACACATTGCGCCTTGGCCACCCGTTCGCTTGCGCCCCGGAACGCTTGTTTCCGATCGAAGTCGGAAGGGAAAGCACGACTGCTGAGTTCGGCTTGCTCAATGTCTGCTTTCCCCCCGATAGCGAGTGGATAGCGGACATCGCGGGAGGTCCGAGTTGGGCCATGAGCCAACTCATGCACTGCAGCAAACGGCGCGCCTCATTCGATCACCTCGTCAGCGGTGGCAAGCAACAAGGGTGGCACGGTGACACCTAGCGCTGCGGCGGTCTTCAGGTTGATCACCAGATCGAACTTCTCCGGCCGTTGTATCGGCAAGTCACTCGGCTTGGCACCCTGCAGGATCTTCCCGACGTACTCCCCGGATCTTCTGAACATCTCGCCTAAATTCGGCCCGTAAGCCAATAAACCACCGGTTTTTGCAGATACGCCGAACAAGGAAATGAGCGGAAGCCGCTTGGCCAGCGCAATCTCCACGATTTGCTTCGAAAAGACGAACACGAGAGGGGATGACAACAGGATGCCGGCTTCAACGTGCCGCGCCTTGGCGGCCTCCATGGCACCTTCGAAGTCACCCGGGAGCCGCACTTCCATAATTTCAGTTTTGACGTTGAATGCCCGCGCCGCCGTCTCCGTCGCTTTAAATTGCGGCGTGTTGAGGCCGGGCACGCCAAAGATTGCGACGCGAGAGACGTGGGGAACAATCTCTTTGAGTAACCCAAGCTGTTTCCCGATCAACTCCGGGATATCAAGAAACATTCCCGTAACATTGCCGCCCGGGCGGGAAAGACTCTTGACATATCCCTTCGCGACCGGATCGCTCTCCAAATCCACCCCGACGACAGGAATGCTGGTCGTGGCGTTGCTGGCAGCGGCAAGCGCCGCTGGAGCCGCCGCGAAAATGGCAGTCACATTGAGCCGAACCAGATCGGCCGCAGCTTGAGGCAGCGATTCCGGCTTGAACCGATACTCGGTGGCGAAGTTTTTGCCCTCCACGTAACCCAACTCAGCCATGCCCCGCCGGAACTCCGCAGTCAGATGCGCGACTTCCGGTACCTCGGCGAGAAATCCGATCACCGGCATCGCCGGCTGCTGCGCGCGCGCTCCGAGCGGCCACGCTGTCGCGCCAACAATCACCGATATGAACTCACGCCTTCTCATTGCGGCCCCCAAGGTTCAGGACAGGGCAGTGTACCGGCACAACCTAGCTCAGTGGAAGAAGGCTTAAACAGTCTTTGGGGCAACGATCCGTAGGCCCGTGGCGGATGTCTCTTGCGGGGCCACTTGCAGACTATTTGCACCGCAGCAAACGGCAGGACTATTCGATCACCTCGTCTGGCCGTTCGGCGTCGACGAGTGGCCGCACTGGGTGCGGATGATGGATCGGCTCGATCCGTCGTACCGGACCTAGGTCACCGTTCGGTCGCGTGCTTTGCGAACGCCGCCAGGGCGGTCGCGAGCGCCTCGGCCGCGGGCGCCCCACCGATGCCGTGGCGCGCCGCGATCCAGCGCGCGTCGTTGTACGACAGCCACGCGACGCCATCGGCGTCCTGCCACACCAGCGCCTTCATCGGCAGGTCGATGCCCGCCGTCGGGGCGGCCTGCATCAGCGGCGTCCCGGCGTCAGGCTTGCCGAAGATCACGAGGTCGCTGTACGCGAGCACCAGGCCGGCCTGCGCCGCACCCTTGGCGTGCGGGATGTCGGCGAACACCGTGACGCCCTTGTCCTTCAGCACCGCGAGCAGCCGCGCCTTGGTCTCGGCGGGATCGAACGCGCTGCGGACCGTGATGAGACCGTCGGGCATGCAGCTACCGTAGCCAGAGCCGTTCGGGACTGCCAGGCAATCCGGAATGGTCGGCATGTTCGCCGCCTGCTGTGCGTGCGCTGCGATCGGCCACACCGCCGCGCCGCCAAACGCGACGATTAATTCCCGCCGTCGGATGTGGATTGCCACTTTGAGAACTCATGCACCGCAGCAAAAATGGATCGTTATTCGATCACCTCGTCGGCGCGGCCGAGCAACGTGATCGGAAAGGTGAGGCCGAGTGTCTTGGCGGTCTTGAGGTTGACGACGAACTCCACTCTTACCACTCGTTGGACCGGTAAGTCTGCCGGTTTCGCGCCCTTGAGAATCTTGCCGGCATAGATGCCGACTTGACGATAGGCGTCGGCACCATCGAGTTCCATAGCTCATCAGGCCGCCGGCGGTGGCGAACTCGCGCACTCCGTAAATTGCAGGCACCGCATGGCGGGCCGCCAGCGCCACGATTTGAGCGCGCTGATTAGTGAGAAACGAGTCGACGCTGACAAGGAGCGCGCCGGCGCGCAGCTCGATAAGCTTCCCGAAGGCTGTGTCGATTTCGCCTTCCGTGCTGGCATCCAGGACATGCAGCTGCAGCCCGAGAGAACGCGCTGCGTCCCGCATCCCTTTTGTTTCGGGCTCGGTAAGGGGGTTATTCGGATTGACCAGCAGAGCGACGGCCGCTGATGTGCGCAGTAATTCGTGCAGCACCTCGAGTCGCTTTGCCTCCACCTCAACGGTTAGAGCCGCTAAGCCTGTCACATTGCCACCCGGCCGGTTGAGGCCGGCAACAAGGCCAATCTGCACCGGGTCAATGCCGACGAGGATCACAATTGGAATTGTCGAACTCGCTGCCTTGGCAGCAAGTGCCGCAGGCGTGCCGAGCGCGACGATCTCGGCCACTTGTCGGCGAACGAGATCGGCTGCAAGCGCCGGCAGCCGATCGTAATGTCCTTCCGCCCAGCGGTATTCGATCGCTACATTATGGCCCTCGACATAGCCGGCTTCCTTCAGGCCTTGGCGGAATGCGGTCATGTGCGGCGCGTACGCCTCAGGCGACGCGCCGTGGAGAAATCCGATCACCGGCATCGCCGGCTGCTGCGCGTGCGCCGCCCGCGGCCAGGCGGCCATACTAGCGCCCATCAACGTAACGAACTCGCGTCGCCTCACGGGCTATCCTGTCAGTGCCGGGTCCTTATCCTACCACATTGGAGGTCGCGTTTTGTGCGTCACAGCAAAATCAGCCACCTGATGACTGATAAGGGTCAAATTCGGTCATTCGGCGATGTCGGCTCCAGTGTCCGCTTCGCCCGAAAGCGGACACGGCTGGACGATTTATGGGGTACACGCCCTAGCACTACAGTTGTGATTTTTGTTTGAGATGAGATTTCTGTGCTGCGGCCTGATGCGCGCGCCGCCAGAGCGACCATGCGATGACATCGGCGGGTTGAATGCGTTTTCGCGCGAGACGTTGAGCTATGCGGCGGATTTCCTGGATCGACCAAGGGATGAGATCGGATGTCTTGGCGTTGCGCTCGACTTGGTTTTTTTGGGCGTCGGCTTGTTGGCCTGATGTTGGATGGCAGCCATCATGGCAAAGGCGAGCATGACGAGCGAGACGTGACGATGCCAGCCGTGCCAGGATCTGGATTCGTTGTGGTCGAGCCCGAACTCGTTTTTGGCTGTCTCGAAGCTATCCTCGATCGCCCAGCGATGGCCCTCGACGCTGACCAGGGTTTTGATCGAAGTCCCTGCCGGACACCAGGTGGTGAAGTAGGCGAGATCGCCGTTGGCGATATTACGCCGGATCAGCAGGCCTCGTGTCCAAAGGACTTGGCTGTGATGGTTGGACTCTTCGCCTTCGAGATCGGCCAATTCGAGGTAGCACCAGTCGTGCAATCGCGGTCCTTTGGTTCCGGCGCCGGCCGACAGACGCCGCCAGTCAGATCGTCGCTGCGCCTTTGCGATCTCCTCGGCGGTGCCGACAACCCATTGCGGCTTGCCCCATGATGCAAACCAATGATTGGAATTGACACCGAGTACATAGCCTTTACCGGCTTGGCGTAGGTCCCGCTCGATATCGCCGACCCCATAGACGCTATCGGCCGCAACCCAGCGGAACGGCACGCCAGCTGCAAGAGCGCGCTCGATCATCTCGGCTGCAAGCTGGGGCTTGGTCGAAAAGCCGATGTCGCCCGGCACGTATGTGGCCTTCAGGCGAGCCGGATCGTCGGTCCAGCCCTTCGGCAAATAGAGCGCCCGATCGATGAAGGCATGGCCGTGACGCGACACGTAGGCAGCAAAAACACCGATCTGACAGTTCGTAATTTTGCCCGCCGAACCAGTGTATTGCCGCGCTACCCCGCATGATGCCTTGCCTTGCTTGAGAAACCCGGTTTCATCGATCACCAGCACTGCGTTCTCGTCCGCAAGATGCTCGGTGGCATAGTCGCACACCAGGTCGCGCAATGCATCGGCATCCCACCGGTCACGGCCCAAAACCGCCTGCTGCCGCCAAGGCCCAGGATCGCCCGCAGCCTCCGCGCGCATCCATCCGGTTTTACGACGCTCGTCGCCAAGCAGCCCGTCCACGAACAGGCCCGCGTTCAAAGCTGCGCGCTTCTGCGCGAACAATGGACGTATCCGCTTCTTCACCTCTCGCAGCGACGATGCCCACAACTCACGCGTCGTCTCAATCGATGCTCCGATCATCCATGATCTCCAAATCATGGTGACCCATGGATTCAGAAATCAAACAAATGTGCCAGCACAAAATCACAACTGTAATGCTAGGCGGCGCCGTCCTTGGTCGGCTTCAGGGCAGCTGACAAGATGCCTTGCGGCTGCAGGTGGTCGCGGAAATCGTAATCAGGAGTCAGCATTGTCTCCGCTCGCTCCTCGAGCGGGATAGGCCTCGCGACCTTACCCGCAGGAGGTGCGGGCTCGCCGCTGAGCGCCCGCGAGAAGTAGCTCGCGAGGTCTAGTTTTCGATCCTCCTGCACTATCGCCACCAGACGCAGCCGTTCGCAGATCTTCTGCTGCACCTCCGGCGGCAAGCAATCGACGATGCACTCCATCGCGTTCAGCGTCGGGCTCCACCAGTCCAGATTTTCGGACATGTAATGTTTCCTTCTGTTCGATTGAATTCTTCCATTGCTCGCCGTTGTCCACGTTGTCGGCAAGCACATTGAGCGTTCTGTAGATACTTTCTGCTCGACGAGCCCATATTCCACATTGACAAGTGTTTTTCGTTATAGGCCGCCATGTCCCGCTTAAGCTCAGCATGACGTAGTGCCGACGCCGGACGCGAAATCTTGACCGTACCGCCCTGCGGCGCATAGCGTATGTCGCTCTCCAGCCCCCTCTTTAACTGCTCCTCGTGTTTCTTCTCCAACGCCGCCAATCTGGGACGGGCACCTTCGCCACCCGCCGACTCGCCCTCGTTGGCCTTCTCGACGTCGTAACTGAACCCCGCGCCGGAAGCCTTGCGCCTATCGCGGGGGACGCGGCCCAGATAATCGAACCAGCAATTCAGTCTGTAGAGCCGTCCGCAACGCTCAAGGGTGCGCTGCATTGCCTCCGGCAGCAGCACCCGCGCCAAGTAATGCGCTTCGAGCACAGGCGTTATTAGGACGCAGGAGACGATAGACGCTGCCTTTTGACGGCTTCCCCAAGGATTCTCCCCTGTGTCGATCAGCCCGCCGCTCTTGTTCCTTATGCGGCCATAGGGGATGGGTTGCGAATAATCTCTGAGCGGAATGCGGCTGATGTGATGATGTTGCCGCTCTGGGAGTATCCCCCGCGACATCCGCCAAAGCCTGGGAACAATGCCCTCGATACCCTGCCGCTCAAGGGCGGCGTTCCAGTAGCGAACCCGGCCGATAAGGTCGCTCCACCGCTCCTTTCGAACATGAACTGCCTTACGATCCAGTAGGTCAATCCTGTCCGTGATCTCATCGAAGTCAGCCCCGACGACATTCTTCCGAACCCGTCGATATTCTTCTGTCGCCCTGGCGCGGAATTCAGCGGTATCAACAAGCGGCTCTAATCCAAGTCGTAACAGCCATAGGAAAATCCACGGCAAGCTATGGGGAGCGGGTTTTGCGGCAAGTGCAGCGAGTGCAGCCTCGTTAATCGCACCCGGCCGTAGCTCTACCAGGCGAAGAGCGCCTCGCCGTATATTGAATTCCCGCGTCCCGCCTGGAACCGCAACCCGCTCGGTGCCAATCTTCTCCCGGGTAATTTCCCACCGAATCCCCCAAGCCCGCTGTTCCGCATCCCAATTGAGGAATTGCGCAAGAACGTGGTCGGCGCGGAGTTGTTCGTCTGAGCTTAAAAGATGTCCGAGATGGGTTGCTGCGTAAGCCGTATCGAGAAGACAATTCTTAATCTTCCTCAAGAAAATGCCCCTTCAAATTTCGCGTATCTAATTATACCAGAAACACCCCAAAACTGGCCGGAATGCCCCGAGGGAACGCCAGCACCGGGCCGGCGGGATCGGTCAAAACGCTTGAAGCAACTCAACTCAGAACTGTGATTTTTGTGCCGCACGTCACAGACATTGCAACACAGGAGATTAGTTTACGTGGGGCGGCAGGTGTTGGAGGAAGGTTATGAACAGAACATTCCATCCGTTTCGCGCACCCACCTGGAATGGATTTAAGTGCTATTTTATCGAGTGGCGAAACCGCGCTCTTATCCGTCATGAGCTGAGGATGTCGAGCGATCGCCAATCTTGGGAGGATATCATTCCGTTCTGAAGCCCGCCCAGCGGCCTTTACTGCTGAGGTTGTCTGATAGCCGCCGACCAGCGAAACGCACCAGCGGCCGTTTCTGAGTCATTGCGGGGCATTTCAGGTCGAGCGGGCGGCCAACGAGCGAAGCTTGCTGACCGCCGCGTCTGGCTGGGCGAAATAGACGTTGGTGCCGATGGGTCGGTCGTGTTGGTCGTACGCCGTCCAGCCCCTCGCGGTGTGGCGGGATCGGTTACAGCAACTTAAAAACACTCACTGGTGCACCCTACAGTTTGCCGTCCCTCAGGTAGCAGCCGACCAGCAAAACGCACCAGCGGCCACGCCTGAAGTCAGCACGGGGCAACGCCACGGAACTAGGACGCCACAGCGGCGTTGGTGGATCGGACGGGAGCCGCTCGCCCTTATGCCCCGAGACCCGTCCGTTGGATGGTTGGCTCTGCATCGCCAGCCACCCCAATTGATCCTGACAGCCACCGGAAGCCCCGCTGCGTTGCGTGCTTTGGCGGGGCTTCTGGCTTTTCACGCCCCATTGACGCGCCTATGTTGCCCGGCGAGGGGCTCAACCGTTCCCGCGGAATGCTCCTCAGGCCCCGGCCGCCCTTTCAGACGCAGGTGACGGTCGGGGTCGCCATTTCTGCCCCGAAAATACCCCTCCAGTTACCCTGCCTGTTACCCCTGTAAAGCCAAGCACACCGTAAGCGCCTGAATATAGCGGATTTATGCACGATCGGAACTCTGCTTGAGAAGCAGATTGTCAGTCTTTAGCTGCCACAGATTAGGTCGCCCCCTCACGTTCGGCATGCGGCCCAGGCACGTGCAAATCTTCGACGCAGCACGCCACACATGGCGATAGTGGCCGCGAGGATAACGATCCAGCCTCGGGTAGCAGTGGGCGAGCAGGACGCCCGTAGGAAGTTGCTGGCCAGGATTGGCTGCGAATGCCCGCCGTATCTGAACATGCAGTCTGCCGGCGCGGTAGCCGGGTTTTCCGCCGGATAGCAGCCACGGGCGGGATTTTGCGGGCGAGGGGGCCCTGTCCGCATGGGTGTCCGCATGGGTGTCCGCATGGTGTCCGCACCCTGTCCGCAGGGTGTGTTCGCTCCCCCATACCCCCCCTGCCGAGCGGGCAGGCAGGAAGCCCGCGCGCCTGGGCGCTTGGCTTCTCGCCTAGCCCTCTCCATCGTGCAGCCCCTTCCTTCCTAGCCTAAGGCGCGAATGTCGGTGCGACGGGGGGCCGTAGTGTTCGACGTAAATCTGCCGGCCTCGAACAGGCGCCGCATTGCGTCTTCCAGGTCTAGCTTGCGCATACCCCCGGCTTTAGCTTCCTTCTCTTTGCTGAAGGTTGTCGGGGCGTAGGTGTTTGCCGTCGGTCTATCATTGACGTTGCGCCCTTCCCGTTCATACCGTGCGAGCAATGCCAAGAAAGCCTCGTCGGCCCCTTGTTGACGCGCCAGCTTGTCCAGGTTCGACATTCCGGCGACCGGCAGAAATAGGCCGCGCTGATAGCGAACAGCGACCGACTCGCCTAGCGGCCCGTACTGGTTCTTTTTGAACTGCAGCTCGCGAACGTCGCTATCGGGCTGCTCGCCATCGCTTGGCTTGATGCTGGTGAGGTATTGCCGGAACCGGAAGGCTCCATGCCACGCTGTCGACCCGGAGATGCCAGAGCCGGAAGAGATGCCGGCCAAGCTTGGATGGCTTAAGACGGTGACGGAGCCGCCCGCGACCTTCGCCAGCGCCTGCATGTGCATCGCGAAGGCGTACACCTGCACACGATCGATCTCATTGCCGGCGAAAGCGCGGCTGAGCGTGTCGATGCTGATATTCTTCGGCTTGATGTCGCCGGCGGCCTCGTAGAGGTGATTATAGAGCGGCGTTACCTCGACCTTGCCGCCCTTACCGAACGCGGTGCAAAGCGTCGCATCCTGCCCGAGCATCGAAAGCACATGAAGGCCGCCATCCTTTAGTTGCTTGAATGTGACGCCGTAGTGCCTGGCGATGGCGTCCAGGCGAATATGAATTTCGTCGGCGTCATCCTCCGCGCCGATATAGAACGCCGGCCCCGCCTCAGGCAGTGAGCCCAGCCAATCCTTGCCGGTGACGTGCGCAACGTCCTTGGTAAGCTCGATGATGCTCTTGCCCGTGCCGCCCTCGCCGGAAAATAGACCGGCCTGATTGAGGGGCACGCGATCCCTGATTGCCCACTTGCGCTCTGGCGCCGGCTCATCGTCCCAGGCCGACATGTCGAGCCATGGCAACGGCTCGATCAGAGATGCTGGCGTGTCGAGCTGTGCGCCGCTCTGCAAGCTGATAATGGGCGCCTTGCCGTTGGGGCGCTTCGGCGGATGTGTCTTTTCCCACCGATCGACCATTTGCTTAGGGTTCTCGTCCTCGTCATCGTATAGGCCGCTATCCCATGGAGCTCATGTCGAGAGCCCCGGACCAAACGGCGGCAGATAATCGAGCAACCCTTCATCCCGGAGCCACGCAAGGGCACCGGTGCAGTCGATTTGCTTTTGTCTGAGGGCAACACCAACCGAGTCGAGAATGTTTGTGGTAAGACGCGATCTTGTCGCGGCAACTCGCAAGCTGCTCAAAACCAAATCGCGCTCGCCGGGGGTGTCCTCCCGATAATCGGGCTTGACCGCCGGCGCAGGCGTAGGTACATGTTTCATTGCTGAAATGGGTTTCCCTTCTAATGGCCCCGGGCGTTTGCCGCGCTGCGGGGCCACTCTTTTCAAGAAACGCGGTTGCTACAAATTGCCGGAAGACCGCCGGGCGCAGACGCAATCAACAGAAACTCAAATTGAATTGCCGCAAACTTACTAGGCAGGCGCGCACCATTTCGTCATCACCGCGCGCAACGATTCTTGCTCGGCGCGTTCCACAACCTTGCAGCGCTCCCAGGCTATAGGTTCTATCTCCTCCAGAATTTTCTCCTCGACACAGGTGCGCAGATCATTGGGGTCGAGCGCATCCAGCTCCCAGCACCGCGTGCCGTAGTTTCGAACGAACCAGTCGTAACGCGGGTCTTTCTTCTTGTCGGCCGCCGGGAACGATGGCAGGCCGGTTAACTGGTTCGGCTCGAGCGCGATCCGGTTCAGGTCCACATGCTCGCCGTCGTATCTTTGAAGCCTTTCCGGCAGATCAAGCTCGGACATGCACAGTCCGCTTGGGTCCCAATCGCCGACATAAAGGACTATCAGCGGCCGGCCGTCACAATTTTGCGCGACCCCGTAGACCTCGGTGGCGCTGCCGAAGCCGTGCATGACCCGGAACCCGACACCATATTCGTCGAGCACGGGCGCGAGCACGCCGCGGATGGTGCCCTTCTCGGACCAGACCTCGACCCGGACGTCCTGCTGGTTCCAGTAGTCGCGGCGGTATTGCTTGATAGCGGCGCGCGCAAATTCCTTGGGGTCGTCCCAGCTTGCACGCCGCTCCACCCCACGGCTTTCGTCGACGATCCAGTCCCAGGGGACTATCCCGCGTTCGCGGGCTTCCTTGAGCAGGCGGTAAACCCGCTGCATTTCCGATCGCGACATCGACTCAATCAGGCCGGCGGTGAATAGCTTGTAGCCAATGCCTCGCCCGGTGATCGGCTGCGCGGCGGCCGCGATCGTGTGCATCGCCCCGATCAGGTCCAGCGACCGCCTCGCCATCCCCCGACCGGGCTTTTTGGAACAGGTTTCAAATTGCTCCATGGCTTTAATTGGTGCTTTTTTTAGCAATTATTTCATCAAGCATTCTTCTAAACTGCGCCCACTCTTCGTCGTCGGAAACCTCTTTAAGAGCCTCAAGAAGAGCCACCCAAACTTCGTTTCTTTGCTCCTGGGTAACAGCCCCCTTGAGCAGCTCGTCTAATACCCTCCCAAGATCATCGCTCATGCCGCAGCCTCCCGGCCGGCGACCGCCTTCGCCATGCGCTCCCGCTCGAGCTGTTCGATTTGCTCCTGATCCCAATATCTTCGGCCGCGGATGTACATGGGCGGCGGCAGAACGCCGGCCTCGGTCCATCGATCGAGCGTTCTGTCGCTTATTTGATATCGCTCACAAAGAGCGCGGGCTGGTAGCTTCCTGGTCATAGCGGAACTCCTCGTCGAAGTCCCGAACAAATATCGCAACGCCGTCGGGCTGCAAGGGCGGATCGCCGTCTAAAACGCTTTTTCCCGGGGTTCCACAGGGGCTTAATACCCAAATAATTTTGACGGCGCGCGAGGTTTGTTTGAGAAATCAACGAAACAGAATCCAAATAATTTGGAATTATTGCGCATTGTTTCAACAGTTCAATTCTTTTAAGCTCAAGCAGAGTGGCGGCGGCTCGGTGCTGATTGCTCGCCTTATTTCACCAGCCGCTCGACGTGCTCCGCCCACTTCTCCAGGGCCGCGCGTTTCTCCTCTGCAAACTCATGCCGCTGGTAGACGCCCACGATCCCGGCGAATGAGCCGCTGACATGGTTCAAAACTTTTTCGATCACCGCGAGACCGATACCGAGCCGCGCCATGCCGCTGGCGACGGTGCGGCGCAGATCGTGCAACACCCAATCCGCTACGCCCGATAGATCGTCGAGGCGGCCCTTGTTCTTGCCAAAGCCGTTGAGGGGCGACTCAGCGTTCAGCAGAGCACGAAGTGGTCGCTAATGCGCGGCAGCCGTTCGATGATTGCTATAGCCTGCGGTGATAGCGGCACCTCATGCCGGCGATCATTCTTCACCCGCTCATGCGGTAAGCTCCAGAGGCGCCGCTCGAGGTCGAGCTCGGCCCACTCCATCCCAGCCACTTCGCCACGGCGCTGGCCGGTCAAGATCAACAATTGCACCATGGCACCGAAGGGCGCACCAAGCCTTGCGGCGGCCTGCCATGCGCACCGCAGCTCGTCGTCGCTGAACACTCGGTCGCGAGAGCCTTCCTTGCCTGCCGGCGGCTTCAACCCGGCGCACGGCGATACCTCGATAATCTCCTGCTCCACGCACCAGTTGAAAAACTTGCGGACTATGCTGTGGACTCGATTGGCCGCGATCGGCGCACCGTCCGCAACAATCCCCTCCAGCACCCTGCGGACATCGGTGCGCTTGATCTCGGTAACCTTCCGGCTACCCCACGCGTTTCACAGCGTGCAGCGCGTAGCAGGCGCTCGGCCTCTTTCATCGGCTTCGGGCGATAATTGCGCTTTACATGCCGCTCGATGAATTGCTCCACGCGGCGTCAACGCTGTCTGCCGTCCGCTTCTTCTCCAAGCTTGCCGGATCGCGTCCCTCAGCCGCGTCGCGCAACGCCTTGCTGCCCGCCTCCCGTGCCGCCTTGAGGTCGAACGCTGGATAGCTGCCGATCGTATATTTGCGCGGCCGTCCGTCATGCCGGTAGCGCACCGCCCACGACTTCGCCCCGCTGGGCTGCACGATGAAGTACAGCCCCCGAAGATAGCCGTCAGGGATCTCGCGTCGATCCTTAGTCGGCGTTACCGCTTCCACGCTCTTGATCGTCAGCTTTGCCATGGTGTGTGTCCCCCTCGGAAAGGCGGATGTTTCCGGGTAACGCCGGGGTAAAATAGGCTGGCCGTGTCTGGCCCTGTCGAGCGACAGGCCCGGCAAACCCCTGTACAAATGCGGGTTTCGCCAGAAATACGGGAGGTTTGCGCGGGGTCTATTGTCTGGGGATGTCTGCCCTTGTCCGCGCGCCGTACCGCTTCACACGCAGGACGTCGGCGGTTCGAATCCCGTCACCGCCCACCAATACTCAGTGTTGTCCGGCCCGGAGACATGCGTGACAGAACGTACCCAAGACATGGGTGACAATCTCGTGCGGAACGGATTGTCGAAGGTCTGCGGGTGGCCGCGCTTGATGCGCTCGATGGCGATGCCCAGCCGCAGCCACCAGACCGACAGGCGGGAGAGATTGTAGGGCCCGTTGGGACTGGCGAACGGCAGTCCGTTACTACTACGCCGCATCGCCAACAACCTCGTCGGCCGCGGCCTCGCCGGAGCGCACGGCTCC
This sequence comes from uncultured Alphaproteobacteria bacterium, assembly GCA_963833665.1. Taxonomy (GTDB): domain Bacteria; phylum Pseudomonadota; class Alphaproteobacteria; order Rhizobiales; family Xanthobacteraceae; genus BOG-931. Next base: position 2,685 of record CAWHZA010000065.1, on the reverse strand, counting down.
TTCCATCAGTCCGTGCATTTCGGTAGCGCGTTCCGCGCCGGCCCAGTGAATGCGTCCCGCCGGTTCGCGCAGTGCGTGGCCAAAGTTGGTGAGAACGCCCGGAGCAAAATGGGCGATCATGCCGCCGAGCGACCATTGTTCCGCGGACCAATCGGTTTCCAGATGGGCCCTTGGCGATAACGCTTTGGGGCCGTACCGCACCGCCAATGCGCGCAGCCAAATGTCGCGTCGTTCCACGGGGTCCAGCCCTGCAGCCCTGACCGCTTGCGGTCCGAGCATGTAACTGGCGAGAACGCCGGGATTGCCAGAGCGCGGCGATTGATCGAGCGCGACCGGAACCGGCAAATCGGGAGCGACGCTCATGCCGCTCAGCCCGTCGTTGCGCCAAAACGGCTCGTCGTAGATCGTGATGCCGCGCACGATCGATCCGCTCAACATGCGCCGAAGCAGTTGCGACTGCGCTGCCGGCAGCAGCGGATCGTACTCAATCCGGCTGGCCAGGAGAGGCGGTGTCGCGACGATTACCCGCCGCGCGTCGACCGTCAGCCGATCGGAGAAAACTTCCACTCCGGCGTCGCTTTGCTTGATCGACCGGACCGGCGACGAGAGGTGGAGTGCATCGCCAAGCTTCGCGGCCAGGCGAACAGCCAGTTCCGGCGCTCCGCCGTCTACCAGGTGCGTCTCGGTATTCGTGGAGTCGACGATATTCAAAGCTGCCGCCGCCGCGAGCGAGCACCAATGAACCAAGCAGCGAAACCTCGGCCGGATCGACGCAAAACAGCGTCGTCATCGCCGCGTTCACCAGCTTTCGCGCCGTCGCCGACGGCACGTTCCATCGCGAACCGACCCACGCACCGAGCGTCAATGAAGTCCGAGCGTTTCGCGCGCCGTTCGCCTTCCAAGGCTCCTCGATCGGCAGGCGCTTCACCATGCGATTGAGCCGCCAGAACGCGAGCCCCAGACTGACCAGCCCAAAGGGCTCGATCTTGGGATTGCCTCGGTAACGCCGTTCGCACCGTCGAGATGCATGACGGTGTCGCCGCGTTCAAACTGAGGATAGACCTTCACGCCGAGCTCGCGGCACAACTCGAACATGCGATCTTGCCGTTTACCGAGCCAGGTGCCGCCCACGGAGACGACGGTGCCGTCGCGGCCGTCCGGTTCCATACGCGACCGCCCACGCGATCGCGCGCCTCGAGCAGCGCGATGGATTTTCCGCGATCCCGCAGCCGGCGCGCCGCCGCAAGGCCGGCAAACCCGGCGCCGACCACGCAATAGTCCGCCCGTAATCGTTCCATGCGTCTGCCTTCCCTGAAAGAAGCGTGGTTGCGAAGTTGCCTGGGCTTGAAAAATCAAGGAAGAGGCGGCAAGGCGCGGATACAACCGGGCCGCCCCCGAAATCGCAAGGAGCGACATGGTGGCTTCTGAGCTCAAAAACGCAGCCTACTGAATTGACGTGATATGTGACAAGGCGGGCGCAGCTAGGCAACGCAGGGTGCTTCAATCAAGCTGCCTGCGGGGGACGGCAGTATTTCGGGTGCGCGCTATCGGCACGCGTCGCGTGGCCGGCGAAAACACCTTGCGACGACCACCAGCACGATCCCCTGCGGAATCGGCCGTCGTCTCCTCCATCGTCGGAAACGGCACTGCCTTCATGGTCGAGGGCAGCGGCACTCTCGACATCGTTGACGGTGGCGTGGTGTCTCGTCCAAAGGCGAAAAGTGTTACCCATGGTGTCCGGTACGGCCTGTCACCTATGTCTCAGGCCGCTCATCCATATCCTCCTCCCAGAGCCCTTGGAGAGTCCCCAGTCGGCCCCTCCTTGCACCGAGCCACCGGGATCTCCTCGCCGTTTCGGCCCCCGCGACCTAGCGGAGAGCGCAAGGGCGCCGGCGCAGTGCTGGGAATCGGCACGAAAGCGTCCATCGAACACGGGGACAGCCGGCCAGCCGCCGGCGAAATCCAGTCGGGGCTGCAAGGGCAATTATTTGTCCGTTGGCGCGACACCCGGCACGCGCATGCCGTCAGCGCCGCGCCGGCGTTGCGCGCTGAAACCGTCGCTCTACCAGCACCCCGCTCGTTGGTGCACAATCTCCGCACCGGCGAGGCGGCAATCGCATAGAGTAGTGCCATGCAATCATCGGCCGACGAGTGTTGGAAAATCGCGGCGGAGTGCGGACATTGGGCGGAAGAAAGCCGCGACGAAGCAACTCGTCTAGCTTTTCGTCAAATGGCAAAGGCATGGGGAGAGCTTGCGTTCAGCCAGGATTTCACGCCGCCGGAAGATCAGCCCGTCGATCCGCCAAGGTCGGGAAGCTCCGAGACGAGTCCAAAGACGGGCGGATTTGTCACCGTTTCGGGTGAGCCCGGCCAAGGACCGTTGTCCGTTCCTGAGCCAGCGTGACACACGGGCGATGCGCTGCGTTCCCCCTGCACGGCCTTCTGCCTCAATCGCGATGTGATCGGGGAATGCCTGATCGGGCAAAAAATTGCGAAGACCAAACAGCGCCACAAAACCCACGCGCACAAACGGTCTGCTATGGTAAACGGTGTCTGCGGCCGGGGCAGGCTCCCTCAAGCAGCGCCTCCTCCGCTCACACAGGGCCTCGGCGCGTGGGGGCAGTTGGCCCGGACGACCTTTTTTTACGCGCGTCGTGCTGCGAACATGTGATTGAGATCACAGGA
>CAWHZA010000064.1:0-466720 GCA_963833665.1 uncultured Alphaproteobacteria bacterium | reverse complement strand
AGCGCCTGCCATTCCTCCATCAGCGGCGCACCGTACTCGGGCACTCCTTCTCGCGCGCCAGGTAGAGCAGCGCGCTTTTCGTGTTGCTCTTGTGGTTCTGCAGCGTCTTGGCAGTGAGCCCCGCCGGCACCTCGTGCAGGTTGATGAGGTCGGCGCGAACCGCGCTGTAGCGCGCGGGAATCACTTCCAAAGGGCGGTCCAGAGCCTTGGCGACTTGGCGCAACGATGTCGCCCAGTGCCGGCGCTTTTCCTCCGGCAACTCCTGCGCAGCGGCGATCATCGCGATCGCATCCGCAAAGGACTTTTCGATCAGCACGACATTTTCACTCATTAGGATCAAGTCCTCCTTCCTCCTGGTTGATGGGGATGTACCGAAGTAGATGTAGTGGCTATTTAGGAATACGCCACCGTATTATTGCGCGCATATACTTCTATATTTGTTCCTAACTTTGGTCTTACTTCATTACTCCCGATGTATCTTGATGTATTTGATGGACGATTATTATTGGTTCATGGACCACAACTGGCAGAAGCCTGGTGTGCGCTTTCGGTCATACTTCCTACCTATCAACGAGGGTCACGATTACTGCTCACGCGTCGACAGACGCTGTTGGGACTTGATCCAATGAAGTAGGACGGTCTCGGTGTAGCGAATGGACCGGCCGACGTTCATGAACGGCGGGCCGTCGCCGTGCATGCGCGTCTTTGCAAGCCACGAGAGGCTGACCTTAAGAAGCTTGGCCGCTTCCTGCGGGGTGAGCAGGATAGGGAAAGCAGTTTCCCGGCTCATCGACCGGTCCCCATATTCGGAGGTTGAGCGAACCGGCTTGCTGAGTTTGGCGTCGGCGTAGGCGTCGAGGTCAGCGATCAAATAAAGGGGGATTTTGCCGAATAGGCGGTAGACGGGGCCACCTCCGATGCAGGCGAGCTTTGCCAGCGTCTTTTCGCTGGTCGGGATGCCCCGGTTTCCACGCAGATATTCGGCAGCAGCTCTGCGCCGGAGGTAACTGATATGTGACATAAGGGAGCTCCAGTTGATTTTCTGGAACTTAAAATACGTCCAACCCGCCAATCGCTTTATGGCTCGGAATTCAGATAAATCTTCTTTCAAAAAACCCAACATACCAGTCACTTAGGGTGAGTATTGCGCTCCCGCCGCAGTTTCGACTGGAGGTTTACGATTTGTCGGACCGAGATACCGGAGGAATCGCCCACAGCCAAGAGTGCCAAGCGGGCGAAGTGCTGAAACGGGCTTTCGGCACTTTCACTTTTAGCTCCGTAGTGGGCACGGCCAACGTTCAATCCGAAGCTGCGCCAGATTTTTCCGGTCTTTTGCAGATAGCGCCGTTTAATCGATGGCCGCCGCCTCGTGCTCACCTTCGGCCGATATTTTCTTAATAGGGCGATGAGGCAATTCAAAAACGAACTAACCTGACCTCTCTTCGGCGGTGTCCAGCGTTGAATATCGGCCTCGACTTGCGTCCGCGTTTCGGCTGGCATGATGTCCCATAGTTCAGCTATTGCCGGCGGGGCGGTGCGTTCAACCTGGGTTACTGCAGGGTCCCTCGAAGCTCGAAGTGTTTCACCGATAGCCGAGCGCGCTTTGTTTGCTGCGCGGGCTGGGGATAGTACGGACAGCGCGTCCTGCATCACGTGCATAAGCTCGAAAAACATTTCCGTATCGAAATACAACCAATTCTGCTTGGCAATAATCTTGTTGAGTTTTCCCACGGACATTGGTGGCAGCGCGGATATCGCGTTCGCCAGATGATCAATTTGTTTGATGAGGCGCGATAGATCATTCTTGGATCGTTCAAAGTCGTCGACAAATCGATCCCGCCGCAAGCTTTCCAGTTGATGATCGGAAGCCGCTTCGAATGTCAGTGCAATAATCCTGTCGGCATCTTTCCTTGAGATTTTCTTTTTTATGAGAATATTCCTCATGATCTCGCTGCAGCGCTCAAATTCGGTGGCCGTTGCCGGATCGCTAAGATCCAAGTCGCCGACCCGCATGCGCATCCGACTAGCGAATGGGCGCATTTTTTTCGAAACGCGAAGCGACTTTACTAGACGGTCGTCGGAGACCTCGCCAACGCGCTTCTGTTCCGGCGAGATTGCAGGCAACTGGTGGCTTGGGTTGGCCGGTCGGCTCACTTCCGCCCCCGATTAAAATCGGCCTCAATGACTTTTCCACCGTCCTTCGCAGCAACTGCCGGCTCCCCCATCTTGGCAGCGAGTTTGGAGGCGATCGCGTCCGCTGCGGTTTTAAGCGGATCGGCCGCGATGTGGGCATAGCGGCTTGTGGTCTCGGCACGTCTGTGCCCCAACAATTTACCGATAACCGGGAGCCCGAGATTGCTGCCGGCACCGGTCGCGGCAAAGGTGTGCCGCAGATCGTGCAGCCGAATTGGACCCAATGCGGCACGCTGGCGGATGGCCTCCCACGGACGCTTCAAATCCCGTCGGGCCTTTTCGGGGCGCAAGCCGGCAGATGACGTAGTCGCCGGCGCGCGGAATGCCTTCAAGCACCGCAATGGCCGCACCAGAGAGAATGACCGGTTTGCGACCGGTCTTGCTGTCGGGAAGCAGCAGCATGCCGCGTTCGCGATCGAACTCCTCCCAGCGCAGATTTAGGATTTCGCGGAGACGGCAGCCGGTCAACAGCAAAAGGCGCAGCGCCGCGGTGGCATAAGGCGAGACCTTGGTGCGCCGATTGTCCTTGGGAACATGTTTTGCCTTGGGACTCGATTCATCAATAATCCAAGGCACGCCGACGGTCTCGGCCTCGCGCAGCGCATCGCCCAATCGGGCAAGTTCCTCGCTCGACAGAAACTGCTCCCTGCCCTGCTCGCGGTAGCGGGTGATCCCGCGCGCTGGATTGAGATCCTTGGGAACCTTGCTGCGACCCGCCGCCCAGGAAAACAAGCTGGAAAGAAGAGCAACGACACGGTTGGCGGTGACCGGCGTCTTGGTGCCGATCTTGCGATAAAGCTTGCCGACATCGGTCGAGGTCACTTCCCGCGTGCGTTTGGTCCCCAGAGCCGGCCGCACGTGCACCCGGAAGTACATGTCGTAGAGGGCTGCGGTGCCGGGCTTGCGGGTGGGACGAATCTCTTCGTTCATGAACTCAGTAATGAGCTCCGCAAGCATCGGCGATGAGCGGCGGGCCGCGCGGTCGTGCGGCGCGTCGTCGCCGAAACGCACCTTTGCCAGAACGTCGCCCGCGGCCTCGCGCGCCTGGTCGGGGGTCAACACCGAAACCGACCCGAGCGTGATCCGCCTTTTGCCGACGCTGCGGCCGCCGCCATGCGGGCGGTATTCGACGATCCAGCTGCGCGCGCCGTTCGGCGTCACGCGACAGCCGAATCCGGCAAGACGTTATCATAGGCGATGTAGACCCGGTCGCGGATCGGCAGCGCGTCGATGGTTTTCTTGGTCAGTTTCCGTGTCGCCACGGTTGTGCTCGAGGCCAGCAGTTTCGTAATTACAAAAACGGCGGTAATCGCTGTGTCGCCACCGGATCGCCACCGGTCGGGGAATTCGGAGAATCACTGGGAAACGACGGTAATTATGAAATGCAGTAGAATCAAGGATTTCGGAACGTCCAGGGCCAGCAGGGGACACCGGGAAACGTCAGACAATCAATCTACGAATCTGGGGGTCAGGAGTTCGAATCTCTTCGGGCGCGCCACTTAGTACCCGTCTGCGAACACCGGGACGGCGCGTTGTGGCTCGCAAGGATCGCTTTCTCAAGGACGTTTTTGCTTCCCTGCATCCGGACTTGGCGGTCATCAACCTCAATGGTGGCGATGGCTGCACGCAGGCTTTCCGGAAGGCACCGAGCCAGTTGTGAAGGTCTCTTTCACCATGCGGCTGAGGCGCTCGGTCAACGGCGGATCGCTTCGGATTTGACGAGCCGAAGCTCTTTTGCGCGCTCCAGCGCCTTTTGCGCGGTCCCGTTGTGCCTTAACGACGGCGAGGCGGTCCCTCAGCACGTCATCGAGTTTCGTCAATCCGTTCTCAACAAGCCGGTGTAAGCGCGCAAGCTTTTCATCGGCCGGGCTTCCTCCGCTGCAAAGCTATCTATCCGGCTACTAAGGCTTTCCGCCTTCTCGGCGCGCCCAGCAGAAAGCGGGCCGCGCATCACGCAAGCCGTTCCGACCTGAAAAGCCGTTCCATCAGATGATTGGTCGCCGACCGATCGAGCTTATCCATCGAGATGGGGCGGCCGCCTTGAGATTGACGGTCAGACCTTCGTGATTTTGCTGGACCGGCAGGTCGAGGACCCGCAATTAGGGCCGCCATGTCCGGAACAAATTACCGAAGCATCTCGTCCGGTTCATCCCGGCAAATGTTGGCTTTGTTCACGAGGTTCGGCGCGTCTCCAGGTTGGCCGCAAAGCATTGCTAAGTTTCGAATTTGAGTGCAACATGTCGCTATGGAGCATAGAGGTATACGATATACCGTCCGCACTGGGATTGAGCGAGACCAATGGGTCATAGCGATTCATCCCGGGAACATTGAAATGACCGGAAAAGTCGTAAACGGCAACCGCGAGCAGGCGGAAGCGGTGGCTCATTCCCTGATCAACAAATGGCTTGACCGACACCAGTGGCGCTGAAAGTTCCGGAAAAATCCAAAAATCCAAAACACAAGCCGTTAGCTGCACCATCGTGCCGCCTGGCCCAGCGGTGCCGGCATCTACCCGGATGGAAGCACGAAGCACCCCGGCATGGCGCATGGCTATGCGCCTTGAAACGAACACATCTATGCCCCATGTAAAACGCAAGCCCGTTCGGCTCCTGCGAGCCGCGTGTGCGGATTCCCGTCAAACGGTCTCTGGCTCGCTCTTTACATTTTCATTGGCACCTAGTCGCGCGAGGTGTCCTTACCGCACTGCTGACCGTGACGCCTCGATCGACGGTCGCATCGGCGCGCAAACAGAAAGCTCTTCCTTGACCTCCTTCGATGGCTTCGGCCTTAACGACGCGATTACGCGAACAATCGCAGAAGAAGAACACGCCACGTCGACCCCGATCCAAGCGCCCACGGTCCCGGTCGTCATGTCGCGCCGCGACGTTATCGTCAGTGCGCCTCATGAACTCTCCCGCGACGTCGTCGAAACGGCTCGCGCGACGTAATGAACTGCAGGGGCACCGGAAGGAAGCCGATAATGTTCAAGATTCTTGAGCTGAAAGGGAATTCAACGCAGGCGGCGGAGGTCGGTCGCCGCCACTCCAGGCGCGAGGAGGCGTTGGCCGCGGTCAAGAAACACCTGAAGACGTTCAAAGCGTCGGGACACAATCCAGAAGCAAATTATTGGTGGGCCCGAGATTCCGAAGGCCTGCGAAAGTGCTGGATTGCCAGCATCGAGTGAATAGGCGGCGGCGAACCGTGCTCAGTTTCCCGAACCAAAGCCGAGTTTTCGATCCGACGCGGCGCGCCGTGCGGTTCTGGGGACACGACAGCGCGATGGAATGGTCGTTCTTTGTGACCGAAGATGCGCTGACGCGGCTCCAACCGAAAGTGGGGCACGATAACGCGAGCTTGCTTCTCGCCTTCGATGCCAATCGGGCCAAAATCTACGCGGCGGCCATGAGGGCCTACAAGCGCGGGCGGAAAGGATCGTATGAGCTCTCGGCGACGGATTTTTGATGTCGTGTCGGGCCGCATCGTCACCGTTCACAGGCATCAGTGATATGCGCGATCCGGCTGTTGCCGGCTGCCAGCGAGCTCGATCGCGCCAGCCGCTCTGAATAGTGCGGCAAAAAGAGCGTGCCGCCACCGAAGCCGGCTCCGGCTGCGCAGGAAGCTGCGCGGTTCCGCCGCCTGAAACGAGATCACGTCCAGTCGCCTTCGTAGATCGGCGACTGTCAACCTTGGAGAGAATTGTGACCGGTCGGAAAGCCCAACAAGTTCCAGCTGTGACCGATCTGCGGGCGTTGACCCAGAGTCTGGCGCACTATCGCGAGCCGGATCACGGGCGCAGCATCGTGGAGATACTGATTACGGTGGTGCCTTTTGTTATTCTTTGGCTGCTGATGTGGTTTTCGCTGCACATCGGTTACGGCCTTTATTTATTGCTGGCCGTTCCTGCCTCGGGATTTCTGGTGCGCTTGTTCATGATCCAGCACGATTGCGGCCATGGGTCGTTCTTTCGCCATCGGTTGGCCAACGACTGGGTCGGCCGCGTGCTCGGCGTGTTCACGCTGACGCCTTATGATTTCTGGCGGCGTGCGCACGGCATCCATCACGCGACGTCAGGCAATCTTGATCGCCGCGGCGTCGGCGACATCGACACTCTCACCGTGCGCGAATATCTGGCGCTGTCGCGCTGGCGGCGGCTCGGGTACCGCCTGTACCGCCATCCGATGGTTTTGTTCGGTGTCGGGCCCACGTATTTGTTCATTCTGCGCCAGCGGCTTCCGCTTGGCCTGCCGCCGGGCGGGGGGCGTGGTTCAGCACCATGGCGACCAATGCTGCAATCGCGCTTGTCGTGGGCGCCGTGATGTGGTGGGGCGGCGTAGGGCCGTTCCTGCTGGTGCATCTGCCGATCACCATGCTCGGCGGAGCGGCCGGTGTATGGCTGTTCTACGTTCAGCACCAATTCGAGCATACGACCTGGTCTGAAGATCGGGATTGGAGCTTTCCGACGGCGGCGCTCTACGGCAGCTCGCACTATGACTTACCCGCCGTCCTGCGCTGGTTTACCGCGAATATCGGCGTGCATCATGTCCATCACCTCTGCAGCCGAATTCCGTTTTACCGTCTGCCGCTCGCTCTTCGCGATCATCCTGAGCTCGCGAACGTCGGCCGGCTCACGCTGAGCCAGAGTTCTGGCATGCGTTCGCCTCGTGCTGTGGGACGAAACGGCGCGCCGGCTCATTACGTTTCGCGAACTGCGAAATCGGTTTGGCAGCGCACCAGCGGAAAGTGCGGAGGCAGGCACCGAGGCCCTCCGATCGGCGGCAAGCTGACCGGCGTGGTTCTGCCAGGAATCCAGCGGAAGGAGGCAACCAAGCCGCCTCAACTGCGCGGTCGCCGCCGCCGCAGCCTTTAGTCTTGGTCTGAAAGCCGCTTGAAATCCGCAAGCACCGCCGCAATCAGCTGTTGTCGGCGCGGATCTTCGCCGGCGGGCGTCGCCGCGAAGAGATTGAGGAGATAGCGGGCCTTCTCGACGGCTTCATGCCAGTTCGCTGCCGGCGCCGCCAGGAGGTGGTTTTCCAGTTCATCTCGTCCAAGCCGCAATGCCTTCTCGTTCGCCTCGACGTCCGCCAACAGCCGGCGAAGGTCCGTCGCCTTCTGGGCGGCCATCCCGCGATGCTGATCGAGGTCGATCGTCTTGTCGGTCATGAGTGCGCAGCCCGACGCGCGAGGGGATATTCAGCGCTTTCGTATAGACGGCGGATGTCCTCGCCGCCATATCTCTCTCCGTCGACTTCGAGAAATGCGCCGGCAAGACATTCCCGCGGCACTTCCTCCATAGCAAACCGGATGGCGTCGGCAGCTTGTGCAAACCGCTTGTAGCCGAGCGGCTGCCGCCGCGGCAGCCGCTTTCGGGCCGAAAACAGCTCGGTTGGGGCCTTGTAGTCAAAGCAGACCATCGCTGCGAGCCTCCCAAACGGGATCAAGCATTCAACTAAACGAATCGTTTTCAGGCATATAGGAGAAGATTTGCGCGGCTGCCAGTCCAGCGTGAGAACTCCTGTCGAATCAAGAGAGCGGACGGATCGTTCTTCGTAGCCAATTTGCGCCGTAGACGTGAAAGACTTCGCCCCATTTCTGCCCATAGGGACGCGCCACAGAACGCACGCTTTTCCGCCGACCGACCGCGGCGACGTCAGTCGAAAATTCGCACGGTTGCTTGCCTATATGCTATCCTTTCCCGTCAGCAATGATGAAGCGCGAGACCTTTGCAATTGCCGACATCTACGTGCCGGTCAAACGACGCGCCACGCTCGAACAAAAGCGCGTGGACGAGATCGCGGCCAGCATGCTCGATAACGGCCAGCAGACGCCGATCCTGGTGCGGCCGGACGGCGCGCGCTTTGTGCTGGTCGAGGGCTTGCACCGACTTGAAGCAGCCAAGGCGCTCGGCGAGAAAACCATCATCGGCTTCCTCGTGGCCGCGCGGAAGCACTGAACGGCCGCGTCTAACCTCATCCCGGAAACGAGATAGATTCGCGACGCGTCGCTCGAGCACCTCATGCCGTGAAGCCCGGCCGAAGGACTACCAGATCGATCCGTCTCTATCCTGTTTCCCAGCTTTCATCCGCGGTCAGGCGGCCTACCGCGCGATCCGACAATGGTTGCGCTCAGAAGGATAAATTTGAACGCGCATCTGTTCGTGACAGGCGCCACCGGACGGGTCGGCTCCGCGGTGGGCGACTTCTACGTTTCCAGTTGATGGATAGTCCGATTGGCGGTCCGCAGCCGCCCGCTCAGCTCGCGGCCGATTGCGGCCAAGACCCGGCCGGCAACGTCCGGATGCTTCTCCGTCAGGATTGCGAAGTTCGGCGCCGTCAACACAAAGCAGGCGAGGTCCTCGTCAGCGATGACCGTGGCCGAGTGCGGGCCAGCGTCGAGAATGGCAAGTTCGCCAAAGGCGGTGCCGGGAGCAAAGGTCCCAAGGCGAATATTGAAGGGGGACGAGTGGAGAAAAGCGCTTGCAGTCCCTTTGGTCACGATGAAAACCTCGCTGCCCGGGTCGCCTTCACGAAAGATCACCTCGTCCCGCCGGTAGGAAGCATGCTGCAGGTAGGGCTCGATTGCCGCCAGATCGGTCGCATTGAGCTTGGCGAAAAGGCCGACCTCCGCGAGCGGGATCTCCTCACGATAGAGCTGCGCCTGCACACGCAACAAGTCGTTCTCTGCGCGCTCAATGGCACGATCGATGTCGGGAAGGATATTGGCCTCACCGATAGCCGATAAAACGCCGAAATGCTCCAGCCGCTCCATGGCTGCCGTTCCATCGGTCAAAGCGAGCAAAAACTCCTCCCCCTGCTGCGCAAGGGTGGTCTTGAGTTCCAGCAAGGCATTCGCGCCGGTGCTGTCGATGTCGGTCAGACGGCGCAGGTCGAGAATGACGCATGACGTGTTGCGCCGCAGTTCGGCCTCCACTGCGCTCAGCAGCGTTTCCCCGGTGCCGAAGAAAAGCGCTCCCTGCAGCTCCATCACCAGAATGGCCTCGCCGGCCTCTTCGAGGAATATCCGTTCCGGCGCCAAACGCGAGCGGCGCGAATGGATGGCGCCGCAGCGATAGCTGCGCCGGATCACGGACCCGCTCATCCTCAGGACGAACACCGCAATTGCGATCGCCACCCCGACGAACACGGCCAAAACGATGTTGAGCGTGATCGACAGCACGGCAACCACCACGACGACCACGAGGTCGAGCACGACGTGGTAGCGGCTGGAGATCGGCCCTTTACGCAGTTCGCCGGCAAGCCGCAGGCTCCACAAGTCGAAATGCTGGACCGCGACCACCATGATCACTGCCGAGAGCACGGCTCGGGGCATTTGTCCGAGCCAGCGAAACAGAAACGCGCCGGCGACGAGCATGACCGCCGCACTGATCAGAACAGACAGAGAGCGGCGTCCGCCGAAGGTCCGATTGGTGATGCTGGCGCCGATGTTGATGCCGCTGGTGATGCCGCCGATGCACGCGGCGGCGACGTTGCCGACGCCGAGGCGGAGCAGGAGCCGATCGCCGTCGCGGCGCGCCTCTCCAGGCGCAATCACGAGTTTGGCGCACAGGAGAGCGTCAAACGAAGCGATGATGGCGAGCGCCAGCGCAGCCCCGAGAATCGTCGGCATGAACGCCAAGAAATCGCCGCCCCGCGCCATACCGTGGAAGTAGTCGAAGGCGGTGAAGCCCATGGTCGGGCGCGATGTACTGGTGATGACGGGGCCGAGATAGGCGCCGAGACCGGCGAGCTTGCACAAGAAATAGAGCGCGCAGCCGAGCGCGACGGCGACGATGATCGGCGGAACTTTCGGCAGCAGTTTTCGCGCGTTCCACATCGTCGCGACGGTAATTGCGGCAATGACGAGGCTGAGCGGCTTGACCGCGGCGAGATGCTCCGGGACCTGGGTGAAAGGCACATTGTGGTCGAACCCGCAGACGTTGCCGATCTGGACGAGAAACAACAACGCCGCCGCCGCATTCTGGAACCCTGCCATGACCGGCTGCGGCGCGAATTTGATCAATGTTCCGAGCTTGACCAGGCCGAACAGCGCCTCGAGCACACCGCCGAGCATCATCACGGCGAAGGCAATCGCAAGAATGAATGGAGTGCCGCCGGCGGCGATGGCCTCCGAATCGGAATGAACAAGACCGTAAATCAGGATGCCGAGGAAGAAGGTACTGTTGATCCGCGGGGCGTAGACGGTCGTCGTCCTGTCGCCGAGCACGACGCAGACGATCGCAACAACGAACGCGGTCGCGAGACCCGCCAGTGCGCCATCGGCAAAATAATACTCGCCCAGAGCAGACAGCGCGAACATGCCGTAGCCCATGGCGAGGGGAATTGCGACCGCGGCCGATACCAAGCCGCCAAAAATATCATTGCGTGCTTGCGATGCCGGCTTCATGGCGATTTCCGCTTGCTCGCGACGAACCATGCTCCCGGGACTAGAAGGCGGCACATGCATCGGGTCAAGTCGCCGGATTCACGCCCGCTGGACTGTGGAAACACTCAGGCCGTCGGAAATGTCGGACTGAGGACCATTTTTCGGAAACGATAGACCCCGGCCGTTGCCGCTTCGCCCCGAACCGGACTGCAAGCAAAGCAATCGCCGCGGGCCCCGCACGTCGGCAAAGCCGACGGCGAAGGCGTCGGCGATGATCGCGGATATTGCCGCGACTGTTCCGGCCGCCGGCCAAGCCCAGAGCGCCCTGAAAACAGCCTCAGCCGTTCATGCGATTGAGTGCCGACCGATTGCGCAGCACGATGTGGCGCGAGCTCGGCACCTCGATGGCGGCGCAGCTTTCCAAGGATGTCAGCGTCCGCGAGACGGTCTCGATGGTCAGGCCGAGGTAGTCGGCGATGTCCTGGCGCGGCATGGGCAGGTCGATGGCATTGCCGCCCAGGCTGCGTTCCGCCATTTCCAGGAGAAAGCTCGCGACGCGCTCCTGCGCGGTCTTGGCCAGGAGCAGCATGCGCTGCTGCACACGGCGCAGCTCGCGGGTGGTCAGGGCAAAGAGCTCGCCGGCAACCTCAGGATCGCGGCCGGCGAGGGCCGCGAGCGCGCCGCGCTTGATCACGCGCAGCCTCGTGTCGGCAATCGCTTCCGCCGAGAAGGTGCGCGCACGGGCAAACTCAAGTCCGACAACATCTCCCGGCAGATAAAAACCGCCGATCTGCCGGCGGCCGTCGCTGAAGATCTTGTAGGTTCGCACACCGCCATTGATCACGTTGTAGAGGTAGTCTGCGGGATCGCTCTCGCCGAAGATTTCGCTATTGCGCGGATACGATGCGACCGTCCCCATTAGGTGGATGGTGGGGGCAAGCGGCGCTGCCTCGCTGGCACGGCGAAGGACGTAGGCTGGCGGCGGCGGAGCGCGATAGACAGATGGGGCCGCGCCGCGAACGTCGGGTTGCGTAAGCATGACCCCTCCCATTGCGCATTACGAAGGTAGTGGTACCCATCGACCAGCGGAAGTCGCCACAAGAAAATTAATGCTACTAAGGGATGGTTCCGAGGGGGCGTCGGATATTCGCAAAATCTGGCTCGCTGTCGCCACGAAAAACTAACGTCCGGCGACCCAAATCGATCTCGCCGGAATCGATCTCCCCAAAAATTGATCTCGCCAGGCCGATCCCACTGGGAAGAAGATCCACAAGGAGCAACCGCCTCGCGGAACAAGAGAAATTCAACGCGTCCGCCAAATCGGAAAGGCCAAACGAGAAAAAGGAAAACAGTAATAGGCCGCGGCGCGTATTTTTTTGTACGCGACAAACATTTCTGCTGCTGCCTCGACCCGCTCAGGCGCAGGCCACGGTGACGATTGCCGCTACAAGATCACCCCGGCGCTTCGTCGTCAAGTTGTCTGCCGGTCAGTCTCGCAAGCGCTGTAATAATTTCGTCGTAAGAACGTAATGAATTCGCCACGACGCAGTAGTTGTTTTCGTCGCCCAGACATCACCGCCAAGAAAGAACGCGCCGCCTGTTTGGCGGCGCGCCCGATCATCGGAGATCTAGTAGCAGGGCGGGTACGGGTAGTAGCCGCACGCACGTTGACCATAGTAGTAGGCTCCGGTGGCGGCCGCGCCCGCCACTGCCGCAGCACCATAATAGGCGCGACGATGCATTCTGCGGTTGACGCCGGCAACGCTCACCGGCGTCAGCGGCCGTCCGACCCTGGCGTCAGCCGTGTCGAGAGACAACGAGGGCGTTTTTGCCGGCGACCACTGAACCGAAAACGGTGCTGCTGTGCACAGCAACGCGGCGGCGATCGTTACTCCAATCAAGCTGAGCTTGTTCATGACGCTTCTCCTACTCAACTCCTACTCAACGAGGACGAACCGGCAGCCTATAGCGCGCCTCCGGCATGTCGTTGACCTGGATCAAATAAACGCAGTGTTGCGCACATCGCCCGATGCGGCGCAGATAGAGCTTCCAGCGGCCAGGGTCGCGCTTGCGGCGCAAGGTTGACACAATCGGGGGTCAGCGATCATCAGGCTTGGCGTCGACGCCTGAATCGTGATCTGAATAAAATGGTCGAGAATGCGTTTGCCATTCGCCGGCCCGGCACGGCGACCCTTGGAGCTTGCGCGAACGGCAGGGGTTGGGGCTTGCCGTCCAGGCACACGCCACCGAGTATGTTTACCCCTGGTGGTGCGGCTGAGGCGGCGGCGAATATTTCAACGGTCGTGCGTCATATGCACCTGACGAGGAGCGCTCGGCAGTGATCGACAATCTCGGCAAGACTGAACACGCAAAGACGCTGGATGAGGCGGTCGTCGACCTCGTCGTCCAAATCGCCTGCCTGGCTTTGCTGGCTTATTGGACCGTGATTCTGCTCCAGCCGCTTTTGGGCGTTATGCTCTGGAGTGTCATTCTTGCGGTTCTCCTCTACCCCGCCTTTGACTGGATGGTCGGCACACTTCGCGTGCCTCGTGTGTTGGCCGCGCTGGTCCTCACCGTCCTGACGCTCGCCATACTGATCGGACCTGTAACCTGGCTCGGCCTGAGCCTGGCGGCGAGCGTCCGCATACTTGCGGAGCGACTGGGCACCGGCGATATCGCCGTCCCGGCACCTCCGGAAGGCGTGAAAGGGTGGCCGTTGCTCGGCGAGAGGGTTTACGCGATCTGGCTTCTCGCATCCACGAACCTGCGGGAGGCTTTGAGTCAGATCGCGCCGCAGCTCAAGCCCGTGGGGACCGTCCTGCTTGGATACGCCGGCAGCGTGGGGATCAGCATGCTGCAGTTCATTGCCGCTGTCGCCATCTCGGGATTTCTGCTCCTGCCGGGGCCGTCGATGGTCAAGGCGGTGAGGATGATCTTCCGGCGCATTGCCTGGGGGCGCGGCGATGAATTTGTGAGCCTGGCCGGCGCCACCGTCCGCAGTCTGGCACGTGGCGTAATCGGTGTTTCAGTCCTGCAGGCACTGCTGGTGGGGATCGGCCTCTTGGTCGCCGGTGTTCACGCCGCCGGCCTGTTCAGCTTCCTGGTTGTGATCCTCGGGATCGTCCAGATCGGCCCGTTCATCGTGATCGGACCGCTGGTCATCTGGAGCTGGATGACGATGGACCTCGGCGGAGCACTGATATTTTCCGCCTACATGCTGCCCGTCACACTATTGGACAATTTCCTGCGCCCATTCGTAATGGCGCACGGACTCAAGACACCAATGCTGATCATCCTGGTGGGTGTCATCGGCGGCGTTCTGACGCACGGGGTCATCGGACTTTTCATCGGGCCGATAGTGCTGGCCATTGCCTGGGAGCTGCTGATGGCCTGGGCGCAGGAAGAGCCCGGTGCATTGAAACAGCCGTGACCGTCGCAGTCACGATACGCGGCGTATTTTGCCCTGCCGCGTGGCAGCGTCATCCTCGAGCAGCGGCTCGTCGACGCCGAAGAGCCGGCCGATCTGTTGCAGGCGTTCTCGATCCTGCTGCGAATAGGAGCCGCGGGCACGCAAAACCTGCTTGATGAGGTCGAACGCCTTCCGTCGGGAACGCGAGTCGTCCGGAAGCATCGACGGAATGGCGGCAAGGGCGCCTTCGGTATCGAGCAACAGCATATAGAACTGCTCGCGGACCATCGCCTTGAAGGCCGCGAGCGGTACGTCGCTTTCAGTTTCGCGGATGCGGCGCACCGTTTCGAAGCCGCGCGCGTCAACCACGGATCGCGCCATGCCGACAAAGAGGAGCCCGCGGATGATCGCTTCGCGCAATCCGCCGAGCGGAATACGCCCCTTGAGTTCGGCAATCCGCTTTTGCATCAATTCGTCATGCAACTGACTTTTGACGGCTCGCCGTGACGGCCGCGTGGCGGCCGGGTTCACGCCGACCGCGGCTTGCAGCGCAGGAGAACCGTACACCGCGAAGAACATCCGCTCGGCGAACGCCTCGCTCGCATCGCGCCAGGCATCGAGCGCCGCGACGATCGAACGGGACGCATTGTCCTGGAGCACGAGAAAGGGATTGTCGGCTGCCGCCGATTGACGATGACGGCGGACCTGGTCCGCGAGCGTAGCGACTGACGCCATGGCGGGATTTGCATCCGAAAAAATCTCGTACTGCAGCCGCAACGGATGCAGCTGCCGCATCCAGTCCGCCGCAGCCGGGCTGGCGGCCGCCCGAACGACCGGCTGCATGAAGGTGCGGTACAGCGAGAGATTGGTCTGCGACACACGGTCAACGGCGGCGAAACAACGCTCGTCGGCCGCATCGTTGCCGCCCAGCGCTCGGATATCGTCGAGCGTTCTTGCCTCGCAGCGCATCACCCAATCGCCAGTCGCGAGATCCGGGTTGGCCGTATCCGCGCTCTTGGCCTCGAAGATCGCCTCATAGAGCCCCGGGGGCAGCGTATCGATCAGGTCGATATTGCTCGACAGCTGCCCGTGCTCCTTGCGCGCGACGCCGGCGGAAACAAAGATGCCGAGATGGCCGATGCTCTCGTGAACGGTGTAGACGATCGTTTGTCCGTAGGACCTGATCTCGCTGGCGTCCGCATAAAGGTCGAGGATCCATCCGAGCGCCTGCTGCGGCGGCGTAACGTTGTCGCCCCTGGAGCAGAACACCACGATGGGCGAGCGGATCTCGCGAAGGTCGATCGCCGTGCCGTCGGCGGTCTGGATTCTGCCTGCCGCAAGATTGTTGCCGACGAACAGCTCGTCGACGATGAACTGGATTTCCTCGGCGTTCAAATTGACGTGGCCGCCCCACCAGCGCTCAAAGCCGAGATAGCGGGACGCCTCGGTGTCGATCTTTGAGTAGAGGTTGTATTGCTTGGTCCACAGGGTGTTGGCGGGGTTCTGATTTTCAAAGTTCTGCACGAGCCAGGCGCCGTCGAACTTGCCGTGGCCGAGGTCGCCGGCAAGTGCGGTGAGCCAGCTGCCCCCGAGCAGGCCGCCGGAGTAACGCATCGGGTATTTGCCATGCACCCCTTGCCAGTACGAGAGCGGCGATCCGGCAACGATGATCGGCCCGAGCAATTCGGGCCGCAGCGCCGCCAGCAGCATGACCGCCCAGCCGGCTTGGCAATTTCCGATCACGCAGGGCTTGCCGTCGGCCTTGGGATGCAGAGCGATGACCTTTTCGAGAAACACCGCCTCGGCCTGCGCGATGTCCCCGATCGTCTGGCCGGGCATCGGTTCTGGGAGAAATCCGATGAAATAGCAGGGGTGCCCCGCTTTGAGGGCGACGCCGATCTCGCTGTCGGCCTTGAAGCCGCCGATACCGGGGCCATGGCCAGCGCGCGGGTCGATGATGACGAATGGCCGCCGCGTCAGATCGACATGAATTCCCGCAGGCGGGACGACACGCGCCAAGGCGTAGTTGACCGGCCGATCGAGCTTGCGGCCGTCGGCGACGAGCTCGACCTCGTATTCGAGCACATGCGGGACGGTTTCCGCCAAGTGCGCGCGGTACTGGTTGCCTCGCTCGCGCAGAACGTCCCAAAACAATACGCTACGCTGCGCCGCGTCAACGAGGTACTCGGTATAAGCCGCGAATAGGCCTACCGGATGCGGCGACGCGCTAGTTGAACCCGGCGCCGAAGAATCTCGACCGGACGTCATGATGGTGGCTCCCGTTTCTCGTTCTGTCCAGTTTTTGACCACCGGCGCGAATGATCGTTTCGACTAAAATCGCTACTACCGGCACCCGTCGTTTTTCGATGCGGCAAGATTAAAAAAACGTAGAAGCACTTCTTTGACCTATGTCAAAGCAGCGCTGAGAAGGACAACTACGAATACTATTCTATAATCCCAGCATGGGAGAAAACTCTATAGTATCTCAGGGTTGGAGGAAACGATGGGCGGCAAGCCTCACGAACATATGACACAAGAAATCGGGCCGACGCAACTCTTCCAACTGGGAAAGCGGCAAACGGACGCCGTGCTCAACCTGCAAAAAGAGCTGTTGGACACCTACGAGGAAGCAAGCCGGGCGTGGCTCAGCCGAGTCAAGTCGGAGGTGGAATTGTGGTCAAACCTGGCCAGCAAGCTGACCGCAACCCATTCCGTTCCCGAGGGCCTGGAAACCTATCGGGATTGCGTCTCGCAGCGCGTGCAAATGGCCGCCGAAGATGGACGACGCCTGTTTGACGACGGTCAGAAGATCATCGGTGTCATAACTCGTTCGCTCAACGGTAGTTGAGGACGAGGAATTGGCGCGATGCAGAGCAGGGAGGAAGCGCGTGCGTCGCCGGTACAAGAAGAAGGAGGGATCGATGGAGCCGCGGCACAGTGAGGATCTGGTGTTCAATGAGCCAAGACTGCCGCATGATTGGGCGCGATTGATACTGAAATTGCGGTGGATCGGTTTGGAGGACGAGGCGAAGCGCCTGGAATCGGCAGTGGCCACTCTGCGTCCCGAAGAAAGGTGCGGGACGCTTTGTGGGCCGCTCAGCACTGATTAGGGCAACTCAGGCCAACGGTTGAACGATCGCCTCCCGCTTGTGGGAAAGCGCCGCTTCCAGGGAGACGCCATGCGCCTCGAGAACAAGACCGCAATCGTCACCGGCGCGGCCAGCGGAATAGGCAAGCAGATCGCACTGGTGTTTGCCCGCGAGGGCGCAAAAGTCGCCATCGCGGATCTGGATCAAAGGGCCGCCGACGCGGCCGCCGCAGAGATCGACGCCAGCGGCAAGCGCGCCATCGGTCTTGCCATGGACGTCACCAACGAGCAGCAGGTGGACGCAGGCACCGCCAAGGTAGTCAAGACGTTCGGTACCGTCGATATTCTGGTGAGCAACGCCGGCATTCAGGTGGTCGCGCCGGTCGTGGAGTTTGAGTTCGCGAAGTGGAAACAGATGCTGGCGGTCCATCTCGACGGCGCGTTTTTGACCACCCGCGCCGCGCTGCGGCAGATGTACAAGCAGGGTAGCGGCAGCATTATCTACATCGGCTCAGTTCACTCGAAGGAAGCCTCGAAGCTCAAGGCGCCCTACGTCGCCGCCAAGCACGGCCTTCTTGGCCTCGCGCGGGTGGTCGCCAAGGAGGGCGCGGAGCATGGTGTCCGCGCCAACGTGATCTGCCCGGGCTTCGTCCGTACTCCGCTGGTGGACAAGCAGATTCCCGAGCAGGCGAAGGAGCTCGGGCTTTCCGAGCAGGAAGTCATCGACAATGTGATGCTGAAGGACACCGTGGATCACGAATTCACCACCCTGGACGATGTCGCCCAGACGACATTGTTCGTCGCGGCCTTCAATTCCAGCGCGCTGACCGGACAATCAATTGTGGTCAGTCACGGATGGTTCATGGAATAGCCGTTTTCGGCGGCCAGCAAAGTTGCATGCGCCTTGATGCAGATCAAAGCCGTCGATTTCGATCGGTGCGAACGACTTAAAGCGAACAACGACGCAAAACTGCGGGCTCGGTAGGCACGCGGTCGGTGCTCAGTTCGTGAGACGGTCATGCAGCCTCTGCCCCTCGACAAGTCGGTAGCGCTGATACCCGACGGCGCAAGCCTGATGATCGGCGGCTTCATGGCCGTCGGCACGCCGCTGCGCGTGATCGACGAACTCGTCCGGCAAAAGAAAAGCAATCTCATAGTCATTGCCAACGACACGGCCATGCCGGGCCGGGGAATTGGCAAACTCGTCGACGCCAAGCTGCTGCGCAAGGCCATCGTAAGCCATATCGGCCTTAATCCGGAGACGCAGAGGCAGATGCTAGCCGGCGAACTCGAGGTGGAACTGGTGCCGCAAGGCACCCTGATCGAGCGCATTCGCGCCGGCGGCTTCGGGCTCGGCGGGGTTTTGACGCAAACCGGCATCGGCACCTCGGTCGAGGAAGGCAAGCAGCGCATCGAGGTGGCGGGCCGGCAGTATCTGCTGGAGGTGGCGCTGCGCGCGGATTTCGCTCTGGTGCAGGCCTTCCTTGCGGACTACATGGGCAATTTGAGTTACGCGCTGACGGCGCGCAATTTCAATCCGGTGATCGCAATGGCCGCGGATACTGTGATCGCGAGCGCCGACCACATCGTTCCGGTCGGCGTCCTCGCCCCCGATCACGTCATGACGCCGGCGCCCGTTGTCGACTATCTCGTCGCCCACTCGTGAGCCCGCGCATGGAACCGCAGGCCATCATCGCACGCCGGATTGCGCGGGAACTCGCGCCGGGCATGCTGGTGAATCTCGGCATCGGGATTCCGACGCTGGTCGCGAACTATTTGCCGCCGGGAATCAACCTCTTTTTCCAGTCGGAGAATGGACTGGTTGGCACCGGCGCTCCTCCCGAAGAAGGCATGGCACACCCCATGCTGACGGACGCAGCCGGCCACCCGGTCACCGCGCTGCCCGGCGCCAGCACGTTCGACAGCGCGATGTCGTTTGGCCTCATCCGTGGCGGACATCTCGATCTCACGGTGCTCGGCGGCCTGCAGGTCGACCAGTCCGGCCGCCTGGCCAATTGGATGATCCCAAAGAAGATGGTCCCGGGCATGGGCGGGGCGATGGATCTCGTCTGCGGCGCCAAACGCGTGATCGTGGCCATGCAGCACACCGCCAAGGGCAGGCCGAAGATCGTGAAACAGTGCTCGCTGCCGGTCACGGCGGTGCGTCCGGTGGACTTGGTCGTCACCGAGATGGCGGTGGTGGCCTTCAGCGACGGCCGTGCGATTCTTCGCGAAACCGCTCCGGGAGTATCCGTCGCCGAGATCGTTGCGGCGACAGAAGCCGAACTCGTCGTCCCCAACGACGTGCGGGAAATGCCGCACTGAGGACCAAGAGAACGAGCCCGCGTGACGGAAGAACCTCACGAGGTTCCGTGATCAGAACAGAAAGAGAGATCGGGCATGATTCCGAAAGTTAAGGCCAAACTTCTCGAAGGCAAGAAAGGCCTCATCGTCGGCATTGCCAACGATCAGTCGATCGCCTGGGGCTGTGCCAAGGCCTTCCGCGCCTTCGGCGCAGAGGTGGCAGTGACCTACCTCAACGACAAGGCGAAGAAATTCGTCGAGCCGCTCGCACGCGAACTGGAAGCTCCGATCCTCATGCCGCTCGACGTCCGCACCCCCGGTCAGATGGAGGCGGTGTTCGAACGTATCGCGGAGGAATGGGGCGAGCTTGATTTTGTCGTGCACTCCATCGCCTTTTCGCCGAAGGAGGCCTTGCAGGGGCGCGTGGTCGACGTGGACAGGGACGGATTTCTCGCCACCATGGACGTGTCCTGCTGGACGTTCATCCGCATGGCGCACCTTGCCGAGCCGCTGATGCGCAACGGCGGCACGCTGTTCACCATGACCTACTATGGCAGCCAGATGGTGGTCAAAAACTACAACATCATGGGGGTGGCCAAGGCGGCGCTGGAAAGCGCGGTGCGCTACATCGCCGCCGAGCTCGGTCCGAAGTCGATCCGCGTCCACGCCATCTCGCCCGGTCCGCTGGCCACCCGTGCTGCATCCGGAATTCCGGAATTCGACGAGTTGCTCGACAAGGCCAAGGCAAAAGCGCCGGCGCGAAGCCTTGTGAGCATCGACGACGTCGGAGTCGCTACCGCGTTCCTCGCGCACGATGCCGCGCGCCTGATCACCGGCGCAACTCTCTACGTCGATGGCGGCTACCACATCATCGACTAGACCACAGACCGGGAGCAGAGAGGCTGCGGACGCGGCGCCGCGCTCACGCCGCCGTCAACTCCAGCCCAGCGTCATTCCAATGTCGCCTGCACAAAGTCGCATCGGACGCGGCAGCATTTTTATTGGGCCGGGGCATCGCCGTTAAACCCAACATCGAGCACTTCGGTCGCAAGCCGGCCGTAAACACACGGCGTCAACGAAGCAGATACTATTGCGCCTGCGCTGGAGGACCCGACGAGAGCAGCGGTGTAAGCGCGGCCGCCGTCGCGCCAGCCGCTAATGTCCGGCGAACACGAGGGTTTTGAAGGGAAGCAGCAGCGCCTGCATCCGCAACAGCAAGGCATGCACGAGGCCGAGCCCATCGACTGCATGAAGCGCCAGTCGTCGGATTAAACCTGTGCCCTTTGCAGCAATTACGTCGTGGTTGTTGGAATAGGCATTGGCAATGCAGGTGCTGCCCGGCGTGACATCGTCGAGACCGCCTTCGTAGAGCGGCTCCAGAAAGGAAATCAATGTGCCGGGCTTGGTCACCTGCTGCGGGTCGATCAGCTGCTCGCCGCCTCGGAACTGGCCGGCGGCGATGTACTCCTGCACGTCCGTCACCACCATCGGGATAATCGTGAATGGTTTGGAGACGCAGGTGACCTCGGCGATCATCCCGACCTTCATGATCTGCGCCTCGATCTGGCCAAAGCCGGCCGTCAACGTCCGGCCGACGTTGTCGGGTATCAGCACCCCGGCCGGCCGCATGAGGGGATTCACCACGTCGCCTACCCGCAGCGCGAACTGCTCGACGCGGCCGCTGACGCCGGCGCGTACGGTCGTCTTTGCCAGCTCCACTTCGGCTTGAGCCAATGCCGCTTCGGCGCTGGCCTTTTCCGCCGGAAGCTGGGTCGAGAGCCGCGCTTCCGCCGCATCTTTTGTCGCCGTGGCAGCGGTAACAGCCGCCTTGCGGCCCTCTGCCAAAACCTGGAGCTTCTCTATTTCGCGCTCCGCCACGGTTCCTGAATTGCGCCTTCTCAGCTCCAGCTTGGTCTCCAGCTCGTCGATCGCTTGCTGGTACGAGGCCTTGGCCTCCTCGATCTGGGCGTCGGCTTTGTTGATATCCACCTTTGCCACCACCATTCCGGCATCGACTTCGGCGATCTTTTTCTGAGCCGTCTCGGCCGCGGCTTCCTGCTTGGAGCTGTCGAGCTTGAAGATCGGCGCGCCCTTGGCGACGGCTCCGTTGACGTTAACATAAATTTCCGCAACACGACCGTTCGTTTCCGGAAGAATCGGAATGGTTCTGAAAAACAAGGTCACGTTGCTGGTGGACGGGTGATTGTAAAATATCACCGTGATCAGCAAAATCGTTAGAAGTATGCAGAGTGTGATGCCCCACCTGAGCTCAAACCAGACCGAGTACAGGGTTATTTCCCTGCCGAAACGTTTCCCTTGGACGAAGCGTCGGTAGAGGTAGTCAGGAAGAATCGTCAGCGCCGAGCAGAGCAGAAGCTCAAGCATGGATCAGCTCCTCGTCCTTTGCGGAGCGGCTTTGAGCCTGGCCGGGTACCGTGGTTGCATTTTCGGCCGATGCACTTGCGATGGCGTTGCCGGGCGGCGCCTCGACCGGGAACTCGTCGGGCTTCATGCCGGCAATCCTCTCGACCGCCCTCGCGATCCGTCCGAGCCAGCCCGGGAAGTCAGGAATGTCGATCAGCGCCAACAGCAGTCCCGCAATCCAGAAGCCGTGCATGTGGGTGAACAAGGCCACAAGGCCCAACACGGCGACAATCTCGAACTGCAGTTTGTGAGACCCGTGCGCCATGCGCTCGGGCAAGGTATGAATGCGAAAGAATACGAGGCCGAACGTGACGACGGCGACCAGCAGAAACAGAGCCGTTACGACCATCAGGACGTCAGTGTCGCCGGGGGCCGTGATGAAAATGGGCAGATTGTGTGCGGCAGCCGGGTGAAGCGGGGTCGTCATAAGTTCCTCCAATCGAGGCCCCTACCCGGGGTACTCAGAACACGGCTGACGCTTGGTGGCTCAGGAGTATAGCTCACTTAAAACGATGCGGCAGCCTTGAATTCAGTAGCCTTGACCCAAATCAAGGCCATCTGCAGGCGAAGCCTTAGAGGACAGACGACCACTTTTCTGCAATACTCCCAAAGCTCGAACGAGTGATCAAGTATTGACGGGTTGGTTTTTGACCAATCTGGGATGGGAGAATACGAGATGCTTTCGCGGCTGATTGCGCTGGCTCTGCTGGGCGCGTTTGTTGGGAGTTCAGCGGCGCATGCGCAGGTTACGGTGGATGTGGCAAAGATCACATGCAGGCAATATTTGACTGGGAAAATAACGACTCCTAGATCCGTGGCCAATTGGCTCAGCGGCTATTTCCATGGAGAGCGCGGCGACACGACGCTCGATTACGGCGATCTGGGCGCGAACGTGGGAAAAGTAGACGCTTTCTGCCGCAAGCATCATGAAATGCCGCTCCTGGAAGCAGCGCGCACTGTGTTTGGGAAGAGATAGGTACGGGTTCTGTCAGGGGACGGCGGCTTTGTCGGTGGGTGCATAGGCAATCGATTCGATCCTCGCGGTAACGCCGGGTCCTCGAACCTCAAGTTCTAGATGTTTGCCATCGGCGGAACGCACTGCTCCCACACGGCGCCGCGATCGAATTGGATGGTCATCCCGTCGGACGAGAAGACCGCGCCTACTTCATTGAGACCCCGGCCGTTCTGCGCACGCCAAATCGCCCCATTGCGCCGCGCAACCCTGAACGGTTGCGGCCGCACCGCAGCGCTCAGCCGCCGTCAACTCCAGCTCAGTGTCATGCCGATGTCTCCCGGTATGCCACCGGGAAAATCGACGACCTGAACCTTCAGCTTATATCCGTGCGGCCTGAGAAATTCCCGCCAGAACTCAAGCAACTCCTTCGGCAGGCCGGTGAGCGTATTCTCCCAGCCGGGCTCCATCTGGTTGATGGCGCGGCCGCGGTCGGTGAAGAGCTCCTTGGGAAACCTCCCGACCTCGACCTCGGTCAAGCCGTTGCCGGCGGCACGCTTGATGATGGCGGTGGCGCGCGCCAGGCGCTCCTTGTCGTCGACACCTGACGGCTTCGACAGTTTTTCGAGCAGAGCCTGCTTTTCCGTCTCGCCCGCCGTTCGCTCGCGCATCGCCGCCGACGCCTTTTCGGCCTCCTTCAGGGCGACTTGCTGCATGAGATCCTTGGCGGTCGGCAATTCCCCGAGGGAACCAGCGGCGTTCGGATCTGCGGCTTTCGTCTGCGTCGATGCCATGTCACACTCCGTATAGCGGTGTTGTGCTCTTTAACGCACACTCGTGCCGACGCAAATTGATCTAACGCAAACTATACCCCTCGCCCGAATGGTAGTGGGCCGCTAACATACGCACACTATGACAAGGAATTTGTTCCTGTTGAGGCAAGCTCGCTCGCTGATCCTTGCCGGCCGGCGCCCGTTCAGGCGTCTGAGCGCAAAGTCACGGTCGCTCTGCGGGATTGTCTCGATCCTGATCTGCGCCATCGTACCGGCGGGTGCCCAGCAGCCGCAACAGCCATCGCAGTCGGTCGGTACGGTCTATGCCGAGCGCAAGCCAATAGCGAAAACGCTCGACTTCGTGGGGCGCATCGAAGCGAGGGAGCGTGTCGTCGTTCAGGCCCGGGTCAAGGGCTATCTCGAAGCTGTGCTTTTCAAGGAGGGAGAGTTCGTCAAGAAGGGCGACGCGCTGTATCAGATTGAAAAAGGCTTGTTCCAGGCTGCGGTCGATGATGCGCAGGGTGCATTGGAGCGAGCCAAGGCGGCCAAAGTCCTCAGCACAGTCGAACTGCAGAGGAAGGAGGAACTGTTAGAAAAGCAGGCGGGCACGGTCGCAGCACGCGATGTGGCGCTGGCGGGCGACGAGCAGGCAAAAGGCGCAGTACTGTCCGCGCAGGCGAACCTCGAAACCGCCCACATCAATCTCGGCTACACCGAAATCGTGTCGCCCATTGACGGCAAGATCAGCCGGACCAGCATTACCCCCGGCAACGTCGTAGGCCCGGAAAGCGGCTCCCTGACTTTGATCGTCAGCCAGGACCCGATGTACGTGACCTTCCCGGTGAGTCAGCGCGATCTGCTGCAGGCGCAGGTGAGCGGCCGTCAAAGCGAGATCAAGGATATCAAGGTGAAAGTGCGCTTTGCCAACGGTTCGACCTATGACCAGCAGGGCTCGATCAACTTCATCGATGTGTCGGTAAACCGCGCCACGGACACCGTGATCGCTCGAGCGACGATCGCGAATCCTGCCGGCACGCTGATCGACGGCCAGCTGGTGAGCGTCACGCTCGAGGCCGGAACCCCGGAAGAGAAAGTAATCGTTCCGCAAGCGGCGCTGATCGCCGATCAGGAAGGCATCTATCTGTTCGTGGTCGAGGACGGGAAGGCGGCGGTGCGGCGGGTCAAGCCGGGGGGCGAGAGCGGGCCGAATGTGGTGATCAACGAGGGCTTGAAAGGCGGCGAGCAGGTGATCGTCGAGGGGCTCCAAGGCGTTCGTCCGGGATTGGCGGTGCAGGCGAGACCAGCGGCGAAAGCGCTCGAACGGAGCTGAGCCGATGCTCTCCTCGCTATTCGTCGACCGCCCGCGGCTCGCCATCGTCATCGCCATCGTCACGACGATCGCCGGCCTGCTTGCGCTCTACGCGATTCCCTTCGCGCAATACCCCGATATCGTGCCGCCGCAGGTGTCGGTGACAACCGCTTACCCCGGCGCCAACTCCACCGTGGTCGAGTCCACGGTCGCCCAGGTGATCGAGGCCCAGGTCGTTGGCGTCGACAAGATGATCTACATGAAGAGCACGAGCGGCGACGACGGCAGCTACACGCTGACCGCTTCGTTCGAGCTCGGCACCAATCCGGACATCAACACGGTCAACGTCAACAACCGCGTCCAGGTGGCATTTCCAAGCCTTCCGCCCGAGGTCCAGCGCCAGGGCGTGACTGTCAAGAAGAAGTCGTCGGCGCTGCTTGGCGTGATCGCCGTCTACTCGCCCAAGCATACCCACGATCCGTTGTTCCTCTCCAACTACGTTACCATCAACCTTCTCGACCGGATCAAGAGCACGCCCGGAGTCGGCGATGCAGCGCTGTGGGGCCCGCAGGACTACGCGATGCGCGCCTGGGTGCGAACCGATCAGCTGACCGGCCTGAACCTGACCACCGCCGACGTCATCAATGCGATCCAGACGCAGAACATTCAGGCCGCCGTGGGTCGCGTCGGCGCGCGCCCGATTTCCGACGACCAGCAGCTTCAGCTCAATATCCAGACCAAGGGGCGACTGAACTCCGTCGAGGATTTCGAGAATATCGTCATTCGCACCAATCCCGACGGCTCGGTGCTGCGCTTGCGCGACATTGCCAGGGTGGCGCTCGGCGCGGCGAATCTCGATCGCGACACGCGGCTCAACGGCGGACCGGCGGCGGCCATCGCCATCTATCAAACGCCCGGCGCGAACGCGATCAATACGCTCAAGGAGGTGCGCGGTCGAATCGAGGAAGCCCAGAAGAGGTTTCCCGAGGACATGGCCTGGAAGATCACCTACGACCCGACGGTGTTCGTCAAGGATACCATCCACGAGGTGCAAAAGACCTTGATCGAGGCGTTCATTCTCGTGGTGATCGTCGTCTTCCTGTTTCTCGGCAGCGTACGCGCGACGCTGATCCCGACATTGGCGGTCCCGGTGAGCCTCATCGGGACGTTCGTTGCGTTGCTTGCCGTCGGCTATTCGGCGAACACGGTGTCGCTGCTGGCCGTGGTGCTCGCCATCGGCATCGTGGTCGATGACGCCATCGTGGTGGTCGAAAACGTCGAACGCGTCATGGAGGAGCATCCGGAGCTCACCGCCGGCGAGGCCACCAAGCTGGCGATGGCGGAAATTACCGCGCCCATTATCGCGATCACCCTGGTGCTGCTGTCGGTCTTCGTGCCGGTGGCGTTTATTCCCGGCATCTCCGGCGAGCTGTTCCGGCAGTTCGCCGTGACCGTCGCCGTTTCCATGCTGCTGTCGGCAATCAACGCGCTGACGCTTTCACCGGCGCTGTGCGCCGTTTTCCTCCGCCGCCATCACGGACCCCGCCGCGGCGTGATGGGATACGTCATGCGCTCGATCGATCGGGTGCGCGACGCGTATGGCGCAGCCGTCGCCCGCCTGGTTCGCTTTTCGATCATCGGGCTGGCCATGGTCGCCGTCGCCATGGTGGCAACGGCGGGCCTTGCCAAGATCACTCCCACTGGCTTTCTCCCCGAGGACGACCAGGGCGCCTTGTTCGTCGTCGCGCAATTGCCTGGCGGATCGTCGGTAGCGCGGACCACGGAAGTCGTCCAGCGCGCCGAGGCGA
The DNA here is from genome assembly GCA_963833665.1 of uncultured Alphaproteobacteria bacterium. Classification (GTDB taxonomy): domain Bacteria; phylum Pseudomonadota; class Alphaproteobacteria; order Rhizobiales; family Xanthobacteraceae; genus BOG-931. The sequence goes on along the minus strand of CAWHZA010000064.1, from coordinate 440,081 downwards.
TCCTGAAGGAAGAGGAGGCGGTCGGCGACGTCACCTCGGTGATCGGGTTGAACTTCATCGACAACTACTCGCAATCAAACGCCGCCTTCATGGTCGTCACGCTCAAGCCGTTCGACGAGCGCAAGGACAAAAGCCTTGGCGCGGCGGCGCTCATTGCGCGCTTGGGCCAGAAGTTTCGCCAAATTCAGGGCGGCACGGTCGTACCGCTGGCGCCGCCGCCGATTCTCGGCCTCGGCACCGGCGGCGGCTTCGCCTACGTGCTCGAGGACCTGCGCGGCGGCGATTCCAAGGCGCTCGACCAGGCTTTGCGCGGGCTCATGGTCGCCGCCAACCAGGACCCGAAGCTCAACCGCGTGTTCAGCACGTTCTCGGCGACCAATCCCTCGATCTATCTCGACATCGACCGCGACAAGGCGCAGATCCTCGGCGTACCCTTGAGCAACGTCTTTCAGTCTCTGCAGGCCTCGCTCGGGGGTTACTACATCAACAACATGAATTTGTTCGGCCGCACCTGGCAAGTGCAGGTGCAGGCCGAAGCAACCGATCGCTCCAGCATCGATGACATCTACCGCATCAACGTACGCAGCAAAGACGGGAGCATGATCCCGCTGCGGAGCCTGGCGGAGGTCCGCATCGCAGTCGGCCCGCCCGCCTTGATCCGCTACAACAACCTTCGCGCCGTCACCGTCCAGGGCAGCCCCGCGGCGGGCGTTTCGTCGGGCCAGGCTCTCCAGGCCATGGATGCCGTGGCGGCGCACACTCTGCCGCAGGGGTACGGCGGCGAATGGACGGATACCGCGTTTCAGGAGAAACGCGCCGAAGGGAAGACCGCGATCATCCTCGGCTTTGCGATCTTGTTTGCGTATCTGTTTTTGGTCGCACTGTACGAAAGCTGGACCATTCCGATCCCAGTGTTGTTGTCGGTAACGATCGGAATCATCGGCTCTTTCATCGGCATCGTCATGGCGGGGTTGACGCTCGATCTCTACGCGCAGATCGGCATGGTGGTGCTGATCGGCCTGGCCGCGAAAAACGGGATCCTGATCGTGGAATTCGCCAAGGAGCAAAGAGAAAAAGGCGTTCCGCTTCTTGATGCAGCGACCGAAGGCGCGCGATTGCGCTTCCGCCCGGTGATGATGACCTCGTTTGCATTCATCCTCGGGCTGCTTCCGCTGGTGGTCGCGTCGGGCGCCTCGCAGCTCGCCCGGCGCGACGTCGGCACGCCGGTATTTGGCGGCATGATCCTCGCCTCCTTCATCGGCATTTTCGCCATCCCTCCCCTGTACGTGAGCTTCCAGGCTATCAGGGAAAAGCTCAGGCCGTCTTCGCGGCCGCACAAACCGGCCCCGGCCGAGGCCGCCGAGCCCCCGCCCGCCGCGGCCGCCAGCCCACGGCACGATCACGCCGACGTCGCAGCCGAGTAGCGCCATGCTGAGGACGGAACAACGATCACCTCATGTCACAGGAAAGAACCAGTCTGCCATGACGAAGAAGCAGCCGATCGCCGACAAAATGAAGCGCAAGGCCTATGAGAAGGAGCTGCGCAAGCTGCAAACAAAGCTCTGCCGTTTGCAGGCATGGATCAAGCAGAAAGGATTGAGGGTCATCATCATCTTCGAGGGGCGGGATGCCGCCGGCAAAGGCGGAACGATCAAGGCGATCGCCGAGCGGGTCAGCCCTCGCGTGTTTCGCGTCGTCGCACTGCCGTCGCCGACGGAGCGGGAAAAGAGCCAGATGTTCATGCAGCGCTACATCACGCAGTTTCCCGCCGGCGGCGAGGCCGTCGTATTCGACCGCAGCTGGTACAACCGCGCCGGCGTCGAATACGTGATGGGCTTTGCTACTGAAAAGGAGCACGAGCGATTTCTGGATTTGTGTCCGGAAATAGAGAAGCACATTGTCGATGGCGGCATAACGTTGATTAAAATCTGGCTCGAAGTCGGGATGGAGGAGCAGGAGCGGCGCTTCCTGGCTCGCATCAGCGATCCATTGCGCCAATGGAAATTAAGTCCGATGGACCTGGAGTCGTACAAACGCTGGTACGAGTACTCGAAAGCGCGTGACCTCATGCTGAAACGCACGGACACCAAGCACGCGCCCTGGCACATCGTGCGCACCGACGACAAGCGAAGAGGACGGCTGAACTGCATCTCCCATATTCTTTCCTCGATTCCACACGGAAAGCCCGAGACGCCATCCGTCGAGCTGCCCAAGCGAATGGTAAAGAACAGATATGATGACCACGCTGCGCTGCGCGGCAGGCGTTTCGTTGCGGAAAAATATTGACGGCTTCTCCCGCCGGGCGGCGGGCCACGATTGCGACGCAAACAACAGCCGGCCGGAATTGATTCACATCAATTTCCGGGGAATGGCGCGATGGCACATTGACGTGACGGGTCACCTGTCAATGGCAGGACCCGGACATCGACCATCACGCCAGCGGGCGTGTCATGACCCCGAAGCAATACGCTGACATCGAGGCCGGCAACATGATCGCGAAGAACCTTGTCTATCCGGCCAAGGCGGCCTCGGCGGGCACCGTCCTCGGTGCACGGGTTCCGATCATCCTTACATCGCGCGCGGATTCCGTGCGCAGCCGCCTCGCATCCTGCCCCGCAGCGGTCCTTTACGCCGAAGCACGCAGGAAAGGCGCGGCCTTACCTGCGGCGTGACCTGCCATGGAAACAATTCTCGTCGTCAACGCCGGCTCGTCGAGCGTGAAATTCCAGATATTCGCGGTCGGCGAGGCCGGGGAGCCGCGGCGCCTGCTCCGGGGGCAGATGGACGGTATCGGCGTTCGCCCGAAGTTGCGCGCCAAAGGCGAGGACGGGTCTTCGCTGGTCGACAAGGAATTTGCGACGAACGAGGTACCTGATGTTGCGGCAGCGATGTCGGCCGTGCGCGACTGGCTCCGCGAGACGCAAAAATCCACCCTCGTCGCGGTCGGCCATCGCGTCGTTCATGGCGGCCCCGATTTCGACAAGCCGGTCATCGTCGACGAGGAGGTTATTTCGCGCCTGGAGAGCTACGTCCCGCTGGCGCCGTTGCACCAGCCCAACAACCTCGCGCCGATCAGACTACTGCTCCGAACCCGGTCCGAACTGCCGCAGGTCGCATGTTTCGACACCGCTTTTCATCGCGGTCATGACTCCCTGGCGGACCATTTCGCCCTGCCGCAGCACTTTTACGATGAGGGCATCCGCCGCTACGGCTTTCACGGTCTCTCCTACGAATACATCGCCGAGCGCCTGCGCGAAATCGCGTCAGCCGTGGCGGCCGGACGCGTCATCGTCGCCCACCTTGGCAGCGGGGCGTCCATGTGCGCTATCGCCGACGGGAGAAGCGTCGAGAGTACCATGGGCTTTACCGCGCTGGACGGGCTGCCGATGGGGACGCGGCCGGGCCAGATCGATCCCGGCGTCTTGCTGTATCTCATCATGGAGCGCGGCATGGAGCCGTCGGCCGTTCGCGACCTGCTGTATCGGGAAAGCGGCCTCCGCGGAATGTCGGGTGTCAGCAGCGACGTGCGGGACCTCGAAGCCAGTGCGGCGCCCGCTGCGGCGTTCGCGATCGAGTATTTCGTCTATCGCATTGGACTCTGTGCCGGGATGTTGGCGGCCGCGCTCGGCGGGCTCGACGCATTCGTATTCACCGCGGGTATCGGCGAGAACTCGCCAACCATGCGGACACGAATCGCGGAGAGACTTGGTTGGCTTGGCGTATCGCTCGATCCGGCCGCCAATGCGGCGAACAAGACTGTCATCTCTCGGCCCGGGAGCAGGATAAAGCTCTACGTCGTGCCCACGGACGAGGAGCTGGCGATTGCTCGGCACACGATCTCGCTTCTGTCGAAACGCCCAAAGGTGGCCGCCAGGGTCGCGATGTGAAGCTGGACCTGGTCGTGGCGAGGCGCGTGCAGTCGTGTGATCCGGTGCTGCGTCATTCCGTTCCGGCCAAGGCTACTTCTTCCGCTCATCCCTCACCCGCACGGCCTTGCCCTGCGACCGTGGCACTTCGCCGGAAGACTTGACGACGACATCGCAGGTCACGCCGATCAGCGATTTGATCTGGGCGCTCACCTGCCTTGCCTTGGGGCCGCGATCACCCTCCGCGAGCGGCGCGTCGGGCGTAACCTCCACCTCCACCGTCAGCGCGTCGAGCGCGCCTTCGCGGGTCAAAACGATCTGATAGTGCGGCGCCAGCCCCGGGAAGCCGACCAGAACCGCTTCCAGCTGCGAAGGAAAGACGTTGACGCCGCGGATGATCAGCATGTCGTCGTCGCGCCCGGTGACGCGCATGATGCGGACATGGGTGCGGCCGCAGCTGCAGGGCTCGTCATTGAGCCGCGTGATGTCCCTGGTCCGGTAGCGAACCATCGGCAGCGCTTCCCTGGTCAGCGTGGTGATCACCAGCTCGCCGCTTTCGCCGATCGGCAGCGGCTGCAGCGTTTCCGGGTCGACGACCTCGAACAGAAAATGGTCCTCCCAGCCATGCAGGCCGGCCTGCGCGGAATGGCACTCGCAGGCGACGCCCGGCCCGAGGATCTCGGACAGTCCGTAAATGTCGACGGCTGCGATCCCGAGCCGCTCCTCGAGATCGCGCCGCGTGGCCTCGCTCCAGGGCTCCGCCCCGAACACGCCGACCCGCAACGGCCCGCCCCGCAGGTCGACAGCCATGGCGACGGCGACCTCGGCGATGTTGAGCGCGTAGGAGGGCGTGGCGCACAGCACGCGGGCGCCGAAATCCGCCAGCAGCGTCACCTGCCGTTCGGTGGCCCCGCCGGAGACCGGCACGACCGTGCAGCCGAGACGCTCGGCGCCGTAGTGGACTCCGAGACCGCCGGTGAACAGTCCATACCCGTAGGCGTTGTGCACGATGTCGCCGGGCGCAGCGCCGGCGCAGGCGAGCGAGCGGGCCATCAAGTCCGACCACGTGTCGAGATCGCCCGCGGTATAGCCGACGACCGTGGGCTTGCCCGTCGTCCCCGACGACGCGTGCAGCCGGAGCAGCCTTTCGCGCGGCACGGCGAACATGCCAAAGGGATAGTTGTCGCGCAGATCCGATTTCAGCGTGAACGGAAATCTGCCGATGTCGGCGAGCGACTTGAAATCCCCCGGACGCACGCCCGCGGCGTCGAATTTCTGGCGATAATGCGCAAGGGCGTAGGCGCGCTCCAGCGTGTCCTTGAGGCGGCTCGCCTGCAGCGCCGCGAGGGCCCGGCGCGGCATCGCCTCGGTGTCGCGGTCGAACATGAACGTGCCGGCGCGGCCGCTCGCCGTCTCGGTGCTCATCGCGCAATCTCCAAATGGCCCCGGAAGGCCCGCTTCGTCACGGTTCTCCGCTTCGGGGTCCGTGATCGTAGATCATTTGCGCGGCTGGTCGACCAGACGACCAGATCGGCACCGATCCCGGCCAACGCCCGGCACCAGCGGCTCGCCGGCGCGCCTGCCCGCTGTTTGGCCTTCGCCCCAAACGGCCGAATGACCGGAATTTGATTTCCAGCCAGCCGTTTGTGACGTGCACGCAACGCCTGCCGGCCCTACAAAACTCTTTGCCATCAGGACGAGGAGTGCTCCCATCATGCTTTCCCGCCGTTCCGTTGTTCTTGCCGCGATCGCCGCCAGCACGGGCCTTACCGCCCAGGCCTTGGCCTTCGAGACCAAGACCTTCGATGCGAAGTCTTTTGCGGCGGCCCAGAAAGCGGGGAAACCGATCCTGGTCGCCATCCATGCATCGTGGTGTCCGACCTGCAAGGCGCAGAAGCCGATCCTGAGCGAGCTCACAGCCAAGCACGAATTCAAGGACTTGGTCTACTTCGTCGTCGACTTCGACAGCCAGAAGGATGCGGTGAAATATTTCGGCGCGCGCGTGCAGTCCACGCTGATCGCCTTCAAGGGTGAAACCGAAACCGGCCGCTCGGCCGGCGATACCGAACGCTCCTCGATCTCCGCGCTGTTGCACAAGACGTTGTGAGCCCGCCATGACGGCGGGCGCGCTGGCGCTGGCCTTGATCGCGGGCGTGCTCTCGGTCCTGTCACCCTGCGTGCTGCCCATTCTCCCGGTCGTGCTCGGCGCCGCAGCTTCGGAGCATCGCTGGGGACCCGCGGTGCTCGCCATCGGCCTCTCGGTCTCGTTTGTCGCCATCGGATTATTTGCCGCGACCGTCGGCTATTCGATCGGGCTGGACGCCGAAATATTCCGCCGCGGCGCGGCGGCACTGATGGTCATTGCCGGGACCGTTCTCCTCGTACCGCGCTTCCAGGAGCAGCTCGCGCTCGCCGGCGCGCCGCTGGCGAACTGGAGCGACCGGCACTTCGCCGGCACGCGCGGGAGCGGCCTTGCCGGTCAACTGTCGCTGGGGCTGCTGCTCGGCGCGGTCTGGAGCCCCTGTGTCGGCCCGACGCTCGGAGCGGCATCTATTCTGGCGGCGCAGGGCCGCGATCTCGGTGCGGTTGCGGCCACGATGCTGGCTTTCGGGCTGGGCGCGGGCCTTCCGCTTGCGGCGCTGGGGTTCCTTTCGCGCGACGTGCTCGCTCGCTGGCGCGCGCGCCTGATTGCCGGTGGGACGCGCGCCAGGGCGGCCTTTGCCGTCGTGCTCGTGGCGATCGGCCTCCTCGTCCTGACCGGTCTCGACAAGCGCATCGAGACGTTCGCCGTCGACCACTCGCCGCAATGGCTGACCGACGTCACGACGCGGTTTTGACGGCCGCGGTCTGTTGCGCGCGGCCAAGCGCCGCGCCGATCGGCGTCACTGATGCGGCGGGTGGGTCAACAACGGCTGCTGCCCGGTTTGCGCTTCCATGACCAGCGTGCCGCCGTGGCCGTCGGCCATGGCGACAAAGCTTCCGGCGATGTAGTTGCCGAGGAGCGCGATCGCCGCCGCGTGGCGGCCGTCGCTCATCGTCAGCGTCGTGCCGACGGCATTTGCGAATAGGCCAGCGTCGTCTGCGCGCCGAAGGCGATGTTCGGCAGATCGACGCCGTTCCCCGGGAAGGTTCTTGTTGCGGGTCCGGGCGCGACGCTGCCGCCATTGACGACCGTCGGATCGACGATCTCCACCGTCCCGCCGCTGCCGGCGGTGATGTGGAAATTGCCTGCCGAGTAGTGGCCGACCATCGTGATCGCCGCGACCTCGACGCCCCCCGATGACACGAACAGCGTGCCGCTCGTGTTGGCGGCGGCGGAGACGTAACTCAAGCTGATCGTATTGGGCGCGGACGCAACCGAGACAAGGTCGATGAACTGCTTGTGGTTGGTATGATTGACCCCGCCGAAGCCGGACACCGTGCCGCTAAAGGTGCTCGGATTGGTGTCCGTGTCCGCGATCTCCAGCCCGCCGCTGCCGTTCGACAGGAACCTGACGCTGGCGCTGCCGCCGGAGAGCACATCGACAAGGCCGTTGCCGACCACGACCGCGCCGCCGCTGACCACAGCGCCGCTGTCGATCTCCACCAGGCTCCCGATCCCACTCGCCATCAGCGTGCCGGAATCGGCCAGCGCGCCGCTGACGATGATGGTGCCGCTGCTCAAGGTTTCGACCAGTGCGCCGGTGCTGATCGTGGCGCCGCTCAAGGTCAGCGCCGCGCCGCTCAAGACCTTCACCGTAATGCCGGCATCGATCTTGTTGACCGGGAAGGCGGCGCCTGAGCCCACTTCAAGCGTGGCGCCGGACAACGGCTGGATGTTCGACCCCCCGTTGGTCCCGCTGGCAAACTCGAAGGTGCCGCCGCTGGCGATGAACAGCGAGCTGCCGCTGCCGTCGCCGGTGACTTGGCCGCCTGATTCCAGGATGCCGAGGCCGCCGGCGAGGATGCTGCCGCCGCTGGCAATGCCGCCCGAGAGGATCACCAAGGTGATCCCCTTGCTGATCTTGGCGTCGGTGAGGAAGGCGCCGGAGCCGAGTTCGCCGGTAGCGCCGCTGAGCAGCTTCAGGCCGTTGTTGCTGGCATCGGTGCCGATAAACTCGATGGTGCCGCCGCTCGTCACCGTCGTCGTGCCGCTGAGCACGCTGCCGGACTCGACAACGCCCAGCCCGCCGGCCTTGATCGTTGCCCCCGACGCGATGCCGCCGGAGTGGATGAACAGGCCGCCGCCGCTCGACACCGTGGCGCTGATATCGGTGCCGCCGGCGAACACGCCTTCCTCGCCGCCGTTCTTGAGCACGGTGCCGCTGGCTAAGCCAAAGCCGGACACACCCAGACCGGAGCCGCCGCCGCCGGTAGCGCCGACACCCTGGATAATGTTCGCCAAGGCGGAGCCGCCGGAGGAGACGATCTCCACCCCGATAACCGTCGTGCGGCTGGCGATACCGCCGGACTTGACGAACAGGTTGCCGCCGCTGTTGACCGTGCCGCCGATGTCCTTGCCGCCAAAATGAATACTCTCTTGGCCGCCGCTATTCACCAAGGTGGCGCTCGCGGCGCCGCCGCCGGCGGCGCCGGATAGAAGGAGCCCGCCCACGCTCGTGCCGACGCCGGTGCTGTTCACGATCGTCGATATCACGAGGCCACCGGCCGAGACGGATAGGAAACCGCCACTGTCGATGACGGCGTGAGACGTCCGCCCGCCTGAGCGCACAAATTCAGCGCCGAGGGCGCCTGCCGTGTTGCCGGAAAGCGTCGCGGAAATGCTGAGGCCGCCGGAGTGAATGGTGAGGAAGCCGCCGCTCAAGACCGTGGCGCCGATGTCGACGCCGCCGCTGGAGACGACCTCCTGACCATTGCTGCCGACGAGCGAGCCGCTTGCCGTGCCCAATACGCGCAGTCCCAGACCGGCGCTGTTCTGGCCGATATTCTGGACCTTCGCTGAAACCACCAGTCCGCCGGCGGAAACGGTTTCCAGGCCGCCAGAGGTGAACAGCGTGCCGCTCGCCCGGCCGCCCTTGAGGACGTCGAGTTCGCCGCCGCCATGGACCGTGGCGCCGATATCGGTGCCGCCGGAGGCTACGAGCTCAGTGCCGCCGAACAAGCTCGCGCCGCTGGCAATGCCGCGGGCGCTGACGATCTCGGTGCCGCCGGACACGACGGTCGCAGCCGCCGTGCCGCTCGAACCGACGACCTGCGCGCCGGCGAATACCGTGCCGCCGCTGGCGAGGCCGAACACGAGATGCGTGCCGCCGGAAATGTGCGCGCCGTCGTCGGTGCCGTGGGCGCTCACGATCTCGGTGCCGCCGGCGAGGATGATCGTCGGATCGGCGACCCCGCCCGAGGAAACGATCAGCTTGCCGCCGCCCGATACGGTCGCGTTGATGTCGGTCCCGCCGGCCGAGACGATGAGGCTCGCACCGCTGTCGACGGCGAGCCCGCTGGCGATGCCGCCGGAGCGCACGGTCACCACATAGCCGCGTGGGACCTCGCCGCCGCTGAGCGTGCCGCCGGACAGGACAATGACCTGCACCGGTACGCTCGATGAGTTGGCGCTGACACTGAGCGGATGCTTGAAGCCGGAGCCGAGTTCGACCACGGCCCCGCCGAGGAAGGTGTCGCCGCCGACGCTGGCGCTGCCGACGCCACGAAAATGCCGCCCGAGCTCACGGTCGCGCCGTGTTCGGTGCCGCCGCCGGTGATGATCTCAACGCCGCCGGCCTTGACGGTCGCACTGTTCGCCGTGCCGCCAGAGAGCACGTCGAGCGTGATGCCCTTGCTGACGGCGAAACCGGTCAGCGTGTAGCCGGAACCCACTCCCAGAACGGCGCCGGACAGGAGCGTCACACCGGACGTGGTGGCACTGCCAGTGAGTTCGGCGAGGCCGCCGGACGAGATTACGGCGCTGCCGCCGGCCCTGACCGTGGCATCGACCTCGGTGCCGCCGGAGGCGACGACGAGCTTGCCGCCGCTGCTGACGGTCGCGCCGCTGTCGAAGCCGGCCGCGGACACGGTCGTGTTGCCGCCCTTGAGAATGGCCTCGTTGAGGTCGGTGCCGCCGGAGAGAACCGTGGCGAGCCTATTTGTGTCGGCGGCATGACACCCGGCCGGTCGCACCAGCCGCTACGCCGCCCCATGCCGTTGCCCGCGACGACTTGGGATCAGCAACACCAGTGCCACCATGCCAACCGCGGCAAAGAAGGCGCCGTAGTAGAACACGGCCGCGTGCCCGACGCGGTCCCACAACAGGCCGGCGGCGACGCTGGCGACAAACTGCAGCAGGCCGACCGTGGTGTTGTACCAACCGATGCCGCTGGCGCGCAGGCGGTCGGATACGAAGCTCGATGCGAGCGCCTTGCCGGCGGTGCGAAAGATGCCCTGGTACAGTCCGTAGAACACGAACAGGCCGGCGATCAGCGTGACGTTCTGCGTCAAAGCAAAGCCGAGATAGCCGATCAGAAAAATGCCGAACGCAGCTAAGAGGACGTTCCTGCCGCCCCATCGGTCGGTCAGCGATCCGGCCGGATAGGAGATCAGCGCGGCGACGAGGTTGAACGCCGCGTAGATCAGGATGGTGTTTTCCAGCGATGCGCTGATGTCCTGCGTGCGCAGGATGAGAAACGCGTTGCTGGAATTGCCGAGCGCGAACAGCGCGATCACTCCCAGGTATTTCCAATAGGCCGGCGGAAACTGCCGCGGACTGACGTCGATTTTCGTCTCGGCCGCGACTGCCGCGCGCGGCTCCTTGACGAGGACGACCAGGGCGAACGCCAGCAGGCCGGGAACCACCGCGAGATAGAAGACCGAGCGGATGTCGAAGTGGAGCGCGTAGAGCAGCAACAGAGTGACGACCGGGCCGAGAAAGGCGCCGGCGTTGTCGCCGACGCCTTCGAGCCCGAAGGCGCGGCCGCGGTGCGCTTCCGCGACCGAAGCGGCAATCAGCGCATCGCGCGGCGCCGAACGCGCGCCGGCGCCCAGCCGGTCCAGGAGCCGCGCGCCGAACACGACCTGCCAGACCGTGGCGAGCCCCATCAGCGGCTTGCTGATGGCGGCGAGAAAATATCCGGCGAGCGCGACGGGTTTCCGCCGCTGCAGCCGGTCGGACAGGGTGCCCGACAGACCCTGGATGATGTTCTGCGCCGCCTGGGCAAAGCCGTCGACCAGGCCGACGATGCTGCCGGTCGCCCCGAGCGTCTGCGTCAGGAACACCGGCAGCACCGGATAGAGCATCTCGGTCGAGATGTCGGAGAACAGGCTGGCGAAAGCGAGGAGAAACGTCGTCCGGGAGAGCCCGGCAAAGTATCGTCGGATCGGTCGCTCGGTCATGAGGAGTCAACAATATCCCATGTGGGGGGCTGGCCCGCCGAGGCCGCACCGATCATCGCGCCCGGTCGCCAGTGTTTGCAAAGCGACTTAAGTCCGGTCTACTCGATCCGGTACAGGTCGGAGAGTGCCCATACCAGCGCGGCAAACGCCAGCGTTTCGGCGGCGCCGCGGAGATAAAGACCCGACACGAAGAATGCATCGAAGGCGCGTTGGGCGGCGGCGGCGTCTTGCGGCGCCGCAAGGCTCAGCATGATCGGCGCTGCCTTGACGGTGAGCAGCAATCCGACAATCGAAAACGCGGCGGCACAGTATAGAGGCAGCACGGTCCCCCGCCGGCGATTGCCGTCGAAATAGTTGCTTACGGCCGCCGCAATGGCCAGCAGAGCGGCTCCGATGCCTTCGATCGGATAAGCGACAAGACCGGTCCCGAGATCGGCGCGGCGGCTATATTCCAGCCAAGCTGCCGCACCGAGCTCGTGCCACGCCGGCCCGCCGACAATCACACGATCGACAGCAGTGCCGGCCAATATTCCGCCAAGGAATGTTGCCGCCAGCAGCAAGAGGCGAGTACGCGCGCGCGGCATGGTGGGGCACTCGCTTCAGACCGGAGGCTGCCGCCGATCGCGGCTGAGCAGCCCTTCCGGCAAGAACACCACCAGGCCGACGAGCAGGCGGATGAGGATCGAGCAGCCGGCCGCGTGCGCGCGGAGGAGCGTGCGCAAGTTGCCTGCCATCGTCGCGCTCATGCGCGGCTCTGCGCGCGGGCGCGCGCCGCGGCGGTACGGGTCGCGACCCGGTCGAGCACCGCGATCATGTCCTCGACTTCGGCGCGGTCGAATCCCTGGGTGATGAAAACGAGCTTGCTGCGGCGATCCTCGTCCGGCCAGCGTTCGAGCCACGACAGATTGTGCAGGAGGTGCTGCGCGCCCTGGATCACCGCCGGGCGGTCGGGCTCCTCGGCGACGTGAACGAGGCCCTTCACCCGCAGCAGGTTGGGCCCGAGATTCTGCTGCAGGGCGTCGAGCAGCAAGCGCAGCGCCTCGCGCGCGATCGGCTGCTCGCGGATGAAGCAGAACGAGGCGATATCGCGGTCGTGCAGGCCGTGATGATCGTGGTGTGCGTGACCGTCGGGATGCGCGTGATCGTCGCAATGCTCGTGGCCCTCGCCGGCCGGATGCTGGCCGCCGTCACGCTGCTGGTAGGCGGCGGCGTTGAGCCAGGCGCGCGCGGCGGCGCCGGCGCCGCCGGGGTCGAGGCCCGCAGCCCGCAACAGGCCGCCGATGTCGAGCGCCGGATCGTCGAGGCGAGAAATCTTGGCTGCCGGGTTGAGCCGGCGCAGCCGCGCGGTCAACGCCACTTCCGCCCCCCTCGCCTCCGCTGCGCCGAGCAGGTCGAGCTTGGTGATGAGAATGCGATCCGCCAGCGCCGCCTGGCGCACCGATTCGATGTGCTTGTCGAGCGTCGCCGGCCCGTTCACCGCATCGACGGTCGCGACCACCGTGCCGAGGCGATAAAGCCCGGCGAGCGTCGGGTCGGACAGGAAGGCCTGGATGAGCGGCGACGGATCGGCGAGCCCCGAGGTCTCGATCACGACATGATCGAAACGCGGCACCGCCCGGTCCTCGCGGGCGTGATAGAGATTGTTGAGCGTGGTGACGAGATCGCCGAACACGGTGCAGCACAGGCAGCCGTTCTCCAGCACCATGATGGTGTCGTCGCTGCGCGCCGCCAGCAGGTGATCGAGGCCGATCTCGCCGAACTCGTTGATGACCACCGCCGTGTTCGCCATCGCCGGATCGCGCAGCGCGCGGTTGAGCAGCGTCGTCTTGCCGCTGCCGAGAAAGCCGGTGAGGATGGTGACGGGTGTGTGCGCCAAGCTCGCGTCCTCGCGGGTGCCGGCCTACCGGGCCTTGCCTCGTACTCAAATATAGTCGCAGGAGTCCATAGGCGACCTCCCTTGGGGGCCGTCGGGCTGGGTGGTCTCACAGGGGCTTGGACAGCACCGTCTCGACGTCCGCGGGTTGCGGGTTCGCCAGCGCCTGCGCCGTGTCGGGCTCTACGGTCTCAGGCCACCGCGCAAAAAAATCACGCCGCAGCGAAGCTGACCTTGCGCCGCTTCGTGAACATCATCGATAGTTCTCGGGAGGAGACCGGCGGGCTGTAGAAAAAACCCTGGGCGTCGGTGCATCCGAGCCGGCGGACGAGATCGAGCTGCTCCCGCGTTTCGACGCCCTCGGCGGTCGTCGTCATGTTGAGGCTGTTGGCGAGCCCCACCACTGCACTGACGATGGCATCCGACTCGGAACTTTGCCCGAGACCCTTGATGAAACAGCGGTCGATCTTGATCTTATCGAAGGGGAAGCTGCGCAGATAACTCAACGACGAATACCCGGTGCCAAAGTCATCCATTGAAACCTGGATGCCGAGCGCACGGAGCTGGTGAAGCACCCGCAACGTGACCTCGCTGTTCTGCATCAGTACTGCTTCGGTGATTTCCAGTTCCAGCCGGTCGGCCGACAGTTGCGCGGATGCCAGCGCATCGAGTACCGCCGGCAGCAGGTTCTTGTTGATCAGCTGTGTCGGCGAGAGATTGACCGCGACGCATGCGTCGCCGGCCCACTGCGCCGCATCCGCGCATGCCTGCCTGATGACCCACTCGCCCAGGGGGACGATCAATCCGACCTCCTCGGCAATCGGCACGAATTCCGCTGGCGGCACCAAGCCGCGTTCCGGATGGTGCCAGCGGAGCAGCGCCTCGCAGCACTGGACGCCGCCGGTGTCCAGATTCAAGATCGGCTGATACTGCAGTTCAAACTCTCCGTTGTCGAAGGCGTTGCGCAGTGCAAGTTCGAGCGTGCGCCGTTCGCGCATGCGGGCGTCCATTTTCGATTCGAAGAACCGGTAGACTCCGCGACCGGCGGCCTTGGCGCCGTACATAGCCATGTCGGCATTCTTGAGGAGTTGGTCGGCATCGGTGCCGTCCGCCGGACCGATCGCAACACCGATGCTCACATCGATGACGACCTGCTGGCTGTGAAGAGCGTAGGGCGTCTTGACGGCCTCGGCGATGCGCCGCGCCAGGTGCTCGGCGTCGGTGATGTCGCCGATGTCCGCCTGGATGATGAAAAACTCGTCGCCGCCGACCCGACATACCGTGTCCGTATCCCGGACGCAGCAGCGCAGCCTTTCCGCCACCATGCGCAGAAGCTCGTCGCCGGCCGGATGTCCGAGTGAATCGTTCACGTTCTTGAACAGATCAAGGTCGAGGTAATGGACGGCAAGCCGCTGTCCGCGGTGCACGTGGGCCAGGGCCTCGTTGAGCCGCTCGCGCAGCAGGACGCGGTTCGGCAGGCCGGTAAGCGCATCGTGGCGCGCCATGTGCGCGATCTTCATTTCCGCCTGCCGCCGCTCGGTGACGTCTTCGTGGGTCGACACCCAGCCACCGCCCGGCATGGGCTGATTGTCGATCGCGATGGTCCGGCCGTCGTTCAGCTCGATGAACCGCGTGGTCGGCTTCCCCGCTTTGACCATGGCCCACACATTGTCTGCATAATGTTCGGCATCACAGGAGATGGTCCCGTTGGCAATTCGCCGCTCCAGCAGATGTCGCAGAGTATGGCCCGGCCGGATGCCGTCGGCCTCGAGACCGTACATGGCGAGGAAGCGCTGGTTGCAGATGACGAGCCGGGTTTGACTGTCGAACATCACCAGGCCTTGGGACATGTGGGAGATGGCCGCCGCAAAGCGCATGTTCTGCGCCTGCAACTCGGCCTCGCGCTCGCGCAGCTCCTTGGTACGCTCGATCACCGTGCGCTGGAGGTTGCGCTGAACGGTGTCGATCTCCTCGATCATGAGGGACATGGACCGGTCGGTGCGTCGCCGGTCGCGGTCGACATCCGCGTAGGCGTCGGCGATGAGAGCGAACAGCTTCTCCAGATCGACCGATCCGGCTTCATTGGTTGCTTTGGCGATCTGCCGGGCGAGAAGCTTGTGCACGACCTTACCTCATCCGGCTGGACTGCTCTCAGGCAGCCTCGGCGAAGGCCGTGATCGTCATGGTCTGGTTGTGCAGCTCGCAAAGCCGGGACTTGGCGTGTGGCGAAATCTCACCGTACGAATAGAAGCCGAGCCGCAGCGTATCGGGACCGAGTTCCGCGCCGGCCGCCTCGATTTCATCGATGGTGCGCTGGCCCATCAGCAAACGCCGGCCGATGCAGCTGATCAGAATGGAAAGGCATGGGTCGCCATGCTTCGCATCAAATCCGCTGCGGGCCTGGCGCGCCGCGTCGGCGGCGCCGGCGGCGAGACGATCCAGGTTTCCGCGCATCAACTGCGCCGTCCAGCCTTGCGGGACGTCGCCGGCGAAGGTCATCGAGCGCTTGTCGCGATCGATCGCCAGCACGGTGCGCACGACGGCGGAGTCGGGCCGCTGCAGGTCGTAGACCTGAATGGGAAACAACAATGCGGAGCCGGGCAGCCCCTTCGATTCGTCGGGCCCGAGATAGCGCTCATAGAGATCGAGCGCCGGCTCGCCATCGAGCTCATAGAGGACATTGCCTACGGATCTCGTCACCTGCCGGCGGGGTCCGAACAGGTCCCATCCGCCGGCGCTGCCATGGCCGACCCGGATGGCTCGGCCATAGAAGCCGACGCCGGCAATGATGCAGGTACGGGGCGCGCAATCGGCGCCGACCAGCGTCTCCTGGAAGTTGGCGCCGTCGCCGGCCAATCCCCCGGTCAATGGGACGTCCGGGCCGATGGTTTTACTGATCCCGGCTACCAGCTCGCTGCCGTTGACGTTCAGGCCGTCGGACAAGACGAACACGCCCGCGAGGTCGTCGGCATGGAGCGCCCGCCCGAGCGCCTCGCCGAAGTCCCTGGAGCGGTGCGCGTCGCAGATCTCCTGCCGGCACAGCCGCAGCTTCGTCGCTGCGAAACTTACCGCTGCCGCGACTATTTCGTCGTCGCCGATGTCGTTGTTGTTGATCTGCCCACCGGTGCTGCAGCCCAGCACATGGGCAGCCGGATACATGGCGCGCAGCTCTTCATACCTGCGGCCGCAGGCGAGCGCCTCGCGCGTGCCGAAGTAGAGCACGAGCGAGGGGTCGCCGACTTCCCCCTTGGTCCGCCAGCCGGATTGACCGTTCCAGACGATATGCTGAGCGCGCATTTTAAGAAAAGTCGCACCTCCGTCCTGAACGGGCTTCAAAAACGCGCCTGTTCGAAGGCTACGGGCCGCCGCTGAACGATCGGTTATGGATTGCGTCGTTCTTCGATCCTATCGGTCATTTCCAGTCAAGATTGATGCTTTGAAAACAATCGAGTTTGCGAACCATTTTTTTGCCAAAGCTAGTCCAAGCCCGCGCGACGGAAGCCTTCCAAATAGTGCTCCCGCTCGGCGTCCAGCTTGATCGGCATTTGCCTTGCGATCCAGGCAAGCGAAATGTTGGGCTGGGCGCGGCGAAGCTCCCGCAATGCGACACCGGCGATATCAGGCTGGCCGGCCATGCCGGCGGCGGCCGTCAGCACTCGGTGGGCGCCGACGAAATCGCCGCGTTGTCGGATGCCTTCGCGCGAAAGCCGTATCGCCTCGTCGTAGTTGCGCCCGCTGAACTGTGCGTAAGCGGCGATCCCGTAGTAGACCGCCGAAAACGGGTCGCGTGGACTGAGCCGCAATGCACGGCGTGCAGCCGCGTCGGCCTCTTCCCAGCGCCCGCTATAGGACAGCGCCAAGCCGTAATAACCCTGGGCGAGAGAGAAGTTCGGATTGAGCCTGAGCGCCAGCTCGAATTCGGCCAGTGAGTCGTCAAAGCGCCGCTTGAACAGATAGACGCTGCCCAAGGCCTGGTGCGCCCAGGGGTCCTCGCTGTCGGCCAGGATCGCCGCCAGCGCCGCACGCTCGGCGACTGCCGTTGCAGCGGCCACGTCTTCCCAACCCATGTGGGCGCCGAACGTATGGCTCGTGGCGAGCACGCCGTGCGCTTGACCGTAGCTCGGATCGATGGCGATCGCCTTCTCGAGCAGCGCCTGCGCGACCACATTATCCTGTCGCGTCACTCGCCAATAGTGCGACAGCGCCCGCATCACCAGATCCCATGCGTCCATGCTCTCCGGCGGTTTGCGCTTGGCGCGAAAATTTTCCGCGGCATAGAGTTGCGGCTCGATCGCAGCGACGATCGCCTCGGTGATCTCGTCCTGCACGGCGAACACGTCGGCGAGGCTGCGGTCATAGCGCTCCGCCCAGATGTGGCTGCCGGTGGCCACGTCGTTGAGCTGGGCGGTGATGCGTACGCGGTCGCCGCCCTTGCGCACGCTGCCCTCTACCACGTAGCCGACGCCGAGCTCTTCGGCGATCTGCTTCATGTGGACGGCCTTGCCCTTGTAGATGAAGGACGAATTGCGCGCGATCACGAAGAACCAACGCAGCTTCGACAGCGCCGTGATGATGTCCTCGCTAATGCCATCGGAAAAATAGTCCTGCTCCGAATCCCCGCTCATGTTGACAAAGGGAAGCACGGCAATCGCCGGCCGGTCCGGCAGCGGCAAGGCCGCGCGCGACCACTCATGGACCTGATCCGGCGGCGGACCGCCGGCGTCTGCTGGTTCGGCGCCGGTAGGTTGCATGCGCACCTCACCGACGAAGCGGAGACCCTTGCGGGCGATGGTGCGGATCAGCTTCTTCTCCGCGCCGCTGTCGCCGACCGCGTTTCGTGCTGCATTGATGCGGCTGGTCAGAGTCGAATCTGAAACGCTCCGGCCGCCCCAGACCGAGGCGATGAGATCGTCCTTGCTGACGACGCGGTCGCGGTTCTGCACCAGGTAAACCAGCAGGTCGAAGACTTGCGGCTCGACATGTACCGGGGTCTTGGCGCGCCTGAGCTCCCGTCGTTCGACATCGATCTCATAATCACCAAAGCTGAGGGTCATGCGTCGGCCAAGCACATATCACGAGTATCTAAGGGGCATGTGGAGACTAAATCATGGCTTTCTGAAAGTCTTGACTGGCCGCGAAGTGCATTGTGTCGCCAGCGTCCTCGCGTGGGCGAGGTCAGCATAGAGGAGGCCGGCAATGCCATTGATAGAGGTCCATCTGATCGAAAAAGTGTTCAACCCTGAGCAGAAGCGGCAGATCATCCAGAAATTGACCGATGCCATGGTCTCGATCGAAGGCGAGAACATGCGCGGGGTGACCTGGGTGAAGATCTCCGAAGTAACCAGCGGCGAGTGGGGCATGGGCGGCAAGCCGGTGACCACCGAAGCGGTCAAGGAACTCGCCGCCGGCCGAAACGCCGCGTGACGAGCCATCGGCCTGGCATCGCTGGAAAGGAATAACCCTGACAGCGATGCCAGCTACGCAAGCGCGGGGCCGCCAGGAAGCCACCGGCACCGGCCGGGCGCGGGGGTCGGGGATACGCGGCGATGGGCCGATGCATCCGGACAGAGCAGCAAAGATTGACCTCATGACCCAGGAATTACTTGAGCGCATCGACTACGAAGTGTGCGGTTCCGGGCCGACCGTCGTGCTTGCGCCGGGATCGTGCAGCACCGGTGCGGCGTGGCGGCCTTTGATGGAGGCGTGGGATAACTCGCTTCGCTGCGTGACCACAAGCCTGCTCGGATACGGGGGAACCACGGAACGCCGCACCGCACATGATACCTCCATCGCCTACGAGGCTGATGCGCTGGAATGGGTCATTCGCAGGGCAAGCGGCGGCCGCGTCCATCTGGTCGGCCATTCCTTCGGCGGCTTGGTAGCGATTGCGGTGGCGCTGCGCAACCGGGTGCGCCTGGCTAGCCTCGTGATCATTGAGGCGCCCGCAGTGGAGTTGTTGCGGGAAAGGGGAGAGCAAGAGCACTATCGCGCATTCCATCGCATGTCGGAGGCCTATTTTGCCGCCCATGGCAGCGGAGACGCCGAAGCCATCGCGGCCATGATCGACTTCTACGGCGGGGCCGGCACCTTCGCCTCCTGGCCGCCCCGTGTTCGCGCCTACGCCGTGCAAACGACCGCGGTCAACATTCTTGACTGGGGTAGCGCGTATGGTTTCCCGCTGTCGGCAGCAGCGCTGGCCACAGTCGAAACCCCAACCCTCGTGCTTAGGGGCGGAGCAAGTCATCCGGCGATGCAACGCGTCAACGGGCTCCTCGCTGAGTGCCTGAACCGCGCCACCCTGGCCACCATCGACGGCGCGGCGCATTTCATGATCGCTACTCACGCGGGCGAGGTCGGTCGTTTAATTTGCGAGCACGTGGGCCGCATGGAATCGCGCAGCATCTCCCGTCCATCTCGATTTTGTAATCGCGACAGACCGGAGGAGATCATGGCTCCAACGCAAAAGATCAGGCCCACCTTGCCCTCGCGCCCCGGCAAGCAACTCTTTCGTTGTCCCATCACGAACCATCCGTGCGAGGGCGATCTTTCCTATCTGTGCGAAGACTACGGCTGCGCTCGCAAAGGAGGCTTGTCGCCACATTCCGATGAGAATCAGTAAAAGCCAAAGTTCTTGCGATCATTGCCGTTACGCAGCGATCCGAACGGCGCCGCCACGACTCACCGAGCGCGTGTCGCTGGGCTGCAAAAACAACCGCCTTCGAGCTCGGCGCGCGCTGTCATTTAACTGTCATCTAACCGTCACAGCGCGGTCAAGTACCGTCACCTTACTGTCATACGCGACCCAGCTACAGCGATTTGGCTGGAGGGAGTATGGTGGCCGATCCACATTCAACGCGGCTTCTCCGCTGCCCAATCTGCGATGCACCCGTCAAGGAGTTGCCGCCTCGCACTCCCAGTGCTGACCGTTTCAAGCGGTCTACTATATCTTCTGCGGTAATCACAAAGCTTGTCGAACTCGGATATCTGCCGCCGAAAGCGCGCCACCGCGCCGACGCGATCGAAAAAGCGATTGGCAGGCTGAGAAGCAATCTGATCCGCGATGGAATCGTTCTGCGACGATGATCCTATAGGAAAAGAGGATTCCAAGCGCCGTTACTGAAGCTGCGCGAAAGTGGGGAAACGTGCGCAGCCGCAACCGTGTACGCCATTTCCGCATCAGTTGATGCCGCACCACGGGGTGGCCGCTACCTTACGCCCAAAAACTGATGGTTCCTTAGGATGCCGCGGTGATCGCGGAGTTGTCCCCTTACGATTGTTCGCACTTCGCACATCAATAAATCGCGGCGGAGCCGCAGCGATGCTGTGGCTGAGTGGCAGTTCAGCAGTTAGAGCTGCCGGACAGACCGCCGACGCGCGGGCGAAGAAATTTTGTGCGATCAATCCCGGCTACACACACCCGTGCTGCAAGTCAGTTTGTGATGCTGTGATTGTTATCGCAGCCTTCGCTGGGTAAGTAGCACAGCTCGTGCCCGTCGCTGAGTGGGCGGAAGACGGAAGGCAATGAATGATGCGGCGGATCGTATAAATAGTAGCGAGCGTGAACCACGGCGGCCGCCTTCTTATGGTTTGCTCCGGCAAACGCACTCCAAGAAGTAAAGAAAGCAAGCAGGCCGACTAGCAACGCACTCACGAAGCGCACGTCAATTTTGCGTGTCATAGAACCCCTCCCTTGGCCAGCATGCCGCTGTGACGGCGGACTCCGCCTGAGATGACGCACCGGCACGTCCCGTCCGATGCGCCCCTTGCCTAACTGTCACACAGTTGTCATAAATCTGTCAACTGGCTGTCATGCCACGACAAGGGAGGCGCACATGTTCACCGATCGGCGCGTTCTATTCGGGATTGCCGCACTGGTCGCTTTGGGAGCCGCGGACGCTCCTGCGTCGCCTATCCATCGTTGCCACCAGCACGGTTGCAAAGCACACGAGCCTTCGCGGAGCGATCTTGACGGGCCTCATTCGGCCGAATTCGGCTGGCGGTACGTGCACCA
This sequence comes from uncultured Alphaproteobacteria bacterium, assembly GCA_963833665.1. Taxonomy (GTDB): domain Bacteria; phylum Pseudomonadota; class Alphaproteobacteria; order Rhizobiales; family Xanthobacteraceae; genus BOG-931. The sequence goes on along the minus strand of CAWHZA010000064.1, from coordinate 419,008 downwards.
TTCCCCGGGTCGTTGGCTCTTTTTCGGGCCGGGTTATGTATTCGAGCCTGGGAAGGGGATTCTCGGCGGACCATGCGGTCTCCCGAGCAGCGGATGCACGGACATGGTGAACTGAGATGCAGCGTTACGCCGAGAGTAGCACGGCGCCCTGACGGGCATCGCCAATGTCCCTCGCCGAGTTTTCGCTGCAGCGGCCATTTACGGTCGCGGCTGGCATCCTCCTGGTTTGCCTATTGGCCGTGAGCGCCTTTTCGCGCATGGCGATGGATATTTTCCCCGAAATCAACATACCGGTGATTGCCGTTGTCTGGAACTACGCCGGCATGAGTGCGCCGGAGATGCGTGATCGGATCGCCACACTGTTTCAGCGCCAGGTGGCACAGGAGGTCGATCACGTCGCGCGTATCGAAGCCATCAATTACACCGGCGTCAGCGTCGTGAGAGTGTTCCTCCACGACGGTGCTAGTACGGCGCTTGCCGCGACCGAACTGGCGAGCAGTGCGCTGGCTGTTCTCAAATACATGCCGCGCAATATCACGCCGCCGTCGATTTTGCCTTACAGCGCCACCGACGTGCCAATTATCCAATTGAGCCTCTCCAGCAATTCGCTCTCCGACACGGCGCTGAATGATTTGGCCGGAAATATCATCCGGCCCAGTCTCGCTGTGGTGCGTGGCGCGTCGGTCACTACGCCCTATGGGGGTAAGCCGCGGGTCATCATGGCCGATCTCGACCAGGACGCCCTTCAGTCGCGCGGGTTGACACCGGGCGACGTCGCTGAGGCGCTCTCGCGACAGAATGTCATCATGCCTTCGGGTGACGTGAAGATCGGCAGCAAGGACTACAACGTCGCGCTGAACAACAGCCCATCGGGCATCGACGAGATCAATACGTTTCCCATCAAGGAGATCAATGGCAGGCCCGTGTTCGTCCGCGACGTGGCGCACGTGCACGACGGTTACCAGGTGCAGACCAACGCGGTTACTCGAAACGGTTCGCCCGGCGTGCTGATTGTTGTCCGCAAGAGCGGCGGCAGTTCGACGCTGGCGGTGATCGACGGCACCAACAGCGTTCTGCCGGAGCTGCGCAACCTGCTGCCGGCCGGCGTGACCCTCACGCCTCTTTTTGATCAATCGATCTTCGTGAAAGCCGCCCTGAACAGCGTCGTCATGGGCGGCTTGATGGCGGCGGCACTGACCGCGCTGATGATCCTGCTGTTTCTTGGCAATTGGCGGCTCACGTTGATCATCCTCGCCTCCATTCCGCTGTCGATCATCGCGGCGGTATTGGTGCTCTATCTCCTGGGCCAGACCCTCAACACGATGACGCTGGGCGGGTTCGCGCTCGCCGTAGGCATTCTGGTCGACAACTCTACCGTCGTCATCGAGAACATCGAGCGGCACGTCGGGCTCGACAAGCCCCTGTACCGCGCCATCGTGGACGGCGCCGGTGAGGTCGGTCTCCCGACATTTCTAGCCACGCTGTCGATCAGTGTCGTATTTTTTCCGGTCTTCCTGCTGACCGGCACCGCCAAGTACCTGTTCTCGCCGCTGTCGCTCTCCGTCATCATCTCGCTCTGCGCCAGCCTGGTACTCTCGTTCACCCTGGTGCCGGTGCTGTTCATGTATCTTATGCGGTCGCACCTCGCCCACCAGGGCGCTCAGGCGCACGGCACGTCCGCCCCTGCCCCGGTGAGCAGACCGCGAAGAAATCCCTTTAGCCTCGCACACCGATATTTCGAAAGTGGTTTTGAAAAGTTCCGCGAGGTCTACCGCAACGTTCTTGGCTGGACAGTCGATCGACCGTGGGTGTCGGTTGTGTTCGGGGTGTTCCTCATAGCATCGCTGCTGCTGTTTCCATTGCTCGGTATGGACTTCTTTCCGCAGATAGACGCGGGACAGATGCGGCTTCACGTACGTGCTCCACCCGCAACAAGGATCGAGGAGACCCAAAGGTATTTTGCCAGCGCGGAAGCGGCAATTCGCGAGCTCGTGGGTGAAGAACAGATCGACGTCATTCTCGACAATATCGGGCTCCCGTACAGCTCGACCAACACCGCCCTCAGCGATTCGGCGACCGTCGGACCGATGCACGGCGAAATTCTCATCTCTCTGAAGGAGAACCACAGCCCCACCGCTGAGCATGTTGCACGGCTCCGACGCGAACTGCCGAACCGGTTTCCGCAGCTCTATTTCTCCTTCTTGCCGGCCGATATCGTCAACCAGGTGCTCAACTTCGGCCGCGCGGCCCCGATCGATATCCGCGTTTCGAGTTACGACGACGAAGCGGCCTATGCCATCTCGGCCAAGCTTGCGCAGGAGCTCAACGGCATCCCCGGAATCGTCGATTCGCACGTCTACCAGGTCCCGGATGGACCGGCACTTGCCATCGACATCGACCGGGCGCGGGCGCTTGAGTTCGGCTTGGGCCAGCAAAGTCTCGCCGCGAATCTCGTGACCTCCCTGAACAACAGCTTGCAGCTATCGCCAAATTTCTGGTTGGACCGCAAGAAGAGCGTTAGCTACCCGCTCGTCGTGCAGACGCCGACGTACCGGATCGAGTTCGACTCAGGATCTTTGGACGCTTCCGGTCACCGCTCAGCAGAACTCTCCCCCGCAGATGCTGATGAGCGTCGCGAAATTCAGTCGGACTAAAGTGCCGATGGTCGTTTCGCAATTGAACATCAGACCGGTTTTCGACGTACATGCCGACGTCGAGGGACGGGACCTCAATTCCGCTGCCGCAGAGATCGAAAAGGCAATTGACGCGGCGAGGCAAACCGCGCCCAAGGGCGTTACCATCACGCTCAGCGGCCAAATAGAGACGATGAAAGAAAGCTATTCGGGCTTGTTCTCCGGAATGGCTTTGGCGGTGGTGCTCGTATTCCTGCTTCTCGTGATCAACTTCCAGAGTTGGATCGATCCGCTGATCGTTCTTTCGGCAGTTCCGTTTGCGCTCGGCGGAGCGATATGGATGCTGTTTCTTTCGCAGACCCACATCAGCGTGCCGGCATTGATGGGTACGCTGATGTGCATCGGGCTGACCACGGCCAACAGCATTCTGGTCGTCACCTTCGCCAATCAACGCAGCACGCGCGGGGTCGATGCGCGCACCGCGGCCATCGAGGCCGGCTACACGCGCTTGCGCCCCGTTCTGATGACAGCGGGCGCCATGATTCTGGGGATGGTTCCCATGGCGCTGGGCGTCGGCGAGGGAGGCGAACAGAATGCACCGCTGGCACGAGCGGTAATTGGCGGCCTGTTGCTGGCGACGAGCGCGACGTTGATCCTTGTGCCTGTCCTCTACGCTCTGCTGCGGCGGCGCCGGGTGTCAAAGAATGGGAGCGTGTCCGGTGCACCGGCCTGACGAACGCAGCACGAGAGTGCCCGTGGCTGATACCGAGGCGGCCTTCGACGCCTTCGATGAGGAGCGCAGGCGTATCCGATACCGCCGCGGCAAGCCGCAACGGCTCAAGCGGCGATCCCGATGAGCATGGGCATGTTCCGGTTTCGACCGAGTATGCGCGCGAGACCGGAAAGAAATTGCGCATCTTTGTCGGGCTGCTCGCGGTCGTGTTGTCTATCGGCTTCTTCGTTGCAAATCACTTCAGACGCGGCCAGGAAGCGAGCCTCCGCGAGGAAGCCGCCACTGCGCGTGCAGCAGCCGCCGCCGGTAGAAGTCGTCAAGGTCAGCGCCGCTCGGCGAAGCAGACGTTGGTTCTGCCGGGAGAAACAAGAGGCTGGTACAGCTCGACGATCTATGCGCGCGTAACGGGCTACGTGGCCCGGTGGCTGGTCGACATCGGGGATAGCGTAAAGAAGGATCAGGTCATGGCGATCATTGATACGCCTGATCTGGACGCCCAGCTCGACGCCGCCCAGGCGCAACTGACTGCCGCGGAAGCCGAGGCCAAGGTCAAGGAATCCGACGCGGAGTTTGCCAAGACAACGTACGTACGCTGGCAGACGTCCCCGAAAGGGGCGGTCTCCGATCAGGAACGTGAAGACAAGAAGGCCCGTCACGACAGCAGCGTGGCGCAGCTCAACGCCGCCCTTGCCCGCGTCAACCTCGATCGGGCGAACGTCGACCGCTTGCGCTATTTGACCCGCTTCAAGGAGGTCAGCGCTCCCTACGATGGGGTGATCACGGAGCGGCGTATCGACATCGGCGATCTTGTCACGGCGGGCAGCACCAATACCACGCCGCTGTTCGGCATTGCCCAGTTCGATCGCATCCGGGTTTTCGCCAACATCCCGCAAAGTGCCCGGGTCGATTTGGGCGCCGGACAGATGGCACACATCAGGGCCGCGGAGCTTCCGAACCGGATTTTCGAAGGCGCGATAACCAGGACGAGTGAATCGCAAGACCCGCGCGCCCGTACGCTTCGGGTCGAGATCGATCTGCCCAACGACGACCGCGCGCTGGTGCCCGGCGTGTACGTCCAAGTCGCCTTCGACTTGTCGAGCAAGCCCTCGATTCAGGTGCCGGCGGGCGCCTTGATTTTCCGCGGCAGCGGACCGCAGGTCGCGCTGGTCACGAAAGACAACACCATCAAGTTTCAGGACGTGCGGATTGGCCGCGACGACGGGAAATTTGTCGAGATCGGCTCCGGTCTGGACGAAGGCGATCGGGTGGCATTGAACATCAGCAACCGGATCGTTGAGGGCGACAAAGTATCGGCGCGGGAAGTCGCAGAGGATGGCCAGAAGGCGAAATAGGTCGTTGTGATCGGGGGCAGTCGCGACCATCGGTAGCGGCATCTGGGGGGAGTCAATCGTTCGATGTCGGTGTGCCGAGTGATTGCGGCGATGAGCCTGGCTGCCAGCGTTGCCGCGTGTACCGTTGGTCCGGACTTCGTTGATCCGGAAATGAGTGTACCGGCGGCCTTCGCGTTCCTGGGTCCGGCACGACCGAGTAAAACCGGCGTTGATCCGGCGCAGGCGCAGCGCATCGGCAGCTGGTGGAAGACGCTGCACGATGCGGAGCTGAACTCCCTGGTGGAGCGAGCGGTCGTAGCCAACCCCGAGATCGAAGCGGCCCTCGATCGCGTGCAACAGGCCAGAGAGCGCGAGATCGCGGTTCTGGGAGCGGCGCTGCCGCGCGTTGGCGCCGGGGGTAGTGTCGCCCGCGGCAGCGGCACTGATTCAGTAAAATCGCCCCGTATTCCGCCGACGTTGGACGCGGGCGTCAATACGACGGGCTTTCAGGAAGTCACGGGGGTCGTTGGCTTCGACGCCGGGTGGGAACTTGATTTGTTCGGCAAGTACCGACGAGCACTCGAGGCCGGGCGCTATGATACCCAATCGGCGTTTGAAGCCAGAAACGCAACGGTGATCAGGGTCGTCGCCGAGGTCGCTCGCAATTACGCGGTTCTGCGCGGATTGCAATTGCGCGTGGTGCTGCTCAAAGAGAACATTGCACGCGCAGAAGACCTTGTGAAACTCACCCTCTCCAGATTTAAGCAGGGTCTTGCTGCTGAAGGTGACAATCTGCTGGCGCAGCGCGAACTCGAAGCGCTAAACGCGGCCCTTCCGCTCTTGAATTCCGCCATCTTCGACGCCGTGAGCCGCATTGGATTGCTCCTCGGCACATACTCAGGAGACGTGTCGGTCGAACTCAAAAAACCCGGTGCCCTGCCGCATACGCCGGAGCGGGTGAGGCCCGGGCAACCGATCGAATTGCTGCGGCGCCGGCCGGACATTCGGCAGGCTGAGACCGAGCTTGCCGCCGCCAACGCTCGGATTGGGGTGGCAGCCGCCGATTTGTTTCCGCGCGCGAGCATAACGACGGGCGTGGGAGTCCAGGGCGGTCGCGAAATCCCGGGCGCGCATCCGCCCGTTCATGGTCTTATCTGGTCAGTCGGGCCGGGCGCGTACTGGCCGCTGCTGGACTTCGGCCAATTGGATGCCGCGGTCAAGCAAGCCGAATACCGGACCGACGAGATTTTGGCCGACTACCGAAAAACCGTGATCGCGGCTGTCGAGGAGGTGAACACGTCACTCGTGCGCTATCGGTCGGCGCTGGAGGCCGCCCAACATCTCAGCAAGGCCGTAGACGCGAGCCGACGCGCGCTGGATTTTCACACCGGGCGCTACGAACATGGGATATCGGATTTCCTTAACGTGTTGGATGCTGCGCGGCAGAAGTACGAACTTGAAGAACAGTATGCGGTCGCTCGGCTTGCTGTCGTGGTTGCCTATATCGCGCTCTACAAAGCGCTCGGCGGCGGGTGGGAACTTTACCAGGAAATTCCGCCCATAGCGACGCCTCTACCCGCCGTAGTGGCCGCGTTCCACGTACGGCATTGATAGGCAGCATCCGCACGGCGAGTATTACGGATAAAAAGTTTCCAACACCGCCCAGGAATTGCGGATAATAAAATATTGCATGGGAGGTCACCTGCACCACGGCAAAATTTCTGGCGATCGAGCGCCAAAGCATGCGCCGATCAAGTGATTGGCCTCCACGTAAGTGCCCACGCTTCATCACGCCGGCTTAGGGGCGCTTGTCCGCCTCCCAGGCACAGGCCGGCTTCCCTGCGCGCTGCATGCTGCCGGTTAGAGACAAGACGAAATTGGGGCTCTTAGCTGCGTTTTACAGGTACTCGCCCACTGGACTGTTGTCTGCGATTGATACTTGGTATGGATCAGCGCGCAGCCGTATCGCACCAGACGATAGGGGGAGGCTGAGGATGAACAGACGATTTCGTTGGCTCGGTCGCGCCGCGAGGGTCATCGCAGCGGCTGCCGCGGTTGTCACGACCACGATAACAATATCCGCGCCGCCTGCCGACGCGGATGACTGCCCCGACGGCGGTGCTGTGCGCTTCGGTGTCGAGCCCTTTGATACTGCGCCGCGGTTGGCGCCCGTCTACGAGCGTGTCGGAGCGCTGCTCGGCGAGAAGATCGGTTGCAAAGTCCAGGTTTTTATTGCCACAAGCTATAATGCCGAGATCGAAGCTATGCGTTCCGGTAAACTCGATATCGGCGAGTTTGGTCCTCTCGGCTACGTGCTGGCGCATCAGGTCGCAAAGGCTGAAGCGGTCGCGGCCTACAGCAACAAGGAAGGCAAACCAGACACCTATTGGGCGAGCATCGTGACCTACCCGAGCTCCGGTATCACGACTGTGGCTGGCATCCGCGGCCACTCTTTCGCATTCTCCGATCCGGCGTCAACTTCCGGCCACCTGTTTCCCGCCTATGGGTTACGCAAAGCCGGGCTCGATCCGGATAAGGATATCAAAGCAATCTATGCCGGCAGCCACACGGCCGCCTTTGAAGCGCTCTACAACAAAAAAGTCGACGCCGGGGAGCTCAACAGCGCACAACTTGAGTCCGCCACGCAGCGCGGCCATTACCACGACGGCGACCTGGTGTTCCTGTGGAAGTCCGACCCTATTCCGACTGATCCGATTGCAGTGCGCGGCGATCTTCCTGACGGTTTCAAGAGGCGGTTGGTCGAGGTGCTGCAGAATCTCGATCTGTCATCGCTCGACGAAAAGGACCGCAAAGTCATTATGGGCGGCCCGCGATGGGTGCCACAAACAGACCAAGCTTATGATGGAATTCGCGATCTGGTGAAGACTCTCAACATCGACTTGGCGAAATTGGACTGAGGTTCGCGAGAACAGGCCAATGCTGCGTGTTCGCGGACTTTCGTTTTCCTATCCGAACGGCAAGCTTGCGCTAGTCGACTTTGGGCTAACCGTCGAGGCCGGCGAGCTTGTTGTGGTTCTTGGCGGCAACGGCAGTGGGAAGACGACACTGCTGCGTTGCATCACGCGGACATTGAGGCCCAGCGCGGGCGAGATTTGGCTCGCCGACACCAATCTATGTCTGCGTGAAGGGGAAAAGCTGCGACTGGCGCGACTCGAGCTGGCGATGATCTCGCAGCATGCCAGTCTGGTTCGGCGCAGTACCGTATTGACAAACGTTGCGACCGGAGCACTCGGCCGGCATTTCGGCTGGCGGACCGCGCTCGGCGGTCTTCCGGCCTCCGAGCTCAAAGCGGCGCGCGGTTATCTGACCGATGTCGGTCTCGCCGATCTCGCCGAACAGCGCGCTAGCATGCTCTCTGGAGGTGAAGCGCAACGCGTCGCCATCGCGCGCGCGCTCGCGCAACGGCCACGCGTGCTGCTGGCCGATGAACCGGTGGCGAGCCTCGACCCGGAAGCATGCCAGGAGATCATGCGACTCCTTCAGCGGCTCGCGCGTTCGGAGCACCTTGCGGTCCTTTGCGTACTGCATCAGGTAGAACTCGCCTACACGTATGCGGATAGGGTGATTGGCATTCGCGACGGCCGGATCGCTTTTGATCTTCCGCGGGGCCAAGTCTCGCGCGAGGCCGTGCGTCGGCTCTACGTTGGAGAGGCGGCATGAACGGCGGCTCCCAAGTGGTCGCTGTCATCGTTGCACGAGGATGGGGCAGGGCCCTCCAAAGCGCGTTACGCTGCGCCCTTTCCCTGCTCGCGCTCGCCGTCATCATCCAGGCGCTCGTCGTCGTGGAGGCACGGCCACAAGACCTCGTCACCGGAATCCGCGGTATGGCCGACTTCATACGTCGGGCGATGCCGCCGGATTTCTCCAGGCTCCCTTCGGCACTCTGGCCAACGCTGCAGACGATCGATATTGCCCTGTTCGGCACCCTGCTCGGCACTATTCTGGCGACGCCCCTCGCAGTCCTTGCCGCGGCGAATGTTACGCCGTCGCGCTCCGCCTATTACGCCGCACGAGCGATCATTGGTTTCACGCGCGCCGTGCCCGATCTCGTCTGGGCGCTGTTATTCGTAACGGCGGTCGGCCTTGGTCCATTTCCGGGCGGTCTGGCACTTGGGGTGCATTCGGTCGGAATGCTCGGCCGGTTGTTCGCGGAAACCATCGAGCACATGGACATGGCGCCAATCCATGCGCTGGAACTCACCGGAGCGCGGCGGATCCAAGTCTTCAGTCACGGCATCGTTCCGACGATCCTGCCCTCGTTGCTCGGTATCAGCCTGTATCGTCTGGATGAGAATATTCGCTCCTCGCTCGTTCTTGGTTTCGTCGGCGCTGGTGGCATCGGCTTTCAATTGCTCACCGCCATGAACCTCTTCCAGTACCGGGAAGTGTCGATGCTGCTGATCATCATATTCGTCGTCGTCCTCACCGCCGAGCGGATGTCGGCGGCGCTGCGGGAACGCCTGGCTTGAGTCGATTCCAGGGCACAACTTTGCAGGGGGCGCGTGCTCATTTGTTCAATGGGTCCATTCGCGGCGAGTTCGGGGTGCAGATCGCAGCGGGCAGGCGACAAAACCGGCTTTCGGTCAGCCCACATTCCTGACAACGACCTTGGCTTTGAACAGCCGGTCGACTTCGGCGGTTCGGACGAGGCGGCGCGCGACATGCCGTCAATTGAGCGCCGGCGCGCCGCCAATCGTGATTGCAGCAGGCGCTGCGGCGCGGTGATCTCAGCGACTGTTACGACGCTATAACTTTGTCGGGCAAAATTCAACGATGGGCCGGAAAACATTGCAGACTACTTCCGACCGCGGCGAACGGTCCGCGACCGACCATACCTGCGCGCCGAGTGCCGGACGACGGCGGCGCGGCGGGGCTGCTCATGCTACGCGCCTTCCGCCTCGCCATACGGTTCGCACCGTCGGGACGCCGCCGACGACGCGAACGCGAATGAGATCGGCGCGCTTGCCGGGCAGGATTTCGCCGCGGTCGTCAAGACCGACGGCTTCAGCCGGAGCTTTGGAAACGGTTCGCACGGCCGCCGCAAGATCGATCCCGGGAATGCGCTCCGGCAAGAGGAGCGCTCCCATCAATAGGCTCGCCGGCACATAATCGGATGAAAGGACGTCCAGGACGCCGATTTTCGCAAGTTGTGAGGTTGGGATGTTACCGGCGTGCGAGCCACCGAGCACTAGATTGGGCGCGCCCATGAGCACGCGGATGCCCGCGCCGTGCAGCGCCTGTGCGGCCTCGATCGTGGTCGGAAATTCTGCTATAGAAATACTATCGGCGATCGCCTGCGCAACGTGCTCGAGCGTTGTGTCATCGTGGCTCGCCAGCCGCGTGCCATGATCGCGCGCGAGCGCGACAAGAGCCCGATAGTTATCCGCGGCGTACGTGGCCTGGTATTCGATCCGCTTGGCGAACAGCTTGTCCAGTTCAGCATCGGTGAGAGTGCCCTTTTTGCCGCGATAATAGTCGCGCAGCTTGCGCTCGTCGCGGAATTGCCGCTGACCGGGCGTGTGGTCCATCATTGAGGCGAGACGGACCTCGCCGAGACCAATCAGTGCGGTCGCCTCAGCGAGGACAGTCGGCATCGGTACCTCGCAGCGTAAATGCAGAAAATGTTCGACGCGCAATAGGTCGGCCCCGCGCGCTTGCGCGATCGCCCGGGCCAGCAGCTCGGCCTGTCCATCGACCTCCTCGATGCCCTCCTCCCGCCAAACGCGAAGCGAATCGAGGACCGTGGTGATGCCGCTGGTCGCGAGCTGACCGTCGAATGAGACCACCGCGGCAACCGGATCCCAGAACACCTTTGGCCGCGGAATGTAATGAGTTTCGAGATGGTCTGTGTGTAACTCGACCAGACCGGGCAACAACAGATCGCCGTCGAGGTCCTCGCCACGTTCCGGCGACCTTCCTTCGCCGACTTCGAGAATCAAGCCGTCGGCAGCGGCAAGCCATCCGTTCTCGACAACAGCGTCCGCCAGGACGATTCTGGCATTGGCTAGGACGAGATGCTGCGACATGCGACAGCCTCAGGTCGCGCCCCCAAGGGCGAGCCTCCTGGATTTCCGGTTGGCGCTAAGCGGACGTCGTGCGATGTCCGACTTGCCCGCATTGCGGTGCAAAGCAACACGGGCGAGCCGCCGATCCAGGCATTTTATGAGCACGCGCCCTAAAACACGTCGCAGCCGGGCAGGCCGCAGGAGATCAGCTTGTACGAGGGGAAGTTGGTGATGATCTGGCAGCCGTCCTTGGTCACCACGACTTCCTCCTCGATGCGCGCGGCGCCGGAGCCGTCCTCGGCGCCCTTCCAGGTCTCGAGCGCGAACACCATGCCTTCCTTGAGCGGCGTGTTCTGCCCGGTATAGCGCTTCGAGATGATCGGCCGCTCCCAGAGCGAGAGGCCGACGCCGTGGCCGTACTGCAGCAGGAACGCCTCGGCCTCGTCGCGATAGCCGAACTCCTGGGCGTCCGGCCACACCTGCGCCACCTGGTCGGGCGTGATGCCGGGACGGATCATGTCGATCGAGGCGGAAATCCATTTCGAGGCGGTCTCGTAGGCGTCGATCTGGTGCTTGTTCGGCTCGCCGCAGATGAAGGTGCGGTAGTAGCAGGTGCGGTAGCCGTTGTAGGAATGCATGATGTCGAGGAACACCATGTCGCCGGGCTGGATGATGCGGTCGGAGAAGGTGTGCGAGTGCGGCCGGCCGCGCGGACCGGACACCGAGTTGACGCACTCGACCCGCTCCGAGCCCATGCGGAACAGCCGGTCGTGGGCGATGGCGACCAGTTCGTTCTCGCGCGTGCCGGGACGGATGGCGCGGGCGATGTCGACATAGGTGGCGTCGACCATGGCGCAGGCCATCTTCAGAAGCTCGATCTCGTCGGCGGTCTTCACCTCGCGGGCGTCGAGCATCGCCTGCTGGCCGTCGACCACCTCGATGCCTTCCTTCTCCAGCGCGCGCAGCATCGGCAGCTCCATGAGGTCGATGCCGATCGGCTCCTTGTCGATGCCGAGGTGAACGAGCGTCTTCTTGATCTGCCGGGCGAAGTCGCCCTGCACGTTGAGCTGCGGCGGTAGGCCGCCCTGCATGGTCGAGATCGGCGCGGCGACGTTGTCGGCGATCCACGGCGAGGAGATGCGCTTCGCCGGCGGCGCCGGGTCCCACAGCATGGGCGGGCCCTGCACCGGGCAGAGCGCATAGCGCATGAACTTGTCGCGCGCCCATTCGCCGATATGGGTGCCGGTGATGTAGCGGATGTTGTCGAAGTTGAAGGCAATCACGCCGCCGAGCCCGGCGTGGCGGATCGCCTCCTGGGCGCGCGCCAGGCGCTCCTTGTGCAGGCGGCCGTAGTCGATCCCCTTCTCCCAGTCCTTGGCCATTGAGCCCCAGGACGCGGTCGCTTGCGGTCGGTTGTATTTCATCGGGCAATCCTCACGCTCTTTTTTCGGCCGACCGGCCAGGAAATGGGCTTCACCGGGCGCCAAGGCGAAGAGCATTAGCGTAAGGCGCGGCCCGCACCAACGGGATTTTCGGGGCCCCGATCGGGGGATTTTCCATGCGCCACAAAAGCTGATAGGGCTCTGGTGCAACTCAACCTTTGCAGCAGAGACGGACACGATGATTGCTGTTGTCGGCGCGACTGGGAATACCGGGCGGGCGGTGGTCAAGGAGCTCAAGGCGTTGGGCCATGACCCGGTCTGCATCGTGCGCAACGCGCAGAAGGCGCAAGAAGTTCTGGGGCCCGATGCGAAGACGGCGGTCGCCGAATTGACCGACCGGCCGGCCCTCGAGAAGGCGCTCAAGGGCGTGACCAGCGTCTTCGTCGTCACCGGTCACAACCCGCAGATGGTCGAGCAGCAGAACAACGTCCTCGACGCGGCCTTGCAGGCTGGGGTCGAGTACGTGGTGCGCGTCTCCGGCAACCGCCAGCTGATTGCGTCCGATTCGGAATCGGTCATTGGCCGCGGCCATCATGCGATCGAGGAGAGGCTGCGGGCAAGCGGCATCAAATGGGTCATCCTGCGGCCCGGCCTGTTCATGCAGAACACTTTCACGCAGGCCGCCCTGATCAAGAGCGACGGCAAGATCGCCCAGCCGTTCGCCGCCGACCTGCCGCTCGCCTTCATCGACGTGCGCGATACCGGTGCCGTAGGCGCGCGCATCCTCGTCGATCCGGCCCCACATATCGGCAAGATCTACGAGTTCACCGGCGTCCGCAGCAACTATGGCGAATTTGCCGAAGTGTTCTCGCAGGTGTTGGGCCGCAAGATCACCTACGTTCCGCTGACGGTCGAACAGAACGCGCAGGCGATGAAGGCGCGCGGCATGCCCGACTGGCTGATCGCTCACCTTGTCACCGTCGGCAAGCTCGCCGCCAACGGTGTGCTCTCCGCCGAGAAGACCGAGCCGATCCGCGAGATCGCCAAGCGCGCGCCGCTGACCACGCGGCAGTTCGTCGAGGATTTCAAGGCGGTGTTCAGCTGAGGAACTTGCATGATTCGTCATTGCGAGGAGCGCAGCGACGAAGCAATCCATGTTTATGCGCCGAAGGACTGGATTGCGAAGCAAGCCTGTTCTTTGCGGTCGTCAGGACTTGAACATTTCCGCTGGACAACCTTGGCGTGAGCCAAATGATTGCGGCTCAAGATGCTGTTTTCATGATAAACGGATTTCCTCCGCCCGCTCCATTGTTGATCCACACGCTCTTGGACTGGAGATAACCGTCGATCGCCTCGGCGCCATTCTCCCGGCCGAGGCCTGAGGCCTTGTAGCCACCGAAGGGCATGAGAAAGCTCACCGCCCGGTATGTATTGACCCACACGGTACCGGCCTTGATGCGCGACGCCATAGTATGAGCCCGCCTGACTGACTGCGTCCACACCCCTGCGCCCAGCCCGTAGGCGATGTCATTGGCGATTGCGACCGCCTCCTCCTCGTCCTTGAACTTGATGACGGAGAGCACCGGACCGAACACTTCCTCCTGCGCAATGCGCATCTTGTTGTTGACGCCCGTGAAGATGGTCGGCTTGACGAAGTATTGCCCTCCACCTTCGTCGCTGCCGGCCGCGCCGCCGCCCAGAACGCACTTGGCGCCCTCTTGCTTCGCGATATCGATATAGGAAAGGATCTTCTGGTACTGCGGGGGCGTCGTTACCGGGCCGACCTGCGTCTCGGCGAGGGCCGGATCCCCAAGCCTGGCGGCTTTCGCCATGGCGACGAGCTTCTCAACAAACTGATCGTGGATCGTCTCCTGCAGCAGCAAACGGGAGCCGGCGATGCACGTCTGCCCCGTGGCCGCGAAAATTCCGGAAATCGCGCCGCTGACGGCGTCGTCCAAGATACAGTCATCAAATACGATGTTGGGTGACTTGCCGCCGAGCTCCAGCGAAACCTTTTTGAAAGTCTTGGCCGCCAGCTCGTTGACCCGGGCGCCGGTGGCGCTGCCGCCGGTGAAGGCGACCTTGGCGACTTTTGGATGGGTCACCAGCGGTTCGCCGACGACCGGACCATATCCGGTCACGACATTGACAACGCCCGGGGGCAGGCCCGATTCCGCAATGACCAGCTTCATGAACTCGAGCAGTGAGGCGGACGTGAACTCTGAGGGCTTGATGACCACGGTGCAGCCCGCCGCCAGCGCCGGCGCCAGCTTCCAGGTCGCGAGCATCAGCGGCGAATTCCAGGGCGTGATGAAGGCGCATACACCCACCGGCTCCCGCAAGATGTAAGTGAAATGATCCGGACGATCGACCGACACGACAGAGCCGTGAATCTTGTCGGCGAGACCTGCGTAGTAATAGAACCACTGCGGCATGTATTTGGTCTGCGCCACCATCTCGGAAATGAGCTTGCCGTTGTCGCGCACCTCGACCTCGCCCAGGTGTTCGGCGTGTTGCTCGATCAGCTCCGCAATCCGGCGCATGATCTTGCCGCGCGCGGTAGGCGTCATCTTCGGCCAGGCCCCGCTCTCGAAGGCCCGGTGAGCGGCGTCAACTGCCCTATCTACGTCCGCCTTGTCGCATTCCGGAATCAGCGCCCACGGCACTCCGGTGTACGGATCAAAGGTTTGGAATGTCTTGCCGGAGACGGCGTCGGTCCATCGGCCGTCGATAAAAGTCTGGTAGGTTTGGAGCGCAGTTGTACGATCCAGCATGATGAACTCCTGCTCTTGGGTGTCTCTTGGGTGTTTTGTTGGTTATTTTCACAATATGGCCTGTCAGACAAATGGCCTCGATATCGTTTCCATCAGGGTTGGGCCTGCGCTCCCTCGCCCATTCGTCTTGTTGAGCCGCCGAGCCACCCTCTCCCGCAAGAGGAGAGGGTGCAATGACAACCCTCGCTATTTCACAAGCCCGCTGGCGCGCGCCTGGTCCTTCGCCATCACCGCCCAATCATGCTCGGCTTCGCCGTGAGCGACGGCGCCGACGAGCCGGTCGCGCCAAACGTTGCCGCTGGGAAGGGGCACGCCCACCGCCTCGGCGGCGGCGAGCGCGAGATTGGCGTCCTTGAGGCCGGCCATGACGCGCTGGCCCGCCGGCAGATAGCGCTCCTCCATGATGATCTTGCCGTAGGTCTTGTAGGCCGAGCAGCCGAACAGGACGTCGGTGAGTACGTCGTAGAAAACTTCCGAGGCGACGTCGTATTTGCGCACCAGCGCGAAACCCTCGCCGAGCGCCTCGATGGCGCAGCCGAGCACAAAATTGTTGGCGATCTTGATCGCCGCGGCAGACGCCGGATCGGCGCCGGCCTCGAAGCAGCGCCGGGCGATCGCCGTGAACAGCGGCCGGCAGCGGTCGACGCTCTCCTTCGCGCCGCCGAGCACCATGCCGGCCTGCCCGGCGGTGACGACTTCCGGGCGGCCGAGCACCGGGCTCGCGATCAGCACCTGCCCGGCCTTGGCGTGCAGCGCCTTGAGTTCCTGGATGGTGGCGACGCTGTGCGTTCCGGCGCAGATATGAATGCCGCCGCGCGGCAGCGATTCCTTGAGCCCGCCGGGCTGGTTCACGACCTCCATGACCGCCGCGTCGTTGGCGAGCATGGTGAACACCGCCTCGCCGGAAGTCGCCGCCGCCTTGATTGAGCCGACCGCCTTGACGCCGAACTCGGCCAGCGCCTTGGCCTTGTCCGCCGTGCGGTTGTAGGCCGCGACCTCGTGGCCGGCCTCGACGAGGCGGCGCGACATGACCTGGCCCATGCGGCCGAGCCCGATGAATCCGACTTTCATGACTATTCTCCGTCAGCTGAGTTGGCCGCGCACCCAGTCGATCTCGCGGCACACATATTCGACGATGTCGCCGGTCTTCAGGCTGTCCGGCAGCATGTCCCAGGTATAGGTCTCGATTTCGAGCTGGCGCGACAGCGGCCGCTGCTTGTGAAAGCGCAGCGCGTCGGCGATGGCGAAGCGCGTGGTGCGAAACTGCCCGAGATCGTCGAGGAATACCGGGACGTGGATGTGGATGCGCCATTCGCGCGGCCCCGGATCTTTCTCATAGGCGGCGATGGCGTCGTCGAGATTGAGGAAGCGGTTGAGCTTGCCGTTCCGCTTTTCCATCGTCTGCGTGAGGTAGATGGTCTTGGCGTAACGCTTGAGCGTATCGACGGCCGCTTGCGTCACCTCGGGCACGTGCAGGGCGGCGGCTTCCTGCAGCTTGAAGATCGGGATGCCGGCGTCGGTGAGCTTCTGCAGCGACTGAGCGATGTCCTCGTATTCCACCGCCTGGTGACAGATGTCGTAGACGACGCCGAGATGGCGGCGCAGCGCGCCGTGCGCCTCGGAGACGGGAATATGCGCCAGCGTGGCGAGCTTTTCCGCCGCCGCGCCAGAGTAGAGGTGATCGGCGAAGTAATCGACCGTCTCGTCGGTGGTCTCGAGAAAGCAGAACGGCTCGGGTTCGAGCCCGAGCTGCACCGTGCAGCCGGTCTTCGCCTCGATCGCGACGAGATGCGCCACGACGCGCAGGACATGCTCGGTGTAGCTCGCGACTACGTCGTCCCCGGTGACGCGCGGCTTGAAGCCGAGCGGCGCGGTCTGGATCGACGGCGCGATGTCGTCCGGCGCGACATCGGCGAGGATGTCGGCGACGTTGATCGTGTAGCGGGTGCGTTCTTCCGAGCGCCAGTCCGGCTCGTACACCTGCTCCTTCACCACCGTGCCCTTGAAGGCGCCGTAGGGGAAGGCGTTGACGGTGTAGAGATACATGTTGTTGTCGCCGAGGAATTTCTTCAGCTTGTCGCGCTCGGCGGCGCTGCTCGGCGAGGGTCTGCGCCGAGCTTGCCGACAGGCGCAGCGACACGCCGAAACGCTGGTTGCCGGCGATCCGCGCCTTCACCTTCGGCACGTAGGTGTTGAGGCTCGCCCACATCTGCTCCCAGTCATCGCCGGGATGGACGAGCGTCGAATAGGTCAAATGGCCGAGGCCGTTGCCGAGATCCATTTTGCTTTTCCTGCTTTTCCTGTTTGCACTCGGTCATTCCGGGGCCGAGCGAGCGAGGAGCCCGGAATCCATGTTCACGGATGGTAGTTATGCCTTCCGGACCCGGCGCTGCGCGCCGTGCCGGAATGACGAAGCCCCATCACTGCACCTTTTCGACCTGACCCGAGGCGGCCGAGCGCACGATGGCCTCGGTCGCGGCCACGCCCTGGATCACCTGGTCGAAGGGGATCGGATAGGCCGGTCCGCCCGCGGCCGCCTTAGCGAAGGCTTCCAGCGCGACCCGGGAGATGTCGAGCGTCGCCGCCTGCCAGACCTTGGCCTCACCCTTCACCGGCTGAAACTTGCAGGTGCCGAACAGCCGCATACGCCGCTCCTCCGAGGAGGCGCCGACCACGTGCGTCACGCCTTCGAGCCGCAGCCAGCCTTTCGAGCCGAAGACCTGGAAACTGAAACCGGGTCCCGTCGTGGTCATGGTGCCGAGATAGCCGGACATGCCCTCCTTCATGCGCATCAGGATCGACGTGGTGTCGTCGGCGTCGATCGGCGCGGCGCGGCGGAAGCTCTGGGCGAAGACGTGGTCGATCGGTCCGCACAGTTCGATCATGGCGTCGATCGCATGCACGCCCATGGGCATGAGGCCGCCGAGCGGCGTCTCCGCCCGGTCTGCGCGCCAATGTTTCGGATTGATTGACAGCACATTGGCGAACGTCATCGTCGCCTCGACGTGCAGGATGGTACCGAGTTCGCCCGAGCGGATCATCTCGCGCAGCTTGCCCATCTCCGGATGGAAGCGGCGGTTGTAGCCCACGGCGAGGGTAACGCCAGCCTTGCGTACAGCGGCAGTCGCGTCTTCCGCCTCGCGCTCGGTCAGCGTGAACGGCTTCTCGCAATAGACGTGCTTGCCGGCGGCGGCCGCGGCGATCACCTGCGTCGCGTGCATGGAATGCGGCGTCGCCAGCACCACCGCATCGACGCCGCCGTGATGCAGCATGCCGTCATATTCCGTCGTCAGGTGCAGGCCCTTCTGCTTGGCGAAGGCCTCGACCTCCGGCGTCACAGTCCGCGTGGTGCCGGAGACGAAGCGGATCACGTCGCTGTTCTCGGCCGCCTCGACCAGCGTCTTGCCCCACCAGCCCAGTCCGACGATGCCGGCCTTGATCATCACTACAAACTCCTCGAACCAGCAGGTGGTTCAGCCGAAACCATGATCCACCAAAGTTCGCGCTCGACGCGGACTACGCTCCGCCGACCCGTCCTATCACGACCTGGGGCCAGGTCAGCATGGCGAGGACGATGCAGCACAACATCCAGAACACGCAATACTCGATGCCGCCGATCACCCAGATCCACTTTTTGGTCACCTTGTAGGTCGCGGCCCCGGCGACGAACAGATGGAAGGCGGCGATGATGGCGACAAAGGGCGTGTAGATCGCAAACACCAGGCAAATGGTCAGCACCGTCTCGATCGCGCCGGCTATGTACATCCAGGTGGCCGGCGGATTGAACTTGGCGGCCTTGAAGAAGTTCAGCGTCGCCGGTTCGGTGAACTTGCCGACAATGTGCGGGATGAAGAACAGCCCGCAAATCAGGCGCAGCACGTTGACGCCGTCGGTGAGATCGAAGTTTTGCGCCCAGCCGGACATGATGCCTCCCCTCCCCTTCGTCGATGCTATTGTCTACTTCGATCGTTCCCGCGAGTCAGCAGACCCGCTTTCACCTCCCGGCTGCAGGGGGAGAAGAGGCGCAAGCCGCGTTCCGTCGGCGCAGCGATACCTCGCAGCCCGGATGAGCAAAGCGAAATCCGGGACCAGCGTCCAGGCCTTCCGATCATTCCCGCATTTCGCTGTGCGCCTGCGGGCTCTCGCCCACCGCTAGAGCACCTCGAACATCTGATAGATCGGCCCCTCGGGCAACCGGTGGCCGACGCCGATGCTGACGATGTTGTTGAGCCAGCCGTACTTCTCCGACGAGGTCTCGAACGAGGCGACGATGCGGAAATAGTAGTCCGTGGCCTTGACCACCTCGCCCCGGGCGATGCGGTCGAGCACTTCCTTTGGCCCGTGGCGGATGCCGGTATAGGGCATGCCGATGATCGCATCGTCGTCGGTCTTGAGCACGATGCGCACGTTGATCAGCCAGGCGCCGTCGCCGCCGCGCACGGTCTGCCAGTCGCTGCCGCCGGGAAGTAGCGTCCCGCGCAAGCGTTCGCCCTCGAAACGGCCGCCGCTGATGATGCCGATGCGCCGGTCGAGGGCAGGCGTCTTGCCGACGACAATCGGCGGCTGCACCTCGAGCAGCAGAGAAAACAACGGCTGCGCGCGCAGCTCCGTCATTTCCTTGGGCAGAAGTTCGGACAACGGACGTGTCGTCGCCATGGGTCGACCTCTCCTAGAGAATGCGCCGGATCGCGCCGGTGCCACGGCAAGATACCACGCAGGTCCGATATTTCGCGCAATGGCGAGCGCGCGTCTCGCTCAGCCCGCTCATCCAGGTTGACAGCACGCCGGCGTGCTGTCGGTCACGCGAGAAAATTCTGGACGGCGTCGCTCGCCTCGCGCTTCTCGTCGAGCACGAGGTGGCCGGCGCCCTTGAAGATCTTGATATCGGCCTTGGGAATGAAGCGCCGCCAGGTCTCCGCCTGCTGCGACGGGATGAGCTGGTCCTCCTCGCCCCAGACCAGCAGCGTCGGCATGGTGAGGCGGTGGAGATAGCGCGGCAGCTTCGAGTTGTAGGGGTGCTCCCACATGAGCCGCGCCGTGGTGGTCATTTCGCGGTAGCGGTCGCCGATGAAGTCGAGGTCCGGCTTGGTCGGCAGATACGGCTTGATCACCTCGAAATTCGACACCAGCATCGCCGGCAATTGCTCACCCGGCAGCCCCAGCACGTCGGCGGTCGGATGCTTGTCGTCGCGCAGTCCCGCCGGCCCGACCAGGACCAGCTTGCGCACGCGGTGGCCGTGCTCCATGGCGAACTTGGCGGCGATGTAGCCGCCGAGCGAGAACCCGACCAGGTTGACCTTGTCGAGCCCGAGGAGGTCGAGCAGCTCGACATAGTGCATGACGTAGTCGTGGATGTCGTTCATCGCCGGATCGTCGGCGGATTCGCCGAAGCCCGGATGAAACGGAAGAAGGACCCGGAACTTGTCGGCCCAGGGCTTGGCGAACTCGAAGCCGTGGAACGTGCCGGCCCCATGCAGAAACAGCAGCGGCTCCCCGCTCCCGGCGGTCAACAGGATGATCTTCACCCCGTTGACGGTGTGCGTCTCGCGTTTGAATTCGGTCATGGTTGATCCCGCTTCTATTCGGCCGCGGCGCGGCGCGCGACCGGCGCCGTAGTGCGCATGCGCGGGATCACCTCCTCGGCGATCAGGCTGAGGTTCTTGACCACCTTCCAGTTCGGCATGTTGCCCACGGCCGCCATCAGGTTGAAATGGTTGGTGCCCATGGTCTCGCCCCACTGGCTGAGCTGATCGACGACCTGGTCAGGCGTTCCCACCGCACAGAAGAAGGCTTCGTTGACGGCGTCGAAGTCGAACTTGCCGTGCAGCTTGTCGGCCAGCGCCGCGCGCATCTTCAGCTGCTCGATGGACAGATAGCCGGGCGGCGCGAGGAATTCCGGCGTGGTGCGTAGCGCATCCTCGAAGAAATAGCGGATGTGCTCGATCCCCTCGTCCTCGGCCTTTTGCTTGGTCTCGGCCACGTAGGTAATCACGCCGAGCGGCAGCTGGTCGGGGCGGATGGTGCGCCCGTAGCTCGACGCGCGTTCACGCAGCTTGCGATTGAGCTCGAGCGCGCGCTGCTTGGTCACGAACACCGCCGAGTAGCCGAAGCCGAGTTCGGCGGCGAGCTCGACCGTTTCCGGGCTGCCGGTGCCGACGATGTAGCAGGGCGGATGCGGCTTCTGGTACGGCCGCGGCCACGGATTGAGGAACCGGTAGGTGTAGAACTCGCCGAAGAATTTGGTCGGCCCGTCCTGCGTCCACGCCTGCAGGATGATGGCGATCGATTCCTTGTGCCGCTCGCGCGCCGTCGTTGGGTTGATGGGATTGGCCCAGTACTCCATGCCGGTGCCGAGCGGGAACGCTACCTCGAGGCGCCCCTCCGACATCACATCGAGCATGGCGTATTCTTCGGCCAGGCGGTTCGGGTATTCCAGGTTCGGCGGCGTCCCCCACACGCAGATCTTGGCATTGCGGGTCTGCGGAATGATCGCGGAGGCGATGAGGTTCGGCGCCGCCATCATGCTGTAGGCGGTGTTGTGATGCTCGTTGACGACGATTGCGTCGAAGCCGAGCCTGTCGGCGAGCACGAGCTCGGACAGATAGCGCTGGTAGAGCGCATGGCCGCGCTTGGGATCATAATATTTGTTCGAGAAATCCACCCACAGCGACTTGAACTCCTTGTGGTTCTCAGGGAGATGCACGTAGGGAAGAAAATGCATGAAATTGAAGCGAACATTGCCGCTCATCGCTACCTCCCGTTTCGATTCACTCACGAGGCCGGTCCGGGCGGGCCGGCGGCATCACCAGCTTTGGGGAATGTCACGCTGCACGCTTCGCGTCCCCGAGCAAGCAGCCGTGTCCTCCGCAAGCTGTTTTGTTTCTTCAGTTTTTCGCTGTCGAGTTTATGAGGCCGCAACTTGCTGTCAAGTCGGATTCGGCGTTTTGCTGACGCACCGTGCGCGGTACGCGGCGCAGTGCTCGCGAACTTTGCACATGCTGGTACATTATCGGGCACCTGCCCAATCGCGCTGGGTTCGAATAGCGAACCGCCCTTCCGTTTCGCAGGGTTCGGATAGCGAACGGCCGATGGATTGGGCTACATTGTCAAACGGTCTGCGCCATTCGCGGTCGAGGCGTTCGATCGGAGCCGCAGGGGAAGCTGAGCAAGGATGAGCGGCACGGCTTCGTTGCGGATCGGCATCGATACCGGCGGCACCTTTACCGACATCGTCTGCGTCGACGACAAATCCGGCGCCATGCGCGTGACCAAGGTCGCGAGCACGCCGTCGAACCCGGCGGTGGCGCTGGTGCGCGGCGTCCAGGCCATTCTCGGCCAATGCGGCGCCGGCGTCGACGATCTCGCCGTGCTCGCGCACGGCACGACGGTCGCGACCAATGCGCTGCTGCAGGACGACATCGCCGGTCTCGGCCTGATCGTCACCGAAGGCTTCCGCCACATTCTCGAGATCGCCCGCCAATCCGTGCCCGAGGGCTACGGCAATTCGTATTTCTGGGTGAAGCCCGAGCGCCTGGTGCCGCTGCGCTATGTGCGCGAGGTCGGCGGCCGCCTCGACTTTCTCGGCGCCGAGCTGCGGCCGCTCGACGAGGCGAGCGTGCGCGCCGCCGCCCGCTTCTTTCGCGCCCAGAGCATTGCCACGATCGGCATATGCCTCATGCACTCCTACGCCAACGCCGCGCATGAGCGCCGCACGGCTGAGATCGTGGCGCAGGAATATCCGGGCTGCACGCTGTCGCTCTCGTCGGACGTGCTTCCCGAATACCGCGAATACGAGCGGGCGGTGACGACGCTGGTCGATGCGTTCATCAAGCCGCATATGAGCCGCTACCTCGACCGCATCCGCGACGAGCTGGGGCAAGAGCTCAACGAGAAGCCGTTTCTGGTCATGCAGTCGAGCGGCGGCGTCGCGAGCCCCGACCAGGTCATGCGCAAGCCGATCACGACGGCGCTTTCCGGGCCGGCCGCCGGCGCGCTCGGCAGCGCCGTCATCGCCGAGATCGCCGGATTTCCCGACCTGGTGACGCTCGACGCCGGCGGCACCTCGACCGACCTCTGCCTGATCGAAGGCGCCAAGCCGAAGATCACCAACGGCGGGCGCGTCGGCCGCTTCCCGGTGCGCATCCCGATGCTCGACGTCAAGACGATCGGCACCGGCGGCGGCTCGATCGCGTGGATTTCGCGCGAAGGGAAGCTGAAAGTCGGGCCGCGCAGCGCCGGGGCCGTGCCCGGCCCGATGTGCTATCCGAACGGCGGCGAGGAGCCCACCATCACCGACGCCAATCTCGTCCTCGGCCGTATTCCGCCGGCGCTGATCGGCGGCGGCATCCGCCTCGACGTTTTGCGCGCACGGCAAGGTCTCGAAAGACTGGCGGCGCGGCTTCCCGGCAAGCTGAGCGCCGAGCAGCTCGCCGAAGGCATCATCGAGATCGCCAACTGGGATCAGGCCAATGCCATCCGGCAGATGACCATCCAGCGCGGCATCGACCCCGGCGCATTCGCGCTCCTTTCCTTTGGCGGCTCCGGCCCGGCGCAGTCTCCGGCGGTGATGGAGCTCATGGGTATGCGGACCTGCATCGTGCCGCCGAACCCCGGCAACCTTTCCGCCTTCGGCCTCCTGGCGGTCGACTGGCGCACCGACCACATCGTCACCAAGGTCATGCCCGAGGATGCGATCGACCTTTCGGTCATCGCCGCCCACTACGCGACACTGGAAAAGGACGCCGCCGCCACGCTTGCGAAGGACGGCATCGCGCCCGAGCGGATCGCGCTCGTGCGCGAGGCTGATGTCCGCTACGCGGGACAGTCCATGGAAGTTCGCGTGCCGGCGCCTTCCGGCGGGGTCGATGCGCGATTCCTCGCCGCGCTGATCGAGGCCTTCCACGCCGCGCATCTAAAAACCTTCGGCTACAACTATGCTGGCCAGCAGAAGGTGGAGCTGGTCAATTTCTGTGTGTCCGGTTTCGGCATGATCGACCGGCCGAGCATCCCGGTGTTGAAAGAAACCGGCGCGCCGCCGAAGCCAAGCAGCCGGCCGGTCTACTTCGACGGCAAGTTCTGCGACACGCCGGTGTTCGAGCGCGCTTCGCTCGGTGCCGGCTTCAAGCTCGACGGGCCGGCCGTGGTCGAAGAGTTCGGGTCGACCACGGTCGTCTTTCCGGGCCAGCATCTGCGCGTCGATCCGCACGGCATTCTGATCATCCGCACCGCCGCCAACATTGCCGAAACGAAGAAATGAGCGCGGCGCGCTGGGTGCAGGCCGCTTACTCCGGCAGACCCACTTGGCGCAGGGCGTCGCCGACTGGATTCCAGATTTCCGGCCGCCCGGTGTGAGATTTGACGAATTGCGCAATGCTGAAGCGCGGTTCCAGCTCCAGCACCCTGCGCGCCACTGCCTTGGCCTCATGCGCGCGGCCGAGGCGGCACAAGGCGGCGGCCTGCAAAACAACGGGAAAGCTGAAGCGCGGGTTCGACTGCGATGCCTTGTTGCATGCCGCGGCGGCCTGCTCGAAGCGGCCCGCCGCAAGGTGGGCGATGCCGAGCGCCGTGAATTGCAGATAAGCCGTCGGATCGTGAGGGCTCATCCGGAGAGCGCGTTCGCCGTACTCTATGGCCTGGTCGATACGACCATCGTGGGCAAGGATCGTGGCGCCGAGGCCGAGCGCCAGCGCCGAGGAGCCGTTCAAGGCCAGCGCGTGGTCGATGGCGTTCATCGCGGCTTCATAATCGTGCTCGACGAGGCCGATCACGAAGCCCGCGGTGGCGAGCGTCGTCGCGTCGTCCGCGCCGGCCGCCAGCGCCGCGCGCGCATGCTCGAGCGCGGCGACCTTGTCGGCCTCGTGCATGCCGCCGCGCACGTAGCGCTGCTCGTAGCACCAGGCCGCCAGGGCGTGGGCGGCGGCATAGTCCGGTTCAAGGGCGAGCGACTTGTTAAGCCATGAGAGCGCCTTCTCGCCATCGCCGGGCATCGCCACCTGGGCATGGGGCAGAGCCCGCAGATGAAGATCGTAGGCGTCCAGGCTGTCCGGGCGCTTGCGCTTCGCAAGCTCGATCTCCGCCTGCCGCAGGCTTGGCTCGATGGCGCCGACGACGCTCAGCGTGATCTCGTCCTGGATTTCGAAAATGTTGCCGAGCGGCCGGTCATAGCGCTCGGCCCAAACGTGGGTGCCGTTCGCGGTCTCAATGAGCTGGCAGGTGATGCGAATGCGGTCCCCCGCCTTGCGCAGGCTGCCTTCGAGCACGTAGCGCACGCCGAGCTCCCGGCCGACCTGCTTCACATCGACGGCGCGTCCCTTGTAGGCAAAGCTGGAATTGCGGGCGATCACGAACAGCCATTTCATCCGCGACAAGCCGGTGATGATGTCCTCGACAATGCCATCGACGAAATATTCCTGCTCCGGGTCGCCGCTCATGTTTTGAAACGGCAGCACTGCGATGGAAGGGCCTTCGGCAGGTGCCGAAATTTTCGGCGCCTTGGGCGCGGGCTGGTCGAGTTGAATGCGATAGACCCGCACCGGCTGCTCGATGTTCTTGAGGCGCTGGTCGCCGGCATCCGCAAAGGCGGCGTCGATCTTGCCGCGCACCTGCCTGAATGCGTCATCGGAGATGCAGATGCCGCCAGCTTCGGCAATGCCTTCCAGCCGCGCGGCAATATTGACGCCGTCGCCGAAGATGTCGCCCTCGTCGACGATGATGTCGCCGACGTGAATGCCGATGCGCAGTTCGATGCGCCGGTCGGCGGGTTCGTGCGCATTGCGCTGCGCCATTCCGCGCTGCTGCTCGATGGCGCATCGGGTGGCGTCGACGGCGCTGCCGAATTCGACCAGGATGCCGTCGCCGGTGCGTTTGACGATTCGGCCGCGATGCTCGGCGATCGTCGGCTCCAGCAGTTCGCGGCGATGGGCGTTGAGCCGGGCGAGCGTGCCTTCCTCGTCCGCTCCCATCAGCCGGCTGTAGCCGGCAACATCCCCGGCGAGAATGGCCGCAAGCCGCCGCTCCACACGATGTTCGGCCATGCCCGTCGCTTCGCCCTTCACGCCGGTAGCAGCCGAAGTCTATGGGTGGCCTGCAGGGGTGTCCATTGGGCGCCAATCATTCGGTGCAATCGCGCAGCTTCCTGTTTCCTCTGATCCGCGAGGAACGACGGGCTCCGTGGACTACCGTCCCCAGCGCAACGCCAACGGATTGAGCTCGCGCGCAAGTTCGAGGAGTCCCGCCTGCTGTGCCTCGGGCAATGGCGCCAAGGGATGCCGCACCATGTCGCTGGCGATGACGCCGCCTTCGCGCATGACGGTTTTGGTTGCCCGCAGCCCGCACTGCCGGTTCTCGTAGTTGATGAGCGGCAGGATGCGCGCATAGCTCGCGGCCGCCTCGGCGCGCCGTCCGGCGAGGTGATGTTCGACCACGGGCTTGATCAGGTCCGGCAGCAGCGCGCTCGGCATGGTCCCGGTGGCGCCGGCGTCGAGGTCGGCCATGAGCGTGATCGATTCCTCGCCGTCGAACGGCCCGGCGATCGCGTCGCCGCCGGCGGCGATGAGGGCGCGCAGTTTCGCCGCGGCCGCCGGCACCTCGATCTTGAAATAGGAGACCTGAGGCACCTCGCGCGCAAGCCGCACCAGGAACGGGACCGTCAGGGTGACGCCGCTGAGCGGGGCATCCTGCAGCATGATCGGAATCGGAGCGGCCTCGGCGATGCGGGCAAAATGCTCGACCATCGCGTTCTCCTCGGCCCGCAGCAGCGCGCCGTGATACGGCGGCATCACCATGAGCATGCGGGCGCCGGCGGCATGCGCCTTGCGCGCACGATCGGCCGCGATGCTGGTGCTGAAATGGCTGCAGGTGACGATCACCGGCACGCGGCCGGCGACGTGCGACAGGCAGAGATCAAGCAGCAGGTCGCGCTCCGCGTCGGAGAGCACAAACTGCTCCGAATAGTTGGCGAGAATGCAGATGCCGTCGACTCCCTGGTCGATCATGCAGTCGAGCACGCGCCGCTGACCCTCAAGATCGAGGTCGCCGGAAGGGCTGAAGGGGGTCGGCGCGATCGGAAACACTCCGGTCCACCGCGGGGATACTGGGGCGGGCACTTCAACCTCCCGAGTCGGTTCGGCTGATTTTGTGAGGACGCCGAGCGATGATGCCGCGCGGTCGCCGGAGCTGCCGGCAGCGCAAGCAGGTTTATCATCGTCCTACTGCCCGCCCAAGGTGCTCGCCGGCAATGGCGGCGGTGACGTGGTGCAGCGGCCTTAGTAAAGTGCAGCCCGACTGACGGAGAGCGTCCGATGATGTCGCGTCCTGCCGATGGGGCGACAGCAAAAGCGAGCCACCGGTGGTGAGTGCGCTCGATGAAAGCGACTTGCCGGAAGCCGCGCGCATCGTCCGTCTCGCTTTTGGTACCTTCATCGGCGTTCCCGATCCGGAGAATTTCTGGAACGATCGTGACTACGTCTATGGCCGGCACCACGCCGCCCACGTCGCCGCCTTCGGCGCAAAGCTCGATGGGCAACTGGTCGGCTCCAACTTCGCGACCCGATGGGGAAGCGTCGGGTTCTTCGGCCCCCTCACCGTGCGTCCCGAGCTCCAGGAGCGCGGTGTCGCCCGCGCTTTGCTCGCCAGGACGATGGAGCAGTTCGATTCCTGGGGAACCCGGCACGTCGGCCTGTTCACCTTCGCGCAGAGCGCGAAACACATCGCCCTCTATCAGAAGCACGGCTTTTCCGCGCGCTTCCTCACCGCGATCATGTCGGCGCCAGTCTCGGCGCGACACGGAACGGCGGGCTGGTCGCGTTTCAGCCAATTGAGCGAAGCGCGGCAGCACGAGGCGCTGCGTTCGTGCCGCGACGTCGGCCGAGACGCTCTACCCAGGTCTCGACCTCACCGAGGAGATCGGCGCAACGCACGCGCAGGGCCTCGGTGACACGGTCTTGGTGGAAGGCGCCGGCGGCATTGCCGCGTTCGCGGTGTGCCACTACGGGGCGCGCAGTGAGGCCGGTGCGGACAATTGCTTCGTCAAGTTCGGCGCGGTGCGCGGCGGAGCGTCGGCCGAAGAAGATTATTCCCGGCTGCTCGATGCGTGCGAAGCTTTGGCGGCCGCAGTCGGCATGCCGAAAGTGCTGGCAGGCGCGAACATGGCGCGCCACGAGGCCTATCGGCACCTTGTCGCGCGCGGATACCGCACGGAGATCCAGGGCGTGACGATGCACAAGGACAACGACCCCGGCTATTGCCGCCCCGGCGTCTACGTTTTGGACGATTGGCGGTAACGTTCGATCAGCGCGCGCCGGAGACGACGATGACATTCGCATACGTGAGCGTGGAAGAAGCAATCGTGCGCCGCGGCGTGCGCATGGTGGTTGTCGGCAATGTGCCAAGCCCCTGGGGCGAAGCGGCCAAAGGCATCCTCCACATCAAGGGCATCGAGTGGGCCGCCGTGCGGCTCGCCTATGACAGCGAAGCCCTGCAGCAGTGGGCCGGCCAGCGCAACGGGCCAGTGCTGATCTACAATGACGAACGGCCGCGCTCCGGCTGGGCCGAAATTCTGCTCCTCGCCGAGCGCCTGGCGCCGGCGCCGCCGCTCATCCCCGCCAAGGCGGACGAGCGGGCGCTGGCTTTCGGCCTTGCCCACGAAATCTGCGGTGAAGGGGGACTGGGCTGGTCGCGCCGCCTGCAGCTTGTCCACGCCGGCCTCAGCAATGCCGGCGGCTTTCCCGAACGCGTGTCCAAATATCTGGCCAAGAAGTACGGCTACAGCCCGGCGGCGGGAGCCGCCGCCGGCGCGCGGGTCGCCGAGCTCCTGGCCATGCTGGCCGCGCGCCTCAAGGCGCAGCAGCAGACCGGAAGCCGCTACTACATCGGCGATTTATTGACAGCGGTCGACGTCTACAGCGCGACCTTCGCCGCCATGTTCGACCCGCTGCCGCCCGAGGTCTGCACGATGGACGCGAGCACCAGGGCGGCGTTCAGTGCGCGGGACGCCGATATCGACGCGGCGCTGGATCCGATTTTGTTTGCGCACCGGGACATGATGTACGCCCAGCACCTGGAGCTGCCGCTCTCGCTTTGATCGGCAACGCTGCTCGCGACAGGCGCGGGCATCACGATTCTAAGCGCGCGGCGGCCGGCGGCGCTCGTGGAACCAGGCGCGGTACTCGGACATCTTCGAGCGTTGCGCCCCCGAGGCGTGGCGCTTGCAGGTCGACGCCTCCTCGCTCCTTTCCGCCGCGCCCCAGCGCAGCTCGACGCAGTCGTTGAGATTGTACGCCATCTCGAGAGATGGAGCGCGCTCGGCCACATCCTTTAGCGCCAGCGTCCAGGCGGAGCCGTCGGTGCGCATGTACGAAAACTTGCGCGTCGCCAGCTCGGACGCGAGCACGTTCTGCAATTCGGCCTTCACGTCGGCGACGCTCTTGCCCGCCGGCATGGCGTAGCGCTCGGGCCGCCGCGCCACCCGCTCCGGGAACCCGAGCACGACATCGATCGCGATCAACAGGCGCAGGTCGCGCGCCGGCGTCGCGAAATCCTCCCAGGCGCCGGTCGTCTCGAAGATCGATGGGCCGTTCGGCATCTCGACGTCGGCGCGTCCGCTGGCCTGGTACTTGCGCCCGTTTTCGACCGAGGTCACGCGCGCCTTCACCTGCTCCTCGAGCGAGGTGATCGCCTCGCCCATCGCCCGCATCGGATCGAGCGGCGCCGGCGACATCACGTCGTCCATCCGGTCGTAGAAGGCGTCGGGCGTGAGCCGCGCCTGATCAAGCGAATAATCCGCGTACTGCGGGTTCTTGGCGATTTCCTCATTGGTCAGCCGCCGCTCGGCGCCGCTCTTGTCGGTGACGATCGGCCGGAAGCGCTTGAAGCCGGGGCCGCCGAGCGCGGGGTCCTGCGCGAACAGGAAGTTGCCGCGCCAGAAGCGCTTGCGCGCGACCGTGCCGTCGGGCTGTCCGTCGACGGCGAGAAAGACGCCCGCGGCGCCGCTCGTCTGCGGGACGCGCCGCACCAGCATCAGCACGTGCCCGTACGGATCGGCGTACACGGTCCCCGGCCGCAGCGTCTCCTGCTTCAGCGGGACCGGATAGTTGTCGGTGCTCTCGTCGCTCAGCGGCGTGCGCGCGGACCCGGAATGGACGCCGTCGCCGAGCACGCGCAAATAGCTGCCGAACGACGCCGCAAGCCCGAGCCGCTTCTCCGCCGGCGGCGCGGCCGGTTGGGGGATGGCCTGGGTAACCATCTCCAGCGGAGCGCCGGACGCGATTTTCGGTTCGGCCGGGGCGGAGCGGGCCTGCTCGGAATTCTGGATGCTGAACCACTCGTGGCACCGCGGCGGCTTGCCGCCGCCGCCGCGCGAGCACTTCGAGTACCCGAACGGCAGCCCCATCTTGAATGCAAAGTACGCGCGCAAGAAGTACGGCAGGTCGGCGCAGTCGGGGCGGACGACGGTCCCCATCTGGTCCTCGCCGAGACCGAGATAGTTGAACAGAATATTGCGCGAGCGATCGCGCAGCACCTCGTGCAGAGCGGGCCAGGACGGCGCGGCGTCGAGCGGCGCGTCGAACAGCTTCTCGATCCACGCGGAAAAGAGGTTCTCCGTCGCGCGATTCCAGGTATTGCGAACGGGCCACACGCTCCCCGCCGCCCCGTGCGGCCGCGGCGGCTCATGGTCGAGGACGGCGATGTCGTAGGTGAGCGTGCTGCACTCGGCCGGCGCGCGCTCGCGCGCGAGCCTCGCGTGCCACGTCCCTGCCGCTGGCGTCCCGACCTCGGCGTACCAGAAGTATGGCGGCCCGCCGCGCCGCTCGCGCGACTTCGCCGCGACACTGCCGTCGGGCGCAATCAGCGAAAGCTCGCCCTCGAGCGGCTTCTCCGCAGCAAAGACGACGCGCAAAGGGGCGCCCTTCCAAGGCGCAATCGGCGAGGGCAGGACCGCGAGCTCGGCCGCGTCTTCGCAGCTGCCCGGAGCGGCGGCCCGCGAGTTCCCTGCTGAGGGAGCGAGAACGAACAATGCGCCTGCGGTCAGCAACAATGCCTTCGCAGCGGCAAGCCGATATGCAAGAGACAATTGAGCCCCCTTCCCCTGTCCGCAGCCGAGAATACCGCAAAAGCTTGGGCTGAATCATGGCAAAAGCGGCCGCTGGACGAGCCGCTTGCCGGCCTTGAAGGGTCACTCAATCGACGTCCGTTCCTTGCCTATGAGCGGAATTTCGGTCGCGATAGCCCGTTCTTTTCCGCTCGGGCCAGGTCGGCTGCCCTTCCAGCAAGTGGTTAGCCATGGGCCTCTTCCAAGCGCGTTTTGCCGACAGTTTTGCCGGGCAATCGCCGACATTCGATGCGTGTTTTCTGCTAACCGTATGGCATCCACCGCTGACTTATCAGCCTTGTTGGCATTCACTGCATTCGCATCGCGGCTTTGTGATCGCGGCGTCACATTTCCTCACCGTCGCTCTGATCTACTAAAGCTGCCGAGAGTCCCACACTCACGGCAAAGGGCGACGTTTCGCGTAAGCGAAAGCAACTCCGTGTTTTTCCCTTGTTCGGTGAGTGGCGGCGTCCGTCCGCGTTGAACTGTGGCCGCCGCCGGCCGTTTGCCGCGCGCAAGCAGCGGATCCGTCGCCAAGCCAAATCGATCGCGAACGAGTGATTGGAACGGGAGCGACAAATGTCCAGCAGCGATGGCGAAAACAAACCCGGCAAGAAAGATGCGGCGGTCAATAGGCGCAACATCCTGCTCGGCGGTACAACGCTGGCCGCGGTTTCGGCGATCGCGGCCGGCAAGACGATTGAAGTTGCTCAAGCGCAGCAATCATCAACTGGGTCGGGCCGCCAGCCGAACATCCTGGTGATCATGGGCGACGATGTCGGCTGGTTCAATATCGGCGCCTATCACCAAGGCATCATGTCCGGCAAAACGCCGAACCTCGACAAGCTCGCAGCCGAGGGCATGCGCTTTACTGATTACTACGCGGAGGCGAGCTGCACGGCCGGCCGCGCCAACTTCATCACCGGGCAAATACCGCTGCGCACCGGGCTCACCACGGTTGGCCAAGCCGGCGCCGACGTCGGTATGCCGGAGCAGTCGGTGACCACCGCGCTTGTCCTCAAGTCGATGGGGTACGCGACCGGTCAGTTCGGTAAGAACCATCTCGGCGACCTGAACAAATACCTGCCGACGCTGCACGGCTTCGATGAGTTCTTCGGCTATCTATACCACCTCGACGCCATGTCCGATCCGTACTGGTTCGACTATCCGCAGGACTGGATCGATAAATTCGGCCCGCGCAACCTGGTGCATTCCTACGCCACCGACACCGACGATCCGACCGTGATGCCGCGCTGGGGCAAGGTCGGCAAGCAGCGCATCGTCGACGAAGGACCGCTCAAGCCGTTCAAGGACATGAGCGCGGATCACCAGATGTGGCAGAAGGGCCGCGACGCCAAATACGACATGGAGACCTTTGACGAAGTGCTGGTCGAGCACAGCAAGGGTTTCATGGATCAGGCGAAAGCGGCCGGCAAGCCGTTCTTCATCTGGCACAACACAACGCGCATGCACGTCTTCACCTACCTTCAGCAGAAGTATCAGGCGAAGATGAACTACCAGAGCAATTACGGCCTGGAAGAAGCCGGCATGGCGCAGATGGATGATGACAT
This sequence comes from uncultured Alphaproteobacteria bacterium, assembly GCA_963833665.1. Lineage (GTDB taxonomy): Bacteria > Pseudomonadota > Alphaproteobacteria > Rhizobiales > Xanthobacteraceae > BOG-931. The sequence continues at coordinate 386,471 of CAWHZA010000064.1, read as the reverse complement.
CGGTGACCTGCTCAAGCACCTCGACGACATCGGCGTTGCCGACAACACCATCGTCATCTTCACCACCGACAACGGCGCCGAAGTCTTTACCTGGCCCGACGGCGGCATGACGCCGTTCCGCGCCACCAAGGGCACTGTGTTCGAGGGTGGCTTCCGCGTCCCGTGCATCGCCCGCTGGCCCGGCAAGATCAAGCCGGGCACGGTGGAGAACGGCATCTTCTCGGGACTTCGATTGGCTGCCGACGCTGGTCGCTGCGGCAGGCAATCCGAGCATCGTCCAGCAGTTGCTGCCGGGCGTGCAGATCGGCGGTCAGACCTACAAGAACCATTTGGACGGCTACAACCAGATGGACCTGCTGACCGGCAAAGGACCGTCGGCGCGGCACGAAATCTTCTACTTCGGCGAGTCGCAGCTCGGCGCCATCCGCATCGATGATTTCAAGTTCCAGTTCTACCAGCAGCCGTTCGGCTGGCCCGGCGAGAAGGTGACGACCGACATGCCGACGATCGTCAATCTGCGTCAGGACCCGTTTGAGCGGACGCCGTCGACTCGCGGCCAGACTATGAACGATATGGGCGGCGGCTACATGAATGACTTCTACGCCCGCGAGTTCTGGCGCTTCGTCCAGGTGCAGCAGACAGTGGCCGTGGCGGCGCAGTCGTTCGTCGAGTACCCACCGATGCAGCAGGCCGCCTCCTTCAACCTCGAAGAAGTGAAAAAGAAAGTCGAGCAAATGATGAAGAGTCACGAAGGGCAATAGCCACCGATGCACTTGCGAAAGCGGCAGCGTGACCACTGCCGCTCACACGTCGTCGACAAGACGAATGCACATTCTGCAGGGAGGACCGCGGTGCGCCGAACATTGATGAAATGCACTTCGCCAGTCCTGCTGTTAGCCTCCGTTCTGCTGGCTCATGCGCAAGATGTGCCCGTTCTCGATATCGAGCCGGTCTGCCGCGGCATCGCCCAACAGGCTGCGACCGCGGGGGAGAGGGGTGGGCCGGACCTCGGCTTGGCTCAGTGCATCAAGAGTGAGCAGGCCACGCGCGAACAGCTGGCCCGCGAATGGTCGACCTTCGCGGCGGCGGACAAGGCCAGTTGTATCGGGGAAGAAAAGCTGGGTCCGCTGCCAAGCTACACCGACCTGGTCACGTGCCTGGAAATGGCGCGAGACGCCAGGAAAATGAATACGAACTGATAAGCCGCCACGGCCGCGGAAGGCATTAGCGAGAGCGAATGCTGAATGCCTCACCCTGGCATCGTGCCGCGCTTTGCCGGCAAGCGATGTTGCAGCCGGCGGCCAACGCTGAGTGCGTCAGCTCTTCTTCTCGGCCGCGACTTCGCTGATGATCTTGTCGGCGCGCCTAAAACCGTCGGCCGCGACCGGGATCCCGGCATAAACCGCCGTGTGCAGGAGAATCTCGGCGATCTCGTCGGGAGTGACGCCGTTGTTGAGGGCGCCGCGGATGTGCACTTCGAACTCCGGCCACCGCCCCAGTCCGGCGAGCAGGCAGACGTTGAGCATGCTGCGGGTCTTGTGCGACAGGCCGTCACGCAGCCACGCATAGCCCCAGCACTGGGACTGCGTGAAGTCGATGAAATGCTGGGTGAACGGGTTCACCTCCTTCTTGCTGGCGTCGACGAACGCCGCCCCGAGCACCTTGCGGCGAACCTCGGCTCCCTGCCGCGCCCGTTCCGTCACTGCATCCGGCAACGCCATGGTAACCTCTCCTTTTCGATCGATGAGCCCAACGCTGCTGGAAATTATGCAGGATTGACGCCATAAAGCGAAGGCCCCCGGAGACGCCGCGATGATGAACGTGCATGCCAAGGAATGGCCGTGGCCGACCGCGCCGGATCTGCCGCGGCGCGAGGTCGATCCGATCGTCCTGCAGATCGTCGAGGGCACGCTCAATTCCATCGAGGCGGAGATCGAATACGCGATCGAGCGCACCGCGCGCTCGCCGATGATCCGCGAGGCGCACGACTACCGCGTCGGCCTGTTCGACCGTTACTGCCGCAAGCTCACCGGCCGCTCCTATTCGGCGATGCCGAACGCCGTAGTGCGCGATTTCCCGCCGCACACCATGCGCCCCGGCGACGTGTTCCTGATGAACGACACCTACCTGACCGAGGGCTCGATCGGACACCTTCCCGACCTGTGCAGCACCGTGCCGGTCTTTCACCAGGGCGAGGTTGTCGCCTACATCCAGGCGTTCGGCCATCACGACGACATCGGCGGGCGCGTGCCCGGCTCGATGCCCGGCACCGCGACGACAGTATTCGAAGAAGGGCTCGCCGTGCCGCCGATCAAATTCTACGACGCCGGCGCGCGCAACGAAGCTGTGTTCACCATCATCCGGCGCAACACCCGCGTTCCCGACATGCTCGCCGCCGATCTCGACAGCGAGGTGCAGGCCTGCCTGATGGGCGCGCGCCGCATGGCCGAGCTGTTCGAGCGCTTCGGCCGCGAGACGGTCGAAGCCTGCTTCCAGGCGATCCTCGACACCTGCCGCGACATCTTCCGCCACGAATTGCTGCCGAAGATCGTCGACGGCGAATATCGCTGGGAAGATTACGTCGAGCACGACGGGGTCACCGATCCGAAGCTGCATAAGCTCGTGCTGACGCTGCGCAAGAAGGGCGACCGCATCACGCTCGATTTCAACGGCACCGATCCGCAATCGACCGGCCCGATCAACTGGCCGGCCGACTATGCCGGCGGCGCCTTCCTGATCAAATGGATCGCGCCGATCCTGCGCAATCTCGCCGATACGCCGGAGCGCGCCGCGGAGATTCATGTCAACGAAGGCGTCTGCGAAGTCTTCGATGTCGTCTTCCCGCCCAAGGGCACGTTGATCACGCCGCAATGGCCGGCGGCGACCAACGCGCGCTCGTTCGTGCTGCTGCGCTGTCTCGGCCTCCTCGCCGGCGTGGTCGCGCAAGCCGCAGCGGGGCGGATGCCCGCCGACCAGGAAACGATCCGCTACACCGGGTTCTACGGCACCGACCGCAACGGCAAGCCGTTCCTCTCCCGCGAGGTTTTGGGCGGCGGCTCCGGCGGCCGCTACTACGCCGACGGCAACGACGCCATCCATATCGTACCCGACTCGCGCAATCAGCCGGCCGAATTCACCGAGACGCGCTTCCCGGTGCTGGTGGAGAAACTGGCGCTGCGCGCCGATTCAGGCGGCGCCGGCAAGCGCCGCGGCGGGCTCGGCTACGAGAAGCATTACCGCGCGCTCGTCGACTGCCGCACCATCGTCACCGCCGACCGCGTCCGGCTCGGCTGCTACGGCGTCAACGGCGGCAAAGCGGGTCGGCCGTTCTGCGTCACTGTCGACGCCGAAGGCACAGCGCACGACCTCGGCGGGCTGGTCGACGGCGAGCCGGTGCTGGCCGGCCAGATCGTGCGTGTCGTGACCACCGGTGGCGGCGGCTGGGGCGATCCGCTCGAGCGCGAGGCCGAGCTCGTGCAGCGGGACGTGGTCGAAGGCAAGGTTTCGCTCCGTGCGGCGCGCGAGGAGTATGGCGTGGTGCTCGACGGCGACGTGGAAACCTGCACCGTGAACGCCGAGGCGACAGCCGCGTTGCGCGACAAGCTCAAGGCCGGCCGCCGCGGCGAGCCGCCGATGATCGACCGCGGCTTCGGCTTCGAAAAGATGCTGCGCGGCGAAGTCAAGCCGTGGACGCGCTCCGCATGACTGCTCCCTCTGGACGCGCTCCGCGTGGCTACTCCCTCTCCCCGCACGCGGGGAGAGGGAGTAGCCAAACCGTACCGCAGAATCAAACCGGACTGAGATTCAAGCGGGACCGCAGAATGACTCCAGACCCGCGGAATGAGGATCAGAGCTGATGGCCATTGAAGTCGCCAAGGTCGAATTGAAGAGCGTGCAGGATGCTTCCGGCATGGAGGCCCTGATCAAGAAGGGTCAATTCCGCGCCGACGAGGTCATTGCGGTCATCGGCAAGACCGAGGGCAATGGCGGCGTCAACGACTTCACCCGCATCCTCGCCGATCAGGCGTTTCGCACGGTGCTGCGCAAGCACGGCAGCTCGGAGCAGGCGGTGGAGCAGATTCCGATGGTCTGGTCCGGCGGCTGCGACGGCGTGATCACGCCGCATGCGACGATCTTTGCCCGCAACGCCAAGACCGGGCCGGCCAACAAATCCCGCCTGGCCATCGGCACGGCGCTGAGCGCCGAGCTTCTGCCCGAAGACATCGGCCGGCCGGCCATGATCGAGAAGGTCGCCGATGGCGTGCGCGCCGCCATGCGCAACGCCGGCATCGACGACCCGGCCGACGTGCACTACGTGCAGACCAAGACGCCGCTCCTCACCATCGACATGGTGCGGGACGCGCACGCGCGCGGCCGCGAGGTCGCCTGCGAGGTGCACGAGTTCGATGGGCGTGTCCAATGGCACGACCGGCCTCGGCATCGCCGTCGCGCTCGGCGAAATCGAGATGCCGAAGGCGGAGGAAATCTGCCGCAACCTCGACCTCTATTCCTCGGTCGCGTCGTGTTCCTCGGGCGTGGAATTGACCCAGGCGCAGATCGTGCTCCTCGGCAACAAGGACGGCGCCGGCGGCCGCTATCGCATCGGCCATGCGGTGATGAAGGACGCGATCGACATCGACGGCATCTACGACGCCATCCGCAGCGCCGGCCTTGAACTGCCGCAACGGCCGCGTGCCGAAGATCTCAAGGGCCGGCTGGTCAACTGCTTCATCAAATGCGAGGCCGACCGCCGCGGCACGCTGCGCGGCCGCCGCCAGATCATGCTCGACGATTCCGATGTGCCCTGGCATCGCCATTCCAAGGGCGCGGTCGGCGGCGTTGCCGCCGCGGCGATCGGCGATCCCGCCGTATTCGTCTCCGTCGATGCCATGCATCAGGGCCCGCAGGGCGGCGGACCGTGCATCGCCATCGTCGATGCCGGCGAGTAGCGTGCCACCGGCATCGCCGCTGCAGTCCGCGGCGGACCTTCCGCTCGCGCGCCAAACGGCGCGCGAGCTGGCGCGGCTCATTCGCACCCGCGCCGTCAGCCCGGTCGAGGTGCTCGATGCGCACCTCAAGGTGATCGAGCAGATCAATCCCAAGCTCAACGCGATCGTGACCCTCGCCACAGACCAGGCGCTCGACGCGGCGCGGCGCGCTGAAAGCGCCGTCATGAAGGGCGAGCCGCTCGGTCCGCTGCACGGCCTGCCGGTCGCGATCAAGGACGTGACGCCGACGGCCGGCATCCGCACCACATTCGCCTCGCCGCTCTACCAGGATCACGTGCCGGTGGAGGATGCGGAAGTGGTACGCCGGCTCAAGGCCGCCGGCGCCATCGTGCTTGCCAAGACCAACACGCCCGAATTCGCCTGCGGGGCGCATACCGACAGCGCGCTGTTCGGGCCGGCGCGCAATCCGTGGAATCCGGACTTGAGTCCGGCGGGATCGTCCGGCGGCTCGGCCGTCGCGGTTGCGACCGGCATGGTGCCGATCGCGCAAGGCACCGATTTCGGCGGCTCGGTCCGCGTCCCCGCGGCGTTTTGCGGCATCGTCGGGCTGCGGCCGACGCCAGGCCTGACGCCGAGCTATCCGATGCCGCTTGCCTGGGACCAGGGCCAGCTTCACGGTCCCTTGGCGCGCGACGCCGAAGACGCCGCACTCATGCTCGACGCGATCGCCGGCGCGAGCCCGCTGTCGCCGATCTCGGTCGCGGCGCCGTGGGCAAGCGCGCTCGCCGAGCTTGAACGGCGCGGCGACGCCAAAGCCCTGCGCGTCGCCTACGTTGCCGACATTGCCGGGATCGGCGTCGAGCCGGAGATCGCCTCGATCTGCCGCGACGCGGCGCTGGCGCTGCGCGCTGCCGGCGCGCGGGTGGAGGAAATCGAATTCGACGCCAGCGACGGCCGCGGTCCTTATCAGACCTGGCGCGGTCTCTGGATGGTCGGGCAGCAATACGAGCGGCTTGCCCGCATCGGCGAGTTCGGCAGCAATCTCAAAAGCAGTGTCGAAGCCGGGCTGAAATTGACGGCCCTCGATCTTGCCGCGGCCGAGCAGAAACGGCAGGAAATTTTCCATCGCTTTCGCGAACTGTTCGAACGTTTCGACGTGCTGCTTACGCCTGCGGCGCCGGTAAAGCCCTTCCCGGTGGCAATGAACTTCCCGGACCGCATCAACGGCCGCGCCCTTGAGAACTACATCGACTGGATCGCGCCCGCCTACCTGATCACGCTCGTCAGCCTGCCGGCCGCGACCGCGCCCGCCGGCTTGACCCGGGACCAGTTGCCGGTCGGCATGCAGGTCGTAGCGCCGCGTTTCGAGGAGCCGCTGATTCTGAACGTCGCGCGGCTCATTCATCGCGCGAGCGGCGTCGGCTGGCCACCGGCGGCGCGGACGGCGGCAGTTCCGCGCTGAAGCCGAAAACCTCCCCGGCGCCGCCCGGGGCGCCGCTCGTTGGCCCGCTCGCGTGGCACGCGCCCGCCAGGCCCGATATGGCGACGAGCTTGCCCGCCTACTATCTAGGGGACTGCGCCGAAATGTCGTCAATTCCGGCCTCCGGATCACAATCCGGCCAAAAGGCGAGCGCCGTTATGTCAGCCGATCAAATCGACCTCCGGCATTGCCTCCGCGTAGATTTTACCGCTGACAAGGGCATCGACCCGAGACCCATTCGAAGCGGGCCATGAGCCAGACGGAAACGACGAGCGTAGAACGCCGGCTGGCCGCCATCCTCGCGGCGGATGTCGTCGGCTACAGCCGGCTCATGGAAGTCGATGAAGCGGGGACTCTCGCGCGACTGAAGACGATACGCCTGGAGCTGATCGACCCGGCGATCGCCAAATGCAAGGGCCGCATCATCAAGACCACCGGTGACGGCATGCTGGTGGAATTCCAAAGCGTCACCGAAGCGCTGCGCTGTGCCGTGGACTTTCAGGAGCGCATGGCGCGGCGCAACCGTGACATGCCGGCGTCGCGGATCCTGGTCTACCGCATCGGCCTCAATCTCGGTGACGTGATTGCGGAGGGAGACGATATCTTTGGCGACGGCGTCAACATTGCCGCGCGGCTCGAATTGATAGCGGAACCGGGCGGCATCTGCATTTCCGCGGCGGTGCGCGATCAGGTCGGCGATCGGCTCGAGGTCGCCTACCAGGATCTCGGCGAGCAGCAGGTCAAGAACATCAGCCGGCCGATCCGTATCTTCAAGGTCGTGCTCAACGGCGACGCCGCGGCGGCGAGCGATCCCGCCTCCGCTCGACCGGCGGCGGCAGCGCCCGCGGCGAGCCCGCGCAAGCCGTCGATCGCGGTGCTGCCCTTCGCCAACATGAGCGGCGATTCGGAGCAGGAGTTCTTTGCCGACGGGCTGACCGAGGACATTATCACCGAGCTGTCGCGCTTCCGCGAGCTCCTCGTCATCTCGCGCAACGCGGTTTTCGTGCACAAGGGCAAGCCGGTGAAGGCGCAGGAGATTGCCCGCGAATTCGGCGTCGAGTACGTGGTCGAGGGAAGCGTGCGCAAGGCGGCGGATCGCGTCAGGGTGACTGTTCAGCTTATCGACGGCGAAACCGAGACGCACGTCTGGGCCGAACGTTACGATCGAAAGCTCGCGGACATCTTCGAGATCCAGGATGAGGTCACCTCCTCGATCGCGGCGACGCTGTTCGGCCGCGTCGAGGCCGCGAGGCACGACCGCGTGCAGCGCAAGCGCACCGACAACATGGCGGCGTACGAGTATGTGCTGACCGGCAAGGTCCTGCACCATTGGTCCAATCGCGAAGCCAACGCCCAGGCGCTCCTCATGCTCGATCGCGCCATCGAGCTGGACCCGAACTACGCGCATGCGCACGCCTGGAAGGCGTGCGCGACCGGCCAGGCGTGGCTGCACGGCTGGTGCGAGAACCGCGACGCCACGCTGGAGGTGATATTGGGCGCGCTGCAAACCGCGCTCTCGCTCGACGACAACGACGCCGACGTGCATCGGATCCTTGCGGCCCTGAAGCTGAACTTCAACGAGCACGACAAGGCGGCCTATCATCAGGAACGCGCGCTGAGCCTCAATCCGAACAGCGACCTCATCGTCGTGCAACAGGGTGAGCTGCTGACGTGGCTCGGCCGCCCGGCCGAGGGTATCGAGTGGATCCGCCGCGCGATGCGGCTCAACCCTTATCATCCGGAGCGCTTCTGGAGTCATCTCGGCCGGGCGCAATACACCGCGCGTCTCTATGCCGACGCCATCGAATCGTTCAGCAAGCTGACGGCGCCGGATCACACCCATCATGCCTTTCTCGCCGCATCGTCGGCACAGTTGGGGAACAGCACCGCCGCAGGCGCCCACGCGCGCGAAGTGCTGCAACGGCAACCGACCTTCAGCATCGAAAGCTTCCTGGGAACGCTTCACTATCAGCAGCCCGCGGACAGCGAACACGTGCGCGAAGGGCTGCGGAAGGCGGGGCTGCCAAGGTAATCGCGCACCGCCCCCCAATTCGCTCGCTGACTATCTGGCTGATAGTAGCGGGTGACGCCGAGACCCACTCCGCGGCAACCGCGCCGAATTTATCTAAACATCGAACTAACCGAGTGCCCCTCGCCGCGGCGCACCCACGCGTCGCTTCACAATTTGTGAACTCTAGAGCGCGGTACGCTCAACTTGGGTAACGACTAATTATCGGTCGGCAGTCACACTACACCGCCCCCCGGCTTAAGATCGCGGAGTTTCTGTGCGCGTCGTCGTGGTCGATCCAAGCCGCACCGTCCTCAAGGCAGTATCGCGACTGCTCGAGAGCGCCGGCCATGGCGTAGCGGCGTTTGTCGACGCCAGGGAGGCATTTGACTACATCAAATCGGACCGCGAGGTCAGCGCGCTGCTCGCCAGCGCCCAGTTGAACTCGATGTCCGGCCTCGAACTGTGCTGGGAGACCCGGCTGCTGTCGGGCCGGGAGCGCCCGATCTACATCATCTTGATGTCGTCCAACTCTGATCAGCAGCACCTCATCAACGCGCTGGACAGCGGCGCCGACGAGTTCATCAGAAAGCCGCCAGTTGGAGAGGAGCTGTACGCTCGGCTGCGCTCGGCTGAGCGGCTGCTTCGCCTGCAGAACGAGCTCATCGAGCTGGCGAGCATCGATCCTTTGACCCACGTCTTCAACCGCCGCGCCTTTTTCGACCGGCGCAGCTATTGTGCCGCGGGGCATCACCGCTCGCCGCGATCATGCTCGATGTCGATCATTTCAAGCGCATCAACGATACTTACGGGCATGATGTCGGCGATCAGGTTCTCGGCGCCATCGGCCGCGAATTTCAGAGTGAAAGCGCGGTCGTCGGCCGCCTTGGCGGCGAGGAATTCGCGATCCTGATCGGTGGCGCGAGCGGCGAAGCCGCGGTCGAGCATGCCGAATTCCTTCGCGTCCGAGTGGCCGCGCTGTCGTTCGACGTCGCCGGCGAGAAGGCGTCAGTCACGTGCAGCCTCGGCGTCGCCCAGCGGCGACCGGGTGAGAGCATCGACCAGCTTCTCAGACGTGCCGATACCGCTCTCTATGAGGCCAAAAGCAGCGGACGCGACCGCGTGGTCGAAGCCGGAGCTGTTCTCGACAGCGGCGAAGGGCGAGTGCCGCATTTGGTGCGCGCGGCCCGCCGCGGCACCGAAGATGGCGACAAGCCGCAGGCAGCCCTGTCGCAAAGCCGACCGCTGACCGGGCAGCCGAGTGCTGGAGAGGAAAAAGCTTCCCCGGATCGCAACGCATCCCGTTCGGCTGCGGGCTTGGCCTTCGTTCTCGACGACGAGCCGCAGATCGGCGCCATCGTCTCAAAGGTGCTGCAGACGTGCGGATTTGCGCCGCGGCAGTTCACGTCCCCCTCACCGTTCCTCGCTGCGTTCAGGGACTCGGTCCCGGGACTCGTCGTGCTCGATCTTTCGCTCGGCCAATCGGATGCGGTCGAGGTCATCCACCAGCTGGAAGCCGGCAAATATCAGGGGAAAGTCCTGCTCATCAGCGGCCGCGACGAAACCACGCTCAACGAGATCACGCGAATCGGCGAAAAGCACGGCCTGAAAATGTTGCCGCCGCTGAAGAAGCCGTTTCGCCCCGCTGACCTCAAGCAGCGACTCTCGACCGGCCAAGCCGCATATGCCGCATTGCCGGCGCCGCCGGATTGCGAGACCCGTTCCGGCGTTTCCAGTCAGGCCGTCGTGCCGCTTGGCGAGGCGCTACGCAACAACTGGCTGGAAGTCTGGTACCAGCCCAAGTTCGACCTCAAATCGTCGTCGATCTGCGGGGCGGAAGCGCTCATTCGGGCACGGCATCCGCTCCGCGGCGTGATCACACCGGACGGTCTGCTGCCGCCGCCCGGCGACCCGGACTACGAAGCGCTCACCAGGTTCGTCGTCGAGCGCGCTGCGGCCGACTGGAAGCGGTTTGCCGAGCAGGGAAGCGTGCTGAAATTGTCGATCAATGCACCGGTCTCGGTGATCGACTCACCGACCTTCATCACGCTCATCCGCTCGCTGCGGCCGGACGATCCGCGGTTTCCCGGACTGACAATCGAGGTCACCGAGGACGAGCTCGTCCACGACAGCGCGCGGGCGCGCGAAATCGCCAATCAGCTGAAGCTCTATGATGTTGATCTTTCGATCGACGATTTCGGCGCGGGCTACGCCTCGCTGTCGCGCCTCAACGACTTTCCGTTTGTCGAGGTCAAGATCGATCGCAGTTTCGTCTCTGGGTGCGCAGCGAGCAAGATCAAGCACAGCCTCTGCGAGACTGTCGTCGACCTTGCTCATCGCTTCGGCGCCAAGGTCTGCGCCGAGGGCGTGGAGACCGCCGACGATCTTCGCGCGGTGAAGGCGATGCAATGCGACACCGCCCAGGGCTTCCTGCTGGCGAAGCCCATGCGGGCTGCGGCGTTCGCGTCGATGCTGGCGGCCGGCCCCGACAACGCACAACTCGCGCTGCTTGAGGCGTCCGCCGGCAAGGAGCAGCGCGGGACCCGGAGCGGCCAGGCGCCCCGCGCATGAGCAACAGTTCGAAGCCAACGCGGTTTGAGGCGCGGCTGCAGTCTTCCGGCAAAGCAGGCGGCGGCAACAAACGCCTCACCCCGCGATTACCGAGAACAGCTGGAGGCGCGCATAAGCTTTTTGCGCGGCAAGTGGCCGAGGCGCGGACGACGACCGGCCACATCGATCTGACGCGGCTCGGCAAGCTGGTCATGGCCGCCTATCAGGGGATGGAGCGCGACCGGCGACGAACGAATTGCTCGATCTCCCTGATGGCCAAGGAGCGCGAACGGCATCTATCCGACCGCGAGCGTGCCGCCGAGTTGCTGCGCGTGCAGAAACGTCAGCTCGATACCGCCTTGAACAACATGCGTCACGGCCTCTTGATGTTCGACCCCGACTCGCGCGTCGTCGTTATCAATCAAAGCTACCTGAAAATGTACGGGTTATCGCCCGAGCAGGCGAAGCCCGGTTGTACAGCGCGCGAGTTGCTGGAGCTGCGCGCCGCAAACGGCACCTTCGCCGGCGACATCGATGCGTATCTCACCAGCCAGATCATCCAGGGCGGCAAGGTGGACACGGTTTTCGAGATTCCCGACGGACGGTCGATCCGCGTCGTGAATCGCTTCATGGATGGCGGCGGCTGGGTCTCGATTCACGAAGAGGTCACGCGACAGCGCAAAGCCGAGGTCGCGCTGGAAAAGGCCTTGGCCGAATCCGCGCGGGCCGAGAAGGAGGCGACCGCCGCGCATGCGCGCCTGCGCGATGCCTTCGAAGTGGCGCCCGGAGGTCTGACGCTGTTCGACGCCGAAGATCGCTACGTGAGTGGAACCAGCGCTATGCCGAGCTCTATGCGCTGACGCCGGGCGCCATCAAGGTGGGCGCCCGTTTCGAGGATGCGTTGCGCGCCGGCCTGGCCGCGGGCCGATATCCCGAGGCGAGCGGGCGCGAACAGCAATGGTTGGCTGAGCGACTCGCCCTGCACGCGCAAGCCAACAGCGTTCGCGCCGCCAGCCGCTGCAAGCGGAGGAAATCGACGTCAACACGCTGATAGCGGGCACGACCAGGCTGCTCAGCCGCGCGCTCGGCGGCAACATCGCGGTGACGTTGCGGACCGGCGCCGATCTGCCGCCGGTGCTGGTGGATTCCGCCCAACTGGAAACCGCGCTGTTGACATCGCGATCAACGCGCGCGATGCGATGCCGACCGGCGGCGCTTTGACGATAGCGACCCGCCTCGCCCACTTCGACGCCGAGTATGCGGCGCACAATCCGGAGGTGGCGGCCGGGGCCTATGTGTTGATCGCGATCAGCGACACCGGGACGGGTATTCCGCCGGATGTGGTCGAACGGATCTTCGAGCCGTTCTTCACCACCAAGCCAACAGGGCAGGGCACCGGGCTCGGCTTGAGCATGGTCTACGGCTTCATCCGGCAGTCGGGCGGACACATCAAGGTGTATAGCGAAGTGGGGCACGGCACGACATTCAAGCTGTACTTGCCGCTCGCCACCGGGCCGGCTTCGAACGCAGCGGCGCGGTCATCGGCGCCGCGGCAGCCGGCAGCAGCGCGGCGGGCCGGCAATCAGACGATTCTGGCGGTCGAGGACAACCCTGACCTGCGCGCCACGGTCGCGCGTCAACTGCGTGACCTCGGTTACCGCGTCTGCGAGGCGGAAAGCGCCAGCGACGCCCTGGCGGTTCTGGGAGATGCCGAGCGGGTCGATCTGCTATTTACCGACATGATGTTGCCCGGCGGCGTCAACGGCAAGGAGCTTGCGACCGAGGCGCGCGCAAAGTGCCCCGATCTCAAAGTGCTGTTCACCTCGGGCTTTCCAGGCACCTCGGGCCGGCAGGAAACGCTTCTTGAACCAGGCGACGTGCTGCTGAGTAAGCCGTATCACAAGCATGATCTGGCCAAGGCCATCGAAGCGGCGCTGAGCGCCCCCGGCTGAGGCGCTCTCCAAGATATCGAAGACGGCAGCATCAGCGTGCAAGCAGGGCGCGACTGGCTTTAAGCCCCGGCCCTTGCGTCTTGTGACGCTCGCGACGGCGCGGAACGGCCAAGCTGTCGGGTGAGCTCGTAGCTGCGGGCCAAGAACAGCCAGCGCCGTTCCATGTCGAGAAAGTCTTGGCGCAGCTGCGGATCGGCCTCGGCCTTGGCCCGCCGAGCGCAGTCGGCGGCGAGCTGATAGCACTCGCGAATGTCCTCGCTCAGACTGTCAACATCGAAACGCTGCGGCGAGTGTTTCATTCGGCTTGCGCGCTCACGCCGGCGTCCGGCGGCGCCCAGGACAGGCTTGCGGGCGGCGGAACTTCCAGCCGTACAGACAGGCCGATCAGGCCTTGTTCGAAATCGAGGCGGCCGCCGAGTTGCTCGGCGAGCGCACGCATCAAGCGCAAGCCCTTCCCGGACGAGACCATGTCGGATCGAAGCCTTCGGGCAATCCGACCCCGTCGTCCGCAATTTCGATGACGAAGCGGCCGTCCGGATCTTCGCGCGAGGAAATTTCGATCTTGCCTGCAACGCCCGCGGGATGGGCGTATTTGAGCGCGTTCGTGATCGCCTCACCGACGAGGAGCCCGATGGCGACGCCCTGTTTCGGCGACGTGAGTAGTGCGGGTTGAGGTCGAAGGAAAACTCCGTTCGCTCCGCGCCGGCCAGAGAGCACATCGCCGCGTCCGCAATCTCGCGCAGATACGCCGGAAGATCGACGACCGCGTGTCCGTCGCGGTGCATGAGCAGGCGGTGCAGCCGCCCGACGGAGTCGATCCTGACGGACGTCTCCTGCAGCAAGGCGCTGACGTCGGCTCTCGGCAGCATCGGCTCTTCCGGCAGGCTCGCGGCTTGCGAGCGTATCAGCGCGGCAATGATGCTGAGGTTGTTGGCGATGCGGTGATCGGCCTCTACCGCAGCGGCATCAGGCAATGCTGCGGTATTCGCATCCTCGGTGGCCGCGGTAACCAGTCGCAACGGCATTTGCCAAGTAGGGCATGCGACGACCGCCTCCGCAAGCGAAATTCATGGCTAAGCTTTTGATAAATAATATTCTTTGCAAGTTGCACCGAAGCCTAAAAGCAGGCTCTTGACATCAAAGGCACCGATTACATATCTTGAGTAAGAAACTCTTTTGAGCCATAAGCTCTTTTGAGCTATTTGAGCCACAATCATGGGTGCGAGCCATGGCAATGGAAGGTCGATTGGAACGGCTGCAGATCATGCTCACCGAGGAGGAGCTGGCGGCGGTCGACGACTGGCGGTTTTCGCGCCGGATGCCGAGCCGCGCGGCTTCGGTCCGCGAACTCTTGAAGCGCGGGTTGAGCGTCGAGGGTTTTGAAATTGCCAACAAGAGCACGAAGTCGAAGGAATTTGGAATTCTGACCAAACTCAAACCGGAGCGTTCGAACGGTCCAGAACCGACGCCGGTCAGCGAGAGCCGCCCTTCCAGGAAGTGAGCGCTGCCGAGCGCTTCAGTTCTGCGGGGAAAGCTCGCGTTGCCGCGCTTCGGGGAAATGCCGGAAGGCGCGGCACGGGCGGCAGACCGGTTCGCAGCTCGATCAGCGCGCGGCGGGCGGCGCGCTCAAGGCGAGCGCGACACACCGTAGTCCTTTCATTGCGGCCTGCAGCCCCGGGGGAGACTCGCCCGAACGCGAAGAAGGCCGGACACTGCGCGCGCCGGCCTCCTCCGAGCTACTTTGATACTGTTGGTGTCAGGGCTTCAAGGCGCCCGTCGCGCTCGTGTAGACCGCATAGAGCGACGTCGAGCCGCAGATGTACAGCCGGTTTCTGAACGTGCCGCCGAAGCACAGATTGGCGACCGTCTCCGGGATGTGGATCTTGCCGAGCAGGTCGCCGCCGGCGTTGTAGCCGCGAACGCCGTTCTCGTTCAGATCGCCCCAGCCCACCGAGCACCAGACGTTGCCGTCCATGTCAGTGCGCACGCCGTCGCTGATGCTCGGCTTGGGCATATCGGCAAAGACCTTGCCGTTCGACAGCTTGCCGGCGCTGTGATCCACGTCGAAGACGCGGAGGTGCGACGGGTTGTCCGGGCCGTCGGTGAAGCCGGTGTCGATCACGTAGAGCTTCTTCTCGTCGGGCGAGAAGGCGAGGCCGTTCGGCTCCACGAAATCGTCGACCACGACCTTGATGTCGCCGGACTTCGGATCGGCGCGGTAGACGTTGTGCTTTTCCTGCTCCTGCGCGGACTTGACGCCCTCGTAGTTGCCGCCAATGCCGTAGGCCGGATCGGTGAACCAGATCGCGCCGTCGGAGGCGACGACGCAGTCGTTCGGCGAGTTCAGCCGCTTGCCGTTGTACTTGTCGGCAATGACCGTGATCGTGCCGTCGAGCTCGGTGCGGGTCACGCGCCGGCCGCCGTGCTCGCAGGTGATCAGCCGTCCTTCGCGATCGATGGTGTTGCCGTTCGAGTTCATCGATGGCTGGCGGAACACGCTGAGGTGCCCGTCGTCCTCGCAATAGCGCATGATGCGATTGTTCGGGATGTCGCTGAACAGCACGTAGCGGCCGGCGGGGAAGTACACCGGGCCCTCTGCCCAGCGGAATCCGGTGGCGACGCGCTCGACCGCCATGGTGCCGGCGAAGGCCGGGAAGCCGCTGGCGCCGAACGCACCTTTTGGTTTCTTCAGCGACTCGACGTGCGGATCCGGATAGACCCCACCAGGCAGCGGCCCCAAAGGCAGCGCGTCGGTCGATCTCCCCGGAACGCCCGTCGCGCCGAGCGGGGATACCGTCGCTGCGTAAGCCGCTTGCAGCGTCATCGCCGACGCAGCGGCCGCAGTCGCCGTCAAGAATGCGCGTCTGTGCATTGTCTTCTCCCTAGTTGTTTATGAATCCGGCCGTCATGGACCGGTCTTCCCGGACTTTACCGAACGCTTACCACGCAACATGAATCCGGCAGATCCCGGTTCGCGGAATGTAGAGGCAGGTGGGTCTGTGCAGACTGGCAGCCGGCAATGTCGTTCGGACGGCGCACACTCTAGCACGCGCATTGCGGGACGGCTATGCCGGCTGCGATGCAAGAGCCGTGTTGAGGTAATGGCGGTGACACCGTTCCGTCACGATTCCTCAGATCGTTTTTTCCGACGCCGCGTCGAAGAAGTGCACGCGCTCGGGGTGCATGGCCAAGCGGAGCTTTTCACCGCGCTGGGCGCGCACGGTCGGCTCCACCGACGCCACCATGGTGTGGCGGCCGACCCGCAGGTCGAGCAGAATCTCGGCGCCTAGCTTCTCCACCAGCTCCACCACCGCGTCGAAGCAGAGCCCGGGCGGATGGCTGCCGTTGGCGAGCTGCAGGTCCTCGGGCCGGATGCCCATGGTCACGTCGCTGCCCGCATACTGGCGGAGCCGCGGCCCGATCTCCGCCGGAACGTCGATGCGGAAGGCGTCGCTCTCGGCATGCAGCGCGCCGTCGACCTCGTGCACGCGCACCGCAGCGAAATTCATCGCCGGCGAGCCGAGAAAGCCGGCGACGAAGCGGTTGGCCGGCGCGTTGTAGAGCTCGAGCGGCTCGCCGACCTGCTGCACCAGCCCGTCCTTCATCACCACCACGCGATCGCCCAGCGTCATCGCCTCGACCTGATCGTGGGTGACATAGATCGCCGTGGTGCTGAGCCGGGTATGCAGCTTCTTGAGCTCGACCCGCATCTGCACGCGCAGCTTGGCGTCGAGGTTCGAGAGCGGCTCGTCGAACAGAAAGACCTTGGGGTGGCGGACGATGGCGCGGCCAAGCGCTACGCGCTGGCGTTGGCCGCCGGAGAGCTGGCGCGGCTTGCGCTTGAGATATTCGCTGATGCCGAGAATGTCGGCCGCCTCCTGCACGCGTTTGGCGATGTCCGCGCGGTCGATCCGCCGCATCTTCAGGCCGAAGGCCATGTTGTCGTACACGCTCATGTGCGGATAGAGCGCGTAGTTCTGGAACACCATGGCGATGTCGCGGTCCATCGGCGCGAGGTCGTTCACCACCACGTCGCCGATCAGGACCTGGCCGGAGGTGATCGATTCGAGCCCTGCCACCATGCGCAAGGTCGTGGTCTTGCCGCAGCCCGAAGGTCCAACGAGCACCATAAATTCATTGTCGCGTATTTCGAGGTTCACGTCCTTCACGGCGTGTACGTCGTCGTACATCTTGTTCAGGTTCCGGATCAGGACCTGGGCCATGGCATCATCCCTTCACTGAACCGGTGAGGCCGGCGACGTAGTGCTCGACGAAGAACGAGTAGACCACGGCGACGGGTATCGAGCCGAGCAACGCCCCCGCCATGAGCGCCCCCCAGAAGAACACGTCGCCGCGAATGAGCTCGGAGGTGACGCCGACCGAGACGGTCTTCTCCGCCGGGGACGAGAGGAAGACCAGGGCATAGATGAATTCGTTCCACGACAGCGTGAAGGCGAAAATGCCGGCCGAGAGGATGCCCGGCACCGCGACCGGGAAGATGATGTAGACCATCGCCTTCCAGCGCGTCGCGCCGTCGATGCGCGCGCATTCCTCGAGCTCCTTCGGGATCGCCTTGAAGTAGCCCATCAGCAGCCAGGTGCAGAACGGAATGAGGAAGGTCGGATAGGTAAGGATCAGCGCCCAGGGCGTATCGCCGAGGCGGAAGTTGCGGATGATGTCGGCGAGCGGAATGAAGAGGAGCGTCTGCGGCACCAGGTAGGTGATGAAGATGCCGGTACCGAGACTGCCGGCGAAGGGGAAGTTGAGGCGGGACAGGGCGTAGCCGGCGAGCAACCCGCAGAACAGCGAGATGACGGTGGCGACGATCGAGATTATCAGCGTGTTCAGCATCCAGGTGCTGAACAAAGTCTCGCCGAGCAGATAGCGGACGTGGTCGAGCGTCGGATGCAGCGTCCAGAACGGCGTGTAGTTCGGCGCCATCCACGGCCGGTAGAGCTCGTTGTCTGGCCGGAAACTCGTCACCAGCATCCAGTAGAACGGGAACAGCAGCAAGAAGACGAACGCTCCGAGCGGGATGTAGAAGTAGGCCCAGCGCCGCCATTTCGCTCCTTCGATCATGAACAAGCCCCCTCAGAGCGTCTCTACCCGGCGGATGTAAAGGAGCTGGATGATGACCACGAGCAACAGCACCGGGAACATCGCCAGCGAGATCGCCGCCCCCTGGCTGAGCAGGCCGGTGCCGACGCCGATCTGATAGGCGTAGGTGGCAAAGAGCTGCGTGGAATTCGCCGGCCCGCCGCCGGTCAGCACGTAGACGAGCTGGAAGTCGGAGAAGGTCTGGATCACCGAAAACAGCACCACCACCATGGTGACCGGCAGCAGCAGCGGCCAGGTCACGTGCCAGAAGCGCTGCCACGGCCGCGCCCCGTCGATCGCCGCCGCCTCCTGCAATTCAGGATTGACCGTCTGCAGTCCGGCCAGCAGGCTGATCGCGAAGAACGGCACGCCGCGCCAGATGTTGACGATGATGACCGAGATCAGCGCGAGTCCCGGCTCGCCCAGCCAGTTGATGCGGCCGTGGATCAGGCCGAGGCGGTAGAGCGACCAGTTGATGACGCTGAAGGTCGGATCGAACATCCATTTCCAGGCAAAGGTCGAAAGCACGGTCGGAATGATGAAGGGCAGCAGGATGAAGGCGCGGGTTATCGCCTTGCCCTTGAAGTTCCGGTTGAGCAGCAGCGCCAGCCACAGGCCGAGCGCGAGCTTGAACACCGTCGTCACGATCGTATAGACGAACGTATTCCACACCGCGGTCCTGAAAATGCTGTCGTTCGCCAGCACCGCGAAATTGTGCAGCCCGACGAAGCTGCCGGCGACGCCGACCTTGGCGTCGGTCACCGACAGCTCGACGCCTTTGACGAAGGGATAGGCGATGAACAGGCTCAACAGCGCCAAGGTCGGCAGCAGCAGGACGAGCGCGAGCCAGCGCTCGTCCTCCAGCAGCCGCGTCACCGCGCCGCGCTGCATTGCGCCGGCGCGAGGCTCACTCAGCGCGTAGCCGGTAACGGTCATTTCGATCCTCTATGGCTCGAGGCGCTTGGAGCACGCGCTGCCGCGGCCTGCTTTCGCGACGGCGAGCGGGAGTTCGATCGGACGGCCATCACGCGGCATGGATGTTCCTGAATTCCGCGTCGGCCCATTTCACCGCGTCCTCGGCCGACGTGCCCTGCACGGCCTTGGCGTACATGTCGGTGATGAGATATTTGCTCAGGCCCTCCGCCGCCTTGCGATCGGCCGGGCCGGCGTAGCCGGGGAAGCGTCCGGCGCGCGCTGCGGAGCGGAACGGCAGCATCACCGGATCCTTCTGCCACAGCGGGTCCTCCTCCCACACGGTGGTCGCGCCCACCGAATAGCCCTGCTGCGAGTTGAACCAGCGGCCGTAGATCTCCTTCGAGGTGATCCAGCGCAGAAATTCCTTCGCCGCTTTCTGGTTCTTCGAATAGCCCATCAGCATGTTGGTCATCGGCAGGTGATAGCCGAACTGGCCGGCACGGCCCTTGGGCAGCGGCGAGTGCGCCATGTCCTTGAACATCGGCTCGCCTTTTTCGTCGAGGTAGGTGTCGGGCTTGCTTTTGGCCAACAGATAGATCGAGGCGCCGTTCAACGTGGCGCAGATGGTGCCGGACAGAAACGCGCGATTGTTGTTGGTGTCGTCCCAGGCGAGCCCGCCTTCGTCGAGCGCTTCCTTCCAGAAGTCGGCCATGAACTTCACCGAGTCCACGGCGTCCTTGGAATTGAGCACCACCGTCTTGCCGTCGGCCTCGACCTCCTTGCCGCCCCACGACCAAAGATACGGATAGGTGAAGGTCGGCGCGTCGCCGAAGGTGTGGCCCAGCGTCTGCCCGGCCGGGTGGCCGGCCGCCTTCAGCTTCTTGCCGACCGCACGGTATTCCTCCCAGGTCGCCGGAAAGCTGTTGGCGCCCTGCTCGGCGAACCAGGACTTGCGATAGACGATCATGGCGCCGAGCACGCACCACGGCACCCCCAGCCACTTCTGGCCGTTGTTGGCGACAACCTTCGACTCCTCATAGAAACCGCCTTGCGCCTTGCCGATCTCCTCGACGACATCGTCGACATTGGCGACGCTCTCGGCATAGAGCTGCGGCCAGTTGTTGAGGCCGCAAATGACGTCGGGGCCGACGCCGGATTGGATCGCCGAGGTGGTGCGCGCCTGCAGATCGTTGCCGTTGATGGTCTCGATGTTGAGCTTGATGCCGAGAGCCTTCTCGGCCTCAGGCGCGATCTCCTTCTTCAGGAGCGCGTCGGAGGCAGGAACGAAGTCGTTCCAGCGCAGCCAGTGCACGGTCGCGGCTTGGGCGTAAGCGGGCGCCCGCGAGGTTGCGAGGATCGCGGCAATCCCGCCGGTCTTCGCCGCCATCGCCCCGGCGCCGGAGAGCTGAAGCAGCTTTCGCCGATGAATCCGAGCCATCTGTTTCCTCCCAGTCGGCTGAATTGGAGTTTGACGTTTCTTGCCGGATGGAACCCTTTATCACACTTCACCGGCCCGGTGTTGGCGGAGAGACGCGGCCGCCCTGGTCGGGCAATGCGCCACTGACCCTCGTGCGGATGCCCCCATGCGACCCTGGCTGATCTGATATAGTGAAACGAGCCTGTTGAACTAAACGCTCGAACCGAGGAACCGCTGCCATGAGCGTCCTGACGCGCGATTTCGTGCCCGCCGTCGCCCCGAGCGGCTCCGACCTGATTGCGCCCGATTGCCGCGGGCTGAACTTTTGGGCGATCGACCGCGCCATCCGCGATCTGTTGACCCTCTATCTGGACGAGGCGGCGCTGCGGCATTTCACGCCCTATTTCGAGCGTCTCGGCGAGCTCGCCGGCGGGCGCCTCGACGAACTGGCGCTACAGGCGGACAAGCGCACGCCGATCCTGCACCATCGCGACCGCTTCGGCCGCGACGCCGACTGGGTCGAATACCACCCGGCCTACCGGGAGATGGAGCGCATCGGCTTCTCCGAGTTCGGCCTGCACGCGATGTCGCGGCGGGCCGGCGTCCTCGGCTGGCCGGGCACGGCGCCGCCGCTCGCCAAATACGCGCTGCAATACCTGTTCGCCCAGGCCGAGTTCGCGCTGCTCTGCCCGCTGTCCGTGACCGATACTTCGATCCTGCTGATCCAGAAGTACGGCGATGAGCGCCTGAAGCAGCGTTACCTGCCGGGCATGCTCAGCCAGGACATGGACGCCCTGCGCAAGGGCGCGCAGTTCATGACCGAGAAGGCCGGCGGCTCCGACCTTTCCGGGATCGAGCTTGCGGCCCATCGCACCGGCGGCCATTGGGAGCTGTGGGGCGACAAATGGTTCTGCTCCTGCGCCGACCATGACGTCGTGCTGCTGCTCGCCCGCTGCCAAGGCGCACCCGCCGGCAATGCCGGCCTGTCGCTGTTCGTCATGCCGCGACGGCTCGAGGACGGCAGCCGCAACCGCTACCGGGTCGTGCGGCTCAAGGACAAGCTCGGCTCGCGCTCCATGGCCGCCGGCGAGGTCATCATGGAAGGCGCCGTCGCCTATCTCCTCGGCGAGCCCGGCCGCGGCCTCAGGCAGATGATGGATCAGGTCAACCTCTCGCGGCTGTCGCACGGCTTCCGCGCCGCCGGCATGATGCGGCGCTGTCTGAACGAGGCGCTGCAGGTCGCGCGCCACCGCCGCACCTTCGGCCGCGCCCTGATCGATCACCCGATGGCGCGGCGGCAGCTGCTCAAGCTCATGGTGCCGACCGAACAGGCGCTCTCGGTCGCAATCGCGGCGGCCGTGGCGATGACCAGGGGTGACGAGGCGCAGCTCCGCATCCTCACCCCGCTCGTGAAGTACCGCGCCTGCCGCGACAACGTGCCGGTCGCCACGGGCGCCATGGAGATGCGCGGCGGCAACGGCTACATCGAGGACTGGGCCAACGCCAAGCTCATCCGCGACGCCCATCTCGGTCTCATCTGGGAAGGCACATCGAGCGTCAACGCACTCGACATCATTCGCCGCGCCGTCGGTCGCGAGCGCGCGCACGCGGCGCTCGCCGGAGCGCTGCACGGACGGATCGAGCAGGCGCCGATTCCTGAAGCGTTCCGCGACCGCCTCGCCGCGCTGATCGATCGGGCCGTCGGGTTTGCGGAGACGGTTGCGAAGCTACCGAGTGCCGAAGCCGCCTGCCGCCGTGCCGCGAGCGTCCTCTACCATGTGACCAGCGCCGCGCTGCTCGCCGCCGAGGGCGCCGAACTAGGGAGCCGCGGCGGCGACGCCCGGCGCCTGCTGCTGGCGCGGCTGGTGCTCGACCATCGGCTGGGCAACACCGATCCGTTCGTTTTGCCCGACGACGCCTGGGAGAATGCAGTGAGTGGGAAACTGTTCGGCGACGAGCCGGTGCCGCTGGCGGAAGCCGCGGCTCTGTTGGCGGCCTAAACTTCGAGCACCGAGGACATCGCGCAGCCAAGCGATCCGGAGGGACAGTGTCATGCATGGTACCCGCAAATCAGTCGACGACGCGCGCCTCGAAGCCTACGCGATGCGGCTCGAAGACATCGACGTGAGCCGTCCGGAATTGTTTCGTTCGAATACGATGTGGCCGTATTTCGAACGGCTGCGCAAGGAAGCTCCGGTTCACTACTGTCCGCTGAGCCGTGTCGGCCCGTACTGGTCGGTGACCAAGTACAAGGACATCATGCATGTCGAGACCAACCACGGGGTCTTTTCCTCCGACATCGATCTCGGCGGCATCGGCATTCAGAACGTCAAGGCGGACTACCGCCGCGACAGCTTCATCGCCATGGACGAGCCGCGGCACGGCCAGCAGCGCAAGACCGTGGCGCCGATGTTCCTGCCGGAAAATCTCGACAAGCTGGCAAACACGATCCGCGTCCGCGCCCGCGAAATCCTGGATCACCTGCCGCGCAACGAGACGTTCGACTGGGTTGATCGCGTCTCGGTCGAGCTGACCACGCAGATGCTGGCGACGCTGTTCGACTTTCCCTGGGAGGAACGGCGCAAGCTGACCCGCTGGTCGAACGTGGCGACCGCGGCGCCGGGCAATCGCGAGATCATCGCCTCGGAAGCGGCGCGCGAGGCCGAGCTGCAGGAGTGCGGAGCCTATTTCGAGGAGCTGTGGAAGGAGCGCATCAAACAGCCGCCGAAGGCCGATCTGCTCTCGATGATGGCGCACAGCGAAGCGACACGGGACATGGACCCGAAGAACTTCCTCGGCAACCTCATCCTGCTGATCGTCGGCGGCAACGACACGACGCGCAACTCCCTCTCGGGCAGCGTCTACGCGCTCAATCTCTTCCCCGACCAGTACCGGAAACTGCGCGAGGACCATGCGCTGGTGCAAAATCTCGTGCCCGAGGTGATCCGCTGGCAGACGCCGCTTGCCCACATGCGCCGCACCGCGCTCACCGACACCGAGATCGCCGGCAAGGCGATCAAGAAAGGCGAAAAAGTCGTGATGTGGTACGTCTCGGGAAACCGCGACGAGGACATGTTCGAGAATGCCGACGATCTCCTCATCGAGCGGCGCAACGCGCGCAATCACATCGCGTTCGGCTTCGGCATTCACCGTTGTCTCGGTCTGCGCCTCGCCGAGCTGCAGCTGCGCATCGTATGGCAAGAGATTTTGGAGCGCTTCGACACGATCACCGTCGTCGACGATCCGAAATGGATCTATTCGAATTTCGTCAAGGGCTACGAGACGCTGCCGGTGCGGATAGCGGGTTAGTTAGTTAGGGCGTGCACTCATGGATGGGGCTGCCGCTGCGCTTGGTCGCACGGAGACCTGCGCTTAACGTCTGCTGCACCCGCTTCAAATCAGATTCGAGGTAGCTGTCAGCTTAGATGATGGAGCACTGTCGATCACCAAGGGGAGCCGACAATGGAGTTCTACCTCAGCTTTGCCGACCTCTTTGAGAAATTACCGAACAAAATCGGCGCGATCTTTATCCCGGTCTTCCTGGTCACCATCCTGGTCGAGGCGCTTTTCATCCAGGCCCGGCATGGCAGCTACCCGTGGAAAAATACGGGGATCTCGGCGCTCGTCGCGGTCGGGCACCTGGTGACCCAGGCAGCGGCGCACGGCGTCATATTTGGTTTCATCGTTGCGGCGGTCTACCAGGTCCGGCTGACGACTATCCCGGTCTCCTGGGGGAATTGGCCGAGCCTGATCGCTCTCTTCCTGCTGACTGATCTCGCCTTCTATGTCGAGCATCGCTGCTCACACCGCATTCGACTGCTTTGGGCCTCGCACAGCGTCCATCACAGCACCGAACGCATGGTGGTCTCGGCCGCCTTCCGTCTGTCCTGGACGCCGATCCTGTCAGGCGTGTTCCTGTTCTACCTGCCGATTGTCTGGATCGGCTTCGATCCGGTCTGGGTGTTCGGCATGGTCTCAGCCGAGCCTGACCTACCAGTTCTTCGTTCACACCGAGCTGGTCAAGCGGATCGGGTGGCTGGAATGGGCTATCAACACGCCATCGGCCCATCGGGTCCACCACGCCAGCAATTCCGAGTACATCGACAAGAATTTTGGCGGCGTTCTGATGATCTGGGATCACCTGTTCGGCACGTATCAGGCGGAGCTTCCGGATATCAAGATACGCTACGGACTTTCGCATCCGCGCTCCTCGCCCTCTAATCCCTTTGTCATCGCTTATGAGGATTTATGGCGAATGCTGAAGGAACTCGTGAGCGCCCGGGGATGGCGGGCGTGGTTCCACAGCGTGCTCGGACCGCCGGCCTGAAGCGGCGAGGAACGCCCGGTGTGCGTGATGGGCCGCGCTTTCCGCAGGTGCAAACCTCAGCCGTTGCATGCGATTGACCTGCCGCGGCCGTGTGTTCCGCAGGCCAGCCACGGACGGCGGCGATCAGCCAACCCACCATCCGCGAACGGCCGGCGTCCGTAAACCTTCACTGATGCAGACTGTCCGGCCCCACCTTGTGGTTGGCGCTTTGCGGTTTTACACTAAAGCGCCACGCGTTGCCACCGCGCGATAGGCGCAAACAATCAGAAAAAGAACAGCGACGACGGCTCGAGTGCTGGCGCCGGCCTAAGAAGGTGGAGAGACGAGGCGATGGCGACGATTATCAAGCCCAGTGAAGTGCCGAAATATGTGCCTGGCGCAGTAACGGCGGCGAGCGACGATCTCGGCTGGAATGGAGTTTGGTTACGCGGCTATCGCTATGCGGGCGCTGGAGGAAAATCCGGACTGGACCTACAACGACCTCGCGCCTTGGAACTACGCCGAATTGCCGAAGGCGCTTGGTTGCGCCGACTGGTTTACTGCGCGTGTCAGCACACTTGGCGAACTCGACGAGGCGATGAAGACCGCACGCGCCAGCAAATCCGGGGCCTACATCGAGATCATCGGCGGTAAAATGGACATGCCGCCTGCCCTCGCCTTCGCCCATGGCCAGCTGAAGGCTATGTACGGCGACACACCATAGAACATCGCATCAGATGGCGGGGGCTACCGCGCCCTCGCCATCTGTGAGTTTGTGTCCGCGATGGGTGTGCGCCGTGACAAGGCGGGGCTTTTCGGTGGGTGCAAGTCCCTTAAAATCAAAGTCAAGCGCCGACGGCTGCTGGTTGCGAAAATCGTTCCGGTACCCCCTGACTGATCCGCGCCAATTCGATAGCCTGCGATGCCGTCCCGGCACGGGTGAGGCGGATGTCAGTTAGTCAGTTCAAACGGCGCGAATTTATAACGCTTCTGGGGGGCACGGCAGTCGCTTGGCCACTCACTGTGCGCGCGCAGCAGCCGGACAGGATCCGGTTGATCGGCGTGCTGATGGCGTTTGCGGAGAGCGATCCGGCTGCGCAGTCTCAGGTCGCGGCGTTTCGAGGCGCGCTTGCGAAGCTCGGATGGACGGAAGGCCGCAATCTCCGGATCGAACTGCGCTGGGGCGCTGGTGATGCGAATAGGATCAGCACATTTGCAAGAGAGCTGGTCGAGCTGCGGCCCGATGCAATCGTCGGTCAGACGACGCCCGTGACCAGCGCGCTCGCCCGCGAGACGCGGACAATTCCGATCGTGTTCGCAGTCGTGTCCGATCCGATCGGCAGCGGCTTCGCGGCGAGCTTCGCCCATCCGGGCGGCAACATTACCGGCTTCACCACCAACGAGCCTGCAGTCGGCGGTAAATGGATGGAACTATTGAAGGAGATCGCGCCACGCACGGCGCGCGTGGGGCTTCTATTCAACCCGGCGACGGCCGTGGCGCCCAAACTCTTCATCTCCTCCATTCAGGCTGCAGCATCGCCCCTTGCCGTCGAGGTGAGTGCCGCCCCGGTCCACGCAAAGGATGAGATCGAAGGCGTGATCACCGCGCAAGCGCGCAATCCGGGTGGCAGTCTTGTCGTGATGCCGGACGCATTCTTTTTCAACGTGCCAACGCGTGATCTGGTCATTGCGTTGGCGGCCGGCAACGGCGTGCCGACAATCTATTTCGATCGCCTTTTTGTGGAATCAGGCGGCTTGATCGCTTATAGCGCTGACTTCTCTGAAGAGCTCCGCCAGGCGGCAGGGTACATCGACCGCATCCTCAAGGGCGCCAAGCTCACCGATCTGCCGATCCAACAGCCGATCAAGTACGAGCTTGTCATCAACCTCAAGGCCGCGAAATCGCTCGGCCTCAACGTGCCGGACAGACTGCTCGCGGTCGCCGACCAGGTCATCGAATAAGGCTGGCCATTTCGGTTGTGGTGCGAAGCCCTTCTCGTACTCGGGGTGGCGGCGGCATAGCCGCTCGGGAGCGCGGGCGCAGCACACCGACCGGGTACGGCGGGTCGGGGTGCTGACGGGATAGGGTGACTCCGATTCCCGAGGCAAGCGCGTTGCGGCCGGAGTTCACGCCGGGCTTTCGGAAAGGGCCTGGACCAACGGCCCGCAATTGCGTTCGACTTATTCATCCAGACAGCGCATGGTGGCCGTGACCGAGCCGCCGACGCAAAGCGGTCGGGCGTTCAGTCCACTGTTTGACCGGAGCCCACCCGGGTATCCGTTGCCCTCGCTCCGAAAACATGTCGGGCGAAAGGAACCTTCATGCAATTGCCGTCAATTCTGCAAGGCGAGTCGCTCACGCGCCTCCTGCAAGGTGCCGCCGCTGGCGCCGTGGCTACCATGATCATCGGCTTCCAATGGAGCGGATGGACTCTTGGCAGCACCGCGGACAAACAGGTCAAGGATGCCGAACAGGCGACTGTCGTGAGAGTGTTGGCGCCTATCTGCGTTGATAAATTCCAGCAGTCCGCCGACGCCAGCACAAATCTGGATGAACTCAAAAAAGCCGAACTCGTGGAGGCGAAATGAGATAATAGAAAAGGCCGGATGGACAAAATTCCCCGGCTCAGAGCCTGACGGCAAAGTGGCAGAGGCCTGCGCTCGCCTTCTTAGCCAAGTCAAGTAGCGTACCGGCACCCAAGCAGCCGCGGCAGTCCCGACGTCAGGCTACGTCACAGCAATTTCTCAATTCTTTTACGCCGAGGCAGCCTCAGATCGGCGGCAGCCCATGCGGGTGCTGTTTGTTATGCAGTCGGGCGGGAACAGCGCCAGGAGGAGGTCAGCTTTGACCTTCTTCCGGTGGTAGTTCGGGCTCGGTGCGATTGGCTTTGCGCAGCGCAGCCTTCTCGTCCTTCTTTTTCTGCTTCTCTTCGCTCTTGGCGCGTGCCGCCCTCGCTCGCTCAGCTCGGTCTCTTCCGTAATTTGGCTTGAATGCCATCCGGGTCCTCGCTAGTTGATTCGCTGCCTAACCGCGCCATATATAGGCACGTCGCGCCGCCGGCGCAGGTGCAAGAAAACGCGCCGATCCACAGCAACCCATGCAAGGTGAAGACAGGTGAGTGGCTTTAAGCAGCCGGATTTGCTCGAGCGTCAAAAGGCTGCGGCCGAGGCCAAAAAGGCTGCACTGGAGAAGTTCCGTGCCAAGACCGCCGACCCGGCGCTCGCAGAACGGCTAACGACGAGAGCAGCGAGTGCAGCAGACCGCAGGGCAGCCAAGAATGTGCGCGAAATTGAAAAAGCCCAAAGTAAAGCACGTGACGCCGAACGGGCGCAGCAGGTAGAGCGGGAGGCCGCGTTACAGGCTGCGCGGGCCGCGGCCGAACGCGCAGATCGTGAACTTGCCGTGCAAGCCGAACGAAAGGTAGCCAGGGACGCCCGCTATGCCGCCCGCAAGGCGCGGTCGAAGCGCTGATACCGCACGTGGACGACTGTGGCGGATGATCCATTTATTGAAAAATCCGCTTCGACGAGGCTGCCTATTCTGTCGAGGTCAGGACTAGGGCGTTCCTTCCGAATTCGTGGAGGCGGGAGATTTATCGCGCCGGAAAGTCAAGCCCCACAGGGCAGTCGCCGATTTTTTGCCATGGCTGTCGCTAACAAAGCGGAAAAGCGCCGCCACGGTTGGACAGGTTGGATGGGCATGCAAGCGCCTTGCTGACCGACAAACAGCCGCCCTGCCAACTGAATTGACCGACAATAGGAGGGCCTTGCGGCATTAGACCGCCATCTTCAAGTCCTTGGCAGCCCGGAACGCGACTTTCTTGCTTGCTTTGATCTTGATTGCTTCTCCGGTGGCAGGATTGCGCCCCATGCGAGCGGCGCGCTTTCTAACCTGCAGAATGCCAAGGCCGGCCATACGGATCCGCTCGCCCTTCTTGAGATGCTTCGTGATCAAGCCGACGAGACCGACGAGGAAGGCTTCACCAGCCCGCTTCGTCAAGTCATGCTCCTCGGCCAGTGTCGCTGCAAGATGCTTGAGGGTAACGGGGCGGCTGGTCTTGGCCGCTGCAGGGGATTTTGATGCTTTATCTGAACGAGCCATGATCAATTGCCCTCCTTGGAGCGCGAGTGCGCATCCGATCGATAAATGATCGCCGCCGGAAAAGCTCCTCTCGTCGCTTGAATCCGGCATTTATCCACCGCTTTGCACCCGCCGATTTGCACTTGCAGGGGCCGCCCTCCCGGACCCCAACTCGGATGCCCGGCGGCAAAATCTGCTATGTTGCACACTACAATACCGCGTTTGGTGGTCTGGCAGGGTAGTTGGTTGGTGCGGGGAGCCGTGAAACGACGCGAATCCATCACCTCGCTACACCGAGCGGTTGTCACGCCTTGTCCTGGACCTCCGAGGACTCAATGAAACGGCGCGAGCTTCTCAGGCTTCTCGGCGGCGCAGCGGCTGCATGGCCGCTCGCTGCGCACGCGCAGGAGGCGGGCCGGACCTATCGCCTCGGCAGCCTGCATTTCAGTCCGCGCCGCGCGCCGAATCATGTTGCCGTGTTCGACGAGCTGCGGCGGCAAGGCTTTGTCGCCGGGCAAAATCTCTGGGTCGACGAGCGCGGCTACGGCCTGCACGTCGACCAGCCGCACGCGGCTGAGCTCGTCAAAGCCTCAGCCGACGTCATCTACTGCGGCGGTGATGCGAATGTTCGCGCTGCGCAGCAGGCGACGCAGACCATCCCGATCGTGGCCGCATCCGAAGATATGGTCCGATCCGGCTTCGTCCGCTCGCTGGCCAAGCCCGGCGGCAACACGACCGGGGTCAGCATTCTGTCGCCCGAGCTTGACGGCAAGCGGCAGGAAATCCTGGCGGAAGCGGTACCGGGAATCCGCCGCATGGCGGCGCTGGCCGACAGCAACACAAACTCGCCGGACCAGCTGAAAGCGCTGCAGGAGGCGGCGCGCGCACGCGGGTTTGAGCTTTCGATCTACCGCGTCGCATCGCCAGAAGAGATTGCCGGCGCCATCGAAGCAGCGCAAAGCTCCGGCGCCGAAGCGCTCAATGTACTGGCGTCGTCGCTCCTCTACGGCAATCGGCAGATCGTTCTGGCTCGCGTCGCGGCGCTGCGTTTGCCTGCCATCTATCAATTCCCGGAGGTCAGCGAGGAGGGCGGCCTCATCAGCTATGGGCCGCGCCTGCTGCAGGTCTATGGGGAGACCCTCGCCCGCCAGATCGTGGCGCTGTTTCGCGGCGCCAAACCCGCCGACTGCCGGTCGAGCAACCGAGCAAATTCGAGCTCGTGATCAACCTGAAAACCGCGAAATCGCTCGGCATCACGGTCCCGACGACCATGCTCGACCGCGCCGACAAGGTGATCGAGTAAACCGGCGCACTGACCTCGCCCCGTTCGCGACAGCTCCATGCTCATTGTCCGCCTCGCCAAGATTTTAATGATCGCCGCGGTCGGCGCTTTCGCCTTCATGGTCACCTACGACAATATCGTCGACTACGGCTCCAACTACGAATTCGTGCGCCACGTGCTGAGCATGGACACGACCTTCTCCGGCAATGCCTTGATGGATCGCGCGGTCAAGGATGCGCGCGTCTGGAAGGCGGCCTATGCGGCGATCATTACGGCGGAGGGACTGACCTGCGTGCTCCTCCGCGTCGGCGCGCTGGCCCTGCTGATGCGGCTGCGGGCGCCGGCCGCGGGCTTCAACCACGCCAAGCTTTGGGCGGTCGCCGGCCTCACCGTCGGCTTCGGCGTCTGGTTCTTCGGCTTTCTGGTCGTCGCCGGCGAATACTGGGCGATGTGGCAGTCGCGGACCTGGAACGGGCAGGAGGCGGCGTTCCGCTTCACCATGGTGATCCTCGGCGTGCTGATCTTTGTCAGCCTCGCCGACGGCGAACGAGAATGATGCGCGCCGGCCGGCCGGTGAAAGACCGCCCGCCATGGCTCAATTTCAGAATGTGTTAAGCCAGGGGATAGTGAAATTTAACGCTGCGATCTGGCAGCGCTGACTGCCTTGGAGAACTCCGCCCATGAGCTGTCTTCACGATCATCACGCTTCCGACCGCACCAGCGCCGTTCATAGCCGGCGAGCCATTGTGACGGCGATCGGCGCCGCCGCCATGCTGGCCGCCACTCGACCCGCTGCCGCCGCCGACGCGTCAGCCGAGGATGAACGATACATGCGCATGGCGCTCGACGAAGCCAGGCAAGCCGATTTTCCATTCGGCGCCGTGATCGTTCGCGACGGGCAGGTCATTGCGCGGGGGCGCAATCTCGGAAGGACCAACGACGATCCGACCGCGCACGGCGAAATGGTCGCGATCCGCCGCTGCCTTGCCGACCGTGGCAGTGCGGCGCTCAAGGGGAGTGCGCTCTACACGTCCGGCGAGCCGTGCGTGATGTGCATGGGCGCGATCGTATGGTGCCGCTTCGGCCGGCTGGTCTTTGCGGCCTCGGTCGAGCAGATCGCCGCGAGGATGAACCAGATCATGATCTCGAGCGCCGACATCGCGGCCAAGGAGACTTTCCTGCCGATCAAGATCACGGGCGGCGTCCTCGCGGACGAAGCCGTGCGGCTCTTCGGCAAATAAAAATCTTTTGTCGGCAGCCCACATCCCGGCGGCAACCCCAAGTGCTGGACGTGCTCGCAGCAAACAAATTGGCCTCCGAGCGGACCTTTTCCGCCGAAAACGAATACGGCGCGCAAACTCGGAACTGTCGCTTGCGCAAGCGATCTTTGTTCGTCGCCCATGCAGCCGCTCAGATTTTCTGCCGTGCAACACGGCTGAGAAATTCTGTCAGATCATGCGGGGCGCGGCCGAGCAGCCAGCGCAGCGTGTTGGAATTGCCCGCGAGGCCGTGCTGCGCGTAATAGCGGAACATGGCGGCGAGCGTCGAGCGTTCGTGCTCGCCGGCGCCGGCGGCGCGGGCGCGCGCCTCCCAGGCATCGACCGTTTCGGCTTCTGCGCGGACGTCGCGACCCAAAGCGGCGCCGATGGCGGCCGCTACCTCGGCTTGGCTCAACGGCCGAGTGCCGGCGAGTTCATAAGTGGCGCCGGCATGGCCGTCGTTCATGAGCACCACCGCGGCGGCGTCGGCGAGGTCAGCCAGATCGAGGAGACTGAGCCGAGTCTCGACCGGATAGGGAACGCGGAACACGCCGTCTTCGAGGATGCCGCGCCAGCCGCCGAGGATGTTCTGCATGTAAGCCGCTGGCTGCAGGATCGTCAGCGCGAGCCCGGAGGCGAACAGCATCTCCTCGACCCGCATCTTCGCCCAGTGGTGCGGCATCGCCTCGACCTGCGGGTGCAGTACCGAGTGATAAACGAAACGGGCAACGCCCTGCGCCTGCGCCGCGGCCACCACGGCGCACGCAAACGCCAGCTCGTCGCGGCTGACGTTGGGGCAAATGTGATAGATCGCCCGCGCCCCGGCCGCGGCCCGGGCGAGCGCGGCGGAGTCTCTGGAAGCTGCCGATGGCGACCTCGGCGGCGCCCATCACCTTGACCGCCGCGCCGCTTTCCGCGCGGCGCACGAGCGCGCGCACGCGAGCGCCGCTCGCCGCCAGCGCCTTGACGACCGCTTTGCCGGTCTTCCCCGCGGCGCCAGTAACCAGGATCATCGCCGCGGCTTGCCGGTCAGTTCGAACAGGCGGTTCGGGCTGAGCGGGATTTCGTTGAGCTCGATTCCCTTCGGCAACAGCCCGAGTGCATCCTCGATCGCCTGCGCAAACAGCGGGCCGACCGGAATGGCGCCTGCCTCGCCCGCGCCCTTGATGCCGAGCGGATTGAGCGGCGAGGGGGTGACCGTGTGCCCGATCTCCATGTTCGGCACTTCGAGCGCCGTCGGCAAAAGATAATCGGCGAGCGAGGCGTTGAGCAGCTGCCCGTCGTCGTCGAAGACAAGCTGCTCGTAGAACGCATTGCCGATGCCTTGCGCGACGCCGCCGTGCACCTGGCCGGCGAGGATCAGCGGATTGATGACCGTGCCGCAATCATGCACGACGACGTATTTGAGCACGTTGAGCGCAAACGTCTGCGGATCGACTTCGACGATCATGGCGTGCGCACCGTTCGCGGTCGCGCCGCTGGGCGGGCCGAAATATTGCGTCGATTCGAGCCCCGGTTCGGTGCCCGGACGCACCGCCCCGCGCATCGGATTGGCTTTGAGCGCCAGCGCACCGAGCTTGATCGCCTGGCCGGGAACGCCGACGACCGAAACCTCGCCGTTGGCGATCTCCAGGTCCTCCTCGGCGCACTCGAAATGCTCGGCCGCGAGCTTCAGGATCTTCTGCCGCACCCCCAGCGCCGCTGCGTGGACGGCGTTGCCCGCCACCACCGCGCCGCGGCTCGCGAAGGTGCCGGCGCCCCAGTAGAACTGATCGGTGTCGCCGGTGACGACATCGATGTCGGCAACCTCGACGCCGAGCTGGTCGGCGGCGATCTGCGCGAAGCTCGTAAAATGCCCCTGCCCTTGCGTGCCGATGCCGGTCGCAATGCTCACCTTGCCGTTCGCCTGCACCTGGACCTTGGCGCCCTCGTAAGGCCCGATCCCGGTGCCTTCCACGTAGCAGACAAGTCCGATGCCGACGTGGCGTCCCGCGGCGCGCAGCCGCGGCTGCTCCTCGGCGAGAAAGCGGCGATAGCCGATCATGTCGAGCGTCTTGTCGAGCACGGCCCCGTAATCGCCGCTGTCGTATTCGAGCGGCGCGAAATCCTGATTGATCAGCTCGTTGTTGTAGGGGAATGCATCGGTCGGAATGAAATTGCGCCGCCGGATGTCGGTGCGGTCGAGCTTGAGCTCGTGCGCCGCGATGTCCATGAGCCGCTCGATCACGAACACGCCGTGCTGGCGGCCGGCGCCCCGGTACGGCGTCACGATCGGCTTGTTGGTGAAGACAGCCGTGAAGATGCTCTCGTAATTTTCGACCACGTACGGACCGAGGATCGAGATCTGGCTGTTGATCGGCACGGTCAACCCATAGGGATTGTACGCGCCGGTGTCGTGCAGGAACGTGTCCTTGATGCCGAGGATGCGCCCGTCGCGCGCGAGCGCGATCTCGGCGTCGTGGATTTGCGCGCGCTCCTGCGTCGTGGCGAAGAAATGCTCGAGCCGGTCTTCGATCCACTTGATCGGGCGGTTGAGTTTTTTCGCCGCCCAGGGGATCACCACCTCTTCCGGGTAGAACAGCATGATCTTCGGCCCGAAGCCGCCGCCGACGAACGGCGCGATGACGCGCACGTTCCGCTCGTTGAGGCCGAGCATCGCGGCGAGGCCGTTGCGCAGGAACACCGGCCCCTGTGTCGTGTCCCACACCGTGAGCTGGTTGCCGCGAGCGTCCCAGTTGGCGACGATGCCGCGCGTCTCAATCGGCGAAGACGCCCCGTGGTCGTAACGGAAGCGGCGAGCGATGATCCGGTCGGCGCGGGCGCGGGTGGCTGCGTAATTGCCGCGGCTCTGCCGCACGTGAGCGGCGACGTTGCCGCGCACGTCCTCGTGCACACGACCGGACGTCTCGGCGCCCGCCGTCTCCAAGTCAACGATTGCCGGCAGCGGATCAAGCTCGACAGCGATGTCGGCCAATGCGTCCTCGGCGAGATAGCGGCTCTGCGCCAGCACGACCGCCAAGGGCTCGCCGACGTGGCGCACCTTGCCTTTGGCGAGCGGCACCTGCGTGCGCTGGTTGAAGATGAGCCCGGCGATCGGCGGTGGCGGCACGAGAAGCGGCCCCGGCGCCCAGTACGCGCCGAGGTCCTCCGCCGTATAGACGGCGACGACGCCCTCGCGCGCCCGCGCCGCGGAAACGTCGATCGAGCGGATCGTGGCGTGGGCGAGGTTGCTGCGCAGGAAAGCCGCATGCAGCATGCCGGGAAGCTCGACGTCGTCGACGAACAGCGCCTGACCGCGCAGCAGCCGCGCGTCCTCGTTGCGTCTGATCGGAGCGCCGAAATTCCGCGTGGCCACGGTTCAGCTCCGCAGCCGTTCGGCGGCCAGCGCGACCGCCGCCACGATGTGCTGGTAGCCGGTGCAGCGGCAAAGGTTTCCGGAGAGCGCTTCGCGGATCTGCGCCTCGTCCGGCTGCGGCGTCTCGTCGAGAAAGACCTTCATGGTCATCAGGATGCCGGGCGTGCAATAGCCGCACTGGAGGCCGTGACAGTCGCGCATCGCTTCCTGCAGCGGATGCAGGCGGGCGCCCTCCGCCGCAAGCCCCTCGACCGTCGCGATCGCGTGACCGTCGGCCTGCGCCGCGAACATCAGGCAGGAACGCACCGCGGCGCCGTCGAAGATCACCGTGCAGGCTCCGCATACGCCGTGCTCGCAGCCGACGTGAGTGCCCGCGAGCAACAGGTCATGGCGCAGGAAATCGCTCAGCAGCGTGCGCGCCTCGACCTCACGGCGGTAGGACGTGCCGTTCACCGTCACGGTGATCTCGTGAGTCTCAGTGCCCACGCCGCGCCCGTTCGTTCGCGCAAGCGAGCGCGCGCGCGGTCAGCACCTCGGCAATGTGGCGCTGATACTCGCTGCTGGCGTGCACGTTGCCGCCCGGCTCGATCGAGCGCCGCACGACCGCGGCGGCTTCGTCGATCTGCCGGCGTTCGACGCGTTCGCCGATAAGGCAATCGCCTGCTGCGGCGACGACGACCGGCGTATCGCCGGCGTTGCACAGGCCGATCCGCGCCGCGCTGCAGCGTCCCTCGGCGTCGAACCGCAGCGTGCAGGCCACTCCGATGATGGCGAAGTCGCCGCGGCGCCGCGCCAATTCCATAAAGCAGGATCCGGAGCGCGGCGGAGCGATCGGCAGTTCCACCTCCACCAGCATCTCGTCGGGCGCCAGCGCCGTCGTGAGCGCGCCGACAAAAAAATCGGCAGCCTCGATCCAGCGCTCGCCGCGCACCGATTGGGCGCGCAGCCTGCCGCCGAGCGCCAGCACGATCGCCGGCATTTCCGACGCCGGATCGGCGTGCGCGAGGTTGCCGCCGATGGTGCCGCGGTTGCGGATCTGCGGGTGCGCGATGTGCGGCAGCGCCTCGTGAATGAGCGGCAGGTCGGCCGCGGTCGCCGGGTCGCGTTCGAGGTTGCGGTAGCGCGTCAACGCGCCGATACGCAAACGGTCCGCGCCGTTCTTCCGTACGCCGGCAAACTCCTTCAGCGGATTGATGTCGATCAGCATTGCCGGCTGCGTCAGCCGGAAATTCATTGTGGGAACAAGGCTTTGGCCGCCCGCCAGAAATCGTGCCTCGTCGCCGTATTCAGCCTTCAGCTCGAGCGCCTGCGCGAGACTGCGGGCGGCGACGTAGCGGAAGGGTGCGGGCTTCATAGCGACGGCAGGGTAGCAGAAAAAGTCCCCGAGCGTGCTGGGGCGAACTTGGGGAAGATCGCCACCGGGAGGCAAAATCGCCTCAAGTGTTGCGCGGGAAAACCATTGACAACGGCACCGAACCAGCGCGCCCAGTATTTTTTCCGCGGCGGCACGCGCCGTGCCCCTTCAGCGCAGCAGCGCCATCAGGTTCGCCTTCTTCTGCCTGACCTGATCGAGCGTGCAATGCCGAGGCGCCTTGTCAGGCCGCCAGCGCAGCAGGCGCGTGCCGTGGCGGAAGCGGCCACCCGAGAAATGGTCGTAGCAGACCTCGACCACGAGCTTCGGCTTGAGCGGCTCCCACTCGCCGGAGCGCTCCGTCGACCAGCGGCTCGGACCACCCGGGGCGTTGCCCGTAAAACCCGGCGGCGCGATCAAGGCCTTCAGCTTTTTGGTAAGCGCCGGCTTGTCCTCGCGCTTGATCGTGGAGGTGAAGCCGACGTGATGCAACAGCCCGTCCTCGTCGTAGAGGCCGAGCAGCAGCGAGCCGACAAGCGGGCTGCCTTCGTTGTAGCGAAAGCCGCCGACGACGCAGTCGGCGCTGCGGTAGTTCTTGATCTTCTGCATGCCGCTGCGATCGCCTGAACTGTACGGAAGATCGCGCCGTTTGGCGACGACGCCGTCGAGCGTCGCGCCGACGCGCTTGAGCCAGCGTTCGGCGTCGGCGAGCCGCATGGTCGCCGGGGAGAGCCGCAGGCGCGGCGAACCGCGGCAGTATTTTTTATAAAAACTTTCCAGCTCGCGGCGGCGCTCCGACAGCGGCTTCCCGGTCAGCGCGCGGCCGTCGGCGCCGACCAGGAGGTCGAAGACGATGAACAACACCGGCGTTTCCACCGCCAAACGGCGTACCCGGCTCGCGGCCGGATGAATCCGCTGCAGCAGCGCGTCGAACGAGAACGCGCGGCCGGCCGCTACAGCGAGTTCGCCGTCGAGCACGAATTTCCGCGCCTTGAGCGCGCCCAGCGCCGCCACCAGCTCTGGGAAATAGCGCGTCATCAGCCGGCCCGACTTCGACTGGATCTCGATCCTGTCGCCGTCGCGAAACGCGAGTGCGCGAAAGCCGTCCCACTTCGGCTCGTACTGCCATTCCTCGCCGACCGGGATCGCATCGACGGAGAGCGCCTCCATCGGGCTGAAGGGCATGTGGAGCGGCAAGGCCATTGAAGAAATCGCGGCGCAACCGACGCAATCAGATCGGGGCGCGAAAGACGAAGAAGGCGCCTCCGGCGATCAATGCGAACCCGACCACGTGGTTCCAGGTGATCCCCTGTTGGAGGTAGGTCACTGAGAACACCCCGAACACGACAAGGGTGATCACCTCCTAAATCGTCTTCAACTCGGCAGCGGAATACACATAGCTGCCATACCGGTTAGCCGGGACGGCCAGGCAATACTCGATCAGAGCGAGGCCCCAGCTTACCAGGATGACCTGCCACAGCGGCAGGTCACGGAAGCGCAGGTGCCAGTACCACGCCGTGGTCATGAAGGCGTTGGAGCCGATCAGCAGCAGGACGGTGAGAAGGGAGGGTGGAATCACGCTGGTCATGGCAATCCAGTTGGCTGAGAAAACTTCCGGCGCCGGCACTTAACGCGCGGCGCATCGATCGTCGACTCAGGCGGCGGCCTCGGTCCGAATAAATTCTCGACGGAGTTGATTGTTTGCTGCCGATAAGCCACACGAGGGCCGCGCCAGGCTGCGGCCGCCCGCCGCACCACGGTCGCAATTCCAGGCTAGCCCGTCTGCGAAACTTCAACCAATCCATTGCCGAACCGAACGGAGATTGTCCGATGCGCCACCCCTTCACCGCCCTGACCCTGATCCTCGCCACCGTCACGGCGGTCACGCTCGTTCCCGAGTTCGCCAGGGCGCAAGGCAAGTCGGACCAAGCGCCGCCCAAGGCGGCGCCGGTGAAGCCGTACAAGCCGCTCGCGGTGACGCCGCCCGGGCCGTACACCGATCCGGGCTTTGCCGCTTTCCGCAAGCAGCTTGGTGACGTGGCCCAGCACAAAGATCGGGCCGCCCTTGCCAAGCTGGTCGTGGCGCAGGGCTTCTTCTGGATTCAGGACAAGGACCTCGCGGACAAGCACAAGCCCGGCATCGACAACCTCGCCAAGGCCATCGACCTCGACGCCAAGGACGGTTCCGGCTGGGACGTTCTCGCCGGCTACGCCAACGAGCCGACCGCATCGCCGTTTCCCGAGCGTCAGGGCGTCCTCTGCGCGCCGGCCAATCCGCCCATGGATGCGAAGGCGTTCCAGGCCCTGCTTCAGGGTACGCAGACCGACCCGTCGGAGTGGGCCTATCCGCTGAAGGACGGGGTCGAGGTACGCGGCGCCGCGCAGCCGAATGCGCCGGTCGTCGATAAGCTCGGCGGCTATCTGGTTCGCGTGCTGGCGGACAGCGCGTCGAGCGACGACGCCAACCAGCCCGCGTTTCTGCACGTTGCCACGCCTTCCGGCAAGACCGGTTTCGTCCCGTCGGATGCGATCACCGGGCTCGGCGGCGACGAAATGTGCTTCAGCAAGGACGCGAGCGGCTGGAAGATTGCCGGCTATTTCGGCGGCGCCGGGGAGTAAGGTTGCGGGGGGCCGGGCTGCGTCCGGCTCTTGAACGGGCGGCGCTCCTGTACGAAAATGGGGCGTCAAGCGAGGCTGGGCGGACGAGGGACAAGACCATGAACGTGCGCTTGCTAGCGGGG
Organism: uncultured Alphaproteobacteria bacterium; assembly: GCA_963833665.1. GTDB lineage: Bacteria > Pseudomonadota > Alphaproteobacteria > Rhizobiales > Xanthobacteraceae > BOG-931. The sequence continues at coordinate 347,728 of CAWHZA010000064.1, read as the reverse complement.
ATCGGCGCCGCGGTCCTCTATATCTTTTCACTGCCGGCGTGGGCACAGGATCGATCGCAGGGGTTTCCCTTCTTCAAGGCGACGACCGAGGACGTCGCACCCGGCGTCGACCACGGCAATTCGAACTCAAGTCTGCCTGAGCAATTCCAGCGTCAGGCGGTGTACTATCGCTCGCAGCATCCCGCCGGCACCGTCGTCGTCGAGACCTCCGAGCGTCACCTCTACCTGATCGAGGGTCCGACGCGGGCCATGCGGTATGGCATCGGCGTCGGCCGCGACGGCTTCACCTGGCAGGGCCTGTTGCAGATCTCGCACAAGTCCGAATGGCCGGACTGGCACCCGCCGCCGGAGATGATCGAGCGGCAGCCCTATCTTCCGCGCTTCATGGCCGGCGGTCCGGGCAATCCGCTCGGCGCTCGCGCCATGCATCTCGGCAACACCGTGTACCGCATCCACGGCACCAATGCGCCGGAGACGATCGGCCACGCCGTTTCCTCCGGGTGCTTCCGCCTGGTCAACGATGACGTGGTCGACCTCTACACCCGCGTGGCGGTCGGCACGCACGTGATCGTACGGCAGAACTAGCGGAACGCAGGCGGGTTAGCCGCGAAGCGGCGTGACCCGCCTCGCTGTCGCTCAACCCACGCTACGACGTTACGGCTTCGCGGCCATTTGCTCCACCGAAGCTGCGGTCTGGCCGAACAGGATGGCGCGCTGCTCGGCGGTGCGGACGCCGCCCGGGCCCGGGTCGGGATTGACCTCCTTCGCCTTGGCGTAGGCGCGCTTGACCGCATCGCGCGCGTAGATCGCGTCCAGCCAGCGCTTGACGTGCGGGAAGTCTTCGATGTCCTGACCCTGCCGCTTCCAGGGAACGATCCAGGGATAGCTCGCCATGTCGGCGATGGAATAATCGCCGGCGAGAAATTGCCGGTTGGCAAGGCGCTTGTTCATGACGCCAAAGAGCCGGTTGACCTCGTTGCGATAGCGGTCCATCGCGTAGGGGAGTTTCTCCGGCGCGTAGATGTTGAAATGATTGTTCTGGCCGGCCATCGGGCCGAGATTTCCCATCTGCCAGAACAGCCACTCCACCGTCTCGTTGCGGCCGCGCAAATCCTTGGCGATGAACTTGCCGGTCTTGTCGGCGAGATAGAGCAGGATCGCGCCGGATTCGAACACCGAGATTGGTTTGCCGCCGCCTGTCGGCTCGTGATCGACGATCGCGGGAATGCGGTTGTTGGGCGAGACGGCGAGGAACTCGGCCCTGAACTGCTCGCCCTTGCCGATGTTGATGGGAATGATCTTGTAAGGGAGCCCGGCCTCCTCAAGAAAGATCGTGATCTTGTGGCCGTTCGGCGTGGTCCAGTAGTAAAGATCGATCATGACAGCCTGCCTGTGGTCGTTGGGAATTCAATCTAGCGCGTTCGGAAGGGTACGCGAAGCTCGCCGGGCGCATTGCTGCCGCGCCCAGCCGGCAGCCATCCGCATCGACGCCGCCGGTAAGGAAATGACAACGCCGCCGGCCGCATAGTCGCCGCCGCGCAGGCAATCCCACCTCAAGCACGAGCCTGGCCATGGCGGCTATTCCTGCCGGCGCGCGGCAAGAAGACCTCGGCGCGCTGCGGCTGCTGATCGGCGCCAGCGCCGGCTTCGTAATGCTGACTGCGGCCCTCTACGCCTGGATGATCTCGTGGGGAGGACCCTTCCCGCGCGATGGCAGCAACCTCGTCGTCGGGCGCGATTTCCTGAATTTCTGGATGTACGGGCGGGCGGCATGGACGCCCGATCCGAGCCGGTTCTACGACCCGCTCCTCTACAGGGACGCGCTCGCGGCGCTGCTCGGCGCCGGCTATCCCGGCCAGAACTGGTCGTATCCGCCGAGCGTCATGCTTGCCGCCGCGTTGTTCGGCCGCCTGCCCTATCTCGCGGCGCTCCTCTGCTGGACCGCGCTGGGGCTCGCTCTCTTTCTTTGGGTCGTGCGCCGATACGCTAGCGACCGCAGACTGCTCGCCGCGATCGCGCTTTCGCCGGCAGCCGTTTTCTGCCTGATCTCCGGGCAAAGCTCGCTGGTGACCGCGGCGATGCTGCTGACGATCTTCGCCTGCCTCGATCGAAAGCCGATGCTGGCCGGCATCCTGCTCGGCTTGCTGACGCTCAAGCCCCAGCTTGGCCTGTTGTTCCCGGTCATGCTCGCGGCTTCCGGCCGCTGGCGCGTTTTTCTGGTGGCAAGCGCGACGGCCCTCCTGATTGCCGCCGTGACGGCCGCGCTCTTCGGCCCGCAGGTGTGGCTCGACTTCGTGCAGAAAGGCATCCCGGTCCAGAATCTCGTGCTGGTGGATCCGGACCGAATCGGCACCCCGTTCTTTCCGCCGATCTTCATGAACGTGCGCGGGACCGGCGCGAGCTACGCCATCGCCATGACCGTCCAGGCCTGCTTTTCGGCCTTTGCCATCGGCGCGGTATTCTTCGCCTTCAGGCACCGCAAGGACGCTGACCCGCAGCTTTTGGCGGCGCTGTTCTTTGCCTGCTCGATCTGCGCCGTTCCTTATCTGTTGTCCTACGATACCCTGCCAGTAACTTGCCTCGCGGTGATGCTGCTGGGCGCCGGCACGCTCGATAGGCGCGGCCAGGTCCTTGCCAAGCTTGTCTATTGGCTGCCGCTCATCCAGATGGCGCTGGGGTCCGGCCATATTCCCGGCCCGGCTCTGATCCCGCCGGCGTTCGCGCTTTATGTTTTGATGCGACTCAAGGCTGACCGCGGCATGCCCACCGACGCCGTGCTCGCGCGGCCGGCCCCGGCGGCGGCGGCCCTTGAATAGGGCCGGCACGATCGCGCGACGCGCTATAGCGTTTCTACATTGCCGCAGACGCTGATAGGTTGCCCGGTAATATTGCGGCCGGCTGCCGAACACAGAAACAAAGCGGTTTGCGCCACGTCCTCCGCCGTCACCATGCGCCGCAACGAGGCCTTCTCGGCATACTGCTTTTCCATGTCCGCGTAGCTGATGCCGACCGCCTTGGCGCGTTCCCGGATCACGCGCTCGATGCGCGGTCCCGCGACAATGCCGGGGAGAATGGTGTTGACCCGGATGCCGAACGGCCCGAGCTCCTTGGCGAGGCTCTCGGTCATTCCGACGATCGCCCATTTCGTGGCGGCATAGGGCAGCCGGTACGCGTAGCCGAGGCGCCCGGCCACCGAGGAGATGTTCACGATCGCTCCCTCTTCCGCCTGCTTGAGCATCGGCACGGCGCGCCGCGTGCAATAGAAGTGGCTGTTGAGATTGACGTCGATCGTGCGCCGCCACTCCCGCGGATCGATGTTCTCCACTTCGCTCGTGGGGCCGGCGATGCCGGCATTGTTGACCAGCACGTCGAGCCCGCCGAACCTTCCCTGCACATCGTCGAACAGGCGGTCGATCGCGGCCTCGTCGGCGACGTCGGCCTCTTCGGCGATGATGCCCGGCTGCTCGGCGCGGCATTTTTCGACCGCTTCCCGCGAAATGTCGCAGACGTAGACGCGGGCGTCGTGGGCGGCAAAGGCCTCGGCAATGGCGCGCCCGATGCCCGCCGCTCCGGCGGTGACGAGGACGCGCAGGCCCGGCTTCACGCCCCCGCCTGTCGGATTGCTCATGGTCTTGCTCCCTCCCTGGCCGCGTTCCCGCGATTTGGTGCTATCCCGGAGGTTGACATCGGGCGAGGCGGAGTTCTAGCCAGTCCTGTCTTCACGACCACATGGATGCTCCTCGATGCATGTACTCATCATCGGCGCCGCCGGCATGATCGGCCGCAAGCTCACCGAACGGCTGGCGCGCGAGGGCAAGCTCGCCGGGCGGCAGATCACCGCGCTCTCCCTCATTGACGTCACGCCGCTGGAAAAGCCCGCCGGCTTCGGCGGCAAGGTGTCGCTCGCGACCCTCGACATTGCCGATCCGGGGGCCATTGCCCCGCACATCGCCGCGCGTCCCGACATCGTTTTCGACCTGGCCGCGGTCGTTTCCGGCGAGGCCGAGGCGGATTTCGACAAGGGCTATCGCATCAATCTCGACGGCACGCGCAACCTCATCGAGGCGATACGTCAGGAGGGCGCGAAGACGCCCTATCGGCCGCGCATGGTATTCACGTCGTCGGTCGCGGTCTTCGGCGCGCCGTTCCCGCCGCTGATCGGCGACGAGTTCTTCTCGACGCCGCTGACGAGCTACGGCACCCAGAAGGCGATCTGCGAGCTGCTCATTGCCGACTATTCGCGCCGCGGCTTTCTCGACGGCATCAGCATCCGCCTGCCGACCATCTGCATCCGGCCCGGCAAGCCCAACAAGGCGGCGTCCGGCTTCTTCTCCAACATCATGCGCGAGCCGCTCGTCGGTCAGGAGGCCGTGCTGCCGGTGGCGGAAGACGTGCGGCACTGGGTTGCGAGCCCGCGCGCCGCCGTCGGCTTTCTCGTCCACGCGGCGGAGCTGGATTCGGCGCCCTTGGGCGCGCGGCGGGCGCTGACCATGCCGGGCCTCTCCGCGACCATCGCCGAACAGATCGAGGCGCTGCGCCGGGTCGGCGGCGACAAGGCGGTCAAGCTCGTCCGCCGCGAGCCCGACACCGTGATCGCCACCATGGTGGCGGGATGGCCACGCGCCTTCGACGCAAAGCGGGCGCTCGCGCTCGGTTTTCGCCCCGACGCCTCGTTCGACGACATTGTCCGCATCCACGTCGAGGAAGAGCTCGGCGGTCGCGTTCCGGTTCTGCAATGAGAAAAAGGCCAAAGCATCGGTTGCCGCGGCTCGGCTCGCAACGGGGTGAACAATGACCAGGCCAGTGGCTACCACATCGCTCGCTGCTTTGACCGTCGCCGCGACGTTTGGGGCAACCGCGGGGCTTGCGTGCGCACAGGAAGCCGGCAGCGTTCAAGAAGGCCTCAAACTTGCCAGAGAGGTGTGCTCCGAATGCCACCTCGTGGTGAAGAGCCCGGGGCTCTCGACCAATCCCGATGCACCCACCTTCGCGGCGATCGCCAACACCAAAGGCGTTACCCGTACGGCACTTTTTGCGATGCTGCAGACCTCGCACAAAAAGATGCCGAACCTTGTGATCAAGGGTGACGATGCGCAGAACATCATCGCCTATATTCTAAGCCTGAAAGACGGCGATTGAGCACCGATGCAGCGCTGAGACGACGCCGAAGACTTTGATCATCCCGCTGCTTTCGGCTTCCCATCTCTGACGCGTGAGCAACGTCTCGTTTATGCGCGCGCAATCGGGCGAGTTCGCGCCCGATCGCCCTTCGCCGCCAGATATTGATGGACGAAGGCAATCGCCATGCTGCCCTCGCCGACGGCCGAGGCGACGCGTTTGACCGGGCTCAAGCGGACATCGCCGCAGGCGAAAATGCCCGGCGCGCTGGTTTCAAGGAGATAGGGATCGCGGCCGAGCGACCAGCGCCCGGCTTTTTTCAGATCGTCGCCGGTCAGCACGTAGCCGCGCGCGTCGCGCGCGATGTCGGCCGGCAGCCACGCGGTCTCCGCATCGGCGCCGATGAAGATGAACAGGCCGCCGCAATCATGCCGGCGGACTTCCGCGCTGGCGCTGTCGCGGATGTCGATCGTGGTCAGGTGGGTGTCGCCGTGAACCCCGTGTATCTCCGACCGCAGTTGAACCGCCACGTTCGATTGCGCGCGCAGCTGCTCGACCAGATAGTAGGACATGCTCTTTTCCAGGGAATCGCCGCGCACCAAAAGGGTGACCCGGCGCGCATGATTGGCAAAGTACAGCGCCGCCTGGCCGGCCGAGTTTCCGGCACCGACGAGGAAAACGTCGAGCCCATGCGTGGCACCGGCTTCGCTGCGCGCGGCGCCGTAGTAGACGCCCTTGCCGATGAGCCGGTCGAAGCCGTCGATCGCCAGGCGCCGCCAGGAGACGCCGGTTGCCAGAATGATTGTTCGCGCGCGCACCACGTCGCCGCCGTCGAGAGAAACTTCGCGCGTCGCCGGATCGATGCGGGCGACCGAGCGCGTGACCAGGATTTCCGCGCCGAGCCGCCGCGCCTGCTGGAGAGCGCGGATGGCAAGCTCGTCGCCCGAGATCCCGTTGGGAAAGCCGAGATAGTTCTCGATCCGCGATGACGTGCCGGCCTGTCCGCCGGGCGCCTCGCGCTCGATGACGATCGTGCGCAGCCCTTCGGATGCGCCGTAGACCGCAGCCGCTAGGCCGGCCGGCCCGCCGCCGATGACTGCGACATCGTAGTCAGCCGACCGAGGGCTGGTCTGCAGGCCGAGGCGATGGGCAACGTCGCGCACCTGCGGAGCGATCATCACCTCTCCGTCCGCGAGCCGCACCGCGGGCCCGTTGCCATTCGGCAGCGTCGTCTCCGGGAAAAGCCGCGAGACTTCCGGCGCGTCGGGCGAAAGCCAATTGAACGAAATCTGGTTGCGCGCCAGGAACCGGCGCAAATCGGCGGTTGCCGGATCCCAGCGCGGACCGACCACGGTCACGCGCGGCTGATGCGGCTCGGCGGCAATGGTCTGCAATCCCCCGATGCGCTCGCGCGCCAGCGCGCTCACCTTCTGCGACACTTCCTTCGATGCGGCCGCGATCGCGTAGTATTCCGGAAGCTCGACGCGCATGACGCGCGATGGTTCGGCGGCGCGATATCCTCCGGGAAACGGCGTGCCGAGCGCGATCGGCACCTCGCCGAATAATGGCGCCGGGAAGCGCGCCAGCCGAGCGTGCGCTCGATCCCGTCGATGATCTTGACGACCTCGATCTTGCCGGACAGAACGGCAAAGAGCGCGGGCTCTCCGCCCTCGTGAACAGCGAACTCCCCCGGAGCGAGATGGATGTCCGCGGAAGTGCGGGCGAGACGCTCCCGGTCGGCCGCCGCAAGCGCCGAAAACAAAGGGACCGCCGAGACATCCTCAATGGTCAGCATGGCTGCCCTCTGTGAGCGATAATTCGATCCGTGCCATCGTTCACCAGCGCCAAGGGAGGCCCGCGGCGGTCCCCCCTGCCTGCTCGAGATCGCACCAGCAGCCTTCCACCCATATTGACACAGAAACCGTGCGGCGGGGAACGCACGGGGCGGCCGGGGGCGCTCACGCGCCGAGTGTCCAACGCTGGCGTGCCGGCGTGCGTCCCTCCGGCGCCGATGCTGCTGCCTGCGGAAGTCGGGGCGCTACTATCGCAGCATGGCTGCGCGGGAAAATGTTGCCAAAAGATACCATTGAGCAGATGGTACCGCTCCATTGTCGGAAAGCTACAGCTTTGACACGGCGCACGAATGAAGAAGATTGCAGTGCTTTCCCGTAAGCAGTGCTTTCCCTTAAGCAGTGCCTTCCCATAAGCTCAATGAGGACGAACTGTTGGAAATTGTTCATCACACGCAAGTTGCAGGAAAGCCTATTTGGCGAGAGATTGCCGAAGTCCCGCGATGAAGCCGTCGTCATTGAAAGCAACAGCGCCAGAGGACGCAAATGCTCGGGTGGCTTAGATCATCGATATTAAAGCGCTCGCCGGAGCAAAGGGCGTCCGACGTTTCCCGTATCATTGCGACGTATGGTGAGCTGCTGGAAAAGCATCCGGCCGCATACATGGATGAAAGCTGGCTTCCAGTTTCCAAGAAGCAAATGCGGCGCGTATTCAAGGAAGCCTGGAAAATAGCGCCGACAGCCGAAATGCGAAATTACGTAGAAGTCGCATGGCCCCTACTTTCAATGTTCCAGCCAGGCATAGGACGGATTCCGGTGGATGCCGGCGAGCGAGACGGCACACCAGAAAGCCTGAAGATGCTCCATGAATATCTCAAGCTCAGTGAGCGAGCAAAAGCGGAGAGCGACCGCGACTACGCAGAGATGCGCGAATTTATTCGCACCAATGTCGTTTCCGAACCCCGCTTGCCCCGGTCAGCCAGCTTAGGATGAGGAGCCGTGGTACAATTGGGCAACCAACGGTTTGGTACGTCGCACTCCCTCTTACTCACCAGGCGGGGGCGGGATACAGCGAAAATCTATGGACTATGAATTAGCGAAGCAGTCGAAGGATGCGGGGTTTCCGCAAGAATTTCGTCGCGATTGCTGAGACCTCCAAGGATTTCTGCTGATATGCCGGCCGCACCATGCTTACTGAAGTTCAAGCGCTCAAGCCAAGAAATTTGCACAATAGGGGCCGGCTCGCGGACACGGAGCTTCGCGCGTCAAAGCCGCCAATTGCTGGCCTTATCAAGAGGAGATAAAAGAGTCACAACAGCCCTAGGCGGTTTGCCAGGCGGTTGAAATCGTTTTCGGTCCCGTAGCTCAGCCGGATAGAGCAGCGGTTTCCTAAACCGAAGGTCACAGGTTCGAGTCCTGTCGGGACCGCCACTGCGGCGGACGATCGCGTCGGGTGGCCGGCCAAGCCGAGGCACTCGCGGAAGAGCATCTCACACCAAATAACGGTGGTAGTGAACCCATGTACCTGCCTGAACTATTTCGCGTGGAGGACGTGCCACAGATGCACGCGCTGATGCGGGCGCGTCCGTTTGCGGCCCTTGTGTCCTCGGGTTCAGCCGGCCTGTTTGCCAGCCATCTGCCGACGGTCCTCAAGGACGAGGGACGCTACGGCGTCATCGAATGCCATCTGGCGCGCGCCAATCCGCACTGGCGGGACCTTGCCGATGGCGGCGAGGCGCTGATGATCTTCCAGGGCGCCGAAGGCTACATCACCCCCAACTGGTATCCTTCCAAGGCGGAGGGCGGGAAGGTGGTCCCGACCTGGAATTTCGCGGTGGTTCACGCCTATGGTCGCGCGGAGGTTATGAACGACGAGCACTGGCTGCGCCGCCACGTCACCGAACTGACCGCCCAGCAGGAGAAGGACCAGCCTCGGCCATGGGCGCCGTCGGATGCGCCTTCGAGCTTTATCAACTCGATGCTGCGCGGGATCGTCGGCTTCCGCTTTGCCGTCACGCGCCTCGAAGGCAAGTGGAAAATGAGCCAGAACCGAACGCCGAAAGACCGCGAGGGCGTCGTGAAAGGTCTCGCGCTGCGCGACCGCAGCGACGATCGCGAGATTGCCGAACTGGTCTCGCGGCACACCACGCCAGGCGGCGCCGAGAACTAAAAATCAGGCGATGGGTCGTCATTGCAAGGAGCGGCAGCGACGAGGCAATCCACAGTTCACGTGGCAAAAACTGGATTGCTTCGCTTCGCTCGCAATGACGCGGAAACTCTTTGGCCACTTTCATGATCCGCCGTTGCGATGTACGCCCGCCACAGCGATCGTGGCTATTCGCGAAGAAGCGCGCCCGAGCATCCGATTATTCGGACTGCTCAGGGCGCTTCCCGCTGTCTTGTGCGGCGGGATCGGCCCGCCGCTACGCAAGCATTGAGTCAAGCATCGGACCCGACGCTGCGTTCCCAGGAACTCAGAGCAAATACCCGTCAGGGCAAACAATTTCAGGCAAGGCGGCGGGAACAACAGCGCCGGCGACCTTGGCGGCCGTCAGTCGGCGCGTCTGATCTCTTGCAAGGTCATCGATGTGAGGGTGGCGACGTCGTGCACGCCGCGCTGCGCCAACTCGACGATCTTCTCGGCGATCAGCCTAGTCGCGGCATCGTCCACCACCTTCAGGCTCAGCGCGTCGCAGACCTTCTCGAGTGCGAGCGACATTTCGCGGATCGTTTCCGGCTCGAAGGCTTGACTGGAAAGAAATGGACGGACCGGCATTCTTGTCGCGTTCCCTTCAAATGCGGTGAGATCAACGCGACCAGAAGCAGATGACAACACGCGGCGCTGCCGCGCGCATGTGAGCGCGATCGGTTTGTCGTGACCACGCTGGAAGGCGCGCCGCACGGTCACAGGAGCGATCAGTCTCAAATGCACTGATCGCGCTGGTCCCGGACGGCCTCTTGCCATCACGCCGATTTGGCGCAATCGTTCGACGTCCGTCCGGACGGCCACCCAAGCCCAAACCAGTCGCAACAACCGCCCTTCCCGCCACATGACCAACCAGAGTTCCAACGAAATCGCCGCGCTGCGCCAAGCCATGGCCGGCGAATTCTTGAACCTGCACGAGCTCGTCGCCAAGGCGCGCGCCAACCTGAGCCAGAACAATTGGGACTACATCGTCGGCGGGACGGAAACCGAGACGACGATGCTGCGCAACCGCCTGGCGCTCGATTCGATCGCGCTGCGTCCACGCGTGCTGCGCGACGTGGGCAAGATCGATGCCTCGGTCGAATTTCTCGGCCGCAGGCTGCGGCTGCCGATCGTGCTCTGTCCGGTCGGCACCCTGGAGACGTTTGATCCGGGCGGCGGCGCAACAGTCGTGCAGGCGGCGCATGAATTCGGCGTCGCGCATATGCTGAGCTCGGTCTGCGAGCCCGGCCTCGAAGCGGTAGCGCAGGCGGCGCCGGCGGCGCTGCGCATGTTTCAGCTCTATGTCCGCGGCGATCAGGCCTGGGTCGACGCGCATGTCGAGCGCGCGATGGCGCAGGGCTACGCCATGTTCTGCCTCACCGTCGACACCGCCATCTACAGCCGCCGCGAGCGCGACATCGCCAAGCGCCACATGACCACCGGGAGAATACGCGCCTCGGGCAACGAGTTTCAGGCCGCGCTCGATTGGCGCACGGTCGAGCGCATCAAGCGGCGCTTCGCCATTCCGCTGGCGCTCAAGGGGATCGCCACCGCAGAGGACGCGAAAATCGCGCTCGATCACGGCGTCGAGTTCATCTACGTCTCCAATCACGGCGGCCGGCAGCTCGATCACGGCCGCGGCGCGATGGAGGTGTTGCCGGAAATCGTCGACGCCGTCGCCGGCCGCGCCACCATCATTGTCGACGGCGGCTTCTGCCGCGGCACCGACATCATCAAGGCGATCGCGGCGGGGGCGCATCTCGTCGGCCTCGGCCGCATGCAGTGCTACGCGCTTGCGGCGGCCGGACAGCCGGGCATCGTGCGCATGCTCGAACTTCTCGAGGACGAGGTCCGACGATCGCTCGGCCTCGTCGGCGTCACGAGTTTCGGCAAGCTCGATGCTTCCTGCCTGCAGGCGGCGGCGCCGACAAATCCGCCGCACGCGCTCAGCGCGTTTCCGCTCCTGGAAATCGAGAAATACCGCTACTGATTGGCCGCGCCTCGACGCTCCGGTTCATGCCGGCCTCTCGCCTTCGACGGCGCCGTTGTGCACGGCGGTCTACGCGCCGCCACCCACTACCGCGCGAGCTTTCCGAGCTCCGGGAATGGCGCGTAGGCCGCGCCCGCGCATTGCTCGCGCACCTCGACGAAGCGATCGAAGCGGCCGGCGACGAAAACGGCGCCGATCTCGCGCACCCCCGCGTACTCGTTGCCGCGCCGTTTACCGTTGAAGCGCACGCACACCAGGTAGCGATTATCGCTTCCGACCGACCTGACCATGGGTTCGGAGACGCCGGGCTCACGGATTCCGGTCGGGTCGTTGAGATAGGCGTGCATGCCGGCAAGAATCTCGGCCTTGTAGTTGGCCGGATACACATTGATCTCGCTTTCGTCCGCCGAACGATGCGTCGGCGCGCAGGCATCAAGGACGAACATCGCGCCGAAGAGCAGGCCGACTGACCGCCGGCGAACGCCGATCCGCTGCATCGTTTCCGGCGCCCCGTGCCTACCGCCCTTCACGCTTTAACCGTTAATTGCGGCGAACGCCACCGCGGGGTCGCGCGTTGTGTCGCCAGAATGGAAAATCCTCTATAGAAGTCTGCCGATCTCGGGCGCTGTCCATCTCCAGTCGTGTGACTCTTCCGCAACCTTCATGGCCTTCGTCGAACACCTCGTTGAAACCTACGGGCTCGTTGTGGTCGCCGGCGTCATCCTGCTGGAGAGCCTCGGGCTTCCCATGCCCGGGGAGACCGTGCTGATCGTGGCCTCGATCTATGCCGGCACCAGTCATCCCCATCTCTACATCATCGACGTCGTTCTGACGGCAGCGGGAGCGGGACTGGTCGGGCAAATGATCGGCTACGTGATCGGCCGCGAATTCGGCTATTGGCTGCTGCTGCGCTACGGCGCCTATGTGCGGATCACCGAAAGCCGGATCAAGCTCGGCGAATACCTGTTCCTCCGCCACGGCGGCAAGATCATCTTCGTTTCCCGCTTCGTCCCGGTGCTGCGCAGCATCGCCGGCATTCTGGCCGGAGCCAACCGCATGCCGTGGCGGCAGTTTCTGCTCACCAGTACCGCCGGAGCGCTCGTCTGGGCAGCTTTCTTCGGCTTTGCCGCCTACATGCTGGGGCGCCAAGTCGAACGCCTGGCCGGCCCGATGGTCATTGTCGTCGGCATCGTCGTGCTGATCCTGATCATCGTCGGCACGATCTTCGTGGGCCGGCATGAGGCGCAGCTTTCGGCGGAGGCCGAGCGCGCGCTCCCTGGCCCGCTGAAATGGCCGTGACCGGCGGCGCGATTCCGCTGCCCGCCGCCCGCCTTGCGGCCTACATCCGCTGAGGCCATATAGTCGGTGCTGGACGGACGAATTCCGTCCGGCCATGGGGTGCCATGCGGGCCCCGCAAAGTCGCTGCAAAGGGCTTTGAAAGATGTCCAGGGGTTCGTCGCTTTCGAGTCCCTTCCTGCTCGGCTTCGATGAGATCGAGCGTGTTCTCGATCGTGTCGCCAAGGCCGCGGACGGCTATCCTCCCTACAATATCGAACGCATCGCGCGCGAGGTCGACAATCCAGAACGGCTTCGCATCACGCTCGCGGTAGCGGGCTTTACCCGCGATCAGCTCGACGTGACCCTGGAGGAGAACCAACTCGTCATTCGCGGCCGCCAACAGGACGACAAGAGCCGGCAATACCTGCACCGCGGCATCGCCGCCCGCCAATTCCAGCGCAGCTTCGTGCTCGCCGAAGGAATGGAAGTTCTCACTGCCGACCTGAAGAACGGGCTGCTGTCGATCGATCTGGTGCGGCCGCAACCCGAGCGGATCGTCCGCTCGATAGCGATCAAGGAAAGCGACGCAACCGAATAGGACTCCACCGCGTTACCGGAAAAGGAGTCGGAGTGTCATGTCATCGGACTTGAACCGTACCGAAATGAAACAAGGTGAAATGTCCCCGGAAGCGCTTGCCCATCTCGGCGACGGGCAGATCGCCTACGTGAAGACGATCCGTTCGGAGGACGTTCACACGCTGTTCCCGCAAGTGCCGGAGATTCAGCCGGGGCTGAAGCTGTTCGCCCTGCACGCGGCCGACGGCACGCCGATCATGCTGACCGACAGCCGTGAGGCTGCCGTCGCCAACGCCATGAGCCAACAGCTCGAGACGGTGAGCGTGCACTGATCGGAGATTCGTCATTGCGAGCCATCGGGTCCGGCCCAAAGTGGCCGGACCCGATGACAAGCCCGCGAAGCGATCCAATCTTTCGCGCATTGGACTTGAACTATGGGTTGCTTCGTCGCTGCGCTCCTCGCAATGACGCCCCGTACAAATCGCCAAACCGGTCCCGCACTCGTAGCGACTATCGCTGAGCCGACCCGAGGGTGTCGCGCATCTATGATGCGCGATGCTGATCCCACCTGATACCTGACAGCTGCTAGGCGGCGGACGCTGACGGCATCGCCAACACGGCGTAGAGCGCTTCCGCGTCATGCGATGCGCGCAGCTTGCGGGCGATGGCCGAGTCGCGCAGCAGGCGCGCCACGCGCGCCAGAGCCTTCAGATGATCGGCGCCGGCGCCTTCCGGCGCTAGCAGCAGAAAGATGAGATCGACCGGCAGGCCGTCGAGCGCTTCGAAATCGACCGGCCGGTCGAGCCGCGCGAACAAACCGAACAGCCGCGTGAGGTTGGGCATCTTGCCGTGCGGGATGGCGATGCCGTTGCCGACCGCGGTGGACCCAAGCTTCTCGCGCTGCATCAGGATGTCGAAGATCGCACGCTCGTTCTGACCGCTGAGCACAGCCGCGCGCGCGGCGAGCTCCTGCAGCGCCTGCTTCTTGTTGTTGACCTTGAGCGCCGGGATGATCGCGTTCGGCGCGACGAGATCGGTGAGTGGCATCGATGGAACCTGGGAAGCGGAGCCGCCGCGGCCGGTCGCTAAAGGCGGCGGACCATAGGGAGGGTGCATAGCGCCGTCAATGGGCATCCGGCGCTGCCGGCGCGGGCGGATCGATCCAACCGAAATGCCCATCGGCGCGCCGATAGACGATATTGATGCCGCCGTGCGCGGCGTGGCGGAAGACGAGAACAGGCGCGCCGGTCATGTCGAGTTCCATCACCGCATCGCTGACCGACAATTGCTTCAGCATGGTGGTCGATTCCGCGATGATCACCGGCGTGAACCCGTCGAGGTCCGCTTCGCTGTCCTGCTCCGGAGCAGCGATGATGTAGCTCGCCGCCTCGAGCGCGGCGCGGCCGTCGAGACGCTCGGAACGATGCTCCTTGAGCCGGCGATGATAGCGGCGCAGCCGCCGCTCCACCCGCAACGCCGCCTGATCGGCGCTGGCATAGGCATCGGCCGCCTGGCCTTCGGCGTGCAGCGTGATCTTCGAATCAAGATGGATGGCGCATTCGGTGCGAAAGCCGAAGCCCTCGCGCGCCACGGTGACGTGACCCGAATAGCCGCCGTCGAAATACTTGCCCATCGCTTCGGTGATTCGGTCGTTGATGCGCCCCCGCAACGCTTCGCCGACGTCGATGTTCTTACCTGAAACGCGAAACGGCATGTCGGTCTCCGCTTATCGGTCTCCGCTTACGTTTTGCACCCGTGCCTCCGAGCTAGGCATGGGCCGACGCGGAGTCAACGAAGCCCTTTGCGCCCGGCGCTGATGCATCAGGTGACCGCCGCCGCCTGTTTCTCCCGCCGCCGCTGCACCGAGGAAGGAATGCGCATCGCCTCGCGATATTTCGCCACGGTCCGCCGCGCGATCTCGATGCCGGCCGCGCGCAGCTTGTCGACAATGGTGTCGTCGGACAGCACCTCGGCGGCGCTCTCGGCGTCGATCAGCTGCTTGATGCGGTGGCGCACCGCCTCGGCGGAGTGGGCTTCACCGCCATGGGCGGCGGCGATCGCCGAGGTGAAGAAATATTTGAGCTCGAAGATGCCGCGGCTGGTCGCCATGTATTTGTTGGCGGTTACGCGCGAGACCGTCGATTCGTGCATGCCGATGGCTTCAGCCACGGTCTTGAGATTGAGCGGACGCAGATGCTGAACGCCGCGGGCAAAGAACCCGTCCTGCTGGCGCACGATTTCGTTGGCGACCTTGAGAATGGTGCGGGCGCGCTGATCGAGCGCGCGCACCAGCCAGGTGGCGTTCTGCAGGCAATCGACAAGGTACGACTTTTCAGCGTCGCGCCGCGTCGTGGCCGAGACCTCGGCATAGTAGCTCTGATTGACCAGCACCTTCGGCAACGTGTCGGAATTGAGTTCGACGATCCAGCCGCCGTCCGGGCCCGGCCGCACGAAGACATCCGGCACGATCGGCTGCACGACTGCCGAGCCGAAGGCGAGACCGGGCTTCGGATTGAGACGGCGGATTTCCGCGATCATGTCGGCGAGATCCTCATCGCCGACGCCGCAGATTTTCTTGAGGACCGCGAAATCGCGCCTGGCCAGGAGATCGAGGCGCGTGATCAAGGCTTCCATCGCCGGATCGAAGCGGTCGCGCTCCTTGAGCTGCAACGCCAGGCATTCGGCGAGGTCGCGCGCGGCAATGCCCGGCGGATCGAAGCCCTGCACAATGCCGAGCACCGTCTCGACCTCGGTGATGGTGGTGCCGAGCTTTTCCGCAACCGCCGCAAGATCGCCGCCAAGATAGCCGGCCTCGTCGACGAGATCGATGAGATAAAAGCCGATCATCCGCCGCGCCGGGTCGGCCACGGCAAGCGTAAGCTGCTCGCGCAACCAGTCCGCCAGCGTGGTCTCGGCGGAGACGAACGCTTCGAGGTTGTAATCGCCGTCATCGCGGCCGCCGGTGCCGACTGCCGCCCATTCGGAATATCCGGCCGGAAGCTCTGAGGTCCGCGGGCGGCTTGGCGCCGCGTCGTCGGGGAAGACGTCGTCGGCGGAGATATCGAGGCGCTCATCGATGGCGTGGCCGTTGGACGGACCTTCACCTTCGTTCCACGCTTCGCCGCGTGCGGACGGCTCGTCCGGCGCTGCCGTGGCGTCGCCCGGCTTGTCCGCCGGCCGTTCGTCTTCCGCACTCCGGTCGAGCAGCGGATTGCGCTCGAGTTCGGCCTCGACATAGGCGACCAGATCGAGATTGGAGAGCTGCAGCAGCTTGATCGCCTGCATCAGCTGCGGCGTCATCACCAGCGCCTGGCTCTGCCGGATCTGGAGTCTTTGGGTGAGTGCCATCGAAAGCTAGACTGAATTGGTCCGTTTCTTGCTTGTATTGCTCTACCGCAATCCGGCGGCGCTGTCTCCCCCTTCCCTGCCGTTCGCGGGAAATAGGAGGCGCAGGGTTAAAGCCGGAATTCCTCGCCAAGGTAGAGCCGGCGCACATCGGGATTGTTGACGATCTCGTCGGCCCGTCCCTCCATCAGGACGTCGCCGGAGTAGATGATGTAGGCGCGGTCGGTCAGGCCGAGCGTTTCGCGGACATTGTGGTCGGTGATGAGCACGCCGATGCCGCGATTGGTCAGATGGCGCACCAGCGATTGGATGTCGCCAACGGCGATCGGGTCGATCCCGGCAAACGGTTCGTCGAGCAGCATGTAGTTCGGCCGCGTGGCCAGCGAGCGAGCAATCTCGACGCGGCGGCGCTCGCCCCCGGAGAGCGCGATCGCCGGCGTCTTGCGCAGCCGCGCAATGTTGAATTCCTCGAGCAACGCATTGAGGTCACGCTCGCGCCGCTTGGCGCTCGGCTCGACCACTTCGAGCACCGCGCGAATGTTCTCCTCGACATTGAGGCCGCGGAAGATCGAAGCTTCTTGCGGCAGGTAGCCGATGCCGAGGCGGGCGCGCTGATACATCGGCAGGCCGGTCACGTCGTAGCCGTCGAGCTGGATGCGCCCTTTGTCGGCCCTGATGAGCCCGGTCATCATGTAGAAGACCGTGGTCTTGCCGGCCCCGTTGGGGCCGAGCAGGCCCACGGCCTCGCCCTTGCGCACGTAGAGGCTCACGCCCTTGACGACCTTACGCCCGACGAAGCTCTTCTCCACGCCGTGGACGGAGAGAAAGCCCCCGCGGCTCGCCGGCGCAGCGCCGTTCCCCTCCGCGCGCGGCGTTGTCCGCGCCGGCGCACGGGCCTCATATTGGGGCTGCGGGCGCTCATTTTGCGGGGGCGGCGGGGGCGGCTGACGCGGCGGCTGCGGGCGCGGTTCATTCTGCGGCGGCAGCTGGGAGGGCTGGGGCCGGCGGGCGCGGCGGCCGCGCCACGGTCTTGTTGCGGGCTTTGTCGTCCCGCGCCGGCGCGCTCGCGATGTCGACATAGGTGCCGTTTATGGTGCCGCCCATGCTCGCGAGGTCGATGGCTCCATCCCCCGCGGTCGGTTTGCGATGCCCCGGGGCTGGTGCCGGGGTCGGGCGCCGGCGAAAATATGAGAGGATGTCGGGCACGCCAGTATCGGGACTTTCGGCTGCGAATCGCGCAGGGTTCCTTCGCGGGGTACTCTAGCCGATTTCCCGCCCTGATGCCGGCAGCGGCGCCCTCAATTCGGGTGCCCTTGCCCAAACGACATGACATTGGTCGGGGTGCCGTTGGCGCCCTTGCCGGGCTGAATGAGCGCCCGCACACGGTCGTGAGCCGTCGCGCCGGATTCGACCCGCGCGTTCCCGGTCGCGGTGTCGACGACGACCCGCTCGCCATGGAGGACGTTCTTGCCCTGGCTGACGACGACGTTGCCGGTCAGCGTGATCGTTTTCGTCTTCAGATCGTAGACACCGAGTTCACCGCTCGCATTTTGATCCTTGGTGACCACGGTGACCCCGCCGCGCGCTTCGATCCTGCGGATGCTTTGCGCTCCCTGGGGCATCCCGGGTGTGGCCGGGCCCTCTGCAACGGGACGCGCAGCCGCCGGCTTGGCGGTGCCCGCGCCTTCCTCAGCCCCGTAGAACACGACCAGGCTTCGGCAACGCATCGTGGTGTCGCCCTGAACCACCTGGACGTTGCCGGAGAAGGTCGCCGTCTTGGCCTTGTCGTGCACCTCGAGCGTCGCCGCTTCGATGTGGATCGGCTGATCCTTGTTCTGGCTCTGAAGCGCGCCCTGAAGCGGGCTCGGCGCTGGCGCGCCCTGAACCGGGCTCTGCGCCGCTGAGCCCTGAACCGGGCTCTCCGCCGCGGCCGCTCCCGGCACGGCCAAGGCCACGATCGCGGCGAGAAGCCAAAACCGAGACATCATGGTTCCTCGGCCTTTGTCGGGTTCTTGTCGGGCAGGATCGTCATCGCGACGCCGCCGAAACGGACCACGGCGCCGTTTTCGACGACCTCCAGCCGTCGCGCATTGAGGAACCCGTTGAGCAGCTTCACCCAGACCGGCTTCTCGGAAACCACGCTGCCTTTGCGCACGTCGATCACGGCCTCGCTCAAACGGCCTTCATAGCCGGTCGAGGAAACGAGATTGATATCCTCGCTCAGCGTCAGCATTTCCGTCTTCATGTTGTAGATGCCGGATACGGCCGACATCGTGACCATGCTCTTGTCCTGCATTTGGACCTTGGCATGCGGCTTGTTCAGTTCCACCAGATCGGGCTTGGTGATGTCTTGCGCGGCGGCATTGGCGGTGAATTCGTAGGAGCGGGAATCGTTGGTGAAACCAGTGAGCCGCGGCTGCTGCATGGTAATCTTGGTGCCCTTGATCACGAGCTTGCCGAGTTCCCCCGGCAGGCGAAACCCCCCGATCGGCGGCATGTAGTTGGCCGCGACGACCATGAACAGCACGGCGGCGATGCCGGCGGGCACGCTGAGGCGGAGCCAGCGCACGTAGCGGCTGTGCCGCAGCGCCACCCGATAGGTCCGTCCGATGTCGCCCCGAGAACTCGCCGAAAACGCAGCCGCGCTCGCGACGCCGGCGGGATAGACGGTGCTCAAGCCTTTGTCCCTCGGACCGCGCCCTGATTCGGGCCGCGGGCCCCCCGATTTTAGCGGTTCGGGCGGCTGTTTGTCGCCTGCGAATATGGCTCCGGCGGGGCCGCGCTGGGGAACGCCTGGGCGCCGCCGCTAGGAATGGGCGAACACGTCCTCGCCGGCAAAGCCGGCGATATCAAGCCGCACCCGATCGGGCAGGAACCGGAAGCACGCCGCGGCCAGCGCTCCACGATCTTCGCGGGCCAGCATGGCGTCGAGCCGCTCCTTGAGCGCATGCAGATAGATCACGTCGGCCGCGGCATAGGAAATCTGCGCGTCAGTCAAGTCCGCCGCTCCCCAATCGGATGATTGTTGCTGCTTGGAAAGCTCATGACCGAGCACCTCGCGCACGAGGTCCTTGAGGCCGTGCTTGTCGGTGTAGGTGCGCGCGAGCCGCGACGCGATCTTGGTGCAGTAGACCGGCTGCGGCATCACCCCGAAAGCCTCGTAGAGCACGGCAAGGTCGAAGCGCGCGAAGTGAAAAATCTTGAGCAGGTTCTCGTCGGCAAGGAGTCGCCGCAAATTGGGCGCGCCGCCGGCGTGCGCCGGGATCTGCACCACGTCCGCGGATCCATCGCCGGGTGACAGCTGGACCAGGCATAGCCGGTCGCGGCCGAGATTGAGCCCCATGGTTTCGGTGTCGATCGCGACCGCGCCGCTGGCATAGCGTGCAAGGTCCGGCAGATCGCCGCGATGGAGGCGGATGGTCATGCCGGTGGTCTGATTGGCTTGCAACGTGATGCCTCGGCAAGAATGGTATCGTCGGTGCAATGCTGAATATCGCAACCGAAATTGTCCGTCAAAATCCGCTCGATTTGGGCGATTTGCCTACGGAATCCCGCCCACAAGTGACAGCGGCGCGCATGTTCCGCTAGATTGACACGGGCTTCGGGCAGTCCGGGAGGACGATCATCAGCGCGCATTCAGTTTCCAGCGCGTTCGCGATGCCGCAATCGTCGCCGCGCCAGCGGCGGCGGTTCCTGCATGCGTTGTGGTATGGGCGCTCGGTTCGCACCCAGCTGCTGCTGGTATTTGTTCTGATCGACCTTGCAGCCGCGCTCGTCGCCGGGAGTGTTACGATCTGGCGCGCCCGCACGCAGACCCGCATCGAGATGGCTGCATCGATCCGCCTCGCCGAGTTGCTCGTCGGCGATGCCGTCAATCTCGTACACCAGCAGCTCCCCGCCGAGCAGTTCCTGGCGGTGCTGCCGGCGCAGTTGCGCTCGCTGCGTCATGTGCGGATCGCGGTCAAGGACGCAGCGGGCATTCCCATTGCCGCGGCGCCGAGCGCCGTGGCGGCCGTCGGCCGCGGCAGCGCGGACGGCCGCAGGTCTGACGAACGCGCACCGGCGCCGGCCTGGTTCGCTGCCCTGGTCGCGCCGCCGCTCGAGACGCATGTCGTGCCGGTCGCCGCCGACGGCCACCGCGTAGGCCAAGTGGAGATTACCGGCGAGCCGGCTGACGAAATCGCCGAGACCTGGGAAAACGCCGTCGCGATCGGCGCCGGGGCCCTGCTGCTTAATGTCGCGATGATCGGCGTGCTCTATGTCCTGTTCGGCCGCGTGCTCGGCCCGCTCACCGTGCTGGCGAGCGGCCTCTCCGAGCTCGAGCAGCAAACCTACAGCGTGCGACTGCCACGCCCTCCGGCGCGCGAGCTGGCGGCCATCGCCGAACACTTCAACGCCCTCGCGCTTGCGCTGGAGACGGTGCGCGCGGAAAACCTGCGGCTCAATCGCCGGCTGATCACGGCGCAGGACGATGAAAGGCGGCGCACCGCGCTCGAACTCCATGACGAGGTCGGCCCTTGCCTGTTCGGCCTGAAGGCCAATGCCTCCTCGATTGCAAGCGCCGCCGGCGAACTCCCGGACAAGGCGAAGCAGAGCGTATCGGAGCGCTTGCACGACATGCTCGCGATCATCGAGCATTTGCAGGCCATCAACCGCACCATGCTCGACCGCCTGCGGCCGATGGCACTCGGCCATGTCCCGCTCCGGGAGCTTGTCGACCAGCTCGTGCGCGAGCGTTCACGTCAGCACCCACAGATGACATTCACCCTCGCCGCCGAAAATGTGCGCCGCAGCTACGGCGATTCGATCGACCTCACCGTCTTCCGCTGCGTACAGGAAAGTCTGACCAACGCCATTCGGCACGCGCAGGCGAAAAAAGTGACCGTCCAACTCGGGCAAGCCGAAGACGAGGCGCAGCTCGAACTCAGCGTGCGCGATGACGGCCGCGGGGTGGCCCCCGGCGCACCGCCCGGTTTCGGCATTCGCGGCATGCAGGAGCGGGTCGAGGGTCTGGGCGGCCGTTTCACGATCGAGAGCGCGTCCGGCGGCGGCACCTGTGTGCGTGTCGCCGTTCCCCTGCTCGAGCACCGAAGCGCACCCTCGCTCGTGGCGGATGCCGGCGACGGTGCCCAGGCATGAGCAGCGTCCTCATCATCGACGACCACCCGATCGTGCTCCAGGGTTGCCGGCGCATGCTCCAGGACGCCGGCGTCGCTGCCGTGCTCGAGGCCCGCGATGCCGTCTCAGGCTACCGGCTCTACCGCCGCCACCGCCCGGAGGTCGTGATCGTCGATCTGGCGATGCAGGGCAGCGGGCTCGGCGGCCTGCCGCTGATCCGACGCATCCGTTCGCACGATCCCCAGGCGCGCATCATGGTGCTGAGCATGCACAGCGACCCGATCATCGTTTCGCGTGCGCTCGAGGCCGGCGCCACCGGCTACGTGCTCAAAGACACCTCGTCGGAGGACCTGCTCAAGGCGTTCGCCAAGGTCCAGGCCGGGACGCCCTATCTGAGCGGCGACCTCGCCATGCAGGTCGCGCTGGCGCACACCTCTGCGCGGCAGAACCCGCTTGCCGAGCTGACACCGCGGGAGCTGCAAATCCTGTCGTTGCTGGCCGAAGGCAAGCCCTATGGCCGCATCGCCGAGGAGATCAACGTCAGCTACAAGACCGTGGTCAACGTCAGCTCCCAGCTCAAGCAGAAACTCAAGGCCCGCAACCTGCCGGAGCTGATCCGCACGGCCGTGCAGCTGCTGCAGGCGGCGCCGATTGCCAAAACTTCCCGGCCGGATTTGGAAAAGCTTCCCTAACGCCGAGGCCGCGCTCATGCCACAATCCGCCGTGCTTGGCGGGGGTTGGCGGGGGAAATGCGTAGCGTCTGGGGTTTTGGCGGTGGCCGGTGCCCAGGAGGGTCGGCGGCCGGAGCGCATCGTCAGGCGTTATTCAGCGGCGTGGCCATTGCCGCGCTGATGGTCCCCGGTCTTGCCGCCGCCCAGGACAATCCAAGCTCGGCCGGAAGCGCCGCCACCCTTCCCGAAATCCGCGTCATCGGCACCTCTCCAGTGCCACCGCCGCGCCAGGCCCCGCGGCCCGCGGCGGCTACGGGGGGGCGGCGGGCGGCGCCGGCGACACCGACACCGACGGTCGCAGCAGAACCCGGCGCGGTCGAACTGGACAAGATCCCATCCAACGCCCAAACGGTTCCGGCTTCCGCCTTCGAGTACGCGAAGTCGCCGGACCTTTTGCAATCGCTGGTCCAGTCGCTGCCCGGTGTCTCGCTAAGTGACCAGACCGGGAACCAATTCCAACTCGATCTCAATTACCGCGGCTTCAGCGCCTCGCCGGTAATCGGCACGCCGCAGGGAATTGCCGTCTATCAGAACGGGGTGCGCATCAACGAGGTCTTCGGTGACGTCGTCAATTGGGATTTGATTCCACAGAACGCCATCAATCGACTCACACTCGTTCCGAGCAATCCCGTCTACGGCCTCAACGCGATCGGCGGTGCGCTCTCGTTCGAGATGAAGAACGGCTTCACGTATCACGGCGTCGAGGGGGAAGTGAGCGGCGGTTCGTACGGCCGGATCGCTTCTTCCATGCAAGCCGGCGGTCAGGTCGGAAACCTGTCGGGCTATATTACGGCCGATGCCATCAATGACGCCGGCTGGCGCAACAGCTCACCGTCGTCCCTGCGGCGCGTGTTTGCCGACCTTGGCGCACGCGGCGATCGAACTGAATTTCACGTCAGCTTCACCGGTGCCGACAACAACTTCGGCGCTGCAGCCGCAACGCCGGTGGAGATGTTGAGTCAGAGCTGGTCCAGTACCTATACCCTTCCGCAAACAACGCACAACCAGCTTGCCTTTCTGACCGCCAGCGCCAGCTGGAAGCCGACCGATACGTGGACCTATCAGGCGGTCGCCTACTATCGCAATTTCCATCAAGCTCACGTCGATGGGAACGGCACCGACGTAACGAACGATCCGACGGTCTGTCCCGATCCCACAAAGCTGTGCTTCCCCAACCTCGACGGCAGCGTCTCCAACCTGACCACAACAAGGGGACAGACGGTCGCGAACGCCGGCGCACTCGGGTTTCCCAATATCCTCGGCGAAATCGATCGCACCTGGACGACGACCAACAGCTTCGGCGGCTCAGTCCAGGTGGCGTCATCGGAACGAGTCTTTGATCGCGGGAACAATTTCACGCTTGGATTGAGCATCGACCGCGGACTTGTACAGTTCTCCTCAACAAGCGAGTTGGGAACGGTCAATGCCAATCAGTTTCCGACGGTGCAGGGTTTCGGTCTCTTCATCGACCAACCTTCGGGCGATGTGGCACCGGTCGGCCTCGGCGCAGCGACGCTCTATACCGGCCTGTACGCGACCGACACCTTCGACGTGACGTCACGCTTTTCGATTACCGCCGGAGGGCGCCTGAACTTGGCCCAGATCAACTTGACGGACGATCTCGGCAACGACCCAGGGCTCACCGGCAATCACAACTACACTCACTTCAATCCCATGGTCGGCGGGACCTACAAACTCACGCCGAATCTGACGGTGTACGGTGATTTTGCGGTGGCCAACCGCACGCCAACTCCTCTGGAACTGGCATGCGCCGATCCCCTTCGGCCCTGCCTGATCGACAGCGCTCTCGTCGCAGATCCCGATCTTAAACAAGTCGTGACGTACACCTATGAGGCTGGCTTGCGCGGTCAGCACAGCATTGCCTACGGGCAGCTGAATTGGACGCTGGGTGCCTTTCACGCGCTCAATACCAACGACATCCTCGCGGTCGCGAGCCCGATCGTAGGGCATCAATTCTTTCAGAACGCCGGCGACACGCTGCGGCGGGGCATCGAAGCCAACGCGTCCTATAAACAAGATCGCTGGAACGTCTACGCCAACTACACCTACGTCGACGCCACCTTCAGAAATTCGCTGATCCTGGGATCGCCGTTCAACCCGTTCGCTGACCCCAACGGCAATATCTTTGTCGTTCCCGGGGATCACCTGAGCGGCATTCCCAGCTATCGGTTTAAGCTTGGCGGCGAGTACCAGATCACCGCTCCCTGGAAGTTCGGGGCTGACCTCAACGTGATCGGCAGTCAATGGCTGGTCGGCGATGAATCAAACCAGAACGCGAAGGTGCCGGCTTATTGGGTCGTGAACTTGCATTCTTCCTACAAAATTACGGAAAACCTCGAAGTGTTCGGCCTCGTGCGCAATCTGTTTAATCTACACTACTACGCGAACGGCACCTTTTTCGACGTGACTTCATTCCCCTATTTGAATTTGACCGATCCACGCACCTTTGTTCCCGGCATGCCGTTCGCCGCCTATGTGGGAGTGCGGGGCACGCTGCCTTCCGGAGGAGCAGTATCGCCGCCAATACTGACAAAGGCGCGGCAGACCGGTTGGGCCAGCGCTGCGTCGCCCGCTGCCAATTGGACCGGCATCTACGTCGGCGTCAACGGCGGCTACACCTTCGGGGGTAGCGCCTGGTCTGACAGCGTGACCGGCAACTCAAGCGGCAGCTTCGGCACTTCGGGCTTTGTATTCGGCGGCACGGTGGGCGCCAACTACCAGGCTGGCTCACTGGTGTTCGGCGTGGAGGCCGACAGTGATTGGGCGGATGCCAGCGGCTTTGGCACCTTCACCGCCACGAGTCTCTGCGCCGGAGGATGTCTGACGACAAACACCTGGCTCGGTACCGCACGCGGCCGCGTCGGTTATGCGTTCGATCAGTTTCTGGTCTACGGCACCGCCGGCGCCGCGTTTGGCAATGTCCGCGCAAGCTTCACCAACGGCGCTATCAGCGGGGTGAATAAGACGGGCTGGACGGTCGGTACGGGGATCGAGGTCGCGTTGGGTCGGAATTGGAGCGTCAAGGCGGAATACCTCTTCGTCGACCTCGGAAATGGATCGTGCACCACCGATTGCGCCATCGCCAATGCCGCCGGACCAGCGATTGTTCCCAACATCGCGGTCAAGTTTGACGAAAGTATCGTCCGCGCGGGTGTGAGCTACAGATTCGGCTTGTAAGTGGTTTTGTTGCCGCCTCGAAGTGATTAGGGTTCGATACGGTTTTCGTCCGCTATTCGCGCGAGGGACGGACGGTTACTGAATACGGACAGTTACTGAATACGGACAGTTACTGATACAGACCGGTTGGGCGACAGTCGCAACGACGATGCCAGATGTTCCCGCGCGATTTGGAACAAGTCCCCCTTACCTGGCAGCGGAGCGGAATGGTAGAGCCTCGTTTGCGCAGGGGTCCTCCCCCTAGCGCGTGGTCGACTAGCTCGCTCGAGCTTTTTAGCCCCGGCGTGAAGCCGGGGCTCTTTTTTCCAGATGACGGCACGAATGGCCGCAATGGAAGGTGACGGAAAGTTGCTGCCAAACGCCTGCGCGGAAGGCATCCCCCGCGAGAGCCGACGCCGGAAGCTTTACCGTACCGACCGCGTCGCCGAAGCCGTCTCCGCGGAGGGCGGGCCGACGAGCTTCAGGCTCGCCGCCTTGAGCCGCTGCCGCGCCTCGGCGTCATAGGCCTGGGTATCGGCGCGGGCCTCGCGCAGGCCGTTGAAGAAGAGACCGCTGCGCCCATCGAGTTCGGGGGACGTCGCCAGCTTGAGGATTGCTTCAGCGCCTTCCTCGACGCTGCTGATGGGCGTCACCCCGGACTGGCGCACCATGGTGGTGTCCATGTAGGTCGCGGGATGGAGCGCGTTGACGGTGACGCCGCTGCCTTCGAGCTCGTGCGCGAGATCGATCGTGAACATGATCTGCGCGAGCTTGCTCTGGCAATAGGCGCGTGAGCCGCTGTAGCCGCGGGTCAACATCACGTCGGCAAAGTCGATGGCCTGCTGGCCGAGCGAGGAGACATTGACGACGCGGGCGGGCGCACTTTGCTTGATCAGCGGAAGGAGCAGATCGGTGAGCAGGAAGCCGGCGAGGTAGTTCACGGCGAACCGCAACTCGTAGCCATCGGCGCTGGTCTGCCGCACGCCCTGCGCACCGCCGGAACCGATGCCGGCGTTGTTGACGAGGAGGTCGAGCCGGCCGGCCGCACGCTGCACCGCGCCGGCAAGTCGCCGCACCTCGGCGAGCGCGGACAGATCCGCGCCGAGGAACTCCGCGGAACCGCCTGCCGCCTTGATCTCGGCGACGACGCGCTCGCCCCGCTCGCGATCGCGGCCGTGCACCAGGATGCGGACGCCGCGGGCGCCGAGCGTCTTCGCCACCACACGGCCGACACCGTCTGTCGAGCCGGTGACAAGCGCCGTTTTTCCGTCCTGCCGTTCCATGCCGGGCCTCCGCTGCACGATGATCTTTCGCCAAGATCGATTGCAACATGCGGCCGTTGCACGAAGAAGTCCACGATCCTCGTTTTGTTTTGAATGGAACGAAAGCAAGTTCTTTTCGTTTTCCAGGAGACTGGAGCCGGAGCGCTTCCAGGTTCCCAAAAAGGAACGATCTTCCAAAGGAGAAACTGATGCTCAAATACGTCGTCACGGCTGCGGCGGTCGCTTTGCTGTCCGTCCCAGCCTACGCCGCCCAGGACGCCATGCCGCCGGCCGCGAAAGTGGAAACTGCGGTACCGGCGAACGCGGTGACCGTCACCGACTGGTACAAGCAGGACGTCTATGATCCGGACGACAACAAGATCGGACAGATCAAGGACGTGCTGGTCGACAAGTCCGGCAAGATCCACTCGCTGGTCATCGGCGTCGGCGGCTTCCTCGGCGCCGGCGAAAAGGACGTGCTCGTCGCGTTCGATGCGGTGCAGCCGACCATGAAGGACAGGAAGATGTACCTGGTCATGAACACGACCAAGGACAGCCTGAAGGCCGCGCCCGGGTTCAAGTACGACAGCGACACGACCACCTGGGTGCCCGACAACCACAGTGCCAGCAACAAGATGAAGTAACCGACTTGCAGCCTCGCGGGCCCGGCCGTCGGCCGGGCCCGTTCTTTTTGCGTGTTGTTGCGGTGAATGAGCGGTCCGCCTTCGCGACGTCAGCGGAGACGGGCTGCTCCCGTGTTTGAGCTCGGTCGACGGAGCCGTCCGGCTGAGCTAATAATGGAAGGGATTGGAGAGGCGAAGGCGCGCCGTAGCTGAAGGTGTAGAAGCCGGCAGGCGGTAGAAGCTGACAGTTTGTCGAACCAAGGGGGGCCGGAATGCCGACGCTTCAACTGTTGCGACCAGCGCTGCGCTTGGCGAGTTTGCTCTTCGCGGCGCTGCTCTCGGCGACGCTGCTCTTGGCGACGCTGCTCTTGGCGACAATGGTGTCCGCCGATCATGCCGTCGCCGGGCAGTTTATGGCGATCGACAAGTGCCGCATCTACGGCTTTCCGCCGCACAGCCGCGACTATGCCCTGTGCCGGATGAACGTGAGACGCTTCTGGACGACGGGCCCTTGCGCTGACCCCTACTTCGCCGCCATCCATCGCGAATATTGCCACCTCAATCCGCCGCCGTTCATTTGACGCTCCAGCGGGATGCCGCAATTTTTTCTGGGCACGTCCTAGTGCGGCAAGCTTTTCTTGAACGCGGCGATGAGGGCCTGCGCCCGCGTGCGCAAAGCGTCGGCAGCGACGCCGGGCTTATAGAGCGCGGAGCCGATGCCGAACCCCGCAGCGCCGGCGGCGAGCCAAGCCTCGAAGCTGCGTTCGTCGATGCCGCCTACCGGAATGATGGGAACGTCGCGCGGCAGCACGGCGCGCAGGGACTTCAGCACGGCGGGCGAGCTTCCTTCGGCCGGAAACAGCTTGAGAGCATCCGCCCCGGCGGCAATGGCGGCAAACGCCTCGCTCGGGGTGGCAAAGCCGGGTACGCAAGCGAGGTTCCGGGCCTTCGCGCGCCGCACGACTGTTGCGTCCGCATGCGGCATGACGATCAGGCGTCCGCCGGCATCGCTGACAGCATCGACATCGTCGGCTGACAGCACAGTGCCAGCGCCGATGAGTGCGGAGTCACCGAAGCGACCCGCCAGTCTTTCGATCGTCGCCAGCGGAGCGGGCGAGTTGAGCGGCACCTCGATGATCTCGAATGTCGCTTCGATCAAAGCCGCGCCGACGGCGTCTACCTCATCCGGCGTGATCCCGCGCAGGATGGCGATGAGCGGCGCTCGCTCGAGCCGGGTGCGAAAGGAAGTCATGGGCGAGTTTTTCTCCGCAGCTCCGCCACGGCATGGAGACCCCGCGTTGTGGCAGCGTCCGACTCGATCAATTCCGCGCCGATTCCAATGTGATCAAGAGCACGCCGATACAGCGCGCCAAGATCTGGCTCGCCGACGACGATCGCCGGCGGGCTGATCGCGGCGCTGGCGATTTCGTGACCGATGAGGATGCCCGAGAGGTAGTCAGGGAGACTTGCGGCGTCGAGCTCGTTCATCAACATGCGCGTGCGCACGCCAAAGATATGGTGGAGCAAGCCGTTTCGATGACGCGCGCGATCGAGGCCCGCATCGAAGGCGCCAAGGTCCACGCGGCGCGGCGCCATGAGCCGGCCGAGAATGCTGTGGTCGCGGAGCAGCGCAAAAACCTCCCCGGTCATGTGCGTCACAAAGCCGGTGATCGAGCCGTTGGTGACGGCGGCATGCTTGCTGTGCGTGCCGGGAAGCAAAACCGTTGCCGTGGTTGTCGTGGAGATGGAAAGAGCGCCGAAGATCTGCACCTCCTCACCGCGCATCACGTCGGGAACGCCGTCGGCGTCGCGGCTGACCAATCCCGGGCAGATGAGTACGTCCCGCGCGCCATCCGTGGGAGCCGCGCGCACGGCGTCAGCCAGGTCGCGCAAGGCGGCCGGGCATGAAACATAAGGGACCTCGACCCATCCCTGACGGCTCCCGATCATTCCGCTCATGACGACTTCACGATCAGCCGCATCATGCCAGTCGCGGGTGATCTCATCGAGGGCTGCTGCGAAATCGCCTCCGGAAATCGCCATGATCCCCTTCGGCTGCGACCTGCGGGACACGATGGCCCCCGCATCATCCAGACGATAGGCGCGCAGATGCGTTGTTCCCCAATCGATCGCAATCATCGCGCGTCCACCATGTTCTCCGGCCGCAAAGCGGAGTTGCCTCTCAACGTCCCGATCGTTTGCGGCAGCGTCCGCGTCGACGCCGGCGACATGATAATCGCCGGCACGACCGGGATCACTGTCCGCGCATGGGACCAATGTGGCGAAGGTGATCGCAGGGCCGGCCGAGCAAAATCGCCTTGCAGGGATCGCGCCGATTTCGGGCGGATTGTTGCCGCGGCAGGTCGGCGCCAGACCGGCATCGCAATTGAAGGATTGACACTCCCCGTGGCCGGTGAGAGCGTTTCTCACCCACGTTGCGGGAGGACACACCGATGCGGCTTTGGATCGCGATTATCGCTGTGCTCGCAGTTTTCACGATTGGCGGATGCTCGCCGGGTCCGCAAGGAGCCAAAGGCGAGCAGGGGCCACCCGGTCCGCAGGGCGCCAAAGGGGAGCAAGGGCCTCCGGGACCACAAGGCTCGAAGGGTGATCAGGGCATTCCCGGACCGCAGGGTCCGCAAGGCGCGAAGGGCGAGCAGGGGCCTCCGGGACCGCAGGGGTCTCAGGGGGCCAAGGGCGACGCGGGCGCTCCAGGACCCGCCGGGCCCGCCGCTTCGAGCGCCCTCTCCGTCATGAGGCAGGACAAGTGCGAGGACGGCGGCTGCAACCTCTCGTGCAAGCAGGGCGAGACGATCGCGTCGGTAACATGCCCGGGCGGAAACGTGTCGTTGTCAAAGAATGGCGACACTGAAACCGCCGCGTGCACCAACAGCCCGGGACCGGCTCTGGCGCTTTGTCTCAAGCAATAGGCGACGCGCGCCGTTCTCCTCGCGCCGATTTTCGGGGGAGAAGATCGGCGCACCCGCCGCGGGGAATTTCTCCTGGCGCCGATTTCGGAGGAGACGATCTGCGGACAGATGAGGATTTGTCAATCGCGGCCGTTGCCGCGAGGAAGAAAACTAAATCGCGCGAGGGAGCCGCTGATTTGCGGACCGGACGCAGTTCGCGACACCGCTCGCAGCGCTGCGATTGGTGCCAGGAGAGGCACCACAGCATCAAGGCCTCCTCGACCGAGCTCTCCCGCCGCCGGTAACGCTTGATGATCGCCGTCAATCGTGATGACATTGCCCAATCGACTCGGTGTATCGTCGGTCATGGCGGCTTCCTTCTGCTGACCTGGTTGCGTTTAGCTAGCTCCAGTTCAGCCAAATTCGGGAGCCCTATTCAATTGTGCGAAACATTCCCTACGTCATCGTGGTCGGAAGCAAAGCGGCGGCTCAGATGGCCGACGCCGGAAGAACGGGCCGCCGGGGGATGGCGAGGATTTCTCGAAGGGAGGTGCGGCGAACAGGAACTCAGGCGGGCTCAGACCATTTCCCCAGCTCGGATCGAGCCGCAACCTTGTTGATCCGGAGGATTCTAGAGAACCTATCCGACAAGACTTGCTCATCTAAGCAGTGAAAGACATTCTTTGCTGTCCTCGGATAATCCTTGGCAACAACAACAAATATACCAATTTCGAAGCACCGATCTCCGATTACTAACCATTCCTGTGAATTGTCCCACATCAAGGTCACTCTAGCTGCTGCTGCAAGGGGGCCGAAGGGGGCCATCGACGATTCATCCCAGATTGCTTTGAAGTACGTTCCAGTCAACGCGTTTGAAGCAATTTTAGTCACTCTAAGCGTACTAGGCACGGCGCTGGATGAATCCGTCGACAGGCCGGACGCGTAAATAACTTCAGAAGAAGACCCCTTCACAATTGAAGCAAGCTTCTCCACTACGCCGGACGAGAACAGTTCAGACCAATCAAACCATTCGCAATACACAATCGGTAGCCGAACGCAGTCTCGCTTCGGCCATGCCCCCAAATCAATGTATTGAGCCGGCGTCTCCTTTAAGGAACGGTCGATGAATTCGCATCCCCGCACTTTGTCACGGTGCTGGGGACATACTGCTTCACCAATCTTCCATTCGAGAAGACATCGATCTTCGTTCCAGTGCTCATGAGATGCTGCGAGAAGGGAAACCGCTATCAGAGCATTGGAAATAACAGGCAAATAATGTATAATGTAACAAGACGAGAAACCATGAAATACAACTTCTGGTGCCCAGGAGAGGACTCGAACCTCCACGCCTCGCGGCGCTAGTACCTGAAACTAGTGCGTCTACCAATTCCGCCACCTGGGCTGTGTGGCGATAGGTACGGAGCGCTCCCGGCGTTGTCAATTGGACGTCCGGGATCGACGGATCAGTACATTTGCGACTGATCGCATGGCGGCAGTTTCACAGGTCGTGATCGCTGACATCGCAGCGGCTGCGCCCCCCTTGCGCCCTCTGTACAGCCGGAAGTCGTTGCTGTATGCCGCCGCCGATGACGTTGAAGAGCAGATTTGACACGCTTGTTACCGTGATCGGCGGCTCAGGCTTCGTCGGCCGCCATGTGGTGCGCGCGCTGGCCAACCGGCACTACCGCATCCGCGTCGCGGTGCGGCGGCCGGAACTCTGCGGGCATCTGCAGCCGCTTGGCCGCGTCGGCCAGATCCATTCCGTGCAGGCCAACGTGCGCTTCCCGCAATCGGTCGCGGCGGTGGTGCGCGATGCCGACGTGGTGGTGAACCTGGTCGGCATTCTGTTCGAGCGCGGCCGGCAGCGCTTCGACGCGGTCCAGGCCGAAGGCGCGGGCGCGGTGGCGCAGGCCGCAGGCGCCGTCGGCGCCCGCATGATCCACGTCTCGGCCATCGGCGCCGACGCGACCTCGACCTCGCACTATGCGCGCTCGAAGGCTGCGGGCGAGCAGCAGGTGCTGGCGGCGCACCCGGCGGCGACGATCATGCGGCCCTCGATCGTGTTCGGGCCCGAGGACAGCTTCTTCAATCGCTTCGCGGCGCTGGCCCGCATCTCCCCGGCGCTGCCGCTCGCCGGCGGCGGCCATACGCGCTTCCAGCCGGTCTTTGCCGGCGACGTCGCGGAAGCGATCGCCATCGCGGTCGACGGCGGCACCAGGGCGGGCACGATCTACGAGCTCGGCGGTCCGGACGTGCGCACGTTCCGCGAGCTGATGGATTTCGTCCTCGCCACCATCGAGCGCCGCCGCCTGCTGGTCCCGATACCGTTCGCGGCGATGAAGTTGCAGGCCGCGTGCCTCCAGTTCCTGCCGAAGCCGCCGATCACGCCCGACCAGGTGGAAATCCTCAAATACGACAACGTCGTCTCGGCGGCGGCAAAGGCGGACGGCCGCACGCTCGAAGGGCTCGGCATCACGCCGGAATCGATCGGCGCCGTCGTGCCGTCCTACCTCTGGCGCTTCCGCAAGACCGGTCAGTTCCGCGGCCGCATAGCGTGAACGGGCGGCGACCGCCTTCGCGGCGGCGGGCGTGCGCGAGAACGGCTCAATCCGTCACCCTGAGGTCCGAGCCAACGGGTCCGGCCCGAAGTGGCCGGCCCGATGATAAACTCCGCGAGCCTCGAAGGGCGACGGCCCGGGCGCTCCGCCGGCATCCTTCGAGGCCCGCGCTACGCGCGGGCGCCTCAGGACGACGATCAACAATTAAGTGAGATAAGCCGGCTCACGCCTCGTACTTGAACGAGAGCGCGACGCGGGTGCGGAAGGCCGTGACCTTTCCGTCCTCGACTTTCATGTCCATCTTGGTCACTTCGGCCACGCGCAGGTCGCGCAGCGAGCCGGCGGCCGTTTCGACGGCGATGCGTCCGGCGTCCTCCCAGGATTTCTCGCTGACGCCGACCACATCGATGATCCGATACACGCTGTCTGAATGTTTCTTCGCCATGGCATCGATCCTCTCGGGCTGAGCTAATTTGCAACCCGGCATGTTAGCCCAGATCGACCCTACGAAAAAACCACCGGTCGCGGCGTCAAAGGCCGAGCGCCAGCGCGATGAGGCCGGCGGTGCCCACCGCGACACGCCACCACACGAACAGCGTGAAGCCGTGGCGCGTGACGTAGCCGAGGAAGGTCTTCACCACGAACCAGGCGGAGATGAAGGAGACGATGAAGCCGACGGCGACGAGCGCCGCATTGCCGCTGCTCATCTGCGCGTGGTTCTTGTAAAGGTCGTAGGCGAATGCGCCGGCCATGGTGGGCATGGCGAGCCAGAACGAGAACTCCGCCGCCGCGCGCCGATCGGCGCCGAGCAGCATCGCTGACACGATGGTCGCCCCGGAACGGGAGACGCCGGGGATCATCGACACGCATTGCGCCAGCCCGATCACCAGGTACATCGGCAACGTGAAGCGCGTCGCCTCGTGGTAGCGCGGCTTGAGATCGAGCCGGTCGATCCAAAGAAGAATAAGGCCGCCGATGATCAGCGACACGCACACGACCCAGGGATTGAACAGCACCTCCTTGATGAATTTGTAGGCGAGGGCGCCGATGACCGCCGCCGGCAGGAACGCGATCAGCACGCCGATGACGAAACGCCGCGCCTGCGCATCGTTGAAAATGCCGACGGCGAGCTGCCACAGCCGCACCGAATAGATCGACAGGAGCGCCAGGATGGCGCCGAACTGGATCAGGACGGTGAAGCTCTTGCCGAAGTCCTCATCGCTGAAGCCGAAGAACTGCTCCAGCAGCAGGAGGTGCCCGGTCGAGGAGACGGGTACGAATTCGGTCAGGCCCTCGACCACGCCGAGGATGGCCGCCCTGATGATGTCAAACGTCATGTGAGCTCCGCGGCGGGAACGCGCGGCGTGCGCGCGGTCGACAGGGCACTTTGCCGGATCATCTGTCAGCCTTGTGAGCAAGGCCAGTGGCAGCCTTGTGACGCAAGGCCGGCATTCTGGCAACGACAAAGACGCCGTGCACAGCGGCCCCCCCGCACCGGTTGCCTGCGCCTTCGCTTCGCCTATAAGAGGGATCATTTGAGAGTCGCGGCGCGGTTCCCCTGCTCCCGCGACTCGCCTCAATGACTTTGTTCCAACGCGACGGCGCTCGCATGCTGACGCTGTTCCATCATCCGTTTTGTCCGCACTCCCGCTTCGTGCGCCTCGCCGTTGAAGAGCTCGGCTTGGCGTCCCGGCTCGTCGAGGAGCGGGTCTGGGACCGGCGCGAGGAGTTTCTCATCCTCAATCCGGCGGGAACGACGCCGGTGCTGGTGGAAGAGGGCATGCCGCCAGTTCCCGGGGCGGCGATCATCGCCGAATACCTCGACGAGACGCGCGGAGCAAAGCTCGCGCAGCCGCGGCTGCTGCCGCGCGACGCCGGCCCGCGCGTCGAGGTGCGGCGGCTGATGAGCTGGTTCAACGACAAATTCTTCGAGGAGGTGAGCGGCCCGCTGGTCATGGAGCGCGTCTACAAGCGATTCATCCCGGCCGGCGGCGGCGGCGGACCGCCCGATACCGAGACGATGCGGGCGGCGCGCAGCAACATTAGATATCATCTGAGCTACATCGGCTGGCTCATTCGCAAGCGCGACTGGCTCGCCGGGGACAGCCTGACCTATGCGGACTTTGCCGCGGCGGCGCACCTGTCTGCGGTCGATTATCTGGGCGATGTGCCGTGGGACGAAGACGAGACAGCAAAGGCCTGGTACGCGCGGATCAAATCGCGGCCGTCGTTTCGCACCCTGCTCGGAGACACACTCGCCGGCGTGCCGGCGTCGCCGAGCTACGCCAATCTCGATTTCTGACTCCGGCCGCGCTCAAGAGCGCGCTCGCCGCCGCCGCGCGCGCCCATGGTTTCGAAATTGTCGGGATCGCGCGGCCCGATTCGATCCCGCGCGCGGGCGAGCGGCTGCGCGCCTTCCTCGCCGCCGGCGAACATGGCGACATGGAATGGATGGCGAAGAACGCCGACCGGCGTGGCGATCCGCGCACGCTGTGGTCCGAGGTGCGCGCGGTGGTGATGCTCGGCTTCAACTACGGTCCGGCCGATGATCCGCTGGCGATCCTGAAAGCGCGCACGCGCGGCGCCATATCGGTCTACGCCCAGGGCGACGACTACCACGAGCTGATCAAGCCGCGGCTCAAAGGCCTCGGGCGCTGGCTCGTCGAAAACGCCGGCGGCGACATCAAGGTATTCGTCGACACCGCGCCGGTGATGGAGAAGCCGCTCGCCGAAGCGGCCGGCCTCGGCTGGCAGGGCAAGCACACGAATCTGGTCTCGCGCGAACACGGCTCGTGGCTGTTCCTCGGCGCGATCTTCACCACGCTCGAGTTGCCGCCCGACCGACCGGACGACGATCATTGCGGCACCTGTCGCGCCTGCCTCGACATCTGCCCGACCGGCGCCTTCCCGGCGCCGTATCGCCTCGATGCGCGGCGCTGCATCTCCTATCTCACCATCGAGCACAAGGGCCCGATCCCGCGCGAACTGCGTCCGTTGATGGGCAACCGCATCTACGGCTGCGACGATTGCCTGGCGGTTTGCCCGTGGAACAAATTCGCGCGCGCCGGCCGCGAGGCGAAGCTTGCGGCGCGGGCCGCGTTGCGTGCGCCGCCGCTCGCCGAACTGGCCGGCCTCGACGACGCGGGTTTTCGCGCGCTGTTCACCAAGAGCGCGGTCAAGCGCATCGGCCGCGCCCGTTTTCTCCGCAATGTGCTGATCGCGATCGGCAATTCGGGCGACCCGACGCTCGCCAGCGCTGCCGAGCGGCTGCTCGCTGATGCTTCGCCGCTCGTGCGCGGCGCGGCCGTCTGGGCGCTGGGCCGGCTCGACCGCCCGCGTCTCGCCCTCTGCGCCGAGAAGCGCTGCGGCGCCGAGTCCGATCCGCACGTCGTCGCCGAATGGGCGGCAGTCCTGGACGGATGAGGACGCGATGTCCACGCTTGTTTGCTTCGGCCTCGGTTATTCGGCGGAACATTTCGTCGGCACGTTCGGCGACGGGTTTGAGCGCATCGTCGGCACGGTGCGCGGCGCGGAGCGAGCCGCGGTGCTCAACGCCCATCTTGCCGGACGGCTCAAAGCGCTCGTCTTCAACGGCACCTCCGCGAACCCGGACGTGATCAACGCCATCGGCCACGCCGACTGCGCGCTGGTCTCGGTTCCGCCGAATGAGAACGGCGATCCCGTGCTTGCGACCTTTGGCGATGCGCTGGCGCACGCGCGCCACCTGCGCACGATCGTTTATCTGTCGACGGTCGGCGTCTACGGCGATCATGCCGGCGAATGGGTCGACGAGACCACGCCGCCAAAGCCGGGCTCGGCGCGCGGGCGCGCTCGCCTTGATGCCGAGCGCGCGTGGCAGCGGCTCGGCGCACGGTGCGGCGCCGCGGTCGCCATCCTGCGCCTCGCCGGCATCTACGGACCCGGACAGAATGCCCTGGTCCAGATCAAACAGGGAAACGCGCGCAGGGTCGTCAAGCCCGGCCAGGTCTTCAACCGCATCCACGTCGCCGACATTGCGCAGGCGATCGACGCGGCCTTTGCCCGCAAGGTCGGCGGCATCTTCAATATCGCCGACGACGAGCCGAGCGCGCCCGGCGATCCGCTCGCCTTCGCCGCGCAACTGCTCGGCCGCGACCCGCCGCCGGAGGTGCCATTCGAAGAAGCCGCGCCGTTGCTCTCGCCGATGGCGCTGAGCTTCTGGCAGGAATGCCGGCGCGTGCGCAACGACGGGCTCAAGCGCGAGCTCGGCGTCAGCCTGCTCTATCCGACCTACCGGGAAGGTTTGCGCGCGCTGTTCGCGGCGCGATGAGGCCTCACCCGCCGCGCTCACTTCGATCGCCGAGCACGCTCCCGCACGCGGAGGGTTTTCGTCAATGCAAACTCGGCCCCTTGAGGAAACGGTCGCGCTCGCCCGACTTTACGCGCAGCTCCATCGTGTGGCCGTCGCGGAAGATTGTCAGCGGCACTTCGACCCCGGCCTTGCCTTGCGCCCAGACGCCGCGGAAGAAGCCGGCGAGATCGCGCACTTCGCTGCCGGCGACGGCAAGCACGATGTCCCCGGTGCGCAGATCGGCGCGCTTGGCCGGTCCGCGGTCGGCGAGACCGACGATGACGAGGCGGTTCTCCACCTCGGTCGCGAACAGGCCGAGCCAGGGCCGCGCCGGCGTGTTGCGCCGGCCGAACTTCGTGAGGTCGTCGAGAATCGGCTTCAACAGGTCGATCGGCACGACCATGTTGATGTTCTGCGCCTGGCCCTTCTCGACGGCATGCTGCAGCTGCAGCGAGCCGATGCCGAGCAGATCGCCGGCGGGTCCGATCAGCGCGGTGCCGCCCCAATTGGGATGGGCCGGCGCGGTGAAGATCGCCTCGTCGAGCACGTATTCCCAATAGCCGGCGAATTCCTGCTTGGCGACGATGCGCCCGGCGACCGATCGATGCCGCCCGCCAGCGCCGCCGAGCACGACACGTTCGCCGAGCGAGGCCGCCGCCGACTCGCCGAGCTTGAGGGCGGGCACATCGAGCTTGGCCAGTGCCTGCACCAGTCCGAAGCCGGTCTCCTGGTCGTAGCCGAGCACATGACCGGGCACCGAGCGGCCGTCACTGAGCGTCAGCCAGATCGTTTCCGCTTCGGTGATCAGGTAGCCGATGGTCAGAACCACGCCGTTACGGATGAACACGCCGTTACCGGCGCGCTCGGTGCCGAGCGTCTCCGCCGTGAACGCATCGGCGGGAACCGTCGCGTGCAACGCCACCATGGCGCTCAAGGCGAGGTCGAGATCGTAGGCATAATCCGCCGACTTCGGCTGCGCCGAGGCCGGCACTTTCCAATCGCTCACGGAGGCCATCTCACCGCTCCTTCGGACGCGCTCGCGCCTACGGCACTGCCCGTCGGAGCCTGGCGATGCAGTTGCCGAAGAGCGGTCCGCATGGCAACGCGGCACACGATTCAATCCTTGTGTCCAGAGGCCGCGGAGTTCTTCTGCAACTCCTCCAGCCGTTTCTCGAGTTCCGGGAGGCTCCTCACCAGCTCGCATTTCTCCTTGTCTTCCTGCGCCTGCTTCTTCACCACCTCCCAGCGTTCCTTCGCATCCTGCAAGCTCCACGGCCGCCGCTTGTCGGGATTGAAGGTCTGCGCCTTCACGAGGTTTTCGAGCGAGTGAAAGTATTCCTCAAGATCGAGGATGCGATTGCGCACCCGGAAGTAGAAGCTCTTGCCGTTGAGCTCCGGGCAATATTTCAGAGCATCGCCGAGGGTCTGCTGCGCCATGCGGGCGTCGAAGATCTTGCCCTTGAGGTCGTCAATGGCCGGGTCTTGCGCACGAACGGACGAGCAGGCGATCAGCAGGAACGCGACGCCGCAAGCAATCCGGTACACGTCAGAGTCTCCAAGCGTCGACGGATGGCAGCCTGTTGCCATGATAGTCAGTCCGGCGAGGCGAGCCAAATCCGATTAATCTGTCGCTGGGCACGGTTCCGTTCACGATTCATTGGCGAAGAATCGGCTAAGCAGTCTCGAGGTGCCGTCGCACGCCGCGCATCGGTGCGTGCGCGGCGTTGCTGCCTTGTTCCCGCCAAATCTTCTTTGCACAACGGCGGCTGCGGGATTGCCTGGGGGATTCAACTTGCGGCTCAGCAACAGCTTCGTCGTGGTCGCGTTGTCGCTTGCCGGCTCTCTTGGCATGGCAGCAGCGCAGGATCATCCGCCGCCGATGGTTGAATACAACCCGGCCCCGCCGGCGGTCTATCCATCCGATGAGCCGCCGAGCTACAGCCGCCCACCATTGCCGCCATTGGAGACCGGCGCCGAGCTAACCGACCCGGCCGGCAGTCACTATGGTCACGCGCCGTCGGCCCATCGCGACGCAAACGGCGTGCCGCCGCAACCCTACGATCCGCGTTACGACGAGCAGGCGCGCGAGATGGGACCGCCTCCCTATCCGCCGAGCGGCCAGCAATATGCCGTTCCCGCCGGTCGCCCGGGCCAGCAGCCCATGCCCGGAGGCGATGCGGTTCCACGGCCGCCGGTGGATGTCGGCGGCTCTGCGCCGCCGGACGTTACCGGGGCTGTACACAACCCGGGCGACGGCGCCGCAGCGGCGGGAGATCGCGCTACGGTGATTGCGGCATTGCCGCCCGAGGATCAGCCCGAACAAGGTCCCGCCAAACAGCTGCCCCCGCAGTTCCGCCGGCAGTTGGTCGACTATCCGACCTCGGAACCCGCGGGGACCATCATCATCGATACTCCCCATACCTTTCTCTATCTGGTGCGCGGCCACGGGAAAGCGCTGCGCTACGGGATCGGCGTCGGACGCGAAGGCTTTACCTGGGCGGGCAGCGAGCGCGTCACCCGCATGAGCGAATGGCCGGACTGGCACCCGCCGAAGGAAATGATCGAGCGCCAGCCCTATCTGCCGCGGTTCATGGCCGGCGGCGACGGCAACCCGCTGGGAGCACGCGCGCTCTATCTCGGCAACACGATCTATCGCATCCACGGCACCAACCAGCCATCGACCATCGGCTCTTTCGTGTCCTCGGGCTGCATCCGCCTGACCAACCCGGACATCTCGGATCTCTACGGCCGAGTGAATGTCGGTACGCGCGTCGTCGTGCTGTCGGGACCGCCACCTGCGTCGGGACCGGCGCCGGCGTCGGCGTCGGCGCAAGCGCGGGTGACGCGATAGCACGCTCGGCGTGCTCACCACCCAAAGCGGCAGCGGTTGGGCTTCGGTTTTTTTCTGTTGGGTTTTCCGCGACTTAAGCTAATGTCGCGCCTGCCTGATTCGGCGGACCGGAACCGGCCGCCTTTCAGCGATGCGTCGATCAAGGGGGCTGTCGTCGACGCTGAACCCCTCTCCCTCGCGATGATCTCTCGCCCGTTGTGACGCGTGCTTTTGCGAGTTGCGCGCGGGCCCTTCATTGCGAGGTGCGATGTTCCCCAACTTTCGTCTGATGATCGCTGCGGTGGCGGCCTCCGTGGTCGCATTGAGCTGTGGCTTCGGCGTGTTCGCGGCGTTGCGCGTCAACCACGAGCCGCTCGCGCGCCTGCCGGCGGCGACCGCACCGCTGCAACTCGTCCCCGATAAGGTGGCGGGTCCCGCTCTGCTGTCCGCCAGCCCCTCCCCGGTCGGCGAGCCGGAAATCGCCGCCGCCGCGCCAGACGTTCCGGCGGGCGAGAGCGCGCCCCACGAGAGCGATCAAACTCCGTCCGCCGCTTCGGCCGCCGAGCCGGAAGCTGTCGCATCCATTGCGGAAGCGAAGACGGAGGCCGCGGCGCAGCCGGCAGAGCCGCCGGCGACGCGTTCGGCCGCGCTTGCTGCCGACGATCATCCATCCAGCGCTGCCGAGCCGGAACCGGTGCCTGTCGCTGCAGGCAGCGCCACACCCGCGGCCTCGGGAGAAGCGGCGGTTGCCGCAGCGGGCGACAAAGCAAATATAGAGAAGCCGGCCGACGCGACCGGAGAACCCGTGCCGGCTGCGACGCCGAACGTCGCCGCCCTCGAGCGGCCGGCAGCGGATACGGATCAGACCGCGCCGGCGGACCAAACCCAGCCAGTCGAGCGAACCGTGTCGACCGAGCAGGCCGCACCGGTCGAGCAGACCGCACGCCTCCAAACTGCCGAGGCCGAGCAAACGGCCCGGGCCGAGCAGAGCGCCCCGCGCGGGCAACCCGTTCCCGGCGAGCAGATCGGTCCCACTGAGCAGACGACTTCTCCCATGAAGATCGCGCGGCCGAATTTGGAAGATGACGCGGCCGATGCCGCCCCCACTCCTACCGAGAAAATCGCGCGCAAGAAGCACGCGAAGACGCGCGTTGCCGCCAAGACGCACCGCAAGCATCACACGAGAGTTGCAGCGCGCGCCAACATGCCTGATTCGATGTTCCTGCAGCCTCGCTTTGTGAGCGCGGGCCGACCGGAATGTGGCGCGTCAAGGTCACCTCGCGAAGAACGTCGAGCCCAGGTTCTGCCGTGGGTGGGCCGTTTGTCAGGACGCCGAGCCGCTAAGCCGAAGCGGGATTGACGCAGGGCGTGCTTGCGCCCACGTTCGCTCCTGCACCGCCGGCATTTTCCTCCTGAGCACGCGTGACGCCGCTTTCCGTCCTCGACCTGTCGCCCGTCACCACGGCAACGCCGGGATCG
Organism: uncultured Alphaproteobacteria bacterium; assembly: GCA_963833665.1. Classification (GTDB taxonomy): domain Bacteria; phylum Pseudomonadota; class Alphaproteobacteria; order Rhizobiales; family Xanthobacteraceae; genus BOG-931. Next base: position 306,425 of record CAWHZA010000064.1, on the reverse strand, counting down.
GCGGCATTACGCAACTCGCTCGATCTGGCGCGGCTTGCCGACCGCCTCGGCTATGCGCGCTACTGGCTCGCGGAACATCATAACCTCGCGAGCATCGCCAGTTCGGCGCCGGAAATCATGATCGGGCAGGTCGCGGCGGCGACGACGCACATCCGCGTCGGCTCGGGTGGGGTCATGCTGGCCAACCACGCGCCCTTGATGGTCGCCGAGCGGTTCAAGGTGCTCGAAGCGCTATTCCCCGGCCGCATCGATCTCGGCCTCGGCCGCGCGCCGGGGACCGATGCGGTAACGTCCTACGCGTTGCGCCGGCGCCAGGACGCGCGCGAGGGCGACGAGTTCCTTGAACGCTTCCAGGAATTGATTTTGTTGGAGCGCGGCGGCTTTCCGGAAGGGCATCCGTTTCGCGCCGTCCGTGCCGTGCCGGCGGATGTCGCGCTGCCGCCGATCTGGCTGCTCGGTTCGAGCGGCTACAGCGCCGAGCTTGCCGCCGCCGTCGGCATGGGTTTCGCCTTTGCACACCACTTCGCCGAGTACGACGTGGTCAGCGCCATGCTGAGCTACCGGGAGCATTTCAAGCCGTCGTCGGAATTGGCCAAGCCCTACGCGATTCTCACCACGGCGGCGATCGCCGCCGACAGCGACGCCGAAGCCGAGCACATCGCCGCCACCGCCGATCTCAATTTCGTCAACCGCGCCAAAGGTGAATATCTGCCGCTCGCCTCGCCGGAAGAGGCCGCGGCCTACCCCTACACGCCCGTCGACCGCGATCGGCTCGCGCGCCACCGTGCTCGCCTGATCGTCGGCGGCATCGCCAGCGTCAAGAGCCGGTTGCTCGCGCTCATCGAATCAACGCGGGCCGATGAATTGATGATCACCACGATGGTCTTTGATCATGCCGCGCGCCGGCGCTCGTACGAGCTGCTCGCGGACGCGTTTGCGCTGACGCCGCCGGCTTGATTTGGCCGCTCTCCGCCGCTCTCCGCCGCTCTTGGCCGCTCTTGGCCGCGCAGCGAACCCGCCGACGCTGCCCGCGTTGTCGTGGCGTCCGGCATTAGCCTTAATTCTGGATAGTGCCCTGCATCAGGCAGAATCCGTGGCGGGAGATAGCGGTGTCACCTAAAATTTACGCTCGATTCGTATCTTCCCGCTTGGCTGGGTGAGTGAATTGAAAACTGATCGCGCGCGGTACGCTTCCGCCTCCTCTTACTATCGACCGTGCGGCCTTCTCGCCACGCTCGGCGTGATCGCGCTTGTCGGCGTGCTCGCCGCCCCGACTGGCGCCGCGGCGGCCATGTTCACGATGAAGGAAGACTACGGCTACGGCGCCATGACCGGCGGCTATCGCGAAAAGCATGTCCGGAAGAGCCGCGCCGAGGAACGCAGCAACGCCAAGCACCAGACGAAAAGCCGCGGCGACGGAAACGCCGAGCGGCACCATGGCAGGGCCTATGGCGCGGACGACGACGATTACGGCGGCCCGTATCGCAGAAGAGCTTCTCATCCGTACAAACACGGCTATGACGCTGATCCAGGCGACGGCAGGATAAAACACCGCAGCGCGGGTCACGGGGCGCCGGCCGGCGGCGACAAGGAGCACGCGGCTTCCAAACAAGGCCAAGCCGCGGACCGCAGCGCCGATCGCCGGAAGGCGCTCAAACGAAACAGCGAGGCTGCACGCCAGGAGGCTGTCCGGCACGAAGCTGAACGTCACGAAGCTGAACGCCGCGAAGCTGAACGTCGCGAGGCTGAACGTCGCGAGGCTGAACGCCACGACGCCGAGGCCAAAGCCAAAGCCGACGCTGCCGCCAAGGCCAAGGCCGATGCAGAGGCTAAGGTGAAGACCGACGCCGAAGCGAAAGCCAGGGCCGACGCTGAAACCAAAGCGCGCGCCGACGCCGAGGCCAAAGCCAAAGCCGACGCTGCCGCCAAGGCCAAGACCGACGCAGAGGCTAAGGTGAAGACCGACGCCGAAGCGAAAGCCAGGGCCGACGCTGAAACCAGAGCGCGCGCCGACGCCGAGGCCAAAGCCAAAGCCGACGCTGCCGCCAAGGCCACGGCCGATGCAGAGGCTAAGGCGAAGGCCGATGCCGAAGCGAAAGCCAAGGCTGACGCTGAAGCCAAAGCGCGTGCCAACGCCGAGGCCAAAGGCAAAGCCGACGCTGCCGCCAAGGCCACGGCCGACGCTGAAACCAAAGCGCGCGCCGACGCAGAGGCTAAGGCGAAGACCGACGCCGAAGCGAAAGCCAGGGCCGACGCTGAAGCCAAAGCGCGTGCCGACGCCGAGGGTAAGGCGAAGACCGACGCCGAAGCGAAAGCCAGGGCCGACGCTGAAGCCAAAGCGCGCGCCGACGCCGAGGCTAAGGCGAAAACCGACGCCGAAGCGAAAGCCAGGGCCGACGCTGAAGCCAAAGCGCGCGCCGATGCCGAGGCCAAAGCCAAAGCCGACGCTGCCGCCAAGGCCAAGGCCGATGCAGAGGCTAAGGCGAAGGCCGATGCCGAAGCGAAAGCCAAGGCTGACGCTGAAGCCAAAGCGCGTGCCAACGCCGAGGCCAAAGCCAAAGCCGACGCTGCCGCCAAGGTCACGGCCGACGCTGAAGCCAAAGCGCGCGCCGATGCCGAGGCCAAAGCCAAAGCCGACGCAGAGGCTAAGGCGAAGGCCGATGCCGAAGCGAAAGCCAAAGCCGACGCTGAAGCCAAAGCGCGTGCCGACGCCGAAGCGAAAGCCAAAGCCGACGCTGCCGAAGCTGAACGCCACGAAGTTGAACGCCGCGAGGCTGCACGCCGCAAACCCGATCGCAGCGACGACCGCCAGGCGCCACAAGCCGCGCAGCAAGGAAAGAGCCGCGAGGCCGCCCGTGACGGCAGCACCGCGCCCTCAGCGCCAGTGAAGCAAAAACCGGCATACGTCAGCCACGGACCCTTCGGCGACATTCCGACGGGACCGCTGCAGATCATCATCTCCATCAACCAGCAGAAGCTGCACCTCTACAGCGACGGAACCCATGTGGCGGACGCGCCGATCGCGACCGGAGTGCCCGGGCATCCGACCCCAACGGGCGTGTTCAGCGTCATCGACAAGGAGCGCTATCACGAATCCAATATCTACAGCGGCGCGCCGATGCCCTACATGCAGCGCATCACCTGGTCGGGCGTGGCCATGCATCAGGGTCAGAATCTGGGCCATCCCGCCTCGCACGGCTGCATCCGCATGTCGCAGGAGTTCGCTTCACGGCTATGGGTTCTTCCCAGTCTCGGCGCACGCGTCATCATCGCCCGCCCCGAGCTGACCCCGCGCGATTTCGCTGATCCCCACCTGTTCGTGCACATGGACAAGCCGCCCGCTCCCGTCCCGATGGCGGCAGCGCCGGGTGCCGCCGAGAATGTGAAGACGGCGGAGACCATCGATAGCAACAAGACAACCGACGCCTCTGCTCCGTCGCTTGCTTCCGTACCGACCGATGGAATACTCCGCGGGGTGATCGACGCCCCATTGGCGGCGGATCGCGCCTCGAACATGAACGATGCAGTACTTATGGTGAAACCCGCAGACCCTGCTGCGGGCTCGGCCAAAGGGGACAAGGCCGCGGCCCCTGAGGTCGTCGTGCGGCGCGAGGGCGCCGGCGGCCGCCAGGCAGACGCTTCGCCCACGCCGCCCGCCGACCCGCCGCTGCACGTCGTGCCATTGCCCGCCGCCAAGCCCGGCGAAGTCGTGCGTGGGGCCACGGGGGCGCCGATTGCCGTTTTCATCAGCCGCAAGACCGGCAAGATCTACGTGCGCCGCCAGTTTGTGCCGTTGTTCGACGCACCCGTGGTCATCGCCCATCCCGAGCGGCCGTTTGGCACGCACGTGTTCACGGCGATGGAATATTTGCCCGACGGCTCGACCTTCCGCTGGAATGTCGTTTCGCTTCCCGGCGAGTCATCGGGGCGCGATCAGCCACCCGTCAATTCCGCCAGGGGCCGGCTTCGCGAGGAACATGCGGCCAAGCCGGTGCTCGATCCGCCGCCGCCGGAGACCCCGCAAGGCGCGCTCGCGCGCATCGAGATTCCTCAGGGCGTGATCGAGCGCATTTCCGAGCTGATGGTCGCCGGCTCCTCCCTGGTTGTTTCCGATCATGATCTCGGCGGCGAAACCGGCCAGGGCACGGATTTCATTGTCGTCACCCGCTGAACTCTTCGTCGTGGCGCCCGGACGAAGGCCGCGCCCCAAGTCCCGCGCGAGCGCCTGACGATCCCGACCAAAGCGACAGGCCTGACGATCTGTGCTAGTCCGGCGCCCCGGGGCGCGGGCATTTGCAGTCGAAGGAGGATCGTCTTGGGTAAGCAATTCTCACTTGTCGCCGCGGACAGTTTCAAGCTCGGCGCCTACCGCGCCGATCCGAGCGGGCCGGCCAAGGGTGGCGTTGTCGTCATCCAGGAAATCTTTGGCGTCAATCATCACATCCGCGCGGTGTGCGACCGGCTCGCTGCCGAAGGCTATGCCGCGGAGGCGCCGGCCTTGTTCGATCGGCAGCAACCGAACTTCGAGAGCGGGTACTCGCCGGACGAAATTGCCAACGCCCGCAAGTTTGTCGCCAATCCCGATTGGGGCGCGATGATGCGCGACACCCAGGCGGCCATCGACGACCTCAAGAAGGAAGGCCCGGTCGCCATCATCGGCTTCTGCATGGGCGGCACGATCGCCTTCCTCGCCGCCGCCAAGCTCAACGGCCTGTCCGCCGCGATCGGCTTCTACGGCGGCCAGATCGCGAAGAACGCCGACGAGAAGCCGAAGATCCCGACGCAGCTTCACTTCGGCGAGAAGGATGCCTCGATACCGATGACCGACGTCGAGATCATCAAGCAGAAGCGCGGCGGGGATTGCGAAATCTACGTCTATCCCGACGCCCAGCACGGCTTCTATTGCGACGAGCGCGGCAGCTACGACGAAGGAGCCGCCAAGGTCGCCTGGCGGCGCGCGATCGCGTTCCTGCAGAAGCACGTGCAGAAGTAGAGGTCAGATGGCGGACGACGGAGGCTGTGCCTTCGCCTGTCGTCCATCGCCTGTCGTCTGTCAGAACCACCGCTCCTGCACATTCACCGTGTCGCCCGGACGCACGGGACAATTGACCGGCACGGTCATGCGCAGCTGCTCGCCGTTGACGAAGCGGGTGACGATGACGGTCTGGCGGAAGGCGCGCGGCGCGAAACCGCCGGCGATCGCCACCGCGGTCTCGACGGGTCATGTTCGCGACATAGGGGTATTGGCCCGGCTGGGTGACCTCGCCGAGGATGAAGAACGGGCGATAGGCCTCGATCTCGACCGCGACGTGCGGCTCGCGGATGTAACCTTGGCGCAGCTTGTCGGCTATCCGGCGCGAAAGCTGGTCGGTCGTCGCCCCGCGCGCCAGCACCGAGCCGATGAGCGGCATGGCGATGTGGCCGCTCGCGTCGACGGCGTAGGAATTGGTCAGGCCCTCCTGGCCGAACACGACGATGCGCAGCCGGTCGCCGGCGTCCAAAGTATAGGCGCCCTCATCGACGAACGGCGCATAGGCCATGGGGGCCGGGACAGCGACGGCGCCTAGAGGCGGCGCGGCCGCCACGGGCACAAGCGGCGGTCCCGCAGGACCATAAATGACATTGTCTATGCCGGGAGCCGGGGGCGGCGCCGCGACCGCTACCGCGACGGGGGCCGGCGGTTGCCGCGCACATCCTGCCGCGGCAACGGCGGCGGCAAGCAACAGTATGAGGAAGCGGGCGGTCCGCATACGCGCCGTTGGGCCCCGTTCGAGCGAACGTTGAGGCCCGATTAACGGCCGGTATGGTTAACAATCCCTCACCGGACGGCCCAGCGGCCGCAGAAATGCGTCCGCACGCCCACGTAGCGCTATTGCTTTCTGCGCCGGAAAACGGCGGTCAGTGCGCCGCAACGCCCGCGCCGATCGGGCAGCTCACTCCGGTGCCGCCGAGGCCGCAATAGCCCTGCGGGTTCTTCGCCAGATATTGCTGGTGGTAATCCTCGGCGAAATAGAAAGGCGGCGCATCGCGGATCTCGGTGGTGATCGGCCCCATGCCTTCGGCGGCGAGCGCTTTGGCATAGGCCGCGCGCGACGCCTCGGCGGCCGCGCGCTGCGCCGGCGTGAACACGTAGATGCCGGAGCGGTATTGCGTGCCGACGTCATTGCCCTGCCGCATGCCCTGCGTCGGGTCGTGGTTCTCCCAGAACGCCTTGAGCAGCCGCTCGTAGGAGATCTTCTTCGGATCGTAGACCACGAGCACTGCCTCGTTGTGGCCGGTACGGCCGCTGCACACCTCCTCGTAGGTGGGATTGGGCGTGAGGCCGCCGGCATAGCCGACCGCGGTCACGTAGATGCCGTCGCCGAGCTCCCAGAATTTCCGTTCGGCGCCCCAGAAGCAGCCGAGCCCGAACATCGCCATGGCGAGCCCTTCGGGATAGGGTCCCTTGAGCGGGCGCCCGGTAAGAAAATGCTCCCGGGCAGTGGCCATGGGCGTCGGACGCCCCGGCAAGGCATCGTCGGCCGCCGGCATTTCAAGCTTCTTCCGCAACGTGAACATGTCGGCACCTCCTGCGTACCGGCGAAATATAAGCCTTGGCGGGTTGCGGCGCAGCCGCAATTGCGATCACGTTTTTCGCTTGGCAGCCGAGCCACCGCGATTCGCGGCCTCGCCGGAAAGTATGCCGGCTGCGGCCCTCGCTCCGGCGCAATCCTGCCTCCGACGATCGACAAGGAGCAAGCGGTGTTTCTCGCGGCCCTGACGAAAGTTTGTTCTCGCCGTCAAGCCGTTCGCGGTTCTCTCCGCTAGAGGTTGATGGGGGCACACTGCTTTCTCGCACCCACAACAGCACGTGCGCTTCGAGCGTGAGCGGCCAACGTGCGCGGTAGCGACCGCTTCCACCAGCCGGATTTGCCGCTTATTGTGCGGCGGAGCCGCGGAGAGCGGCGCGCCCAGTGGAGGTGCTGCAGATGCCCCGGATGCTCGCCCTCGCAGGCGCGTTGGTCGCGTTGGCGCTGGCCGCCGGGCCCGCTACAGCCCAGCAACCCGCTGGCACGGCGCAGGCGCCACCGCCGCCCTACGGACCGCCGATCACGCTCGAGCAGGCCAAGCGGGTGATGGCGGCGGCCGAGCTCGAGGCGGCGAAGAATTCCTGGCAGGTGGCGATCGCTATCCTCGACAGCGGCGGCAACATGGTGATGTTCCACAAGTTCGACAACACCCAGCTCGCCTCGATCGGCGCCTCTGAGGGCAAGGCCAACACCGCTCTGCGCTTCAAGCGGCCGAGCAAGGCGCTCGACGACGCCATCGCCGCCGGCGGCGCCGGGCTGCGGCTGCTCGCGGTGAAGGACATCACCCCGCTCGAAGGCGGCCTCCCGGTCATGCTCGACGGCAAGATCATCGGCGCGATCGGCGTCTCCGGCGCCCTTTCCTCGCAGGACGCGCAGGTGGCGCGCGCCGGCGTCGCGGCGGTGGTGAAGTAGATCGACGCCTTCATTTCTTCATCCACACCCATCTCTTCATCGACACCCATTCCGGCGACCTACAGCCGCATACGCAACCGCGCCCGGCGCTTCGGCGGCGCCGGGCGCGTCGCGTTCGGGATGTGCGCAGGGCAAGATCGGGCGGCGGTCAGTCTATTCCGCTGCCTGCGCGTGCTCGTTGATCGTCGCTTCGGCGAGTTCGGTCAGCGCCTCGTCGGTGTTCTTTTCCTCTTCCAGCGTCTCCTCCAGCAGCCCCGCGGCCTCGTCGAGGCCGAGTTGCTCGGCCCAACGCTTCAGGGTTCCGTAGCGCGCGATCTCGTAGTGCTCGACGGCCTGGGCGGCCGAGACCAGCCCGGCATCGAGCGCGGGGGCGCCCTTGAACTCCTTCATGATCTCGGCGCCCTCCTCGATCATGCCTTCGATCGCCTCGCATTTCTTGCCTCTCGGGGCGACCTCGATCATGTCGAACACCTTTTCCAGCCGCGACACCTGGCCCTCGGTTTCCTTCAAGTGCTTCTCGAAGGCCGCCTTGAGTTCCTCGGAGTGTGCCGCCTTCGCCATCTTCGGCAGCGCTTTCAGGATCTTGTTCTCGGCGTAGAAGATGTCCTTGAGAGTCTCCTCGAACAGGTCATCGAGCGCCTTCTCTTTTGCCGCCATTTCCGGGTCTCTCCTCTCGCATGTGTTCGGTGGTCGCTGGGCCAACGCGACCTGCACGGCTTGGTTCCTAACAACGCGCCTGGCGGATTTTTGTTGAAGTTCGCGGCAAGCACCTCTCCCCGCGGCGCGGGGAGAGGGGAAGCGGGATGCTTCGCCCTCTGCGCTGTCAGATCGACGACCGAGAGGAGCGGGCCGAACCGCCCGTCCTAACGCCGCCGCGGCTTCCAGCCGCCGCGCATGCCGGGGCGGCCGAGGGTCGAGCGCGGGCCGGAAGGATCGCGCTTGCCGGGCACCGACTCAACGGCGGGGCCCATCTCGTCGAGGTTCGGCTTGCGCGGACTGCCGCGCCGAGCCGCGTCGGCCCGGTGCGGCGCAACCTCGTGGTAGAGCGCGATGCCCATCTCGTCGAGCGCGGGCTTGTGGACTTTGCTTCCTTCACCTCGCCCCGCTTCACCTCGCCCCGCCGCGCGGGGAGAGGTCGGATCGCGAAGCGATCCGGGTGAGCGTGCGCCGCCGCGATTCTGAGCTCTCCTCGAAGCCCCCTCACCCCGACCCTCTCCCCGCGCGCGGGGAGAGGGCGAAGCAGGATATTTGGAAGTCGGGTCGTCGATCACCGCGAGCTCGGTGGAACGCAGGCGTTTGAGCTCGTCGCGCAGCCGCGCCGCCTCCTCGAAGTCGAGATCGGCGGCGGCAGCGCGCATGCGCGTCTCCAGGTCGCCGATCACCGCCTCGAAATTGTGGCCGATGGTCGCGGCTTCCGCGAACTCGCCGCCGCTGCCGGCGCCGGTCGAGATCAGCACGTGGTCGCGCTCGTAGACGCTGTCGAGAATGTCGGCGATGCCCTTGCGCACGCTCTCCGGCGTGATGCCGTTCGCGGCGTTGAATGCCTCCTGCTTCTCGCGCCGCCGGCTGGTTTCGGCCATGGCGCGCTCCATCGAGCCGGTGACGCCGTCGGCGTAGAGGATGACGCGGCCGTCGATGTTGCGCGCGGCGCGGCCGATGGTCTGCACCAGGCTCGTTTCGCTGCGCAGAAAGCCTTCCTTGTCGGCGTCGAGGATGGCGACCAGCGCGCACTCGGGAATGTCGAGGCCCTCGCGCAGCAGGTTGATGCCGACCAGCGCGTCGAAGGCGCCGAGCCGCAGGTCGCGGATGATCTCGATGCGCTCGATGGTGTCGATGTCGGAATGCATGTAGCGCACACGGATGCCCTGCTCGTGCAGGTACTCGGTCAAATCCTCGGCCATGCGCTTGGTGAGCACGGTGATGAGCGCGCGGTAGCCTTGCTGCGCCACCTGCCGAACCTCGCCGACGAGGTCGTCGACCTGCGTGCGCGCCGGGCGCACGTCGACCGGCGGGTCGATGAGGCCGGTCGGACGGATCACCTGCTCGGTGAACACGCCGCGGGCTTCGTTGATCTCCCACGGCCCGGGCGTCGCGGAGACCGCCGTCGTCTGCGGCCGCATCGCGTCCCATTCCTCGAAGCGCAGCGGCCGGTTGTCCATGCACGAGGGCAGGCGGAAGCCGTACTCGGCGAGCGTCGCCTTGCGGCGGAAGTCGCCGCGATACATGCCGCCGAGCTGAGGCACGGTGACGTGGCTCTCGTCGACGAAGACGAGCGCGTTGTCGGGAACGTATTCGAACAGGGTCGGCGGCGGCTCGCCGGGTTTTCTGCCGGTGAGATAACGCGAATAGTTCTCGATACCGGCGCAGCTGCCGGTCGCCTCCATCATTTCCAGATCGTAGAGCGTGCGCTGCTCCAGGCGCTGCGCTTCGAGCAGCCGGCCGGCGGCATTGAGCTGGTCGAGGCGGTGCCGCAGCTCGATCTTGATGCCGGCGATCGCCTGTAGCAGCGTCGGCCGCGGTGTCACGTAGTGCGAGTTGGCGTAGATCTTCACGAATTCGAGTTCGTCGGTCTTCTGCCCGGTGAGCGGATCGAATTCGTGGATCGATTCAAGCTCGTCGCCGAACAGCGACACGCGCCAGGCGCGATCCTCGTAGTGGGCGGGAAAAATCTCGATGGCGTCGCCGCGCACCCGGAACGAGCCGCGATAGAAGTCGCCGGCCGAGCGCTTGTACTGCAGCGCGACCAGGTCGGCGAGCAGCGCCCGCTGGTCGATGCGCTCGCCGCGCTTGAGCGAGAACGTCATCGCCGAATAGGTCTCGACCGAGCCGATGCCGTAGATGCACGACACCGAAGCGACGATGATCACGTCGTCGCGCTCGAGCAGCGAGCGCGTCGCCGCGTGGCGCATGCGGTCGATCTGCTCGTTGATCGAGGATTCCTTCTCGATATAGGTGTCGGTGCGCGGGACGTACGCCTCCGGCTGGTAGTAGTCATAATAGGAGACGAAATATTCCACCGCGTTGTCGGGAAAGAAGGTCCTGAACTCGCCATAGAGCTGCGCCGCCAGCGTCTTGTTGGGCGCGAGGATCAGTCCGGGGCGCTGCGTCTCCTCGATCACCTTCGCCATGGTGAAGGTCTTGCCCGAGCCGGTGACGCCGAGCAGGACCTGGGTGCGGTCGTTGCGCCGCACGCCTTCGACCAGCTCGGCGATCGCCTGCGGCTGGTCGCCCTGCGGCTCGAAATCGGCCTTGATGACGAGGCGCCGGCCGCCTTCCGACTTCTCCGGCCGCGGCGGCCGGTGCGGCGTCCACGGGCGATCGAGAAACTCGGCCCGGCCTTCGCGCAGCAACCTGTCGAGCGATTGCTGGCTGGCGAGACCGGCAACGGTCGCAACCTCGCCGCGGCCCGGCCGCCGCAAGCGCAAGTGCGCCGGCCCCATGTCAGGAGTTATCACGCCGCGCTCCGCGTCGCTTTCGGCGTCTCCTTCCTGCTCATCGATACCCAGCGCGCGGGCGAGGTCCGGATCGAGCTCGCCCGGCGGCACCGGCGTCTTGCCGACATAGCCCTGCTGCGGCGGCTCGCCAAAGCCGCGCGCCACCGAGGCGCGCGCCCGGTGCGCGTTGGCGAAATCGGCGCGGCGATCCCACGAATTGTCGGGCGGCGGCGCGAGCTTCGATGGCTGCTGTTCCCCGCGCTCTCGATCCTCCCCCACCGCTCGCTCTTCCCCTCCCCCTTGTGGGGAGGGGCCAGGGGTGGGGGTCGGGAGGCGACGCTCTGGTTCTGACGGGCCCTGTGCGGTAGCCGACGCGTGGTGCCCGGCCGCACGCCCCCCCTCCCTTCCCTCCCCCACAAGGGGGGAGGGAGTAGACGCGCGCTTCTTTTCATCGAGGCCGGTCTGCGATCCGACGCCGGCGCGGCCGCGGCCGATGCCGGGGTTGAGCAAATCCGCAAGCGATGGGTCAAGCGGCGCCGAATCCGGCCGCGCCGCCTTGGCGCGCGTCGGTTTCGCGGGGTCTTTCTTCGAATGTTTAGCCGGATCGCGATACTTCGGCGGAGCCGACCGGTCGGGGCTTTTCGCCATGGCTCGAATATGGGCCGAGTCCGGTAGCGGGGAAAGTGTGGCTGTTCTAGCATTCCGCCACACGAAGATGGCGGGCACCGCAGGGGAAATGGATCAATGACTTCATTCGATTTCGCGCCACTGCTGGCACCCGGGCTGCCGCCGCCGGCCGTCAAGTGGACGGGCTTCGCCAAGTACAATTTCACCGGCGGCCACAACGACGCCGATCATGTTCCGGTCGATGAGTTGCTGAAGGCGGCGACCGACGTGCTCGCGCGCGAAGGCAGGAACCTCGCGACGTACGGGCTTGCCAGCGGCCCGCTCGGCTACCGTCCGCTGCGCGACTTCCTCGCGCAGAAGCTCAAGCGCGCCGCCGGCATCTCGTGCGATGCCGACGAAATCCTCATCACCTCCGGCTCGCTGCAGGCGATCGATCTCGTCAACGGCATCCTCCTCGATCGCGGCGATACCGTCATCATCGAGCAGGCGACGTATCAGGGCGCACTGACGCGTCTGGTGCGGCTTGGCGTTACGGCCGTCGGCGTCCCGCTCGACGCCGAGGGCATGCGCATGGACGCGCTCGCAGCCGCGCTAGACGACCTCAAGCGCCGCGGCGTGCGCCCGAAATACATCTACACCATTCCAACCGTGCAGAATCCGACCGGCACGATCATGAGCGAAGCACGCCGGCATGAGCTGTTGCGCCTCGCCGCAGAGCACGGCGTGCCGATCTTCGAGGACGATTGCTACGCCGATCTCATCTGGGACGGCCGGCGGCCGCCGGCGCTCCACGGCATGAGCCAACACGGCGGCGTCATTCATATCGGCTCGTTCTCCAAGTCGATCGCGCCGGCGCTGCGCGTCGGCTACATCGTCGCCGAATGGGACGTGCTCGCGCGCATGCTCGCGCTCAAGACCGATGCCGGCTCCGGCGCCCTCGAACAGATGGTGCTCGGCGAATTTTGCGCCCCGCATTTCGACGCGCACGTGCCGCGGCTGACGCGCGGACTGCGGGCCAAGCTCGAAACGCTGATGGATGCACTCAACGAGCAGTTCGGCACCGCGGCCGAGTTCGACGATCCGAAGGGCGGCATCTTTCTCTGGGTGAAACTTCCGGACGCGGTCGATACCCAAAAATTGTTTCAGCCGGCGCTCGCCGCCGGCGTCGCCATCAATCCGGGCGCCGAGTGGTCGACAGACCCGGGCCACGGCAAAAGCCGCACGCGGCTGTGCTTTGCCAATCCCTCGCACGAAACGATCCGCGCCGGCGTCGCCATGCTGGCCGAAGTCTGCCGGCGCGAGTTCGGCGTGCCGGACCGGATCGCCAACGTCGAGCAGCGGGCACGCGCCTGACGCCGTCATTTCCCGTGGGGCCGAGCCAACGGGCCTGCCCCGAAGGGGCCGGCCCGATGACAGGCTCCGCGAGGAGCCCGGAACCAACAATCATAGTCCGTGGGAATGGATTCCGGCCTTGCCGCTTCGCAGCAATCGGGACTGACAAACAGGCGGTCAAAACCCTTGCAAAACCTGCTGCACGTGCTCGACCTGCGGCGGGGAGGCAAAGCAATGGCCGACGAGCTTGCGCCATTCCTGAAAATCGGGCGAGCCGCGAAAGTCGATATTGTGGTTCTCGACCGTCTCCCAGGTGACGAACAGCCGATAGCGGCTCGGCTGCTCGATCGAACGTTGCAGCTCCATGGCGTGGCATCCCTTGGCACGCTTGAAAATCGGCGCCGCGTTCTTCACGCCGGCCTCGAATTCCGCTTCCATGCCGGGCTTGACGTCGATTTGTGCGATTTCAGTGATCATGAGCCGTCCCATTGCCGCGATGATTGTTTATGACTGCAATCACGTCTTGCCGCAATGTGTACCTCCCGCACCCGCGAGGACCGACGAACGTGATGGCGGAAACGCTGCTCGCGGCCGACGAGCCGGTCCCGGTCACGGTCCGCCATGAAGAGGGATCGTCGCCGTTCATGCTGGTCGCCGATCATGCCGGCAACAACATGCCGCGCGCACTGGGCCGGCTCGGCCTCGACGCGGCCGACTGCGAGCGGCACATCGCCTGGGACATCGGCATCGCCGGTCTCGGCCGCGTCCTGGCCGACGCGCTCGATGCGACGCTGATCCAACAAGACTATTCGCGGCTGGTGATCGACTGCAACCGGCCGCCTGATGTGGCAGCCTCGATACCGGAGATGAGCGAACTCACCCCCATCCCGGGCAATGTCGGCCTGAGCGAGGCCAGCCGAGCGGCGCGCGTGCGCGAGATCTTCACGCCGTACCACGAGCGCATCGCCGCCGAGCTCGAGCGCCGACGGCAAGCCGGCTGCGCCACAGTGCTGATCGCCCTGCACAGCTTCACGCCGGTGTTCAAAGGCGTGGCGCGGCCGTGGCACGCTGGCGTCATGTACAACCGCGATCCGCGTTTCGCCCGGCAAGTCTTGGCGCTGCTGCAGAACGAGCCAGGCCTCATCGTCGGCGACCAAGAGCCCTATGTCGTGAGCGACACGACCGATTACACCATCCCGGTGCACGGCGAACGCCGCGGCTTGCCGCATGTTTTGATCGAAATCCGCCAGGACCTGATCGCCGATGCGACCGGACAGCGCGCCTGGGCTCGCATCCTCGCGCGCCTGTTGCCCCCGGCATATTCTGCGTTCAGCGCGGAACTGCGGTCCGCTGATCGCCCGGAGTAGCCGCCGGCCGCGAACATCGCTAAATGAGGTGCAGCCGGCGCACACGCCGAGAAGAAAATCGCCAGGGCGCATTCAAAACACGCGGCCCTGCACGCCGACGCAATGACGCCGGGAGGAAAAATGGTCGAGCTGACGCAAAGCTATGCCCACGGCGTCTCGATGACGCCATTGATCGGCGAGACCATCGGCGTGCATTTCGATCAGGCGGCGGAGCGCTGGAGTACCCGCGACGCGCTGATCGTGCGCCAGCAAAACGTCCGCTGGAGCTATGGCGAGCTGAGAGCCAAAACCGACGCGTTCGCCGCCGGGCTGCTGGCGCTCGGGCTCGCTCCTGGCGATCGGGTCGGCATCTGGTCGCCGAACAACTCCGAATGGGCAATCACGCAATTCGCGACGGCGAAGGCCGGTCTCATCCTCGTCAACATCAACCCCGCGTATCGCCTGTCCGAGCTCGAATACGCGCTCAACAAGGTCGGCTGCAAAGCCCTGGTCACGGCCAATTCGTTCAAGTCCAGCAGCTATGTCGGCATGCTGCGCGAGCTTGCGCCGGAGATCGAGCGCTCCGCTCCCGGCAGGTTGCAGGCAAAGCGGCTGCCGGCGCTGGCCACGCTCATTCGCATCGGCGAGGGCGACGCCCGCGGCTTTTTGCGTTTTGACGATGTGCTCGGCATGGGCGGCGACCGCCACCGCGCCGCGCTCGCCGACCTCGCCGGCAAGCTGCAATTCGACGACCCGATCAACATCCAGTTCACCAGCGGCACCACCGGCGCGCCCAAAGGAGCGACGCTGACCCACCACAACATCCTCAACAACGGCTACTTCATCGGTGAGGCGATGCGGCTCACCGACCACGACCGCGTCTGCATTCCGGTGCCGCTCTACCACTGCTTCGGCATGGTGCTCGGCAACCTCGCCTGCATCAGCCACGGCGCGGCGATGATCTATCCCGCGGAAGGGTTCGACCCGCTGGCGACGCTCGAAGCCGTCGAGGCGGAGCGCTGCACGGCGCTCTACGGCGTGCCCACCATGTTCATCGCCCAGCTCGGCCACCCCGAATTCAAGCGTTTCGATCTCAGTTCGCTGCGCACCGGCATCATGGCCGGCTCGCCATGCCCGATCGAGGTGATGAAGCGCTGCGTCGACGAGATGAACATGCGCGACGTGACGATCGCCTACGGCATGACCGAGACCAGCCCGGTGAGCACGCAGACCTCCTGCGACGATCCGCTTGAGCGCCGCGTCGCCACCGTCGGCCGCGTCCATCCGCACGTCGAGATCAAGATCGTCGACGGCGACGGCCGCATCGTGCCGCCGGGAACGTCGGGCGAATTCTGCACGCGCGGCTATTCGGTGATGCGCGGCTACTGGGGCGATGAGGAAAGGACGGCGGAGGCGATCGACCGCGCCGGCTGGATGCATACCGGCGATCTCGCCACGATCGACGAAGACGGCTACTGCAACATCGTCGGCCGGATCAAGGACATGGTGATCCGCGGCGGCGAGAACGTCTATCCGCGCGAGATCGAGGAGTTTTTGTTCCGCCATCCCAAGATAGAGGCGGTCCAGGTGGTGGGCGTGCCTGACCTGAAGTATGGCGAGGAGCTATGCGCCTGGGTGAAGCTCAAGCCCGGCGCCAGCGCCAGCGCCGAGGACGTGCAGAGCTTCTGCCGGGGCCAGATCGCGCACTACAAGATCCCGCGCTACATCAAGTTCGTCGATGCCTTCCCGATGACCGTCACCGGCAAGGTGCAGAAGTTCATCATGCGCGAGGAGATGATCAAAGAGCTCGGGCTCAGCGAGCAAAAGACGGCTTGACCGCCGGGCGTTGGCCGCGCGCAGGCTGGCGGCCGCCTTTCGCATCGATGGCGGCGCGGATGACGCGGCCGAGACTGGATAAGTCGTACGGCTTGCGCAGGACCGCATAACCGGGATCGCCGTCGAGGCTCCTGGCGTAGCCGGTCGTCAGCACGACGGGAAGCTCCGGTCGCACCGTCGTGATCTTCTGCGCGAGCGCGAGACCGTCCATCGCCCCCGGGAGCACCACGTCGGTGAAGACGAGATCGACGTGTCCCCGCTCGAGCATGTCCACGCCGGCGGCGGCGGTTTCCGCTTCGACCGTTCGGTAGCCGAGCTCCGCCAACAGCGAGACCGCGACGCTTCGCACGTCACTGTTGTCCTCGACGACCAGGATGGTTTCCTGTCGTCCGCGCCGGTGCGGCGCGCTCTGTTCGGTCGGCGGCGCCGGGAGCCGGCCGCGGCTGCGCGGCAGATAGACCGTGACCGTCGTGCCGCGCCGCAATTCGCTGGCGATGATCACGGTACCGCCCGAGCGCCGCGCAAAGCCATAGACCTGCGAGAGTCCGAGGCCCGTGCCCTTGTCCACCTCTTTGGTGGTGAAGAACGGCTCGAAGACGCGGGGCAGAACATCCGCCGCGATCCCGCAGCCGGTGTCGGCGATGCGCAGCGCGACATGGTCGCCGGAAAGGCCGTCCGGGATGTCTCCAGGTTGCAGCGTGACGTTCTCGGTGGAGATCGACAGTCGGCCGCCCTCGGGCATCGAGTCGCGCGCGTTGATCGCGATATTGACCAGCGCGAGCGCGAATTCCGACCGGTCCACGCGTATCGGCCAGGTGCCTTTGGCGATGCCGATCGACAGGTCGATGTTCACGCGCGTCGAGCCGGAGAGGACGTCGCGGATGGCGTCGACGGCTGCGGCCGGATGAGTGACGACCGGATCGAGCGGCTGCCGCCGTGAGAACGACAACAACTGCCGGGTCAAGCTTTCCCCGCGCGACACCGCCGCCTCGATGGCCTCGAGCGCGCGAACGTCCTTCGCCTCCGCCCGGCGGCGCTTGAGCGACTGCGCATAGCCGCCGACGATCATCAAGAGATTGTTGAAATCATGGGCCACGCCGCCGGTGAGCTGCCCGAGCGCTTCCATCTTCTGCGCATTGGCGAGCTGCTGGTGGGCGCGCTCGAGCGCCGCGGCCGCTTCCTTCTCGGCGCTGACGTGCCGGCCCGCGACATAGATCAGCCCGTCGTCCGTCGTCATCGTCCAGGCGATCCAGCGCCAGGAGCCGTCCTTGTGCCGAAAGCGATTTTCTATCCGTACGGTCGGCCCGCCGCGCGCGAGCTGATCGCGCGCGGCGAGCGAATGCGGCGCATCGTCCGGATGGCGCAGCTCGTTCACGTGCAGGCTTTTGATCTCCGCGTCGCTCCACCCGAGCGTCTTCGTCCACGCCGGATTGATGCTGACGAAGTAGCCTGCGAAGGTCGAAACGCCGAGCAGATCCTCGGAGACGTTCCAGATGCGGTCGCGTTCGCGCGTGCGCCTTTCGACCTCGGCCTCGAGCCGCTCGTTGAGGGCGGCAAGGCGCAGCTCCGCCTGCTTGCGCTCGGTGATGTCGAGCAGCGATCCGAGCCAGCTCTGCACCACGCCCTTGTCGTCCACCTCCGGCGTGTAGACGCCGCGCAGCACGCGCGTACCGATCGTCCGCAACGGAATCGCGTGCTCGTATTCCACGCGATCTCCCCGGAGCACGCGCTCGACATTTGGAACAATCATGTTGAAGGCTTCTTCGCCGATGATGTCGCGAATGGGTTTGCCGATAATGGCTTCCGGCGGCAGCCCGATCATTTCGGCGTAGGCCCGGCTGACGAAGAGAAATTTGAATGCACGATTGCAGCGCGTCAGCATGAACGGCGTGCGGTTGATGATGTCCTCCAGCGCCGCTTCCCGGCCACGCAAGGCGTCCTCGGCGCGGCTTCGTTCGATCGCGAAGCCAAGCTGGCGGGCGATGGTCAGGGCAAGATCGATCTCGGCGTCGCCGAATGGGCGCGGCCGATCGTAATAGATCATGAACTTGCCGATCAGCTTGCCGTGCGCCAGCAGCGGAATGAAAGCGAGCGCGCCGATGCGCTCACGGCGCAAGAGCGCTTTCAGCGTCGCGGACAGATCGGCATGGGCAACGTCGTCGATGCAGACCGGGCTTGGCTCGGCTTCCTCGGCGCTCCACGGCGAATGTCCGGCGACGGCGTCGCGGTATTCCTCCGACAGTCCGCGCCACGCGACGAAGCGCATGACGCCGTGATCGTCGAACAACAGGATGGCGACGCGCGTGCAGCCCAAGGCGGTGCGCACGGCGTCCATGCCGGCGCTGTAGATGTCCGCTGAGGATTTGGTGCGAAACAACCGTTCGGTGAATTCGTACAAGGCGGCCAGCTCATTGACGCGGCTGGCCAGGGACCCTTGGGCGCGATCACGGTCGGTCAAGTCGGTACGCCTCTTGCCGGTCGGAAATGCGCGTGACGAAAGACACACAACTTGGAAGTATAGATGACCGGTGCCGCGCCGGACCAGGGGGGCCGCGGATCCCACACGCGGAACCTTTCTCGCAGATTTTAATATTTTTCTGGGGCCGAGCTCGACGCTTTCAAACCCGCGGCGCGTTTGCACAAGGCCACAACAGGCAACGACTCCGCGGCGAGCTGCCGCCGACGGCCTGCGCTCACGCCGCGTCTTCGCTCATCATGCCCAACTCGACATGGACGCGCTCGCCGATCGAGGCGTGATGGCCCTGTCCGGAAGCGAGGAGTTCCTGCGCCTCTTCGGCGCTTGCGGCTTCGACCCACCATTGCTCGACGCGCGTGACCAGCATGGTTGCGTAGAAGGTCCGCAGTTGTGGCCTTTGTCGTCGCATATGGGCTCTTGCGGTCATCTTCCGGTCCCAACCGAATCAATTCTAAGCAATCACTTTACCCTAAACCCGGCTCTTCTGGAACAAACCAGAAACACAACGCAGCGCGTACCTCCACCCGGCGCCTGGAACACGCTATTATCCACATCGTTGTCACAAAAACCCGACTGCAGTTGCCGTCAGTCTATTTCCACATCGTTGTCACAAAAACCCGACTGCAGTTGCCGTCAGTAAGGAGCAGACCGTGGCCCCGCGTGCGTATTGGAAAGGCTATTTGCGGCTCTCGCTCGTTTCCTGCCCGATCGCCCTTTTTCCGGCGACCTCCGAACGGGAGAAGGTCAGCTTTCATCAGATCAATCGCGCGACCGGCAACCGCATCCGCTACCGCAAGGTCGACGCGGAGACCGGCGAGGAAGTGCCGTCCGACCAGATCATCAAGGGCTACGAGGTGGCCAAGGGCGAATACGTCGAGATCAGCGACGAGGAGCTTGAATCGATCGCGCTGGAAAGCACCAAGACGATCGAGATCGACGAGTTCGTGCCGCGCAGCGAGATCGACGACCTCTACAACGTCCGCCCCTACTACATCGCTCCCGACGGCAAGGTGGGGCAGGACGCCTTCGTCGTGATCCGCAGCATCATCGAGCAGATGAAGATGGTCGCGGTCGGGCGCGTGGTGCTCACCAGCCGCGAGCACGTCATGGCCATGGAGCCGCGCGGGAAGGGCCTGATGGGCACGCTGCTGCGCTATCCCTACGAGGTGCGCGACGAGAAGGAATTTTTCGACGACATCCCGAACGTGAAGCTCACCAAGGACATGATGGATCTGGCGCGGCATATCGTCGAAACCAAGACCGGGCACTTCAAGCCCGCGGAATTCGAGGATCACTACGAGCACGCGCTCAAGGAACTGATCGCGAAAAAGTCCAAGGGCGAAAAGATCGAAATCCCGAAGGAGCAGCCGACCGGCAAGGTCATCAACCTCATGGACGCCCTGCGCCGCTCGGTCCAGGCGGAGGCGCAGAGCGGACGCCCGCCTGCGGCGAAGAAAGGCCGCAAGGCCGCGGCGGGGCAAAAGGAGATGCTGCTGCCGATTGCCGGGAAGAAGACGGCGCAACAGGCCGAGTCAGGCAAGGCGCGAACGGGCGCACGACACAGGAAGGCGGGCTGACCGGCGGCTGGGCCCCGGCCACTGCCCCCTACCCACCTCTTGTCCCAACCGCGGGTCAGCAGGCCGGACGCGTGACGTCATTTGCCGTAGTGCTGCCGCATTGCCGCCTTTCCATTGACGCCGATGATCGGCTGGCGGGACGGGGGCCTGGCCGCGGCCGTTGCGGCCCATCTGGCAGTCATGTTCGGAGGTCTCGGCGCCGCGGCGCAGGAGCAACCCGTGAGTGCGCTTCCGTGCGGCGGCGATGCCATCGCGCGCGGGGCGGCGGGCCGTATTGTCGACGGTCGCACTTTCGCTCTTGAGGACGGCCGCGAAGTTCGTCTCGCCGCTATCGAAGTGCCGCCACTCGCTGCCCCGGGAGAAGCCCGAGAGGCCGAAGCCGCGCCGGGCGGCGTTGCCGCGAAGGACGCCCTCGCGGCGCTGCTCGAAGGAGCCGACATCGTGCTGCGGCGTGCGGACGCTGCCGCCGACCGGTACGGCAGGATCCTGGCCTACACGTCGACGGCCCGCGAGGGGATCGAACGCTCGGTCCAGGCCGACTTGCTTGCCGGGGGATTTGCCCGCGTCGGCGGCCGGATCGGCACGCGCGAATGCGCGACGGAACTCCTCGCCCGCGAACGGGCCGCGCGCAAGGCCAAGCTTGGCCTCTGGGCCATTTCGTATTATGACTTGCTCGACGCCGACAACCCCGCCGATGTGCAGGCCAAGCGCGGTCGCTTTGCGCTGGTCGAAGGCAAGGTGGTATCGGTGCGTGAAAGCGGAGCCACGATCTACGTCAACTTCGGACGACGGTGGACCGAGGATTTCACTGTTACGATTCTGAAGCGAAACGAGCGTAGCTTTGCAGCCGCAGGCGTTGAGCCGAAACGGCTCTCGGGGCGGCGCGTCCGGGTGCGCGGATGGATCGAGGAGCGCGGCGGGCCTTGGATCGAGGCGACGCGGCCGGAACAGATTGAACTTATTGACCGCGAATGAGGCCGTGCGTGAAGCGCGGTGTGACGGGTGAGGCGGTGGCCGAGTTGAAACCAACGGAAGGGGCAAGCCGCCGGCTGGCCGGCGCGGCTTTGGCCGCCGCGGTGCTGATGCTCGCGGCGTGCACCGCTTCCGCTCCGCCGGTTGAGACGCAGGCGTCGTTGCCGCCGCCGGCGATCAAGCCGGCCGAGGTCGAGATCTCCCCGGCGGCGCTGCGCGAGCATCAGCGCATCCTCGCCGCCTATGGCGGCGTCTACAACGATCCGCGGCTGCAAGGCATGCTCGAGCAGACCGTCGATCGCCTGGTCGCGGCGTCGGAGCGGCCCGACCTGCACTACCGGGTCACCATGCTCAATTCGCAGTCGATCAACGCCTTCGCCTTGCCAACCGGGCAGCTCTACGTGACCCGCGGCCTCATCGCGCTCGCCAACGACGAGTCCGAGCTCGCCTCCGTCCTCGCCCACGAGATGGGGCACGTGCTCGCGCGCCACGCCGCCATCCGCGAAGAACAGGCGCGGCAGGCCGCCTTGGTGAACCGCGTCGTCACCGACGTCATCAGCGATCCGGAAGTGGGGGCGCTGGCGCTCGCCAAGTCGAAGCTGGCGCTGGCCGGCTTCTCGCGCGCGCAGGAATTCGAAGCCGACGCCATCGGCATCGGCGTCGCCGCGCGCGCCGGCTACGACCCCTATGGTGCCGTGCGCTTCCTCACATCGATGGAGCACAATTCCGAACTCAGGCCGCAGCAGAACGGCGCCGCCATCAATCCGCGCGCCCCCGACTTCCTCTCGTCGCATCCGGCGACGCCGGAGCGGATCAGCAACGCGCTCGCCAACGCGCGCCAGTTCAACGCTCCACAGCCCTCGGGCGGTGGACGCGACAAGGCTGCGTATCTCTCCGGCATCGACGGAATCGTGTTTGGCGAGGATCCGAGCGAAGGCTTCGTGCGCGGCCGGCGCTTCCTGCATCCGCGGCTCGGCTTCACCTTCACCGCGCCCGACGGTTTCAGCCTCGACAACACCGCGCAGGCCGTGCTCGGGGTCAAGCATGGCGGCGGCCAGGCGCTACGGCTCGACGTCGTGCGCGTGCCTGCCGAACAGAAGCTCGCCGAATATCTGACGTCGGGCTGGATCGAGCACATCGATCCCGGCACTGTCGAGGAGGTCACCATCAACGGCTTTCCCGGCGCCACGGCGGCCGCCAAGGGCGATCAATGGGACTTCCGGCTCTACGCCGTCCGCTTCGGCAGCGACGTCTATCGCTTCATATTCGCCGCGAAGCACCGCAGCCCCGAAACCGACCGCATCTTCCGCGAATCGATCGGCACGTTCCGCCGCATGAGCCTCGCCGAGATCGAGGACGCCAAGCCGCTGCGCCTGCAGGTGGTGACCGTCGCGCCCAGCGACACGGTCGAGAAGCTGGCCACCCGGATGGCGGTCGCCGACCGGCCGGTGGAACGCTTCCGCGTACTCAACGGGCTCGATCCGGGGGACCGGCTGAAGTCGGGCAGCGAGGTCAAGATCGTCGTTGAATAACGCTCTGCGGTCATTCCGGGTTCGAGCACAGCGATCCGGAATGAAAGACTTGCGCCTCAGAAATTGATCGCGCGCTTGGCGACCGCCAGCGCCGCCTCCTTGACCGCCTCGCTCAAGGTCGGATGGGCGTGGCAGGTCCGCGCGATGTCCTCGGCCGAGGCGCCGAACTCCATGGCGATCGCCGCCTCGGCGATCATGGTCTCGGCGTCTGGCCCGAGGATATGCACGCCGAGAACGCGGTCGGTCTTGGCGTCGGCAAGGATCTTCACAAAGCCGTCGGTCGCGAGATTGGCCCGGGCGCGGGCGTTGGCCGAGAACGGGAATTTGCCGACCCGATAGACGACGCCGGCCGCTTTGAGCTCCTCCTCGGTCTTGCCGACCGAGGCGATCTCCGGATGGGTATAGACGACGTTGGGAATGACCTCGTAGTTCACGTGCCCGGCCTGCCCGGCAATCACCTCGGCGGCGGCGACGCCTTCATCCTCGGCCTTGTGCGCCAGCATCGGGCCGGCGATGGCATCGCCGATGGCGTAGATGCCGCCGACGTTCGTGCGCAAATGCGCATCGACCACGACGCGGCCGCGATTGTCCCGGTTCACGCCGACCGCTTCGAGGCCGAGGCCCTCGGTGTAGGGGACGCGGCCGATCGCGACCAGCACGATGTCGGCCTCGATCATCTCCGCAGCGCCGCTCCCGGCCGCCGGCTCGACTTTCACCTCAAGCACTTTGCCGGAAGCGTCTATCGCGGTGACCTTCGACGAGAGCTTGAACGCGAGGCCCTGCTTCTGCTGCAGGCGATGGAATTGCCGCGCGACCTCGCTGTCGATGCCGGGCAGGATGTGGTCGAGGAATTCGACGATCGTCACCTGCGCGCCGAGGCGGCGCCACACCGAGCCGAGTTCGAGGCCGATGATGCCGGCGCCGACGACGAGGAGTTTCTGCGGGACCTTGCCGAGTTCGAGCGCGCCCGTTGACGACACAATGCGCTTCTCGTCGATATCGATGCCGTTGAGGCGGGCGACGTCCGAGCCGGTGGCGATGACGATGTTCTTCGTCTCGTGAGTCTGCGTCTTGCCGTCCGCCGCTGTCACCTCGACGCGGCCGGGCGCGACGATGCGCCCGGCGCCGCGAAGGGCTTCGATCTTGTTCTTCTTGAACAGGTATTCGACACCCTTCACGTTGGCCTCAACGTTCTGATCCTTGTATTTGAGCAGCGCGGCGAGATCGACGCTCGGCTTGCCGATCCTGATCCCCATGTGCGCAAAGCTGTGGCCGGCCTCCTCGTAGAGCTCGGAGGCATGCAGCATCGCCTTCGAGGGAATGCAGCCGACGTTGAGGCAGGTGCCGCCGAAGGTGGCGCTTTTCTCGACAACCGCCGTCTTCAACCCGAGCTGCGCGGCACGTATCGCGCAGACATAGCCGCCGGGCCCAGTGCCGATGACGATGAGGTCGTAGGGCATGGCTCTAGCCTCACAAATCGAGCATCAGCCGCGCCGGATCCTCCAGGCACTCCTTCACCCGCACCAGGAACGTCACCGCCTCCCGGCCGTCGACGACGCGGTGATCGTAGGAGAGCGCGAGGTACATCATCGGCCGCGGCTCGATCTTGCCGCCAACCACCATCGGCCGCTCCTGGATCTTGTGCATGCCGAGGATGCCGGATTGCGGCGCGTTGAGAATCGGCGTCGACATCAGCGAGCCGTAGATGCCGCCGTTGGTGATGGTGAAGGTGCCGCCCTGGAGCTCCTCGATCTTGAGCGCGCCGTCCCGGGCGCGGCGGCCGAAATCGGCGATCGCCTTCTCGATCTCGGCAAGCGATTTCTGGTCGCAGTCGCGCACCACCGGCACGACGAGGCCGCGCTCGGTGCCGACGGCAATGCCGATATGATAGTAGTTCTTGTAGATGATGTCGGTGCCGTCGATCTCGGCGTTCACGGCGGGGATTTCCTTGAGCGCCTGCACGCAGGCGCGCACGAAGAAGCCCATAAAGCCGAGTTTCACGCCGTGCCTGCGCTCGAACAGTTCGCGGTAGCGCGTACGCAGCGCCATCACCTCAGTCATGTCGACCTCGTTGAAGGTCGTCAACATCGCCGCGGTGTTCTGCGCTTCCTTCAGGCGCCGGGCGATGGTCTGCCGCAGCCGCGTCATGCGCACGCGTTCCTCGCGCGCGGCGTCGTCAGGCGGCGAGGGTGCGCGGGCCTGGAGGGCAGCAGCAGGCTGAGCAACGGGGGTCGGCTGCGCCGCCGCGCGCTCGATGGCGGCAAGCATGTCGCCCTTGGTGACGCGGCCGTCCTTGCCGGTGCCGGGGACGGCCGCGACATCCATGACAGTCTCGGCGGCGAGCTTGCGCACCGACGGCGCCACCGGCGTGTCGGTGCCGGCGACCTTGGCGGCGACCGTCTTCGGCGGCGCCGCACGCGGCGGCGCCTCTGCGGGCGGGCGGTCTTCCTTCAGCTGCGGCTGTTCCGGACCGGCATCGACCGCTTTCGCCCGCTCGGTCTTCTGATCGGGCCGACCGGCCGGCACCGCGCCGGCGCCTTCCTTGATCGCACCGAGGAGCGCACCGACGGCGACCGTCTCGCCGTCCTTGGCGGCGACATCGGTGAGTACACCGGCTGCGGGCGACGGCACCTCGATCGTGACCTTGTCGGTCTCGAGTTCCACCACCGGCTCGTCGACGGCCACCACGTCGCCGGCCTTCTTGAACCACTTGCCGATCGTCGCCTCGGTCACCGACTCGCCAAGGGTGGGCACGCGAATCTCAGCCATGGCCTGATTCCTCGTTCGCCGGACCGCTGGCACCGGGACAACGGACGCCACACGACAGAGGACGGAGAAGAAATTCTCGATCTGTCATTGGTCGTGCTCCGTCGTCGCTAGCGCAGTGCCTCGTCCAGAAACTGCTTGAGCTGCGCGACATGTAGCGACATCTGCCCCACCGCCGTCGAGGCGGACGCCGGGCGGCCGGCGTAGCGGGCGCGGCGGTGCTTGGCGCCGATCTGGTTGAGCACCCATTCCAGGAAGATGTCGACGAAGACCCATCCGCCCATGTTGCGCGGCTCTTCCTGGCACCAGACGATTTCCGCCTGCTTGAACCGCGTCAGCTCGGTCATTAGCGCCTTGGCCGGGAACGGGTAGAGCTGCTCGATACGCAGCAGGTAGATGTCGTCGATGCCCCGCTTCTCGCGCTCGTCGTAGAGATCGAAATAGACCTTGCCGGAGCAAATGACGACGCGGCGGATGTTGTCGTCGGCCACGAGCTTGATCGCTTGCTCCCGACCTTCCCCCGCGACCGGCGCGGCGCCGGGAGCAGGCATCTGCGCGTCGTCCCACAGCAGCCGGTGGAATGTGGTCTCCGGCCCCATCTCGTCGAGCCGCGATACGGCACGCTTGTGGCGCAGCAGCGATTTCGGCGTCATCAGGACCAGCGGTTTGCGGAAGTCGCGCTTGAGCTGCCGGCGCAGGATGTGGAAATAGTTCGCCGGCGTCGTGCAGTTGGCGACCTGCATGTTGTCCTCGGCGCACATCTGCAGAAAGCGCTCGAGCCGCGCCGAGGAGTGCTCGGGGCCCTGCCCTTCGTAGCCGTGCGGCAGCAGGCACACCAGGCCCGACATGCGTAGCCATTTGCGTTCGCCGGAGGAGATGAACTGGTCGAACACGACCTGCGCGCCGTTGGCGAAATCGCCGAACTGCGCCTCCCACATGGTGAGCGCATTGGGCTCGGCCAGCGAATAGCCGTACTCGAAGCCGAGCACGGCCTCCTCCGACAGCATCGAGTTGATGACCTCGAAGCGCGCCTGTCCCTCGGCGAGATGATTGAACGGCGTGTAGCGCTTCTCGGTCTCCTGATCGAACAGCACGGCGTGACGCTGCGAAAAGGTGCCGCGCTCGCTGTCCTGGCCGGAAAGCCGCACCCGATGCCCGTCGAGCAGCAAGGAGCAGAAGGCCAGCGCCTCGGCCGTGGCCCAGTCGATGTTGGTCCCGGTCTCGATCGCGCGGCGCCGGTTTTCCAGGAAGCGGGTCAACGTGCGGTGCAGGTGGAAGTCCGGCGCGAGCGTCGTGATCCTGCGGCCGATGTCCTGGAGCGTGCCGATCTCGACGCCGGTGCGTCCGCGGCGCGGATCGTCGCCGTCGGCGGTGCTCTTGAATCCCGCCCAGCGGCCGTCGAGCCAGTCGGCCTTGTTGGCGCGGTAGTTCTGCGCGGATTCAAGTTCCGCGTCGAGGCGGCCGCGCCAGTCGGCCTTCATCTTCTCGACTTCGCGCTCGGTGATCACGCCCTCGCCGACGAGCCTGTTGGCGTAGATTTCCAGCGCGCCGGGATGGTTGGCGATGGCCTTGTACATCCGCGGCTGGGTGAACGAGGGCTCGTCGCCCTCGTTGTGGCCGTGGCGCCGGTAGCAGAACATGTCGATCACGACCGGCTTCTGGAATTTCTGCCGGAATTCGGTCGCGACCTTGGCCGCGAACACGACCGCCTCCGGATCGTCGCCGTTGACGTGGAAGATCGGCGCCTCGATCATCTTGGCGACGTCGGAGGGATAAGGCGACGAGCGCGCATAGCGCGGATTGGTGGTGAAGCCGATCTGATTGTTGACGATGAAATGCAGCGAGCCGCCGGTGCGGTGACCGCGCAACCCCGACAGCCCGAAGCACTCCGCGACCACGCCCTGCCCGGCGAACGCGGCGTCGCCGTGGATCAAGAGCGGCATCACGCAGATGCGGTCCTCCGGCGTACACTGATGCTGATCCTGCTTGGCGCGCACCTTGCCGAGCACGACCGGGTCGACGATTTCCAGATGCGAGGGATTGGCGGTCAGCGACAGGTGCACCGTGTTGCTGTCGAACTCACGATCCGACGAGGCGCCGAGATGGTATTTCACGTCGCCGGAGCCTTCGACCTCGTTCGGGGTCGATGAGCCGCCTTTGAACTCGTGGAAAATGGCGCGGTGCGGCTTGCCCATGACTTGCGCCAGCACGTTGAGCCGTCCGCGGTGGGACATGCCGATGACGATTTCGCGCACGCCGAGCGCGCCGCCGCGCTTGATGATCTGCTCCAGCGCCGGGATCATCGACTCGGCGCCGTCAAGTCCGAAGCGCTTGGTACCGGTGAATTTGACGTCGCAGAATTTCTCGAACCCTTCGGCTTCGACGAGCTTGTTGAGGATGGCGCGCTTGCCTTCGCGGGTGAAGGTGATCTCCTTGTCGGGCCCCTCGATGCGTTCCTGAATCCAGCCTTTCTGCGCGCCATCGGAGATGTGCAGAAATTCGACGCCCAGCGTCTGGCAATAGGTGCGTCGCAGGATGGCGATGATCTCGCGCAGCGTGCCGAATTCGAGGCCGAGCACGTGGTCGAGAAAGATCGGGCGGTCGAGATCGGACTCGGTGAACCCGTAGGTGCGCGGATCAAGCTCCTCCTCGTTGTGCGGCGGCGTCAGGTGGAGCGGATCGAGGTTGGCGTGGAAATGGCCGCGGGCGCGGTAGGCGCGGATCAGCATGAGCGCGCGTATCGAGTCGCGGGTCGCACGCTCGACGTCGGCCGCGGATAGCGCGACGCCTTTCGTCTGCGCCTGCGCGTTCACTTTGCCGCTGATTGCTCGGCCGGCCTCGGCCCACTCGCCGGGCGCCTGAGCGAGCTCGCCGCCGTCGGCCAGTGGCCAGTCCGGCCGTCCCCAGGACGCGCCGCGGGCGCTTTCGGCCACGTCGCGGGCGTCGTCTTTCAGGCTCTGGAAGAACGACCGCCATTCGGCGTCGACGGCGGCGGGATCGGCTTCGTAGCGTGCGTAGAGGTCTTCGATGTATCGGGCATTGCCGCCGTACAGGAAGGAGGTGAGAGCGAAGGCAGCGTTCGCGTCCTGGCGAGACATGAGCGATTTCCTGAGCGATGGGCCGGCGGTTTCAGCCTGGGGTGGCGTTGAGCGCGATCTAGGAACGCCTAGATGGTCAAAAGCGGATCAACCCACCCCGGCGGCGGGCACGTCTTCGTACCTCATTTAATAGCGGGATACGGCAGCCAAAAGACACAAGGAATGAATCAAGACCGCAATGCTTCAGCGACCGTCTTGCCCACGCGCGCCGGCGAGGGCGAAATCCTGATTTCCGCAGCCTCCATGGCGGCGATCTTCGATTCGGCGTCACCCTTGCCGCCGGCGATAATCGCACCGGCGTGGCCCATCCGCCGCCCCGGCGGCGCCGTACGGCCGGCGATGAAGCCGACGACCGGCTTCTTGCGGCCCCGCCTGGCCTCATCCATGAGGAACTGGGCGGCATCCTCCTCCGACGACCCGCCGATCTCGCCGATCATGACGATCGCCTCGGTCTTCTTGTCGGCGAGGAACATCTGCAGGATCTCGACGAAATCGGTGCCCTTGACCGGATCGCCGCCGACGCCGACGGCGGAGGTCTGCCCCAGGCCCTCGTTCGTGGTCTGGAATACCGCCTCGTAGGTGAGCGTCCCCGAGCGCGACACGATCCCGACCTTGCCCGGCTGGAAGATGCTGCCCGGCATGATGCCGATCTTGCACTGACCGGCGGTGATCACGCCCGGACAATTCGGCCCGATCAGGCGGGACGTCGACCCACAGAGGGCGCGCTTGACGCGGACCATGTCGAGCACCGGGATGCCCTCGGTGATGCAGACGATGAGCGGAATTTCCGCATCGATCGCCTCGCAGATCGCGTCCGCCGCGCCGGCGGGAGGCACGTAAATGACGCTGGCGTTGCAGTCGGTCTTTTCGCGCGCCTCGGCAACGGTATCGAACACCGGCAAGCCGAGATGGGTGGTACCGCCTTTTCCGGGCGAGGTACCGCCGACCATCTTGGTGCCGTAGGCGATTGCCTGCTCGGAATGGAACGTACCATTCCTGCCGGTGATGCCCTGGCAGATGACTCTCGTTTTCCTGTCGACGAGGATGGGCATTATCCTACTCTGCTTCGCCGGTCTTCTCTGATCCCGGATCTCATCACGGTTGACGCGCTTGCCCTTTTCGAAGTGCGGGTCAGCGGCTCGCGTTCCTTCGCCGCTGCAATGTCAGAAAGATGCCCGGGATTTTCATGGGCGTGCCGTCAGCAAGCAGCACGGTCGTGTCGTCGGCATATTTCCAGGTGGTCACCCGCTGGGCGCCATCCGCCGTCGCAGTCTGGCGAAGCGGGGCGCCGAGCTTCATCGCCTCGACGAGATCGCGCCTTACTTCTTCGCCGTCAACGTCCTCGGCGCCGATGCCGCAGGACGCAGTCTCGCCGTCGGGGCCGCGCGTCTCGCTGGCGATGAGCTCGTGCTGCCGGCTGTCGAGCGGCACCTGCCAGGACTTCGAGCGGGCGAATTTTCCGGTCTGCTGCGGCGTCCCGACGTCCTTGCGAACGGCAAGTTTCATCGCCGTTGCCTTGGCGTCGAGCGCGGCGAAATCGAGCGGCGCCGAGGCGCAGAAGGCCTGAAAGGATTTCACAAGTTCCGCGCTTCGCTCGTTCGCATAGGCCGTGCCGACGAACATGAAACAGACGAAGGTGGCAGAGCGGACCATGTCATTCGCCTCCCCGCACCGCCTCGACGATCTTGCGCGCGGCGTCGTCAAGGTCGTCGGCCGAGGTGACGTTGAGGTTGGACTTGGCGATGATCTCCTTGCCGAGCGCGACGTTGGTACCTTCGAGCCGCACCACCAGCGGCACACGCAGACCGACGTCCTTGACCGCCGCCACCACGCCTTCGGCAATGATGTCGCAGCGCATGATGCCGCCGAAAATGTTGATCAGAATTCCCTTCACCTGCGGGTCGGAGGTGATGATCTTGAAGGCGGCGGTCACCTTGTCCTTGCTGGCGCCGCCGCCGACATCGAGAAAGTTGGCCGGCTTCTCGCCGTAGAGCTTGATGATGTCCATGGTCGCCATCGCCAGGCCGGCGCCATTGACCATGCAGCCGATGGTGCCGTCGAGGGCGACGTAGCTGAGATCGTACCGCGACGCCTCGATCTCCTTGGCATCCTCTTCGGTGAGATCGCGCAGCACGGCGATGTCGGGATGGCGATAGAGCGCGCTGTCGTCAAAGCCGATCTTGGCGTCGAGACAGACAAGCTCCCCGGCCTTGGTGACGACGAGCGGGTTGATTTCCAGGAGATTCATGTCCTTGGCGAGGAACGCCTGGTAGAGCTTCGGCAGCATGGCCTCGGCCTGCTTGGCGACCTCGCGGCCAAACCGCAGCGCCTGCGCCACCTCGTGGGCATGATGGACCATGAAGCCGGTCACCGGATCGATGGAGAACGAGCGTATTTTCTCCGGCTGGGTACGCGCCACCTCCTCGATTTCCATGCCGCCCTCGGTCGAGGCGACAAAGGCGACGCGGCCGGTGGTGCGATCGACCAGCGCCGAGAGGTAATATTCCCGGTCGATGTTCGAGCCTTCCTCGATGTAGAGCCGGCGTACCTCCTTGCCCTGCGGCCCGGTCTGATGCGTCACCAGCGTGCAGCCCAGAAGGCGCTCGGCCTCGCGCCCGACGTCCTCGACCGACTTGACCACCTTCACGCCGCCGGCCTTGCCGCGGCCGCCGGCGTGGATCTGCGCCTTCACGACCCAGACCGGCCCGCCCAGCTCCTTGGCGGCCGCAACGGCTTCGGCGACGCTGAACGCGGCAATGCCGCGCGGCACCGGCACGCCAAATTCGCGCAGCACCGCTTTCGCCTGGTATTCGTGGATATTCATGCGGCTGGCTCACGTATCCCGGCGGCCGTGCAGCGGGAAACGAGAAGGTGGGACACCGAATAGATCACTTGCCGAGATCGGGAGCAATCTTCTTGCAGGCTTCGACCAGGCTCTCCACGGCCTTCGCCGAGTTCTCGAACATGGTGCGCTCAGCGCCGTTGAGCTCGATCTCGACAATGCGCTCCACCCCTTTGGCGCCGATCACCACGGGCACGCCGACATAGAGGTCCTTGACGCCGTACTCGCCGTTGAGCCAGGCGGCGGCCGGCAGCACGCGCTTCCGGTCGCGCAGAAAGCTCTCGGCCATGGCGATCGCCGCGCTGGCCGGCGCGTAAAAGGCCGACCCGGTCTTGAGCAGGCCGACGATCTCGCCGCCCCCGTTGCGCGTGCGCTCGACGATGCCGTCAAGCCGCGCCGCCGTGGTCCAGCCCATCTTCACGAGATCCGGGAGCGGAATGCCGGCGACCGCCGAATAGCGCACCAGCGGCACCATGCTGTCGCCGTGCCCGCCGAGGACGAAGGCGGTGACATCCTCGACCGAGACATTGAACTCATCGGCGAGGAAATAGCGGAAGCGCGCCGAATCGAGGACGCCGGCCATGCCGACAACCATGGATTTGGGCAGCGCGCAGCACTTCTGCAGCGCCCAGACCATGGCGTCGAGCGGATTGGTGATGCAGATGACGAAGGCGTTGGGCGCGTATTTTTTGATGCCGGCGCCGACCTGCTCCATCACCTTGAGGTTGATGCCGAGCAGGTCGTCGCGGCTCATGCCCGGCTTGCGCGGAATGCCGGCGGTGACGATGCACACCGCGGCGCCCTCGATCCCTTCGTAGGAATTGGTACCGCCGAAGCGGGCATCGAAGCCCTCGACCGGCGACGACTGAATGAGGTCGAGCGCCTTGCCTTGCGGCACCCCCTCCATGATGTCGAAGAGGACGACGTCGCCGAGCTCCTTGAGGCCGATCAGATGAGCGAGAGTGCCGCCGATCTGGCCCGCGCCAATCAACGCAATCTTGTTTCGCGCCACCTTGAAGACCCCTGAACTGGTCGAAATCGCCCGCGGGTCATTAGCCCGTTCGCGAGGCGCGTTCAAGCCGCAGCCGCCGTTCCTTCATTCCGGAACCAGCACGGCCTTCGCACATTGCATAACCTGACTGCTGCGGCCGCGAGCCGCAGCGAAAGGCTTCGGGATGACGGGCGGACGCTCGCTGAAAGGACTGGTGCGTCAGCTCGGACCGGGCCTGTTGACGGGGGCGGCAGACGACGATCCCAGCGGAATCGCGACCTACTCGCAGAGCGGGGCCCAATTCGGCTACGCGCTGTGCTGGACCATGTTTCTCACGACCCCATTCATGGTCGCGGTCCAGATCGTGAGCGCGCGCATCGGGTCGGTCACCGGCCGCGGCC
Organism: uncultured Alphaproteobacteria bacterium; assembly: GCA_963833665.1. Classification (GTDB taxonomy): domain Bacteria; phylum Pseudomonadota; class Alphaproteobacteria; order Rhizobiales; family Xanthobacteraceae; genus BOG-931. The sequence goes on along the minus strand of CAWHZA010000064.1, from coordinate 273,714 downwards.
TCGCCGCCAATCTGGGCGAAGTGCTGCCGCCCGTGCTGCTCTACGGGATCGTCGCGCTGACGGCGGCCGCCAATACCGTCAATATTGCCGCCGACATCGCGGCCATGGGCGAAGCGGTCCGGCTCCTGGTCGGCGGGCCTGCGGTGGTCTACGCCCTGACGCTCGGCGGCATCTGTGCCGCCGCGCAGATCGTCATCCCCTACCGCCCGTATGCGCGGTACATGAAGGTGTTGACGCTGGTGCTGTTCGCCTATGTCGCGGCGGCGTTCAGCCTTCGCCTGCCCTGGGGCGAGGTGCTCGCGTCCACGTTCATCCCGCGACTTTCCTGGCAGCGCGATTTCGTCGTCATGGTGGTCGCGGTCCTGGGCACGACGATCAGCCCCTATTTGTTTTTCTGGCAGGCATCGCTCGAAGTCGAGGAACGCCGCGTGATGGAGCGGAAGAAGGAGGCGCCGCTGCAGAACGGCAACGCAGCGGCGCGCCGGCGTTTCGAGCCGATCGTGATCGACACCTGGGCCGGCATGGCATTGTCGAACATCGTCGGCTTCTTCATCATCGTGACCACGGCGGCGACCCTTCATGCCCACGGGGTCGACAAGATTGGCACCGCGGCGGACGCCGCCGAGGCATTGCGTCCCTTTGCCGGGCGGGCGGCGTTTCTGTTGTTTTCGCTTGGCATCGTCGGCACCGGACTATTGGCGATCCCGGCGCTTGCCGGCTCGGGCGCTTATGCCATCGCCGAGACCTTCGGCTGGAAGGGAAGCCTCGGCCTGCGGCCGCAGCGCGCCCCGGCGTTCTATCTCATCATCGGCGGCGCGACCCTGGTCGGCTCGCTCGGCGCCATGACTCCGATCAATCCGATCACGATGCTGGTCTGGAGCGCGGTGTTCAACGGCATCGCGGCCGCCCCGCTCATGGTCGGCATGATGCTGGTCGTCACCAACCGCAAGATTATGGGGAAATTTGCCGCCTCGCGCGTTTTGGCGACTTTCGGCTGGCTGGCGACGCTGCTCATGGGCGTCGTCGTCGCTGCTCTCCTGGTGACGACCCTGACCGGTTGAACGCGCCTCAGGTCTCGACGATGCCGGCGTAGGCGCCGCCATAACCGTGAACATGCCCGGCGCCATGCGGACGGGCGAGGTAGGCCTGCGAGCGCATCTCCACGAGACGCGAGGCGGTGCGCTGGAATTCCTGCGCCTCAAAGCCTTCGTCGGCGGTGTAGAGCGCGTCCGGCTCGGCGGCGGCCGAGGCGATTAGCTTCACGTTCATGTCGTAGAGCGTGTCGACAAGGATAATGAAGCGCTTCGCCGCATTGCGCTCATCAAAGGTCATCAGCGGAATCCGGTCGACGATGATCGTGTGGTACTCCCGCGCGATCCGCAGATAATCGGCGGCGGCGAGCGGCTGCTCGCACAGGTCGTGGAAGGTAAAGCGCGCTACGCCCATCGCTGCGTGCGGTACGCGCACGGTGCGCCCCTTGAGCGCAAGTTCCTGCGCGCCGTCGTGCCCGCCGGCAAGCCGCCGCCACGCACCATCGAGCGCGGCATCGGCCGCGGCTTCGGCCGGCGTATGCCATACCGGCATGCCGGCGAGCTTCTCCAGACGGAAGTCGGTACGCGCCGCGAGCCGGACCACGTTCATATGTTCTTCGATCATCCCGATGAACGGCACGAACAGGGCGCGGTTCAAGCCGTCCTTGTACAGCGCCTCGGGCGGCACGTTGGAGGTGGCGACCACGACGCCGCCGCGCTCGAACAATTCCGCGAACAGCCGGCCGAGGATCATCGCATCGGCGATGTCGGTGACGTGGAATTCATCGAAACAGAGCAGCCAGGCCTCTTGCGCCAGGTCGATCGCGGCAAGCCGGATCGCGTCCTCGCCGGCGCGCTCGCCGAGCTTCATCTTCTGCCGGAACGCATGAACGCGCTCGTGCACGTCGATCATGAATTCGTGGAAGTGCACGCGGCGCTTGCGCACGACCGGGCTCGCTTCGAAGAAGAAATCCATCAGCATCGTCTTGCCGCGCCCGACGTCGCCGTGGATGTAGATGCCCTTGATCGGCGGCTCCTTGCTCCGGCCGGTGGCAAACAGCCAGCCGAGCGATGACGATTTCCGCGCCAGTCGATGCTCCACGATCCGCGCTTCCAGGTGCGCCAGCGCATCGACCAGGGCGAGCTGCGCGGCGTCGCGCTCGACCTTGCCCTCGGCGACGCTGGCGGCGTAACGCGCTGTGATCGAGCTCGCCATGTGCTGTCAGCTGTTTGCGGATGGAACGTGGCCGGGACGGCGGTGGGGCGACCTTGCAGCCGCATGCGAAAGGCGTGCCGTCTTCAAACGGTCACGTTTTATTCGCGAGCCATGCATATAAGGAATGTCGGCATGTTGCTCAACACTTCGGCTTGCCAAATTCCGACAGCATTCGACATCATGGTTTCGATTCGGGACGCATGATGAAGACGTCCATCGCGTTGCATGCATGACGGGGAGGAGGCCGCCGGGAGAGTCTTTCCGAACAACAATGTGCGGAGGACCTTTCAATGCAGGACGTTCTTCCCGAAGGCGGCGTGATCCGCAAATTGTGGATCGGTGAGACCGCAAAGTATCGCGACCACATGCTTCGGCTCGACCCGGCAAGCCGCCGCAGCCGGTTCGGCGGCGGCGTGTCGGACGATTTCATTCGCGGCTACGTCAATCTGTCGGTGTCGCTGGACGCGGTCGTGCATGGTTTTTTCGTCGGCGGCGTGATGCGCGGCGCCGCCGAGCTGCGGCCGCTCGGCGCCCGTTTCCCGCGCCAAGCGGAGGCCGCGATCAGTGTCGAGAAGCCCTGGCAGAGTCACGGCGTCGGCTCGGCGCTGATTCGCTGCACCTTGCTCGCCGCGCGCAACCGCAACTTCCGACTGCTGCACATGGCCTGTCTGGCCGAGAACCGCCGCATGCAGCAGCTCGCGCGCAAGTTCGACGCCGAACTGTCCTTCGATTTCGGCGGCGTCATCGGCGAAGTGGAGTCCTCACGCGCCACGCCGCTGTCGCTGATGCGCGAATTCATGGCCGACGGCCACGGCTTCGCGACCGCGATGCTCGACCTGCAGTCGCGCTGCTGCGCGCGTGACGGTGCGCCGCTTCCAGAGAACAATACCTCAGCGCCCATACGCCCATCGCGCCTGCATCGAGGCGAGCGGATAGGCCGCCTCGACGACATAGGGTCCGCCACCGACCGACGAGCGCGAGGAGAACAGCACGAAGCGCGACACCTCGAACGGCAATGAACGATAGTGCGCGCGCGCCGTGAGATACTCGGCAACCTGGCGGCTCGAGGAATCGCGCAGCCGCGCCAGCGTGACATGAGGCGTGTATTTGCGTCCCTCGGGCTCGAGGCCGAGCCGCTGCAACAGCCGCTCGTGTTCCGCGTGCAGGTCCATCAGCGGCGCGACCGGCACCGCCGCGGCGACCAATGCGCGCGGCTTGCGGCCGCCGAACGAGGAAAGCCCGTCGAGGCGAAGCTCGAACGGCGCGCGCTGCACGCCCCCGAGGAGACTGGCAATGTCGCGCGCCAAGCCGTCGTCGATGTCGCCGATGAAGCGCAGCGTGAGGTGATAGTTCTCCGGATCGATCCAGCGCGCACCCGGCAGCCCGCCGCGCATCATGGCAAGCGACTGGGCGACCTGAGGCGGAATTTCGAGACCGGTGAACAGACGTGGCATGACACCTGCGCCTCGTGGCCGGCGATTCGCAGCAAGGCGCAGCATGAGGGCATCGCTCACGCCGCGCAAGTCTGCGGCGGCTGTTAGTTGCGGATCTGGGCAATGAGTTCCTGCACTTTAGGGAAGATGTGCGCGACAATCGCATTCACGCCGGCGGCGTTGGGGTGCAGCCCGTCGACCTGCCGCAGCGTAAGGTCGGCGGCAGTTCCGGCCAGGAAGAAGGGATAGAGCAGCACCCCGTATTTGGCGGCGAGCTCCGGATAGATACGCTCGAAGGAGCGCGCATACTCGGCCCCGAGGTTGGGCATGGCCCGCATGCCGCACAAGAGAACGGCGATATGGCGTTGGCTCAGCCGCTGCAGAATCCCGTCGAGCGCCGTATAGGTTACCTGCGGATCGATTCCGCGCAACATGTCGTTGGCGCCCAGCTCGAGGATCACGGCATCGGTGTTCGGCGGCACTGACCAGTCGAGCCGCGTGAGCCCGCCGCTCGCCGTATCGCCGGAGACGCCGGCATTTTCGAGCTCTGCGGCGACGCCTTTGGCCGACAGTGCGGCCTGTAGCCGCGGCACAAAGCCATCGTTGCCCGGCAGTCCCAAACCCGCCGTCAAGGAGTTGCCGAGCGCCACGATCTTGACGGGCGTCGCACCGTAAGCTGATGGGATAGCCGCACCGGCTGCGAGCAGTATGCAACAAAGCGCCGCCGCGGCGGCAACGCGCAGCATTTGGCGCAAGCCGCTCCCGTAACCATATGAGCTGCCACGGATCGCCCATGAGAGGCGCGGGTCGGCTGCAGACATGAATGACACGTCGGGGCTTCCTTTCGCTGGCGATGCGGTGGCGCTGAGCGGGGTCAATCTCTCGCTTGGCCGGGGCGCCGCCCGGGTGCATATCCTAAGAGACATCCACGTGAATATAGGTCGCGGACAGGCCGTGGGCCTGCTCGGTCCGTCAGGATCGGGCAAATCGACGCTGCTCATGGTGATGACCGGCCTCGAGCGCGCCGACAGCGGCTCGGTCGTCGTCGCCGGCGAGGATCTGCAGAAGCTCAGCGAGGACGGTCTCGCGCGCTTCCGCGGCAAAAATATCGGCATCGTCTTCCAGGCGTTCCACCTGATACCAACCATGACGGCGCTGGAAAACGTCGCGGTGCCGCTCGAACTCGCCGGTGAACGCGACGCTTTCGCGCGCGCCGCGCATGAGCTGACGGCGGTCGGCTTGGCAGCGCGCCTGCATCACTATCCCACCGAACTCTCAGGCGGCGAGCAGCAGCGCGTGGCGATCGCCCGGGCGCTGGCGCCCAATCCGGCCATCGTCGTCGCCGACGAGCCGACCGGCAATCTCGACGAAGCGACCGGCGCCGACATCATCGAGCTTCTGTTCCGCGGTCATCGCGAGCGCGGCAGCACGCTCGTCCTCGTCACCCACGATACCGCACTCACCGCCCATTGCGATCGCGTGCTGCACCTGCATTCGGGACGGATCGCCGACGCCTCCTCCTCGCCCGTCCCCGCGGGAGCGCGGCACGAGCAAAAGGCAAAAAACGAATGAGCGCGCTGGCGCTGCGCTTCGCCTGGCGCGAGCTGCGCGGTGGGCTGCGCGGCTTCGGCGTTTTCGTCGCCTGCATCGTGCTTGGCGTCATGGCGATCGCCGGGGTCGGGTCGGTGGCCAAGAGCCTCTCCGACGGCCTCTCCAGCGCCGGCCGTGTGATTCTCGGAGGCGATCTTGCCTTCTCGCTGGTACAGCGCGAGGCGAGCGGCGAGGAGCAGGCGTTTCTCGGCGCGCACGGTGTTTTCTCGGTTGCGGCGACGCTGCCGACCATGGCACGGACGGATGACGGGCGGGCGGCACTGGTCGAGATCAAGGCCGTTGACGGCGCCTACCCGCTGTTCGGAGCAGTCGCCACGAATCCGGCCATGCCGCCTCCCGAGTTGTTTGCGCGGCAAGGAGACGCGTTCGGCGCCGCGGTCGATCCGGCCCTCCTCAGCCGGCTCGATCTCAAGCCCGGCGACCGCATCGCGATCGGCAATGCGGCGATCGAGCTGCGCGCCGTGCTCACGGGCGAGCCCGACAAGCTCGCCGGCGGGATCGGCTTCGGCCCGCGCGTCCTCATCAGCGAGGCGGCGCTGCGCGCGAGCGGCCTCCTCCAGCCCGGCAGCATCGTGCGCTGGCAATACCGGCTGCGGCTACCCGATCGCGAGGCGAGCGACGGCGCAGTGGCGTCGGTCGAGAAGGCGGCGCGGAGCGCGCACCCCAATGCCGGCTGGGATATCCGCACGCGCAGCAGGGCCTCACCGCAGCTCGAACGCAATGTCGAGCGTTTCAGTCAATACCTGACGCTGGTCGCCTTGACCGCGCTGCTGGTCGGCGGGGTCGGCGTGGCCAATGCAGTCGCGAGCCATCTCGCGCGCAAGCGCAACTCGATCGGCACGATGAAGGCGCTTGGGGCGACCGGCGCCGGCGTCTTTGCCGTCTATTGCACGCAGATTGTGCTGGTTGCGTTGTTTGCTACGTTGCTTGGGGCGGTGCTCGGCGCGGCGCTGCCGTTCGTGATCGCAAAGGCGTTCGGTTCGCTTATTCCGCTGCCCGTCGCGCTCTCTCTCTATCCAAGCACGCTCGTCCTTTCGATCGCCTACGGCATGCTCACGGCTCTCGCCTTTGCCCTGTGGCCGCTCGGACGGGCCCATGACATTTCGGTGTCGATGCTGTTCCGCGACCAGATCGCCGCCGAGCGACGCTGGCCGCGACGCCGCTACGTCATCGCCACCGTATCGATCATCGCCGCGTTGGCGGCGCTGGCGGTTCTGTTCACTTATGACCATCGCCTTGCGGCGATCTTCCTGGCCTCCGCCGCGCTCGTTTTCGTCGCGCTACGCCTCGTCGCCATGCTGGTGATGGCGGTTGCGCGCCGGCTGCCGCGCCCGCGGTCGACGCCGCTCCGCCTCGCCATCGCCAATATCCACCGGCCGGGGGCGCTGACGCCGAGCGTCGTGCTCTCGCTCGGCCTCGGTCTTTGCCTGCTGGTCACCCTGATCGAGATCGACGGCAACCTGCATCGCCAGTTCACCGCCGGGCTGCCGGAAAAGGCGCCCTCGTTCTTCTTCCTGGACATCCCATCGGCCGATGCCGAACGCTTCGATGGCGTGGTGCGCGCACAGGCGCCGCGCTCCACCCTGGAGCGCGTGCCCATGCTGCGCGGCCGCATCGTCGCCGCGAACGGCATCAAGGCGGAAGACCTCAAGCCCGGCGAGGGATCGGCCTGGGTGCTGCGCGGCGACCGCGGCATCACCTACGCGACGGCCGTCCCGGACGGGTCGCGTGTCGTCGCCGGCGACTGGTGGGGCGCCGACTACGCCGGGGCGCCGCTCGTTTCGCTCGAAAGCAAAACCGCCGCCGATCTCAACCTCAAGGTCGGCGACAGCGTCACCGTCAACGTGCTCGGCCGCAACATCACGGCACGGATCGCCAACCTGCGCGCCGTCGACTGGCAAAACCTCGGCATCAATTTCGTGCTGGTGTTCTCGCCCGGCGCGTTCGCCGGCGCGCCGCACAGCGATATCGCCACGCTGACTTTCACCGACGGTGACACGCCGGCGCAGGAAACGGCGCTGATCAAGGCGCTCGCCAAGACGTTCCCCGCGGTTTCCGCGGTGCGTGTCAAGGACGCACTCGAAACCGTGGACCGTCTCATCGGCAACCTGCTCCTCGGGCTGCGCAGCGCGAGCGCGGTGACCCTTATCGCCGCCGCCTTGGTGCTCGGCGGCGCGCTCGCCGCAAGCCAGCGTTTCCGCATCTACGACGCCGTTGTGCTGAAGACCTTGGGTGCGACACGCGGACGCCTGATCGCCGCCTACGCGCTCGAGTACCTGCTCATCGGACTTGCGACGGTGCTGTTCGGCGTGGCCGCGGGGTCGCTTGCCGCTGCCCTTGTCGTCATCCGGGTCATGGAAGTCCCCTTTGTCTTTGTGCCGGCACAGGCCGCCGGCGCTGCTGGCGCCGCACTCCTGGTCACGGTCGTGCTCGGCCTCCTCGGCACCTTTACGGCGCTCGACCGCAAGCCCGCCGAGGTTTTGCGCAATTTGTAGCCTTGCCAGGGCAGATTGCGGCGCGCGGGAGACCGGCGCACGGGAGCAAATGAGGCAGGTGAACGGTCGGTAACCATCACAAATATCGCACCCGGCCATCTGGCGCGGGCACTGCTTTCGCATTACATTCGCCGCGAGTTATCCGGCGTCCGGATTGCGGACGCCAACCCGGCAGACGCCGGGGCAACGCAGGGGTCTTTCATGTCCGACTTCGACCGGAATATCGCCACCGCCCGGGCCGGCTACCGGCCCGAGGTAGCGATCGACGGGGGTCTGCGCGCCTACATGATCCGCGTCTACAACTACATGATGGCCGGCCTGGCGCTGACCGGGCTGGTCGCGTGGCTCACATTCTCGCAGGCCGTAGTCCAGACGGGCGCGGGCCTTCAGCTTACGCCGTTCGGCCAAACAATCTTCCAAGGCCCGCTGATGTGGGTCTTTGTCCTCGCGCCGCTCGGCCTGGTGATGGTGCTCAGCTTCGGCATCAACCGGCTGTCGGCGGGAACGGCGCTGGCGCTGTTCTTCGTCTATTCCGGCGTCCTCGGCTTGTCGCTGGCCTCGATCTTTCTAGTGTACACCCACCAGTCGATCATGCAGGTTTTCTTCATCACGGCAGCGACGTTCGGCGCCATGAGCTTGTATGGCTACACGACACAGCGTGACCTGACCGGAGTGGGCTCTTTCATGTTCATGGGCCTGATCGGCATCGTCATCGCCAGCTTGGTCAACATGTTCTTGCACTCGAGCGGGCTCGGTTGGGCGATCTCAATCGTCGGCGTGCTCGTGTTCGTCGGGCTCACCGCTTACGACACGCAGAACATCAAGGAGATGTACAGCCCGATGGACGACGGCACCGTCGCCGGCCGCAAGGCGGTCATGGGCGCGCTGCGGCTCTATCTCGACTTCATCAACCTGTTCCTGATGCTGCTGCGGCTGTTCGGCGACCGCCGCTGAGCGAAGCAGGCTTTTCTTCAACGCCCCGGGTTCATCCTGGGGCGTTTTGTTTTGCGGCGCGCATGAACGATGAGCAGCGCTGATAATATCCGCCCCGCCGGTCCGGGCGATGTCGCAGCCATCACCCGCATCTACGACGAGGCCGTCGCCAGCGGCACAGCGACGTTTGAGATCGAACCGCCGCCGGAGGCCGAAATGGCGCGGCGCCTGGACGCGCTGCTGGCGAAGAATTTTCCTTATCTCGTCGCCGAATGGGCCGGAGTCGTCGCCGGCTACGCCTATGTGGCGCCCTACCACGCCCGGCCGGCGTACCGGTGGAGCGTCGAGGACTCGGTCTATGTCGCGCCGGAATTTCAGCGCCGGGGATGGGGCCGGCTCCTCCTGGCGCGGCTGATCGACGGCGCCGAGGCGCGCGGTTTCCGCCAGATGATCGCGGTCGTCGGCGACTCCGCGAACGCCGCATCGATCGCGTTGCACGCCGCTGCCGGTTTCCGCCGCATCGGCGCGGTGCAATCGGTCGGCTTCAAGCACGGGCGCTGGCTCGACACCGTGCTGATGCAGCGCTCGCTCGGCCACGGCGATTCGTCGGTGCCGTAGCTCTCAGCCTGCAACCACCCGCAGCGAGCAGTCGAGCGCGCCGAGCACGCGGTCGAGTTCTTGCCCGCGGCGCAGAATGTGACCGGTCGCGGAGACCACGCTGTAGGCGCCCTGGCGGCGGGCGATGCGCGGGCATTTCTCGATGCGGTAAATCGGGAATTCGCTGGCGTGGCGGAAAACGGAAAACACCGCACGGTCCTTGAGGAAGTCGATCGCGTAGTCGCACCATTCGCCGGCGGCGACCTTGCGGCCGTAGAGACTGAGAATGCGGTCGAGCTCGCGCCGGCTGAAGGTAACTTCGCTTGCGGGGGCGGGCGCGCGAACCTCGCCCCCGCGCAACGCGCTTGGTTCAGTATCGCCGAATTCCATGCGGCGCCTCCGGTTTCATCAAAGTTTCGTCGTCGCGTCATGATCGCGCCGGACGGGCGCGGCGGCAAGAGCCTTGCTCGGCCCAGGACCACGGCCGAATTTGTGAGATTTCGCGCCTCAACCGCCAGGGTGCGGCATTTTTGACCGGCGGAATCACGGATTCGTTAAGCGATTCACAATGCAGCCCCATTTCAGCCAAGCACGCGCCAAGCTGGATTGCGAAGTAATGGATCGTTGCCTCAGGGCCCGATCCGGATCGCGCTCCGGATTCCTCAGCCCCCCAGCCCCCCGGGGTGTGGACGGATCGGGCCAGAGTTTCCGCGTACGGTTCAATCCCCCAACCTTTAGGCCGGCGAAGCGCCGGCCTTTTTTGTTGGGCGTGCGTGCGTCAGAAGTGGATGTCGGATTGCGCGGTCGGATGCCGGAAGCGGGGTTATCGAGGACAGCGGCCGAGTCCGCCGCTGATACCCGTCATTTGCCGACCGTCGCCTGTCGTCCGATCGGAGCGAACGCGCTGCCGAGGACGATGCCCGGTTTTTCGCGCGTTCCTTCCTGCACGATCACCGCGGCGCCATCGATGCCGCCGGTTTCGATCTCGGAGATCGGAATGCTCCAGCTTGCGACCGCGCCGGCGAAATCGCCGAGCTTGAGCCAGCGCCGCACCACGTTGTGATAGGTCACCGTGCGCCCGCCATTCTCGCCGCGGCCGATCGCCACCTGCACGGCCCTGGCCACCGGACAGAGCCAGACTTCGCCGCCGACGCGCTTGTTGTCGCCCGGCTGCACCTTCACATTCACCTCGCCGTCGCTCACCGACAACAGCACAGGGAGCGACATGACCGCCGTATTGCGGTCGGTCTGCACCACCGCGTGCTCGATCGCGGCGCGGTCGCTGCCGAGCACGTGGGTTGCGCCGTTGACCACGATCTGCGGCGTGTACACCTGCCGGTCGCCGCGCATGCGCGCATAGGCGCGCTGCCGTGCCGAATGCCCGGCGCTGGCGAGCGTGTCTTTCCACCCGAGATAGTCCCAGTAGTCGATCGGTACGCTCAGCGCGATAAGCGAGGAATCACCGGCGAGCTCGCCGAGCAGCCTGTCGGCCGCCGGACACGAGGAGCAGCCCTGGCTGGTGAACAGTTCGAGCAGCGCCCGCGGCTCTTCCGCGCGTGCAAGCGCGCAGCTCGCAATGAGCAGGCTGGCGACGAGTGGCACCGGCGCGAACCGGCGACGCAGCATTCCAATTTCCACCCGGCGGACCCTCGGTGACGATTTGATGACGAGTATTGATACCGAGCGTGCAAGTCACCCGCCACTCAATTCGCGGTGAGGCTCGCCCGGTCAGGCCGCAAGCCGGCGCAGCACATACTGCAATATGCCGCCGTTTCGATAGTAGTCGAGCTCGTCGACCGTATCGATCCGGCAGATCAGCGGAACGCGCTTGAGCCCGCCGTCGGCCGCGATGATCTCGGCGATCAGCCGCTGATGCGGCTTGAGGTCGCCATGAAGGCCGCGGAGCGTCACCTGCTCGCTGCCCTTGAGCCCGAGCGTCTGCCAGGAGGTCCCCTCCTCGAATACCAGCGGCACCACGCCCATGCCGACCAGATTGGAGCGATGGATGCGTTCGAACGACTGCGCGACCACGGCGCGCACGCCAAGCAGGATCGTGCCCTTTGCCGCCCAGTCGCGCGAGGAACCGGTGCCGTACTCCTTGCCGGCGAACACGACCAGCGGCACGTTCTCGCTCTTGTAGCGCATTGCCGCGTCGTAGATCGTCATGCGCTCGCCGGACGGATAGTGGATGGTGTAGCCGCCTTCGACGCCGGCCACCATCTGGTTCTTCAGCCGGATGTTGGCGAAGGTGCCGCGCATCATCACCTCATGATTGCCGCGGCGCGTGCCGTACTGGTTGAAATCGAGCGGCTTGACCTTGTGATCGACCAGATATTTGCCGGCGGGCGAATCGACCTTGATCGAGCCGGCCGGCGAAATGTGGTCGGTGGTGATCGAGTCGAGGAACAGGCCGAGAATGCGCGCGTCGATGATGTCGCTCGGCAGCTCGGGCCGGCGCGCCATGCTGGAGAAATAGGGCGGGTTCTGCACGTAGGTCGATTTGCGGTCCCAGGGATAGGTCAGCGCGCCCTGCACGCTGATCTTGCGCCAGTTGGTGTCACCCTTGAACACGTCGGCGTATTTGCGCGTGAACATCTGCCTGCTGATGTTCTTGCGGATGATTTCGCCGATCTCGCGGCTCGACGGCCAGATATCGCGCAGATAGACCTTGCGGCCCTTCTGGTCGGTGCCGAGCGGCGCCTTGGCGACGTCGACGTGCATCGAGCCGGCGATCGCGTAGGCGACGACGAGCGGCGGCGAGGCGAGATAGTTGGCGCGCACGTCGGCGTTGACGCGGCCTTCGAAATTGCGGTTGCCGGAAAGCACCGCCGCGGCGACGAGATCGCTGTCGTTGACCGCCTTGGAAATCTCCGGCGGCAGCGGGCCCGAATTGCCGATGCAGGTGGTGCAGCCGAAGCCGACGAGATTGAAGCCGAGCTGGTCGAGGTCCTTCTGCAGGCCGGATTTCTCGAAATATTCGGCCACCACCTGCGAGCCGGGCGCGAGCGAGGTTTTGACCCACGGCTTGACGGCAAGCCCCTTCGCCACCGCCTTGCGGGCAAGAAGACCCGCCGCGATCATCACGCTCGGGTTCGAGGTGTTGGTGCAGGAAGTGATCGCCGCGATCACCACGTCGCCATGGCCGAGCGTGTGCTCGCGGCCCTCGACCGGAACGCGTTTGTCAATCTCGGCGCCTTTGCCGAATTCCTGATCCATCGCCAGCGCAAACCCGCTCTTGACCTCTTTGAGCGGCACGCGGTCCTGCGGACGCTTCGGCCCGGCAAGCGACGGCTCGACCGAGCCGAGTTCGAGCTTGAGCACGTCGGTGAATACCGGGTCCGGCGTCGTCTTGGTGCGGTACAGGCCCTGCGCCTTGGCATAGGCAAGAACGAGAGCGACGCGCTCGGCCGGCCGTCCGGTATCACGCAGGTAGCGGATGGTGTCGTCGTCGATCGGAAAGAAACCGCAGGTCGCGCCGTATTCCGGCGACATGTTGCCGAGCGTGGCGCGGTCTTCGATCGTCAGATTGGCCACGCCCGGACCGAAATACTCGACGAACTTTCCGACAACGCCGCGCTTGCGCAGCATCTGCGTGACGGTGAGAACGAGATCGGTCGCGGTGACGCCCTCCTTGAGCTTGCCGTTCAAGCGCACCCCGATCACTTCCGGCAGCAGCATCGAATACGGCTGGCCGAGCATCGCGGCCTCGGCTTCGATGCCGCCCACGCCCCAACCGAGCACCGAGAGCCCGTTCACCATGGTCGTGTGCGAATCGGTCCCCACCAGCGTGTCCGGGTAGGCAAGCTCGTTCGCGACGATCTTGTCGGCGAACTTGATCTTGGTCTTCGCGGTCCACACCGTGTGCGAGAGGTATTCGAGATTGACCTGGTGGCAGATGCCGGTGCCGGGCGGCACCACGCGAAAATCCTCGAACGAGCGCTGCGCCCATTTCAGAAAACGGTAGCGCTCCTGGTTCTGTTTGTACTCTTCCTCGACGTTCTTCTTGAATGCGGCGTTGTTGCCGAAGAAGTTCACCGCCACCGAATGATCGATGACGAGGTCGACCGGCACCAGGGGATTGATCTTCTTGGCGTCGCCGCCGAGCATCTTCATGGCGTCGCGCATGGCGGCGAGATCGACTACCGCGGGCACGCCGGTGAAATCCTGCATCAGCACGCGCGCCGGACGAAAGGCGATTTCGCGCTCCGAGGTCTTGGTCTTGAGCCATAGCGCGACCGACTGGATGTCCTCCTTGTTGACTGTGCGGCCATCCTCGTTGCGCAGCAGGTTCTCAAGCAGCACCTTGAGCGAGAAGGGCAGCCGCGAGATGCCCTTCAGGCCGTTCTTCTCCGCTTCCGGCATGCTGTAGAAGGCATAGGTCTTGGAGCCGACCTTGAGCGGCCGCAGGCACTTGAAGCTATCGAGCGAAGTCATGATTATTTTCCCATCCTGCCGGCCGCCGCCGGCGCAAATCGCAGGTCATGAATTGCGGAACAGGTGCCAACGGAACGCTGGTGGCCGGGACGCGGCGGGCGCTGCACTCGGTCTCGCGGCTTATATGGCGTTTTCAGCACTTGTGCCAGTTCAGCAATGAATGGTCCGCTATCATCCAACGCATGACGCTTCCGTCCGGGAGCTGTTGGCAGACCGGCGCGCTGTTCGCCCGGCGCCCGGGAGCTGATTGATGCGGCTCACGGCCTCCAACCTGACCTGCCGACGCGGCGGTCGCGAAGTCTTCGCCGGCGTGAGCTTTTCCGTCGCCTCCGGCGAGCTTTTGGCGATCCGCGGCCGCAATGGCGCGGGAAAATCCTCCCTCTTGCGCATGGTCGTTGGGCTCGTGCGCGTGGCCGACGGCCAGCTCGCGCTCGAGGCCGGCGATCCCGAACTTACGATCGGCGAGCAGGCCCATTATCTCGGCCACCAGGACGCGCTTAAGCCTTCGTTATCGGTACGCGAGAATTTGCAGTTCTGGGCCGACTTTCTCGGCACCGGAGCCGCCGCTATCGGCGAGCCGCTGGCGAGGGTCGGGCTCGAAACGCTCGCCGACCTCCCCGCCGCCTATCTCTCGGCGGGGCAGCGCCGCCGCCTCTCGATCGCCCGCCTCCTCGTCGTCACGCGCCCGATCTGGCTGCTTGATGAGCCGTTGAGCGCGCTGGATGCCGTCGCGCAGCAAAGCCTGACCGAGTTCATGCGGGCGCATCTCGCCGGCGGCGGCGTCATCCTGGCCGCAACCCATGGCGCGCTCGGGCTTTCCGCCGTGCGTGAGGTTTGGCTCGGCGAAGCTCCCTCCCCCCTCGTGGGGGAGGGTTGGGGTGGAGGGTCGGGAGGTGGTGCGACAACATCGACGCCCGCACGTCGCGTCGCCAACCCCACCCCCACCCCATCCCCCTCCGGGAAAGGGGAAGAGACATGACCGCGCTCGCCGCGATGCTCGTTCGCGACATGCGCATTGCGGTGCGCGTCGGCGGCGGCGCGCTGATGGGGGTCCTGTTCTTCCTTGTGGTGGCCGCGATGGTGCCGTTCGCCCTCGGGCCGGACCTTGCGCTGCTCAAGCGCATCGGCCCGGCGATCCTCTGGCTTGCGGCGCTGCTGGCGAGCCTGCTGGCGCTCGACCGGCTGTTTGCCGCCGATCATGAGGACGGCTCGCTTGATCTCATCCTCATGGGGCGCGCGCCGCTCGAACTTGTGGTCGCGATTAAGGGGGTGGCCCACTGGCTGACTACCGGCCTGCCGCTGGTGGTCGCCGCGCCGATCATCGGGCTCTTCCTTAACCTCGACGGCCCGGCCGAAGTGACGCTGGTGCTGACGCTCCTGGCCGGCACGCCGGCCTTGACCTTCATCGGCCTGATCGGCGCCGCAATCGCGGTGACGCTGCGCCGCGGCGGCCTGCTGGTCGCGGTTCTGGTGTTGCCCCTGACGGTGCCGGTGCTCATCTTCGGCGTCGCCGCGGCGAACGCAGTGTCCAGCGGGCCCGTGCCGTTCGGCACGCCGTTTACGATTCTTTGTGCATTGACGCTGGCAAGCCTGGTGGTGGGACCGTTCGCCGCGGCGGCCGCGTTGCGGCAGGAGATGGAATAGACATAAGGGGACGCGAAGCCCGGACGGGGCAGCCGCCATTGTCCTGCCGCGTCTGCGTGGACTAGGAAGCAGCCGATGGCCATCGTCGATCTCGCCAATCCGTCGCGTTTCCTGAACCTCGCCAACCGCGCCATTCCATGGTTCGGCGGCGCGGCGGTGCTTGCCTTCGCCTTCGGGCTCAATCAGGTCGCGGCCGTACCCGACGACTACCAGCAGGGCGCGACCGTCAAAATCATGTTTCTCCACGTACCCGGCGCCTGGCTCGGCATGCTCGGCTGGGCGGTGATGACCGTCGCCGCCTTGGGAACGCTGGTTTGGCGCCATCCGCTCGCCGACGTCACCGCCAAGGCGGCGGCGCCCATCGGCGCGGCCTTCACCCTCATGTGCCTCGTTACCGGTTCGCTCTGGGGCCGGCCGATGTGGGGCACCTACTGGGTGTGGGACGCAAGGCTCACGTCGGTGCTGGTTCTATTCCTGCTCTACCTCGGGGTCATCGCGGTGTGGCGAACGGTCGAGGATCCCTCGCGCGCGGCGCGCGCGGCGGCTATCCTCACCATCGTCGGCGCGCTCGACCTGCCCATCATCAAATTTTCGGTCGACTGGTGGAACACATTGCACCAGCCGGCGTCGGTGCTCCGTGGCGGCGGCCCGGCCATTCATCCGACGTTCCTCATGCCGCTTCTGATCATGGCGAGCGCGTTCACGCTCCTGTTTGCCGCGCTCCTTCTCGCCGCCATGCGCAACGAAATCCTGCGCCGCCGCGTGCGCACGCTGCGGCTGCTGCAGGCGAGCGCGGTGACCTGAACATGGAAGCAGCGGACCATCTCGGTTTCATCGTCGCGGCCTATGCCGCCGCGGCCGCGGTCGTGCTCGCCTTGATCGCCTGGGTGGCGCTCGACTATCACGCGCAGCGGCGGGCGCTCGCCGATCTTGAGCGGCGCGGTTTTTCCCGCCGCTCCGAGCCAATGCGCTCCGCGCCGGCCATGGAGCAGGCTAAGGAAGGCGCATGAGCACGATACCGAATGGGACCGCAAACGTTCGCCGGCGCCGCGCCTTCGGGCTGGTACCGCTCCTCCTGTTCGTTGGGCTCGTGCTGCTTTTTCTGATCCGGCTCATCGCCGGCGATCCCTCGCGCATTCCCTCCGCTCTCATCGGCCAGCCCGCGCCGCAAACAAGCCTGCCTCCGCTGGCCGGTCTCGAGCGCAACGGCGAAGCCGTGCCCGGCATCGATCCGGCAGCGTTCAAGGGCGCGGTGACTGTGCTGAATGTCTGGGCGTCATGGTGTGTGGAGTGTCACGACGAAGCCACGCTGCTGATGCAGCTGGCGCAGGATCACCGCTTGCGCATCATCGGCATCAACTACAAGGACGAACCCGAGAACGCCCGGCGTTTTCTCGGCCGCTACGGCAATCCGTTCGTCGCTGCGGGCGCGGACCAGAGCGGCCGCGCCGCGATCGAGTGGGGCGTCTACGGCGTGCCGGAGACGTTCGTCATCGGCCGCGACGGCCGCATCGCCTACAAGCTGGTCGGCGCGATCACCCCCGCCAACAGCCCAGTCCTCAAAGCCGAGATCGACAAGGCGCTGGCGGCGGGTTCCTAAAGCCTGCTGTTTTGGTTGATCCAGAGCCGTCATTGCGAGGAGCCCAAAGAGGGACGAAGCAATCCACGATAGCTGTATCACCGCCACCATTCGCCTCTTGGCGAATCAGAAATGACCGCCGCGCTACTCCTTCGCCGGCGCCGGCTCCGCGGCATATTTCTGCAGCAGCGGATATTGCAGCGCGCCGAACAGCAACGTGAGCGGGAGGAAGCCGAACACCTTGAAATTGACCCAGGTGTCGGTCGAGGTGTTGCGCCAGACAATCTCGTTGAGCACAGCGAGCACGAGGAAGAAGATCGCCCAGCGCAGCGTCAGCTTGCGCCAGCCTTCCTCGGTGAGGTGGAACAGCGAATCAAACAGCACCCCAAGCAGCGATTTGCCGAACAGGAGACCGCCCAGCAACACGGCGCCGAACAGCGCATAGAGCACGGTCGGCTTGATCTTGATGAACGTCTCGTTGTGCAGGAGGAGCGTCAGCCCGCCGAACACGAGCACGATGATCGCGGTGACCACCGGCATGATCGGCAGGTGGCGGGTCAGCGCATAGGAAGCGGCGAGCGCCGCGAGCACCGCGACCATGAAAGTCGCGGTGGCGGCGAAAATGCCGTAGCGGGAGTTGGCGAAGAAGAACAGGACCAGCGGCCCGAGGTCGAGAGCGAGCTTGAGAGCCGGGTTGAGCTGCGGTTTTGCCGTGGCGGTCATGGCGAAGCTTCTTCCTCGCGGGCAAAGAGCATGATCAGGAAAAGTGGAGACCGGTTTTCCGACAAGATCATGCTCCACTAGGGAAAACTAGAGCGCAATCGATTTAACTTGAAACGATTGCGCCCTAGCGTACGTCCGGTTGGGCGCTCAAATTCGAATCCGCGCCGGCGATGGCGCGGGCAAAATCGCGCGCCGAGAACGGCGCCAGATCGTCGACGCTCTCGCCGACGCCGATGAAGTGCACCGGCACGGGAAACTTCGCGGCGATGGCGACGAGAATGCCGCCGCGCGCGGTGCCGTCAAGCTTGGTCATGGCGAGGCCGGTGACGCCCACGGTCTTGCGGAAGATATCGACCTGGGACAGCGCATTCTGACCGACGGTGGCGTCGAGCACCAGCAACACCGCATGCGGCGCCGCCGGATCGACCTTCTTCATCACGCGAACGATCTTGTGCAATTCGTCCATCAGCTCGGTGCGGTTCTGCAGGCGGCCGGCGGTGTCGACGAGCAGCACGTCGATGCCGCGTTCCTTCGCCGCGCGCAACGCGTCGAACACGAGACCGGCGGCATCGCTGCCGGCTTCCCGCGCGATGAAAGCCGCGCCGGTGCGCTCGCTCCAGATCTTGAGCTGGTCGATGGCGGCGGCGCGGAAGGTGTCGCCAGCCGCCAGCATCACGGCGCGGCCTTCGGCGCGGAACTTAGCCGCGAGCTTGCCGATGGTCGTGGTCTTGCCGGAGCCGTTGACCCCGACGACGAGGATGACGAAGGGCTTCTTCGCCGGGTCGATGGCGAGCGGCTGCGCCACGCCGGCGAGCGCCTTCTCGACCTCCGTGGCCACCACCGCCTTGACTTCCTCGGGTGAAATCTCGGCGTCGTAGCGGCCTTCACTCAGCGCGTCGGCAACACGGGCGGCGGTGTCGAGGCCGAGGTCGGCGCGAATCAGCACGTCCTCGATCTCGGCAATCGTCGCCTCGTCGAGCATGCGCTTGGTGACGAGATCGCTGATAGCGCTGCCCAGCGCCGAGGAACTGCGCCGCAACCCGCCGGTCAGGCGCTGCCACCAATTGCCCGGTGTGCTGTCGTTCATGCCGCGCTCGTGATAGCGGTTCCGCCAAGGGAGGCAACCATGACCCCGGAACAGATGGTGTCGCGCCTCCTTTACCGCGACGGGCTGATGCTGGTGATCGACAAGCCGGCGGGCCTGGCGGTGCACCGCGGGCCGAACGGCGGCGAAAGCCTGGAAGATCATTTCGACGCCCTGCGCTTCGGGCTACCGCGGGCGCCGGCGCTGGCGCACCGGCTCGACCGCGACACCTCCGGCTGCCTGGTGCTCGGCCGCCACCGCAAGGCGTTGGCGAAGCTCGGCCGCCTGTTCAAGAGCGGCGCCGTCGGCAAGACCTATTGGGCCGTGGTCGAAGGGACGCCGGACGCGGAAGCGGGCGTCGTCGAACTTCCGCTCGGCCGGCTCGACGAAACGCGCGGCTGGTGGATGAAGCACGATCCTCAAGGCCAGCCGGCGGTGACGAAGTGGGAGGTGTTGGGACATTCGTCCCTTACCTCCCCCTGGAGGGGGGAGGTCGACCTGCCGAAGGCAGGTCGGGTGGGGGTGAGTGACCCTCGCGCCTCGCCCCACCCCGACGGCTTCGCCGTCGACCCTCCCCCTCCAGGGGAGGGTGTCAAATTGACTTGGCTCGCGCTCGAACCGCTGACCGGCCGCACGCACCAGCTCCGGGTCCACTGCGCGGAAATGGGCTGGCCGATCCTCGGCGACGCGATCTACGGCCGCGCCCCGCGCAGCGGCGGGCCGCCGCTCCATCTGCACGCCCGCGAAATCGTCGTACCGCTCTACAAGAACCGCGCGCCGATCGCAGTGACGGCGCCGGTGCCGCCGCAGATGCGCGCCGTGCTTGAGAAGTGTGGATGGGAGCGAGAGCAGGAGGAATTCTCGACAACCGTCATTCCGGGGCCCGAGCAAAGCGAGGGAGCCCGGAATCCATAGCCACCGAAAAATGGTTCTGCGACTGCTGTGACTATGGATTCCGGGCTCGCGCTTCGCGCGCCCCGGAATGACGACTTGAATCAACCTGCCAGCAATTGCCGGCCGTCGTGGCCGGCCATGTGCAGGTCGAGAATCGTGCCAGGCGCCGCGCGCATAGAGAGCCTCACCGGGGTGAACTGCTCGGTGCGGCCGCGCTCATGCGTCTCGACCAGGACGCGCCGCCGCGCGCCGACCTCGGCTTCGAGATGAGCCCGTAGCGCCAGCACGCCGCGCTCGCGCAAGCGCCGCGCGCGTTCCTTCACGATGCAACGGTCGAGCTGCGGCATGCGCGCCGCCGGCGTGCCCGGCCGCGGCGAGAACGGAAACACATGCAGCTGCGTCAAGCCGCATTCGGCCACGAGGTCGAGCGAGCGCAGGAACATATCCTCCGTTTCGGTCGGGAAGCCGGCGATCAGATCGGCGCCGAACACCACGTCCGGCCGCACCCGGCGGACCGTGTTGCAGAACGCGATCGCGTCGGCCCGCGAGTGCCGGCGCTTCATCCGCTTGAGAATGAGATCATCGCCGGCCTGCAGCGACAGATGCAGATGCGGCATCAGCCGGCTTTCGTGCGCAAGGGCGTCGATGAGGTCGGGATCGACTTCGATCGAGTTGATCGACGACAGGCGCAGTCGCTTGAGCTCCGGCACGTGCTTGAGGATCTGCTTGACCAGCGTGCCGAGCTTCGGCGCGCCCGGCAGGCCGGCGCCGTAGCTGGTGATATCGACACCGGTGAGCACGATCTCGCAGTAGTTGTTGGCGACGAGCCGCCGCACGTCCTCGACCACCGCGCCCATCGGCACCGAGCGTGAATTGCCGCGGCCGAAGGGAATAATGCAGAACGTGCAGCGGTGATCGCAGCCGTTCTGCACTTGGACGAAGGCGCGCGTGCGGCCGTCGAAGGCCTCGATCAGGTGCGCGGCGGTTTCGTTGACCGCCATGATGTCGTTGACGATCGCCTTCGGTGCGTCGTCGAGGCCGAAAGCGGCCGCGGTCCGCGTCCACGCCGCCGCGCTGAGCTTTTCTGCGTTGCCGAGGACACGATCGGCTTCCGCCATGGCGACGAAAGTCTGCGGCTCGGTCTGCGCCGCGCAGCCGGTGACCACGATCTTCGACTGCGGGCGTTCGCGGCGCAGCGCGCGGATCGCCTGCCGCGCCTGGCGCACGGCCTCGGCGGTGACGGCGCAGGTGTTGACCACCACCGTGTCGCTCAATCCGGCGCGCAACGCTTCGCGGCGGATCACTTCCGACTCGGCCGCGTTGAGGCGGCAACCGAAGGTGACGACCTTGACGCTCACGGCTTCGTCCCTGCCTTAGGCCGCGCCGGCATCGGCCAGCAGCGCGGCATCGAAGCGGCCGTCATGCTCGTAGGCGGCCGGCCCGGTCATCAGCACATGGCCGTCCGCCTCACGCCACTCGACCGCCAGGTCGCCGCCGGGCAGGGTGACCGTGACCTCGCGGTTGGAGCGTGCCAGCCGCGCCGCGGCGACGGCGACGGCGCAAGCCGCCGAACCGCAGGCCCTGGTGAGGCCGGCGCCGCGCTCCCAGGTCCGGATCACGATATGGTCGCGCGCAGGCACGGCCGCGAGCGTGACGTTGGCGCGTTGTGGAAACAGCGGATGACGTTCGACCACCGGGCCGATCTGGCCCAGATCGTAACCATCGACATCGTCGACCCAGAAGATCGCGTGCGGGTTGCCCATGTTGACGGCGGAAGGCGAGCGCAGGATCGGCGCGCCGGCCGGTCCTACCGTCAGGTCGATCGCGCGCGTATCGGGCATCTCCTTCGCCAGCGGAATCTCGTCCCAGCGCAAACGCGGCACGCCCATGTCGACAGTGAACAATCCTTCGCTCGTGCGCCGGCAGGAAATAACACCGGCGGCGGTCTCGAAATTCAATGCCGCCTTCCCGGTCTGCGCACTCACGAGCGAGGCCAGGCAGCGCATGCCGTTGCCGCAGGCGCCTGCCTCCGACCCGTCGTTGTTGTAGATGCGTACCGACGCGTCGGCGTCGCCGCGCGCGGGGTAGAGCGCCATGAGCTGGTCGAACGGCTCCTGCCGTGCCGCCGCGCGCGCCTCGCCGGCACCGATCGGCGACGGCGACCGCCGCAGGTCGACGATCACGATCTCATTGCCGAGACCGTTCATCTTGACGAAATTCCGATTCGCCAGCGTGCCCATGATAAAGCCAGAATGTAAGCGACTTATATGAGGGTTTGGCCGGCATGCGCCAGTAGCATGAAGGCCACTTGGGGGCGGCGGCCGCACTCGCGTCCGGAGTTGAAATCAGCCAGAACGACGAGGAGGGCCGCGCGCCATGCGCCGGTCGGCACAGAGGAGAGCTTGATGTTTCTTCGCTTGGCGCTCTGCATCGGGATCGCGGCGGCCGTGACGGTTGCCGGCCCGCACCCGTCCCGGGCGCAGCAATCGCAGACGCCGCCGCCAGCGCCCGCGACCAAGCCCGACGCAACCACGCCCACACCCGCCGCACCGGCAACGCCCGCCCCTGCCCCTGGCGCACCCGCGACCACGGCGACCGCTGAGCCGAGCGATCCGTTCGGCGAGGACACCAGCCTGACCGGGAAGCCCATGGTCTATATGAAGGGCACGGGCACCTGGGATGCCGCCTTCGAGACGATCACCAAGGCCTTCAAGAAGCTTCGAGGCTTCGCCGACAAGGAAAACCTCAAAGTCGACGGCATGCCGATAACGGTCTTTACCTCGACGGATGACACCGGCTTCTCGTTCGAGGCCGCTCTTCCGCTCGCCGAGCCGCCGAAAAATCCGCCGCGCGGCGAAATCGCCGTCGGCACCTCACCGCAGGGCCATGCGCTCAAGTTCGTGCATCGCGGCTCCTACGACGGCCTGGACAACACCTATGAGGCGATCACCAACTTTCTCGATGAAAAGCGGCTCGAAGCCAAGGACATGTTCATCGAGCAATATGTGACTGATCCCCTCACGACTAATGAGGAAAACCTCGTCGTCAACGTCTTCGTCATGATCAAATGAGCGCGGGCGTGCTGCCTCGTCCGCCGGCGGAGAGCCGGCAATTCCCATTGCTAGAATTGAAACACCTCTCCGGGCTGCAAAGCGCGGAAACGCTCGGCCGGAATCCCGGCGACGCTTAGCGCATGGGCGAGCGCGATGAGCGGCGCATCGATCGCCTCGTCGGTGAGCTGGAACGTGCCGTAGTGATGGGCGAGCGCTCGCTCCGCTCCGCAATCGACGAACGCCTGCACCGCCTCGGAAGGGTTCATGTGCTGATCGCGCATGAACCAGCGCGGCTCGTAGGCGCCGATCGGGAGAACGGCGAGCCGGAACGGCCCGTGACGCTCGCGCGCGCTGTGGAAGTGTTCGCCGTCACCGTAGCCGGAATCGGCGACCACGTAGATGCGTCCGCCCGACGCCCACAGCGACATGTTGCGGTCGGACAGGTTTCGCGCCGACCAGTGCCGTGTCGGCACGAGCGTCACCGTGATGCCTGTGCCGATATCAACGGGCTCGTGCCAGTCGTAGGCCTCGGCCGCGATGGCCGGGTCGTGATAGCGCATGATGGCGTCGTTGCCGAGCGGCGTGACCACGCGCGGGCGGTGCGCGGCGACAAGCCGCGACAAGGTGCCGACGTCGAGATGGTCGTAGTGAGCGTGCGACACCAGGACCGCGTCGACCGGCGGCAGATCGGTAAAGGCGATGCCCGGATCATTGACCCGCTTGGGACCGACAAAGCGGAACGGCGATGCGCGCTGCGACCACACCGGGTCGATCAGGATGTTGAGGCCGCCGGTCTGGATGAGCCAGCTCGCGTGCCCGACATAGGACAGGCGCCAGGCCGCGCCTTCGACACGGTCGGGCGGACAATCGGCATAAGGCGACGGCGCCAATGCCGGCCATTTCGCCTTGGTGCCGCGCCAGTAACGATCGACCAGCCAGCGCAGCAGATCGCCCTGGTTCCGCGGCGCCACGCCGCGGCGATCGTAAAAACGCTCGCCGTCGAAGTGATCGGAGACCGGACCGTTATAGTAACGCGACGCCATTGCTCCCCCACTATACAGCCTGCGCGGCGGGGCGGACCGGGCAAACAACGCCGCGGTTGACGACAGCGCGGTCTGAACCTATTTTCCGCCCGCTCTCGCAAGAGACTGAAAGGTCCTGACGCCGACCGGCGAGATGCCGGAGGTCCCCGCCCGACAGCGCAATGCGCCCTCGGGCGTGTTAGTTGTTTCTCGCGGCGTCATTCCGGGGCCGAGCCAACGGGCCCGGCCCGAAGTGGCCGGCCCGATGACAGGCTCCGCGAGGAGCCCTGAATCCATAGCCCCGGCGTTTGCGGCTATGGATTCCCGGCTCGCCGCTTCGCGGCGCCCCGGAACGAAGAACGAAGTGTGAAAGACGCATGTTCGACAATCTCTCCGAACGTTTGAATGCGGTCCTCGACCGCCTCACCCGGCGCGGCGCGCTGTCGGAGGAGGATGTCGAGGCGGCGCTGCGCGAGGTACGGCGCGCGATGCTCGAGGCCGACGTGGCGCTCGATGTGGCCCGCGCCTTCACCGAAGAGGTGAAGCAGCGCGCGGTCGGCGTCGATGTCATCAAGTCGGTCACACCCGGCCAGATGGTCGTGAAGATCGTGCACGATCAGCTGATCGAGACCCTGGGGTCGAGCGGACAACCGATCGACCTCAACGCGCCGCCGCCGGTCGTGATCATGATGGTCGGGCTGCAGGGCTCGGGCAAAACCACGACCACGGCGAAAGTCGCCAAGCGCCTCGCCGACACCTTGCGGCGCAAGGTGTTGATGGCTTCGCTCGATACGCGCCGTCCGGCGGCGATGGAGCAGCTTGCCGTGCTCGGCCGGCAGGTGAACGTCGATACGCTGCCGGTCGTCGCCGGCCAGACGCCGGTGCAGATCGCGACGCGCGCGCGCGAGGCGGGCCGCCTCGGCGGCTACGACGTGGTCATGCTCGATACCGCCGGCCGCCTCACCCTCGACGAGGCGATGATGAGTGAGGCGGCGGAAGTACGCCGCGCCGCCGCGCCGCATGAGATCCTGTTGGTCGCCGACGCGCTCACCGGGCAGGACGCCGTGAACCTCGCCCGCAGCTTCGACGAGCGCGTCGGACTCACGGGCATCGTGCTGACGCGCGTCGACGGCGACGGCCGCGGCGGCGCCGCGTTGTCGATGCGGGCGGTCACCGGCAAGCCGATCAAGCTCATCGGCACCGGCGAAAAGCTCGACGCCATCGAGGACTTTCATCCCGCGCGCATCGCCGACCGCATCCTCGGCATGGGCGACATCGTCTCTCTGGTGGAGAAGGCCGCCGCGACGATCGACGCCGAAAAGGCGGCGCGCGTCGCCGAGAAGATGCGCAAGGGCGCCTTCGACCTTGCCGACCTGCGCGAGCAGCTGGTGCAGATGCAGAGCATGGGCGGCATGAGCGGGCTGATGTCGATGCTGCCCGGAATCGCCAAGATCAAGAACCAGATCGCCGAGCGCAATCTCGACGAGAAGCTGCTCAAGCGCCAAGTCGCGATCATCGATTCGATGACGCCGCGGGAGCGGCGCAATCCCGATCTGCTGAAGGCAAGCCGCAAGCGGCGCATCGCCGCCGGCTCCGGCACCAAGCCGGAGGACATCAACCGGCTCCTCAAAATGCATCGCACCATGGCCGACGTGATGAAGGCGATGGGCGGCGCCAAGCGGGGGCCGATGGCCGGCCTCGCCAGCATGCTGGGGCTCGGCGGCGGCATGCCGAGCGCGGAGGAAATGGCCAAGCTCGCGGCGAGAATGCCGGGCGGACTTCCGGGCGGATTGCCCGGGGCGGCAGGTCTTCCTCCGGGAAGTTTTCCACCAGGAAGTCTGCCCCCGGGGATGCCAGGCCTGCCGCCGAATTTTCCGGGCCTGCCGGGCATGGGAGGCGGCCTGCCGGGGCTTGGGCCGAAGCTGCCGGGCCCCTTCCCCGGTGTTCCCGGATTGGGGAAGAAGAAATGATCCGCACCCAGCCGCACGAGCGCTTTTCCACTCAGCTCTCACTCGAGCCGGACGCGGCCCGTGCGTTCGCGGGCGCCGTCGGCGACACCAATCCGCTGCATCACGATGCCGAGTTTGCCGCCGCGACACGCTTCGGCCGGCTCTTGGCCAGCGGACCGCAGACCACTGCGCATTTGCTGGCGCTGACGGCTTCCCATTTTTCCAAGCGCGGCGCGATGCTGGGCTTGGAATTCTGGGTCCGCTTCCGCCGGCCGATCTATGCGGACGAGACGATCACGCTCGAGTGGCTCGTCGTATCGGTGAAGGCTAGTCCGCGCCTCGATGGTGAAATCATCGATCTGCGCGGCCGCATCCGCAAGGAAAACGGCGAAACCGCCGTGGGCGCGAAAGGCCGCGTCCTTGTGACTGAGAATCTTGCACCTTTTGAGAAACCGCCTGTTGAGAAAGGACACTGAATGCTGACGATCCGCATGGCCCGCGCCGGCACCAAGAAGCGGCCGTTCTATCACGTCGTCGTGGCCGACAGCCGCGCGCCGCGTGACGGGCGCTTCATCGAACGCCTCGGCTATTTCAATCCGCTGCTGCCGAAGGAAAGGACCGAACGGCTGAAGATCGATCTGGAAAAGGCCAAGGCATGGATCGCCAAGGGCGCGCAGCCGTCGGATCGCGTGCTGCGCTTTCTCGACGCCGCCGGCGTGATGACGCGCCCCAAGCGCAGCAATCCGGAAAAGGCGGTTCCGCGGAAGGAACGCAAGGCCAAGGCGGAGGAGGCCGCGAAAGCCGCCGCCGCGCCGAAAGCTGCGCCTGCTGCCGCCGCTGCGCCGCCGGCGTCCTAACAGGCGCCAACGATGGCGGGCGGCGCGCGCATCTGCCTCGGCCAAATCGGCGCCGCGCATGGTGTGCACGGAGAGGTCCGGCTGCGCTCGTACACGTCCGATCCGCGCGCCATCGCCAACTACGGCCCGCTGCAAACCGAGGACGGCCGGGTCTTTGCGATCGAGTCGCTCAAGCCCGCCGGGGATCATTTCGTTGCCCGGTTCTCGGGCGTTTATGACCGCGAGGCAGCGCGCGCGCTTGCCAACGCCAAACTCTACGTGCCACGCGAGCGATTGCCGGCGCCCGAAGCACCCGACGAGTTCTACTACGCCGACCTGATCGGGCTTGCGGTGCTCGATCCGACCGGGAAGCGGCTTGGTACGATCGTCGCCATCCACAATTTCGGCGCCGGCGACTTGATTGAGGTAGATCGGGCGGCAGGAGGGTCGACCGAGATGCTGCCGTTCAACGCGATGACCGTGCCGGAGGTCGACGTGGCAGCAGGCCGGATCGTCGTCGCCGCCGCAGAGGCATCGTTTACGCCCTCTCCCGTTGCCGGCGGCGACAAGAAAGCGAAGCCAAACCGAATGCGCGGTCGGGACGGGACGCAGGCTGCGACCCAGCCCCGTGCCGCCGTCGGCTCACGCCGCCGCCGGCCAACACTCTCCCGCAAGCGGAGAGGATAAAAATGTGGCGCGTGAGCGTCCTCACCCTTTTCCCGGATATCTTCCCCGGCCCCTTGGGCGCGAGCCTTGCCGGCAAGGCATTGCAGGCGGGCGTGTGGTCGCTCGACGCCGTCGATATCCGCGCCTTCGCGACCGACAGGCACCGCACCGTCGACGATACGCCGGCGGGCGGCGGTCCAGGGATGGTCATGAAGCCCGATGTGCTCGGCCGCGCCATCGACGCGACGGCAACGGATGAGCGCGCGCGGCTGCTCCTTTCGCCGCGCGGCCTGCCGCTGACGCAGGCGCGCGTCGAGACGCTCGCGCGCGGCCCCGGCATCGTCCTCGTCTGCGGGCGCTTCGAAGGCGTCGACGAGCGCGTTATCGCCGCGCGTTCGATCGAGGAGGTCTCGATCGGCGATTACGTACTCTCCGGCGGCGAGGTCGCGGCCATGGTGCTTGTCGACGCTTGCGTGCGCCTGTTGCCCGGCGTCATGGGCGCCGCGGCTTCCGGCGCCGAAGAGAGCTTTGCTGACGGCCTCCTGGAGTATCCGCAATATACGCGGCCGCAGCTCTGGGAGGACCGGCCGATCCCCGAAGTCCTCCTCTCCGGCGACCACGGCAGGATCGCCGCCTGGCGGCGTGCCGAGGCCGAACGGCTCACCCGCGAGCGGCGCCCCGACCTCTGGGCGGCGTTCATCAGGCGTTTTGCCGCCGGCTCGCGAACGGGATGACGGGAAGGTGACAAAGCCCGCGCGCTAGCGTAGAAGCTGCGCCAACCCGCTGAAACCCGGCCGGAACCGCGCGTCCCCGACGCGCCGCCGATGGAGAATTCGCCATGAATCTGCTCAAGCAAATCGAGAATGAACAGATGGCGAAGCTCACCGCCGGCAAGGAGATTCCCGACTTCCAGCCGGGCGACACGGTGCTCGTCAACGTCAAGGTCGTCGAAGGCGAGCGGAGCCGGGTGCAGGCCTACGAGGGCGTCTGCATCGGCCGCGCCGGCGCCGGGCTCAACGAGAACTTCACCGTGCGTAAGATCTCCTACGGCGAGGGCGTTGAACGCGTGTTCCCGCTCTATTCGCCGATGATCGATTCGATCAAGGTCGTGCGCCGCGGCAAGGTGCGCCGCGCCAAGCTCTACTATCTGCGCGGCCGGCGCGGAAAATCCGCGCGCATCGTCGAGCGGCAGGATCACGGCGGGCAGGGCGGAACGGCGGCCGCCGCGCAGAAGGCCGCGCAGTGAAGCGCTCCGCCGTCGCGGCTTACTCGAGCTCCACGGTCTCGAAGTCCGCTGGCAGGATGATTTCAAGCACCTCGCAATCGTCCGAATAGTCGAGCACCAGGTGCTCGATGCGCGGCGGCTGTATCCAGCAGCTTCCCGCCTGCATCACCATGGCGCCCTGGCCCGCGAACTCCGTCTTCATCCAGCCTTTGAGCACGTACACCATCTGAAAATCGACGTCGTGAAAGTGGCGCTTCGATACTTCCTCCGGGCGGCACGGCGGCACGAGGCGGATCACATGCGCCCGCACCATGCCGTTGGTGGCCTTGTTGATGCCGAGGTCGCGGTACTTGGCGTAGCGGCGCAGGCCGGCGTCAAAATCCTCTTCGCGGTGATGGCTGACCACGAATGACTGCTTCGGGCGCGCCTTCCGCCCGGCCCGTGCGCTCGCGACCGCGCGGCGGCTGGATGGGCGGCGGGCGCTGACCTTGCGCGCAGAAGATTTCGCCTTTGTCTTCGTCTTTGCCTTTGCTTTAGCCTTTGCTTTGGCCATAAGAACCTCCCCTTGCTGTCTCTGCCTGGCGCGCGGCGCGGAACGGCGACAGGATGCCGGTCGGCGGTTCGGGCTAGTGCGGCCATCTACAAAACGCGCCGCCGGACGCCACTTTTCCTTTGCTTTGCAACCGACTAAATAGGCCGCAAGCGAGTATTGCACAGGAAACCGGCCCATGGCCAAGCCTCGAACCCTCTACGACAAGATCTGGGACGATCATCTCGTCGACGAAGAGGCGGACGGCACCTGCCTCATCTATATCGACCGCCACCTCGTGCATGAGGTGACGAGCCCGCAGGCCTTCGAGGGCTTGCGGCTCGCCGGCCGCAAGGTGCGCGCGCCGGAGAAGACGCTGTGCGTCGTCGATCACAACGTGCCGACGACCGACCGCCGGCAGAAGAACCCGGACCCGGAAAGCGAGCAGCAGATCGCCTATCTGGCCGACAACGCCAAGTTCTTTGGGCTCGAATATTTCGACGAGTTCGACCGGCGGCAGGGCATCGTCCACATCATCGGGCCGGAGCAGGGTTTTACTCTCCCCGGCGTGACGCTCGTCTGCGGCGACAGCCACACGGCGACGCACGGCGCCTTCGGCGCGCTCGCCTACGGCATCGGCACCTCGGAAGTCGAGCACGTGCTGGCGACGCAGACGCTCATCCAGAAAAAGTCGAGGAACATGCGCGCCGTCGTCGACGGCAAGCTGCCGCCAGGCGTCACCGCCAAGGACATCATCCTCGCCATCATCGGCGAGATCGGCACCGCCGGCGGCACCGGCTACGCGCTCGAATATGCCGGCGAGGCGATCCGCGCGCTGTCGATGGAAGGCCGCATGACCGTGTGCAACATGTCGGTCGAGGCCGGCGCCAAGGCCGGCTTCATCGCGCCGGACGAGAAGGCCTACGCCTATCTGCAAGACCGCCCCAAGTCGCCGAAGGGGGAGGCCTGGGACGCGGCCATGCGTTATTGGCAGACGCTGCAGTCCGACGACGGCGCCCATTTCGACCGCGAGATCAGGCTCGACGCGGCAAAACTGCCGCCGCTCGTGACCTGGGGCACGAACCCCGAGCAGGTGGTCGCCGTCACCGGCCGGGTGCCGCGCCTCGAAGACATCGCCGACGCGAATAAACGCGAGGCCGCGGAACGCTCGCTCGGCTACATGGGCCTCAAGGGCGGCGAGAATGTCGCCGACATCACGCTCGATCGCGTGTTCATCGGCTCCTGCACCAATGGGCGCATCGAGGATTTGCGCGCGGTGGCCAAGGTCGTGGACGGCAAGACAGTCAGCGCCAACGTCAAGGCGATGATCGTTCCCGGCTCCGGACTGGTGAAGGAGCAGGCCGAAGCCGAAGGCCTCGACAAGATCTTCCTCAAGGCCGGCTTCGAATGGCGCGAGCCCGGCTGTTCCATGTGCCTCGCCATGAACCCGGACAAGCTCGCTCCCGGCGAGCGCTGCGCCTCGACCTCGAACCGCAACTTCGAGGGCCGGCAGGGCTACAAGGGCCGCACCCACCTCGTCTCCCCTGCGATGGCCGCCGCTGCCGCGATCGCCGGGCATTTCGTCGATGTACGGGAGTGGAGCTGAGAACTCTCGTCATTCCGGGGGCGCGGAGCAGCCGCGAACCCAGAATCCATATCCACCGCGGTCGAGGTAAGGGCACCACCGGTCGTGAACCGCCGGCTTCGTGGTTATGGATTCCCGGGCGCGGGCTTGTACCCGCGCCCGAATGACAAGGATTTACTTCACCCGCGCACCCACCAGCAGCGCATGCGCGGGTAGAGCACGGTCCCGCTCGGCCGCGGCTGCAGCTCGTACCAGTCGGTACAGCGCCGGTAGAGCAACTGCCGCGGATAGATTTCGATGCGCGGGTGCGCGCGCGGCAGCGTCAGCGAAGTCCCGCCCTGTCCGGTCGGCGACTGGCTTTGCGCCGCCGCCGGCGGCGTCGTCCCGACCAGCCAGAGTGCTGCGAAGCCGGCAATCACCGCGAATGATTTTGCTGACATGGGTCCCCTGCTCCGTTCGCCCAAAGCTTCCGCATCCGGGCGCACGGGTCAATCGGGACACCGGGCGCAAAACGCTCTACAAGACCGGGGCATGGCCGACATCGTATCCGACCCGCTCGCCTGGGGGCGGATAAAGGCGCCCTCGCTCGTCGAGCTCGAGGTTCTCGCCGGCGAGGTGTTTCGCCGTTTGCCGAAGAAATTTCGCGATCTGTGCGCCGGGCTGGTCATCCAGGTCGACGATTTCCCGAGCGATGAGGTGCTCGACGCCATGGGTGCCGAGAGCGATCTCGACCTGCTCGGCCTGTTCCAGGGCGTGGGCCTGCCGTTCCGCTCCGAGAGCGACCCGGTGCAGATGCCGAACATGATCTGGCTCTACCGCAGGCCGATCCTCGATTACTGGGCCGAGCACGAGGAGACCCTGGGCGCGATCGTGCAGCATGTGCTGGTGCACGAGATCGGCCACCATTTCGGCCTGTCGGACGCCGACATGGCGGCGATCGAGGACGCCGCGGAGCACGCGAAGGGAGCCATCTCATGAGAATCGACGGCGCCTGCCATTGCGGCGCGATCAGCGTCGAAGGCGAGGCCGACCCCGACAAGACCGTGATCTGCCATTGCACCGATTGCCAGACCGGCACCGGCTCGGCGTTCCGCGTTTCGGTCCCGGTAGCCGGCGCCACGTTCACGATGACCGGGCAGCCGTCGCTCTATCTGAAGACTACCGCCGACAACAGCGGCAATCCGCGCCTGCAGGCCTTCTGCCCGCGCTGCGGCTCGCCGATCTATTCGACGACGCCCGGCGACGGGCGACAGGAGTGGTACGTCGTGCGCGTCGGCATCCTGCGCCAGCGCGACCGCCTGGTGCCGCGGCGGCAAATCTGGTCGCGCTCGGCACGGCCGTGGCTTGGCGAACTAGGCAACATCCCGCACAGCGCGACCGAGCAAAGCGCGGCGCCTCGGCGCTAGCCGCCGGCGAAAGCGGCATGCTAAACCGGCGGCCTTGGCTTTGGCTTGGCTCGGCTGACATCGCCGGGGCCGATCACCTTTCGCAATGAGGAGCATCGCCATGATCGTGACCGTTTTTCGCTCCCGCCTGCAGCCCGGCGTGCGCGACGAATACGTTGCGCTGGTCGATCGCATGAACGAGCTCGCCCGGACGATGCCCGGCTATATCTCGCACAAAGGCTTCACCGCCGACGACGGCGAGCGGGTGACCATCGTCGAGTTCGCGCACGAGGAGGGCATGCGCGCCTGGCGGACAAATCCCGAGCATCGGGCCGCGCAGAAGCTGGCGCGGGAGAAGTTTTACAGCGAGTACCATATCCAGGTCTGCACGGTCGATCGCCAGTCGAGCTTCAAGGCGGTCGAAGAGCCGGCCGCGGCCCAGGGTTGACCGGCGTGCCGCCGCGCGTCATCTAGCCGTTCACCGCCACACCACCGATTTTCGCAGGTTCAAGGATGGAAAAGTTCACCGTACTCGAAGGCGTTGCCGCGCCGCTCAAGATGATCAACGTCGACACCGACATGGTCATCCCCAAGCAGTATCTGAAGACGATCAAGCGCACCGGCCTCGGCAAGGGCCTGTTCTCGGAAAAGCGCTACCGCGACGACGGCAGCGAGAACCCGGATTTCGTGCTCAACAAGCCGGCCTACCGCAAGGCGAAGATCCTGGTTGCCGGCGACAATTTCGGCTGCGGCTCCTCGCGCGAACACGCGCCCTGGGCGCTCAAGGATTTCGGCATCACCTGCGTGATCTCGACCTCGTTCGGCGACATCTTCTCCAACAATTGCTGCAAGAACGGCATCCTGCCGGTGCAGGTGTCGGCCGCGGACCTGGAGAAGCTGTTCGACGACGCCGAGCGCGGCGCCAATGCGACGCTCACCGTCGATCTCGCCAAGCAGGAAATCCGCGGCCCCGACGGGGGCGTAGTCAAGTTCGAGATCGACCGGCACCGCAAGCATTGCCTGCTCAACGGCCTCGACGACATCGGCCTCACCATGGTCAAGAGCGACAAGATCGACAGCTTCGAGCAGAAGGCCGAGGCGGCGCGGCCTTGGGCGTGAAGGCTCGGCAGATGATGCTTCCAATCGTCATTGCCGGGCGTGGCCCGGCAATCCATCTTCTCCTCACGCCAATCAGTTGGATCACCGAGGCAGGCCCGGCGATGACTCCGCAGGTCGCAACGCGAGGCACCAGCTAATTTTTAGTCGAAAAGTGCAACTCATCGCGCAGAATACGAGCAAGTGCGTCGGGATCAATATCACGCACCAAGTTCATCATTGCTGAGATGGTGGGCTCCAAGGGTTTTGGGTTTACGCTCAATGGTATGCGTAGAAGGTCCAATGCGCGTTTGAATGTTGAGAGTACAGCGTCGTTCTGATCGAGTGCTTGCTCACATTGGATCAGGGTCAAGAATGATTTCGCGACCTGCCGAGATTCATAGTTCTTGCGGGTGGTCGCAACATCGGTCCAAATATCGGCGGAGGCGCGAGCCTCGGCAGCAGCTTCATCGATCCTTTCCAATCTCAAGTATGCGCCAGCAATAACGCGGCGAGCGAAGCCGAGCCAGGGCGCGTACACAATGGGATAGCGTTCGACAAACGAAGCAATGCGTGAGACGGCTTTCTCGGCGGCACCGAGAGCGCTGCCGAACCGTCCGAAATTGAGTTGAGCTTCCGAAAGATTGCTCAGCGATCTCGCCCAATCCGCTGTGTAGGCATCGGGCTGCCTCTCCGCCAAGCTACGCCACAGGGCTTCCACCTTCTCGGCTGCCTCAAGCGCATCGTCGAACCGACCAGAATCCCTAAGGGCGTTGCCGAGGTTGCCGAGCGACCTCGCCCAGACTGCTGTGTAGGCGTCGGGCCGCTTTTCCGCCAAGCTGCGCTGAAGGCCCTCCCCCTTCTCGGTCACCGCAAGCGCATCGTCGAACCGACCGGCATCGCTGAGGTGGCCTCCGAGATTGCTGAGCGATGTCGCCCAATCGGCGGTGTAGGCATCGGGCTGCTTCTCCGCCAATGCACGCCATAGGCCCTCCGCCTGCTCGGCAGCCTTGAGGCCATCCTCGAATTGGCCGACATCGTGGAGGTGGCTGCCGAGATTGTGTAGCGATCTCGTCCAATCTGCCGTGTAGGTGTCGGGCTGCTTCTCAGCCAAGCTGCGCCATAGGCCCTCCGCCTTCTCGGCCGCCTCAAGCGCCTCGTTAAACCAGCCGACATCGCGAAGGCGGTTGCCGAGATTGCCGAGCGATCTCGCCCAATCTTCTGTGTAAGCCTCGGGCTGCTTCACAGCCAAGCTGCGCTCGAGGACCTCAGCCTTCTCGACGGTCCTAAGAGCCTCCTCGAATCGGCCGGCACCGCTAAGGTGAACCCCAAGATTACCGAGGAACCTCGCCCAATCTGCTGTGTAGGCGTCGGGTTGCTTCTCCGCCAAGCTGCGCAGAAGGCCCTCCCCCTTCTCGACCGCCTTCAGCGCATCGTCGAACCGGCCGACATCCCTGAGGCGGCTGCCCAGATTGCTGAGCGACGTCGCCCAATCTGCTGTGTAGGCGTCGGGCTGCTTCTCAGCCAAGCTGCGCCATAGGCCCTCCGCCTTCTCGGCCGCCTTGAGAGCCTCGTCGAACTGGCCGACATCGCTGAGGCAGACACCAAGATTATTGAGCACCGGCGCAAACCTCCGGCGATCTTGCTCCTTATCGGACCGAAACGCCGCGCTCGCGTAGCGCGAGGACTAGATCGCCGCACGAGCCGCCTCCTCTAGTTGGCCCTTTTTGCGCAGCGCGACAGACAATGACCCAGAGCCTCAGCCAAAGCGATGTCACGCTTGGCCCCTTTTCCCGTCTTTTTATCTTCAAGGAATGCGACGGCTTGACGTCTGATTTCAACGTCGAGATTTGTGAGATTAAACGTCTCCTTCGGAAACTTGCTACGCAACAAATCAACTGTCCGGTGGCGCTCGTGACGCTCCGCAGTTTTAACAACCTCTGCGAGTATGTCCGGCATGGGCGCGCCGGTTTCCATGCCAACATACATCGCATCTTCTGAAAGTGAACGAAGACGGCGCTGCAGTACCCGTCTGAGCCATCGCTGCGCGTCAGGTACACGCCGACCGAGGCGAGTAAGAACAGTAAGCGCTGAACGTACATCCTCCCGCGTAGTGGCTTCTAAAAATGCCGAATCCAATAGCTCGTCATCTCGATCAAACGCTTCGCTAACAAGAGCTTCCCCTAAGATATCCGGCTGAAGTCCGCGCAATCCCCCATCCCAGTCATATAACTGCCTCAGCACCTCGAATATCCTCGCGTGGTCCGAGGCTTCGATCTGGCTCATGGCCGGCGCGCGTTCAAGAATTGCCTTGGCCTCCTTGGCGCTACGTTTTCCCCCGTACAGCGTGAGAAGAGCCATACCTTGCTCTATGCTACGCATGAATTGTTCTGGGAGGTCGGCATTGTTCAAAAGCTGACGCCAATATGATCGTTCATGTCCAATTGCTATGCCGAGCAGGTCTTTGTCGCTGATGGCGACGTCACCCCGCAAGCAGGCTAGAGCCGCCAAATGAATGAACAGTGGATCCGCGAAGATATCGTCCGACAGGTCGGGGGCGCCTGCTGGG
Source organism: uncultured Alphaproteobacteria bacterium (assembly GCA_963833665.1). GTDB lineage: Bacteria > Pseudomonadota > Alphaproteobacteria > Rhizobiales > Xanthobacteraceae > BOG-931. The sequence goes on along the minus strand of CAWHZA010000064.1, from coordinate 238,126 downwards.
GCTACTTTCTTTCTGAATGCCGCAAAGTCGTTCAGGGCATCGTCGAAAAAAGCTACCCTATCCTTCCTCTGAATGCGTTCCTGCTCCATCCGATACGGGCCGGCTTTGGTCTGGAAGCCCTGCAATATGGCGGCGATGACATCATCCTTGCCCGCGGCATCGGCGAGATGGTTCCACCAGTCGCCGCCGTCGCGCGCTAACAGTACCAATCGCAGCGGCGGTGATTCTTTCGCATGCACGGCTACGCGAACAAGCTCGACGATCTCACTCGATCGGGTTTCCGCGTAGTCCAGAACAAGGAGACACGGCTTTCCTTCCCTTAGGAGTTCTGGTAGCCCTATTGTTGTTGATTGCGAACGATCTATAAATCCCGCGCGCCAGCCATTTTGGTTTTCAAGTTTTTCGCAAACCTCAATCAGCAATCGCGTCTTTCCAGCGCCACCCCTGCCTGCCTGCAAACGCAGCTTTATCGGTTTGTCGCGTTCAATGGCCCATCGGATAATCGCGTCGCGCAACGGCCCCCTGAGGTGATGGAACCGGACCACGCGGCTTTCCGCTCTGAGCAGCATGCTATCGGGCATTTCAATGCCCTTCGCAGCGAACTCTTTTGGCCACGCCAGTTTAGGTATCGTGGCGAAATTTGACGGAGCAGTCGCGGAATGAGCCGCTTCGGCAGGTGACAGAGTGCTTGGCACTTTTGCGTGCAATTTCCTTCTTGTCCACGGATGTCGATCGTCCGCACGTACGAACGGGCAATTCGCTCTCCAAATGTCTCCTTAAGAAGCTGCCAAAGACCAGTTTGGCGGCTAACAATAAGTGGCACCTCACCAGCAATTGCCTCCCAACCCGTAAGACCGAAGCCTTCGTGCCACGACAGCATCAGTGAAATATTGGCTCTGCCGATCTCCTCGAAGAGCTCGTCCCGGTTTTCGTCAAAGGGAAGAGCGATGAGATTTACTTTTCGATCAGCCGTATCGTCAGCTAGTTTTTTGAGGGCACGCTCTTCCTCGCCACCTGGCTCCCTAACGCCGATGACGCGCATTTGCGGATTCTCTTTGAGCTTTTCGGGCGATCCTGGATTTGACCAAGCGTGCTTTATCGCGCTCGCAAAGCCAGCAACTGCAAGTCCTCCCTGCTTAATTCTATCACTCTCGCGATCCATTCGGCCAAAAGTGACAACGTGCAAGCGGTGCGACGACGGATGAACAGCTATGCTCGCAAAACCAGGAACAAGCATTGAAACTTCAGTAGCAAACTCTTTCAATGCATCCCTCAGGAGCGGCCCATTCGCGAAGCACCGATTGGCCTTGGCGAAAAGGCGCCTTTGTTCGCGTTCCTTCTCGGCAGCGCGCTGGCCTACGCTTCCTTTGTAAGCCTGATAGTCCGCGTAGTTCATATGCATTACCAAGGCGGACTTGCCGTATGCGGCTACACTTGGTCCTTCAACGGCAGCCCAACCGGTCGTTACGTCATGCCCAACCCACCAATCAATGCGTTCCCCGGGGCACTCCTTTTGTAATTGCTGCCAAACATCAAGCGCCCAGCTTTTGTCATACCCCGCGCTGTCCATCGGTCGATCAATCGATATTAGACGAACGCCTTTTGCGGCGGCGTTTTCGAAGTCCTCTTTGGCGGCACGGAATGCGGAGCAGAACACCTGACCATTCTTGCCGAGGAAGCTCGCAAGGCCGACGGCGAAATCCATGTTGAACGCGTTTATCCCGCCATATTTTGGGCCCCACGCAGTGGCTAATAGAATAAAGTTCGGCATGGCAACCTAAGGCGCGCCCCCTATTCGGTTGCAGCATCAGGCATTTACCCGCGCAGCGCTAGGCGGCATCCGCGAGTTGAATTGTCGTTGCATTGTTGCGCCCTCCTCGTTATGCGCCGACGGGGTGCCGTGGGGCAGCAAGTTCCCCTCGCCTCTGGGGCCGTTGCGCGCTAAAAGACCCGCCCCTCCCTCGCCTCAGCAGTCATGACCGCCGCCATTGCCGTCTCGCATCTCTCGAAAATCTACGCCGGCGGCTTCCAGGCGCTCAAGGACATCAACCTGGAGATCAGGCGCGGCGAGATTTTCGGACTGCTCGGCCCGAACGGCGCCGGCAAGACGACGCTGATCAGCGTCATCTGCGGCATCGTCAATCCGACCGCCGGCAAGATCGCTGTCGAGGGCCACGACATCATCACCGACTACCGCGCCGCGCGCTCGCTGATCGGGCTGGTGCCGCAGGAGATCACGACCGACGCGTTCACCTCGCCGTGGTCGACGACCTCGTTCAGCCGCGGGCTGTTCGGCAAGCCCGCCAACGCGGCCTACCTCGAGAAGATACTCAGAGAGCTTTCGCTCTGGGACAAACGCAACGACAAGATCATGACCTTGTCCGGCGGCATGAAGCGCCGGCTGATGATCGCCAAGGCGCTGTCGCACGAACCGCGCATCCTCTTCCTCGACGAGCCGACCGCCGGCGTCGACGTCGAGCTGCGCAAGGACATGTGGGAGATGGTGCGCGGGCTGCGCGCCGAGGGCATGACCATCATCCTGACCACGCATTACATCGAGGAAGCCGAGCTGATGGCCGATCGGGTCGGCGTGATCAACAAGGGCGAGCTCATCCTGGTCGAGAACAAGACCGAGCTGATGCGCAAGCTCGGCCGCAAGCGGTTGACGCTCGAGCTGCGCGAGCCGCTCGCCGCCGTGCCGCCGGCGCTTGCCCGGCACGCGCTGACGCTTGCCGACGCCGGCCGCAAGCTCGTCTACAACTACGATACCGGCAGCGGCGAGACCGGCATCACCGAGCTGATCGACGATCTGCATCTCGCCGGATTGCGCATCAAGGACCTGCACACGACGGAAACCTCGCTGGAGGACATCTTCGTCGGCCTGCTGAGGAAGAACCGATGAACCTCCACGCCATCGCCGCGATTTACCGCTACGAGATGGCGCGCACGCGGCGCACTATGCTGCAGAGCATCGTCTCGCCAGTGATCTCGACCTCGCTCTATTTCGTGGTCTTCGGCGCCGCGATCGGCTCGCGCATCAGCGAGATCGACGGCGTCAGCTACGGCGCGTTCATCGTCCCCGGACTGATGATGCTCATGCTGCTGACGCAGAGCATCATGAACGCCTCCTTCGGCATCTACTTCCCGCGCTTCGTCGGCACCATCTACGAAATCCTCTCGGCTCCGGTGTCGTACGTCGAAATCCTCATCGGCTATGTCGGCGCCGCCACGACCAAGTCGATCATTCTCGGCCTGATCATTCTCGGCACCTCGGCGCTGTTCGTGCCGCTGCGGATCGCGCACCCGGTGTGGATGCTGGCCTTTCTGGTGCTGACCTCGGTCAGCTTCAGCCTGTTCGGCTTCATTCTCGGCGTCTGGGCCGACGGCTTCGAGAAGCTGCAGATCGTGCCGATGCTCATCATCACGCCGCTGACCTTCCTCGGCGGCACGTTCTATTCGACCAGCCTCCTGCCGCCGTTCTGGCGCACGGTGACGCTGTTCAACCCGCTGGTCTACCTGATCAGCGGCTTCCGCTGGAGCTTCTTCGAGCTCGCCGACGTCCATTTCGGCATCAGCGTGGCGATCACCGTCCTGTTTCTCGCCGCGTGCCTCGTCGCCATCTCATGGATCTTCAAAACCGGCTATCGCTTGAAAACCTGAACGCCGGCGGCGCGCCGGCATGACCAAACATCGGAAGGCATCGCCGATGACAGCAGCCAAAATCACCCTGATCGGCGGACCGACCCGCGCTCATCGAAGTCGGCGGCTTTCGCCTGTTGACCGATCCGACCTTCGACGCGCCGGTGTGAGCCAGTCGACGCTTTCCCGAGCCGACACCAGGTAAAAAAATCTGGTCCGCCAATCAAGGCGGCTCCTGCAAGCGCTCTCGCAGCTAAGATACGTTCCTCAAGAAGTCTTTGAGTTCCTCGAACAACCGGGGCACGCTGGGGTCCTGCTCCAGCGGAATATGGTTCTTGCCAGGTAGCGCCACGAACCGGGCGCCCGGTATTCCTGCCGCCAGTTCACGGCCCAGTGTGCTCGGAACCAGCGAGTTGTCGCGAACATGCATGACGATCGTCGGCGCCTTCACCTGAGACAAAAGTTCAAGTACGGTGAGATCGCCCACCGTTTCCAGATAGCGCGCAGCGCACTCGGGCGACGCGCTCAGGCGTTGCAGCTCGTTGAACGCGTCCGTTTGGTCCTTGTTGGCGGTGGGCATCAACAAAGAAGTAAACATCTGGCGGAATGCCGGATTGTCGGCGCCCCAGCCTTGTTTGACGAGGGTATTCATCGCCGCAAGGCGCTCGCGGCCAGCCGCCGTCAGGGTCGACCGCTTATTGGCCCCCGTCGCAAAGCCGCCGTACAAGATCAAATGCGAGACCCGCTCGGGATGCCGGACCGCATAGGCAATCGCCACCGGGCAACCCTGCGAGAACCCGAGAAGTGGAAAACGATGGAGCCCGGCGGCATCGGCGACCGTTTCCATGTCGCTTACCCAGGCATCGAGAGAAATCTCGTGTACGTCCCAATCCGACAGGCCGTTGCCGCGGGCGTCGTATCTTATCAGTGTGTGATCCTTGGCAAGTCCAAGCAGCAAATGCCGGGCAATCGGCAATTCCCAGTCGTATTCAAGATGGCCAAGCCAGTGCGCCGACTTCAACATCGGCGGTCCGCTGCCGACGGTCGCGTATGCCAGCCGGACACCGTCGGGCGCCTTGCAATAGCGTATTTCCTGCTTGAGGTTCGCCGTGGCGAGGAACCGGGAGCCCGGCGATGCGGCGGCATCGAGATGGATTGCGAAAACCTCCACCGGCTTCGCGATGTTCTTGAGGTTCTGTCGGCCGAGTTCGCGATAGGTCACATCAAGCTTGCCCTCGACCTGATCGAGCACTTGGCGCGAAATGCAGATGCCGCCGCGATCGGCAAGGCTTTCGAGCCGAGCCGCGACATTGACTCCGTCGCCGAAGATGTCGGTGCCCTCCGAAACGACGTCGCCGAGATTTATGCCGATGCGGAATTCGATGCGCTGGTCCGGCGGTGTCTCCGAATTGCGTTCGAGCATGCTGCGCTGAATCTCGACGGCACAAGAGACGGCGTCCACGACGCTGCCAAATTCAGCAAGGATACTGTCCCCAGCGGTGTTGGCGATGTGGCCGCGATGGATCTCGATCGCAGGGTCCAAGAGCTCGCCCCGGTGGGTCCTCAACCGGGCGAGCGTACCGACCTCGTCGGCGCCCATCAGCCGACTGTATCCAGCGACATCGGCGGCAAGAATGGCCGCAAGGTGTCTTTCAACTCGCGGCTTTTCCAAGCTGAGCTCCACGCGCCGAAGGAAAAACTTAGGCATTCCGGCTTGCCCTGACCAGGGGTGCGGAGCCGCTTACGGCACAAAGAGACCTAAATTGATCTCCGCTCTCTCGCCCTTGTTGGAGGAGGAGTAGCGGACATCGCGTAGCCTGCACGGCCGCGGGTCGAGCTACAAGTGAACGGCGCATTATCACGAATGCAGCAAGCTGCCGGCGGCGTTATATTGGCTGCGCGATCCACGAAGTAGCAGGGAGCCTGTCTCATGTTGTCGATTGCCAAAGGTCTTGCCGGCTTCACCGTCGCTGCTGTCTTGTCATCGCCGGTCGGCGCACAAGGCATCGTCTTGCAGAAAAATATAACGCTGGCGCTGGCGCAGACCATCGCCAATGCGGCGATCACGCGATGCCGAAGCTTGGGATACAATGTCTCGGTAACGATCGTCGATCGCGCGGGGCTGCCGATTGTCATGCTGCGCGACGATGGCGCTGGATTGCATACGCCCGAGGGAAGCGACCGCAAAGCCTACACGGCACGCGCCTTCGGCCAGCCTTCGGCGGCCTTCGCTCGGCGGCTGCAGGACAGGCCGGAGACGGTCGGCTCGCGGCACTATTCGCGCGTTCTGGCACTCGATGGCGGATTACCGATCAAAGTGGGTGACGAAATCGTCGGCGCGGTCGGCGTCTCTGGGACGCCGGGCAAGGACGACGATTGCGCGCAGGCCGGCATCGACAAGGTTGCCGATCAATTGAAGTGACGGCGCAAAAGACGGGCGGCAACTGGCCATTTCCAAGAATGGCGCGAAGGGTCGACTTCGCACGCTCGCTCTGACTTCCGCTTTTGAGAGCTAAGCGGCCGTGCCGCTCGTAGTCGCAATTGGAAGAGAATGATGCTGTGGACGGCGCCCACTCTACGGCATCGATGTGCCAAAGGGTGGTTGCGTTAAAGCGAACCACTATGAGGGGAGCCGTCCATGGGCGAGGTTAGCACAATTGGTCTCGACATTGCGAAGTCGGTGTTTCAGGTTCACGGCGTGGATGCTGATGGCGCGGTGGTGATCCGCAAGCGGATCAGCCGTGCGAAGGTGTTGGAGTTCTTTGCGGCTCTGCCGCCGTGCCTGGTGGGTATTGAGGCGTGTCCGAGCGCACATCATTGGAGCCGCAAGCTTCAGGCGCTCGGCCACACGGTAAGGCTGATGCCGCCGAGCTATGTGAAGGCCTATCTCAAGCGGAGCAAAAACGACGCCAACGATGCCGCCGCGATTTGCGAGGCAGTAACGCGGCCGTCGATGCGTTTCGTGCCGACAAAATCTGAACAGCAGCAGTCGGGATTGATGTTGCATCGCGGCCGGCAGCTTTTGGTGCGTCAACGAACCATGTTGTCGAATGCGATCCGCGGGCACATGGCCGAACTCGGCATCATCTCGGCCAAGGGCCGCAATGGCACGGTCGAGCTGTTGGAGATCATTGCGAATGCGGATGATGACCGCGTTCCAACGGTTGCGCGATTGAGCCTCGACGCTCTTGCTCGGCAATACGCCAATACCACGGCAGAGATCAGAGCCTTTGAGAAGCATATCCATGCCTGGCACCGATCGTGTGAAGAAAGTCGGCGGCTCGAGGAAATCCCTGGCGTGGGCCCGATCGTCGCCACTGCGCTGGTTGCCGAGGTCGGCGATTGGAAAGCATTCTCGTCCGGACGCAACCTAGCGGCCTGGATTGGTCTTGTTCCAAAGCAGCATTCGACGGGTGGCAAGGAGCGTCTCGGCGGGATCTCAAAGCAGGGCAATCGATATTTGCGATGGTTGCTCATCGCTGGAGCTATGGCTGTCATTCGATACGCGCGGCAGCACGGTACGAAACGGCTTTGGCTCGCGCGTATCATGGAACGTCGGCCGATCAAGGTCGCTGCTGTCGCGCTGGCCAACAAAATCGCACGTATGGCCTGGGCCATGATGGTGCACGGAGAACGCTTCAAGGAGCCGAGATTGCTCTCGCAGGCGGCATAGTCGAGAGTTGATCGAGGGTGCAACGAATTGGCGAGGGCATGACGACGTAATGCAGATACGGTCGTTCCGGGGATCGGGAGAACCCGCTTGGGTCATCGCACTTCCGAGTGCGTGTAAACGATTGGGACCCGATCCGCGCAGAGCATTAGGGCCAGCGGCCATCCGCGCCGCATCAACAGGCCGGACACGTGACCGCACCCGACCAATGCTGCAGAAACGTCAGAAAGTTCTTGCCAGGGCGCCGTCCACACGTGACCCATAGCCGACGGCGGCGGCAAAGTAGCCGATACAACTCGCACCCCATTCCGTCAGTCTGAATTTTTTGCTTTGCTCTTCAGTTGAACAGGCTGGCTGACGTCGCCTTGAGCCTTTGGGGGGAACCCCTTGCCCGCTAGGCGATAGCCTTGGATCATGCCCCCCGACCGTCGGCGGGTCGGGTTCTTTCGGGGGCTGCACAAATGTCAGAGCGTGAAGGACGCAAGTTCTTTTTTTTGCTTCAGGCGATCCTAGCGGCGTTGTTCCTCATCGTTGGCGTCGCCCTTGCCATCGAAGCTGCGTCCGGTGGGTACGGCATAGGGCTCGTCATTGTTGCGGTGATGGCCAATGGGCCCGGCTTAGTGTTCTTTATTTTGGCGGCGATGTCCGCTGCGACAGCGATGCATTTGCGGCCGTGAAGCCCGTGACCCGGGACACGGCATGATGTCTCCAATTCGCACAAAGGCGAAGTGCCCGAATAGCCGCTACTCGGACGCTCTGAGGTGAAGAGCGGACATTGCGCGGAAACCGCTCAAGCGTCGAAGTGACCCACAGCAGAAGTGCCTATCGAAGCAGCCGGGTTTCCTCTACCGCTCCTGCTTCAGTTTCGGGGCTCGCCGCGACACGCGAACGCTGCTAACTAGGTGACATGACAATCATGGTCGTGCGTCATGGCGAGACTGATGGCAATGCAGCGCGCATTCTGCAGCGCCCTGACGTTCCGCTTAACCAGCGCGGGATGCGTCAAGCGGAACAGCTCGCGCAGCGCCTGTTCGCTCACGGTTTCGTTCACATCTTGTGCAGCGATTTTTTGCGCGCGCGTATGACGGCGGTGCCGCTCGCTGCTTGTTCGGGGATTACGATTGAAGAGAGCTCACTATTACAGGAGCGCAACTTTGGCGACCTGCGCGGGGTGCCATATGTCGAATTGACTGAAGACCCCTTTGGACCCGACTTCGTGCCGCCGAACGGTGAAGACTGGCCGAGATTTCACGCGCGCGTTGCTGAGGCATTCGCCTTCATCGTGAGCCGCCGTCGCGCCGTGAACGGCACGCTGGTGGTGGTCACCCATGGCTTAGTCTGCCGAGCCTTGGTCGAACGGCATGCGCTGGTACCCGAAGGCATTTCCGTTCCGGCGACTTTCGACAACACGAGCGTAACCGGGTTACATGAAAATGCGCCGCACGCGGTGACCTTGATCAATTGCACTCGGCATCTTGTGACATCGCTCGAAATTTCCGGAGCCCCAGCCTAGGGATGTCTGAAATTGGCGCAAAGCAGACCTAAATTGATCTCCGCTTATTTGCAGCTATTGCGGACATTACGAGGCCTGCGCCGGTCGCGGGTCGATGCATGAGTACATGGCCTAGCGCAGCGACGCCGTCAGCCGCGCCACCCGGCTCTTGTACTCGGCCCGCGCCTTGAGCGCGCCGTCCATGTTCACCTCGACGAACCGCGCCAGATTGTTGGGCTGCATCTGCGCGATGCGGTCCATGTCGGCGCTGATCACCGTGCCGATCATGGCGTAGCCGCCGCCGGAGACGGCGTCGCGATGCAGGATGATCGGCTCAAGGCCGCCGGGCACCTGGATCGAGCCGTAAGGATAGCCGGCATCGACGATGTTCGATTGATCGGAGCCGGCGCCGAACGGCTGCTTGCGCTCGCGGAAGACCAGCGGCCGCCCCTTGCGGAAGCGATAGCCGATGCGGTCCGCCTCCGGTGCGACCGTCCAGGTGTCCTCGAAGAACGACTTCGCCGATTCATCGGTGATGCGATGGAAGTAAAGGCCGGGCAGCACGCGCAGTTCGAGCGATTTCGGATAGGCCGGGACCAGGTCGGCGGCGAGCGCGCGGCCGGCGCGGGCACTCGGTTTCGCAGCGCCGGTCGAGAGCACGTCGCCGGCCGCGAGTTTCCGACCGGCGAAGCCGCCGAGAGCACCGAGCGCATAAGTCGAGCGGCTGCCCAGGACCGGCGGCACGTCGATCCCGCCGGCGATGGCGATGTAGATGCGCGCGCCCGCCCTCATGAAATCGAAGCCCAGCCGATCGTCCGCGCGCACCGCGAAGGATTCGTTGCGCGGCTGCGGCTTGCCGTTGAGCTTCGGCGCCGCTTCCGCCCCGGTGACGGCGACAATCGCGGCCTGGCGGAAGAGAAGCTCGGGCCCGAGCAGGGTCGCTTCCAGCACCGCCGCGCCTTCGTCATTGCCGACCAGGAGATTGGCCGCGCGCAGGCTGTACTGATCGAGCCCGCCCGAGATCGGAATGCCGATGTTGTAATAGCCGGGCCGGCCGGCGTCCTGCACGCTGGTGGCGAGGCCCGGCTTGATCACCTCAATGGCCATGGAGCACCTCCACGAGATGCCGGCTGTAGCCGCCGGGATCGGCATGAAACGCCTTGAGCGAGAACGTCAGCGGCCGAACGGTCAGGTCGAAGGTGCCGGCCTCAACCGCTTTGACGTCGCGGTCATATTCCTCGCGCGTGATCGGCTTCCATTTGACGATGTCGCCGGGGCGGAAGAACACCATGAAGTCCTTGAGATACGGCAGCCCCTGCGCCGGGTCGTAGATCGGCGCCGGGGTGATGCCGAACAGCTGATAGCCGCCGGCGCCGCGCACCGAGTAGATGGCGGTGAAGCAGCCGCCGTGGCCGACGGTGAGCTTCGGCGTATCGGTACGCGGCCGCAGATACTTCGGCACCTCGATCTGCTTTTCGCGCTCGACCATCTGAAACAGGAACGGGAGCCCGGCGACGAAGCCGACCATGGAGACGAACCACGGCGCACCGGAGTGCGCAGCGATGAATTCGTCGACCGAGCGGTAGCCGTTGATGCGGGCGCCATACTCGATGTCGGTGCTGTTGGGGTCCTGATGGCGTTCGCGAAAGCGCATCAGCGTCTCGCGCGTCCACGGATCGTTGTAGAGCACCGGGATCTCGACGATGCGCGTCGGCAGTTCAAGCTCGGCGTCGCCGATCTCCGCCTCGATCTCCTTGAGCGTGCTCAGCATCTTGTCGGGATGGACGACGTCGGGATCGAACCGCACCAGGTAGGAGGCGTTCGACGGACAGATCTCCGACACTCCGGCGATGCGGCGCTTCTCCAATTCGGTGCAGATCGCCATGCCCTTGAAGAATGCCTCAAGCGACATCTCCTCGCCGATCTCGGCGAAGACATGCTCGTCGCCGCCGAAGGAATAACGGATTGCGCTCATGCGTATCTCCGGTCCGGTGCCTTCACAGTTCCAGCTTCCCCGCGAGTGAGGCGACCCTGACGGCTCAGGTCGCCGCCAGCAGCCGCTCCAAAAATCCGGTATCGAACCGCGCCGCCTGCACTTCGGTCAGCCGGGCAAGACGCTTGTGCAGCGCTGCGGTAGTGACAATCCCCTCGATGGCGAACTCGTCGAGCGCACGGCGCAGCCGCGCCAGCGCCAGGTCCCGAGTTTCCGCGTGGACGATGATCTTGGCAAGCAGGGAGTCGTAGTAGGGCGGCACGGCGTAGCCCGGATAGAGCATGGTATCGACGCGGACCCCGGGACCGGCGGGCAGCGTCAGCGCAGCCACGCGGCCGGGCGACGGGCGAAAGTTCTTGTCGGGATCCTCGGCATTGATCCGCACCTCGATGGCCGCCCCGCGCATGGTCACTTCCGGCTGCGCCACCGAGAGCTTCTGTCCCTGTGCCACCAGGATCATCTCGCGCACGAGATCGAGGCCGCAGACCATCTCGGTGACCGGATGCTCGACCTGGATGCGCGTGTTCATCTCGATGAAGAAAAATTCGCCGGTGTCGTCGTCGTAGAGATATTCGAGCGTGCCGGCGCCGCGGTAGCGGGCTCGCTCGGCAAGGCGCACCGCCGAAGCGCACAGCGCCTGCCGCGTGGTCTCGTCGATCGCCGGCGACGGCGCCTCCTCCCAGACCTTCTGCCGCCGCCGCTGCAGCGAGCATTCGCGCTCGAAGCAGTGCACGACGCGTTCGCCGTCGCCGAGCACCTGCACTTCGAGGTGGCGCGCGCGCTTGAGGAAACGTTCGAGATAGAGGGCGCCGCTGCCGAACGCGGCCGCCGCCTCGGCCTGCGCCGTCGGAAAATGCCGAGCCAGCCCCGCCTCGTCGTCGGCGACGCGGATGCCGCGACCGCCGCCGCCGGCGCTCGCCTTGAGCATGACCGGGTAGCCGATGTGCCGCGCCGCGGCCAGCGCATGGTCGAGGTCGGCGACCTCGCCGTCGCTCCCCGGCACGATCGGAACGCCGGCGGCCTGCGCCGCCGCCCGCGCCGCCGCCTTGTCGCCCATGGTGCGGATCGTTTCCGGTGAGGGGCCGACGAAGACGAGGCCGGCCGCGGCCACCGCTGCGGCGAACTTGGCGTTCTCGGATAGAAAGCCGTAGCCGGGATGGATGGCGCCGGCGCCGGTCTCGCCGGCGGCGGCGATGATCGCGTCGGCGTTGAGATAGCTCTTCGCCGCCGCCGGCGGACCGATACAGACCGCCTCGTCGGCAAAGCGCACCGCAAGGCTCTCCCTGTCGGCCTCGCTGAACACCGCGACCGTGCGCAGCCCAAGCTCCTTCGCCGCGCGAATGACGCGCACCGCGATCTCACCGCGATTGGCGACCAGGAGCTTGTCGAACACGCGTGAGGCTCAGGCGGTCTCGATGAGCAGCACGGCCTGCCCCGGCTCGACCGCCGCCTCATTGTCGATGAGGAAGCGCACGATCTTGCCGCTGGCGTCGGCATGGACCTCGGTGAATTGCTTCATCACCTCGACCAGGCCGATGACGTCGCCTTCGGCGACGCGATCGCCGTCCTGCTTGTAGGGCGGCTTTTCCGGCGCCGGCCGCCGGTAGAAAATTCCCGGCAGCGGACTCAAGACCTCATGCTGCGCCATCCTTAAACCCCCTTCTGAAAAAGCCGCGCTATCCAAGATATTCCGCGACCGCCGCCTTGACCGCTTGCGCCACCTCGACCGCATTCGGCGTATCGGAGTGGACGCAGATGCAGTCGGCTCGGACGTGAACCTTGTTGCCGTTGACCGATTTGGCCACGCCCTCTTTCACGGCGCGAAGGGCGCCCTCGGCGGCGCGCTTCGGATCGACCGCGTGATGCTCGCGGGTGATGATCAGCGTGCCGTCATCGGCATAGTCGAGATCGGCATAGTACTCGGAAATGAATTCCAGCCCAGCGGCGGTGTAGACCTGCTCGTGCAAGGTGCCGGCCATGCCCAGCACCGGCACGTTGAACACCTTGGCGGCGTCGGCGACCGCCTTGGCCACCTCCTGCGATTTTGCCGCCATGCCGTAGAGCGAGCCGTGCGGCTTGACGTGGAACAGGTCCATGCCCTCGCGTTCGAGAAAGCCCTTGAGCGCGCCGACCTGATAGACGATGCAATCGGTCAGCTCCTCGGGCCGCATCTTCATCTCGCGCCGGCCGAAACCCTGAAGATCGGGCAGCGAGGGATGCGCGCCGACCCTGACGTGGTGCCGCTTCGCCAGCCGCACCGTGTGGGCCATCACCGTCGGATCGGAGGCATGAAAGCCGCAGGCGACGTTGGCGATAGTGATATGCGGCATCATGCCTTCGTCGTCGCCGATCTTGTAGAGGCCAAAACTCTCGCCCATGTCGCAGTTGATCGCGAGCTTGATCGCGTTTCCCTTGGCTGCCGACATTGGCTCACCTCCTCACTTCCACGAGACTCCCGGACTGAACGTGACCGCGAATTTCCCTAGCCACCGGTATCCTTGAGCTCGACCTCGACGAAGGTCATGATTTCGGCGCCGGCGTTAATGACATCGTGCTCGACGCCGGCCTTGCGGAAGTACGATTGGCCCTTGTGCAGCTGCGCCCGCGAGCGGCCGCCATCCGGGCCTACCAGTTCCAGCTCGCCGTCGACGACCGGCACCACGACATAGTCGTGGGGATGGCGGTGCCAGCCGGTCGCGGCGCCCGGCGCGAAGCGCCACTCGGTCACCCGCAGATGCTCGTTCTCGAGCTGCACGGTCGGAACCGCCCGGTTGTCGCTCATCTCGTCCTCGCTGCGCTGTCACTCACCGTCTGGACCAATCTAGCTCAATCCTTGAGCCGCAGCATCACGAACTGGCGAAGCTGATCGGCGATGACCGCGAGAATGAGCAGGACGCCGATCACCACCTCCTGCAGGTAGGACTGGATCTGCGCCAGGTCCATTCCGTTCTGAATGAGCCCGATGAAGATGGCGCCGAGCACGACATTGCCGACGCTGCCGATGCCGCCGCGCAGGCTCACTCCGCCGATGACGCACGCCGCAATCGAGTTCGAGCGGCATCGAGGCGCCGATATTGGCTTCGCCGGTTTCGAGCCGCGCGGTGAGGAGCGCACCCGCGACCGCGGCCAGCGCCCCGCACAGCACATAGGCCATGAAGAGGTAGAACCGGGTGTTGATGCCGGAGAGCCGCGAGGCCTTGAGGTTGCCGCCGACCGCGTAGAAGTAGCGTCCCATGCGTGTCCAATTCAGCAGGATGTACATGGCGACGAACAGCCCCGCGGTCACGTAGACCGGCGAGGGAATGTCGAGGATGCGGGAGAAGTTGAAGATCGTGCCGAAGGCGTCGGGAAGGCCGTAGACCGGAACGCCGCTGGTCAAGGTCAAGGCGATGCCGAAGCTGATCGTCGCGGTACCCAGCGTCATCATGAACGGCGAGACGTTGAACACCGCGACGCCGACGCCGTTGACGACGCCGACGAAGGTGCCGGCGCCGATGCCGGCGAGGATTCCCAAGGTCAGGGTGATCGCGGTTGCGTCAGGGTGGGCGGCGTGGAGCGGCGCCATGGTCAGCGCAGTCATCACCGAGGTGATGGCGACGATCTTGCCGACCGAGAGATCGAAGCCGCCGGTGAGCAGCGCCAGCATCTGCCCCATGGCGACGATGGCGAGATAGGTCGCCTGCCGGGCGACCGTGATCAGGTTTTCGCTGGTCAGGAAGCGCGGCGACAGGGCGTTGAAGACGATCAGCGCGATGACCAGGAGGAACGGCAGGACGCCGATGCGCACGAACAGCCGCTGCAGCGGCACGCTGTAGTCCAACCAGCGCTGCGCGACTTTCTGGTCCATCAGGCGCGCGTCCGTTCGAAGAAATTGGCCAGCACGCGGTCCTGCGTGATCTCCTCGCCGGCAAGCTCGGCCCGCAGGTCGCCCCGGTACATCACGTAGGTGCGGTTGGTGAGGTGGAGGATTTCCGGCAGATCCGACGAGATCAGCAGCACGCCGGCGCCGCTCTCGCAGAGATCTCGAATGAAGCCGTAGATGGCGACGCGCGTGCCGACGTCGACGCCGACGGTCGGCTCGTCGAGGATGAACAGCTTCACCGCCGAGACCAGTCCCTTGGCCAGCAGGACCTTCTGCTGATTGCCACCGGACAACCGCTCGAGATCGTGCTCGATGTTGCGCGGCTGCAAATTGAGGCGGTCGGCGACATCGCGAACCTTGCCGCGCTCGCTGCCGCGGTCGAGGAAGCCGAAACGGGTGAACGGGCGCGCCCCGAGCCAGGGCAGCGCAACGTTCTCGCGGACGCTGCGCATCATCACCAGCCCTTCCTCGCGCCGGTCCGGCGGCAGATAGAAAGCGCCGCGGTCGAGCATTTCGCGCGCCGAGCGTCCGGTGACGTCGCGGCCGTCGAACATGACACGGCCGGAGGCGAGCCGCTCCAGGCCGAAGCAGGCGCGCCCGACCACCGACTTGCCGCTGCCGACCAGGCCGGCGAGCCCGACGACCTCGCCGGCGCGGACGGTGAGCGAAAGGCCGCGGACCAGATGGTCGGCGGTGGTAAGCTCCGATACTTCGAGCAGCGGCCGCCCCGGCCGATATGCGATCTGGGGAAAGACCTGGCTGATGACG
Organism: uncultured Alphaproteobacteria bacterium; assembly: GCA_963833665.1. Taxonomy (GTDB): domain Bacteria; phylum Pseudomonadota; class Alphaproteobacteria; order Rhizobiales; family Xanthobacteraceae; genus BOG-931. The sequence continues at coordinate 222,702 of CAWHZA010000064.1, read as the reverse complement.
CGTCCGGTCATGAGCTGCAGCAGACGCTCGTCGTCGGCCTCGGCGACGTCGAGCGTCGCAACGCGTTTGCCGTCGCGCAGCACCGTGACCCGATCGCCGATGTGGCTGATTTCGCTCATCCGGTGCGTGACATAGACGACGCCGACGCCCCTCGACTTCGCCTGCTCGATCATCGCGAACAGGCGCTGCGCTTCCCGATCGGTGAGCGAGGCCGTCGGTTCGTCGAGGATCAGCACCGAGAGGTCGGTGCGGAACGCCTTGGCGATCTCGACCATCTGCTGCTCGGCGCGGGTGAGGTCCTGGACCCGCTGGCGCGGCCGCAACGGGAAGCCGAGCCGCTTGAGGATGTCGTCGGCGCGGCGATGCAGCTCCGACTTGTCGATGAAGCCGCGGCTCGTCAGCTCGGCGCCGAGAAACAGATTCTCCTCGACGGTGAGCGTCGGCACCAGCGAGAATTCCTGGAACACGGCGCTGATGCCGAGCGTGCGGGCGTGATGGACGCCCTGAAGGTCGAGCGGTTCGCCGCGAAAGCGGAGGCTGCCGGCGGTCGGAGCGTGCACGCCGGCGAGCATCTGGATCAGGGTTGATTTGCCGGCGCCGTTCTCGCCGAAAAGGACATGCACCTCCCCGGCGCGCAGCTCGAAATCCACCTGGTCGAGCGCCAATACGCCGGGGAACTGCTTGGATACGGCTTGGGCCTGCAAAATCGGCGTGGGCAGGGCCACCCCCGCGCCCACGCCTTCTGCCGGCGCCAATGTCTCCGTCGCCATCACACCATCAACGTCCCCACCCGTCGGACGTCAGTTGACGGAGAAGACAGGCTTCCAATCCGCCGGCGCGAGCGACGAGGCGTAGTCGAACGAATTGATGTTCGACTTGTCGATCACGTAGATCTTCGGCCCGACGTGCTTGAGATAGGGCTTGCCTTCGAGGATGCGCACCGCCTGGTCGATCGAGACCCGGCCCTGCACCACGGCGGAATCCGTCGGTGCCGCCATCACCCGCCCGGCCTTGATGTTCTCGTAGACGCCGGGCGTGAAGTAATAGGCGATGACCTTGACCTTGTCCGACAGATTGCGCTCGCGCAGAAGCTGCACGGCGGCTTCCGTGGTCGGCGACGTGCCGGCGATGTATTTGATGTTCGGGTTGGCCTGCAGCACGTCCTCGACCAGCTTGAGCTGCACTTCCTTGCCGGTATCGCCGTATTTGGTGGCGACGACCTTGAGCGCGCTGTCCTTGGTGGCGTCGAGGAAGCCCTTGTTGCCGGCCTCGACCCAGCCGGCGCCGGGCGGGCCCGGGAACCAGGCGACTTCGGCCTCGGCCGAACCCTTCGGATGCAGCTTGGCGATGTACTCGCCGGCCTTGTAGCCCATCGTCTCGAACGACACGAGCGACTTCGCCGAGAGGTCCTTGGACGACATGCCGTTGATCACGTCGATCACCGGAATGTTCTTCTCCTTGAGGCGCTTCACCGTCTCGTTGAGCCCGTCAAAGGAGATCGCGCCGATGTCGACCGCCTGGGCGCCGTTCGACGCGCAGTCCTCGATCTGCGATATCTGTTTGCTCAGATTGGTGTAGCCGCCGGCCTCGACGAGATGAATGGTGACGCCGAGATCCTTCGCCTCCTCCGACACACCGTAGTCGACCGCGAGCCAGTAGGCGTCCTTCATGTGCGGAAATGAAACGCAGATGTTCCATTTCTTCTCAGCCTTCTCGAGCGGGCTGTACATCACCTCCTTGACCGGGCTCGCCATGTCGAAGGGGGGATTGTGCTCCTCGACGGAGAATGGGTACCATTTCTTGCCCTGTCCGTAGGCACCCGCGCCCGCGAGCGCCAGCGCGGCTCCTGCCGCAACTGCTCCCGCAGCGACCGCTGATCGCTTCATTTCCGCCCTCCTGTGTTGCCGGCGGCAAGGCCCGTGCGGCCCTGTCAATGCGGCGCGCCTGGAGCGCATCCCCGCCGAGAAGTCATTATCCTACCGGACTTTTCGCAATGTCAATTGCGCGCCGGCAGAGGAGAAAAACGGCTAGGCGGCGTTGCTGTAAGCGAGCTCGCAGATACCCGGCTCAATCGCGTCGGCGAGCTTGCCGAACTGGGGCCATTTCCTGCGAAACCCAGGCGAGTGGTGCGCGGCCTCAAGCTTCTCCAAGGTTGTCCATTGCGCGTAGTTGATCAGGTGCGTTCCGTCCCTGCTGAGGTGCAGGTTGACGGAAACGAACCCGGGCTGTGTGGCCATGAACCGGGCGCGCTCGATCATCAGCTCGACAACGGCCTGCTGATTTTCATCTGGCAGCTTCACCGCCGTGATCTGGGTATAGATGCCGTCTTTTGCGATTCCGGCCGTGATCGTCCTCCTTGCGAACACGGGAGGAACGCCGCAGCCGCGATCCTGGTCTCTGCGCCGCGCCGGTTTCAGGCCGGCCGCATCGGCGCGCCGGCCTCGGCGATCGCCACCACCTGCCGCGCCATCTCCGCGTGCAGCCGCTCGACCATGCGGCCTTCGATCTGGATGACCCCCTTGCCGGCATTTTCCGGAAGGTCGAAGGCGGCGATGATCTTGCGCGCCCAGGCGACCTCTTCCGGCGCCGGCGAGAACGCGGCATTGCAGGGCGCGATCTGCTGCGGGTGGATCAGCGTCTTGCCGTCGAAACCGAGATCGCGCGCCTGCCCGCACTCCGCGGCGAAACCCTCCAGGTCGCCGAGTTCGTTGTAGACGCCGTCGAGGATGGCGAGGCCGTAGGCGCGCGCCGCCGCGACGCAGGCCGTGAGCCACGGCAGCATGGGCGCGCGGCCGGGTACGATGCGCGCGCCGCGTCTCCTTGGCGAGATCGTTGGTGCCCATGACGAAGCCGGCTAGCCGTGTCGCCGGATCGAGCGCCGCGGCGGCGATGTCGCGGGCGTTGAGCATGGCGAGCGGCGTCTCCATCATCGCCCAGACGCGGATGCGGGCCTCGGCGCCGACGCCGACGAAATGCCGGGCCAGCTCGCGGAGCTGTTCGGGCGTCGAGACCTTCGGCAGCAGCAGCGCGTCGGGACCGGCGGCAGCGACCGCAAGATCGTCGCGCCACCAGGCGGTATCGAGCCCGTTGATCCGCACCAGCACCTCGCGGCCGCCGAAGCCGCCCTTTTGCAAAGCTTGGACAACCAGTTCGCGCGCCTGCGCCTTGGCATCCGGCGCCACCGCATCCTCGAGATCGAGGATGACGCCGTCCGCCGGCAGTTCACGCGCCTTCTCGATCGCGCGCGCGTTCGATCCGGGCATGTAAAGCATGCTGCGCCGCGGACGAATGGTCATCGCTCGGTTCCCTTTTCAAGCCGGACGCAAACCTAGCGGTCCCGGGCGCCGCATGCCATCGGCAAGATTCGTGGACGCCGGCACGCGGAGTTGCGCAGTATGGCCGGCGCTCGGAAGCTGTCAGCGGCAAGCCCCGGTGTCACCAAGTCGGGACTTATGACAGCACGGTGAAATCGTGCCTTGCGGTTTTTGTTTTCTACTCGCGGTTCCACGGCGCCGTGAAAAAAATGCGGCGGGCCGGAACCAAATAATCCTTTCGCTCGTCTTTTAAGTCACAGTTTACCGAGATCGTTTTCCGATCGGATGCCACGTCCGATGACTCGCGCGAGCGTCAAGGAACGCCGCGAATGTCGCTCAGGTTCACTGTTCATTACGGGGGAGAGAATCATGGAGGAACGAGTATGGCTGTCATCCGCACAGGTCTCTGGATTGCAGCGTTCACGGTCAGCGGAATCTCTCTGGCGGTAGCTGGTGGTGTTGCCGGTGGTGTAGGAGGCGCTGCTGGTGCCGCCGCAGGTGCTGCTGGTGCCGCTGCTGGTGCCGCCGGTGCCGCCGCTGCTGCTGGTGCCGCCGCTGGTGCTGCTGGTAGCGCCGCTGGCGGTGTTGCCGGTGGTGTAGGTGGCGTCGGAGGCGTCGGTGGCGTTGGCGGGGTCGGAGGTGTCGGAGGCGTTGGTTCTGGCATCGGTGGTGTCGGCGTCGGCGGCATTGGTACGGGCATCGGCGGCATAGGAGGTCATGGACACGGACATGGGCTGGGGGTCGGAGTAGGCCTTGGTACCGCCGTCGGCGGACATGGACACGGCCATGGACTGGCAGTTGGAGTTGGTACCGGGCTCGGGTCGAACGGCGGCCACGGGCATGGCCACGGCGCGACAGGCACCGGCACAGCAGGCTCTGCAACTGGAACCGGTACAGGCACCGGCTCGACTGGCACCGGCACCGCCGGCACCGCGACCGGAACCGGCAATGGTGGCATTGCAGGCGTCGGCGCCGCCGTTGGCGCGGGCTCCACAGGCGTCGGCACCGGAGCCGGAATTGGCGGCTCGACTGGCACCGGCACCGCCGGCACCGCGACCGGCACCGGTAATGGTGGCATTGCCGGCGTCGGCGGCCGCTGTTGGCGCGGGCTCCACAGGCGTCGGCACCGGAGCCGGAATTGGCGGCTCGACAGGCACCGGCACCGCCGGCACCGCGACCGGAACCGGCAATGGTGGCATTGCAGGCGTCGGCGCAGCCGTTGGCGCGGGCTCCACAGGCGTCGGCACCGGGGCCGGACTAGGCGGCTCGACAGGCACCGGCACCGCCGGCACTGCGACCGGAACTGGCACGGGTAGCACGGCCGGTGTTGGCGCAGCCGTTGGCACGGGCTCCACAGGCGTCGGCACCGGGGCCGGAATCGGTGGCTCCGGCAGCAGCTCGACAGGTACCGGCACGGCGGGCTCGGCAACCGGAACCGGCACGGGTAGCACTGCGGGCGTCGGCGTAGCGGTTGGGACGGGCCTCGGGACCGGGTTAGGAGGAGGCGTTGGCGTCGGTACCGGCGGCACCGGCACTGGCACTGGCACTGGCAGGCGGTGGCACCGGCACTGGCACCGGGAGCGGTGGCGGCAATGGCACCGGAAGCGGAAGCACCGCAGCCGGTACGGGCGCGGGAGCTGGAGGACACGGTCTTGCCCAGGGGCATCCCGTGAAACACGCTCGAACGTGCCTCGTCACCATCCAAGCACAAGACGGCGCGACCGCACGGTACACGACCGACTGCGAGCAGTTGGGAAGGCGGTTTTGATCACTCGCTGTAACAGCCCAACTACGTGATTGGACGAGACCTCCGTCGTCACGACCTCCAAATCTCAGCTACAGCCCCGCCGCTTGGCGGGGCTGCTTTTTATTTGTTCGCGTTTCTCAACAATCGTGTGGCAAACGTCAGACGGTCGGCCACGCGGCGCAAGGTTCGAGGCCTTTCCCTGCATTCACGCAGCCGAGTAGTTGTTCGCGGCGCCGGCGAGCGAGCGTAGCCACGACCGACCTTCGCTGCTCGGCCGCTGGCCGGCGCCGATCGCATGCGGCCCTGCGCGACATGGCCGAGGCTCGGCGGTTGCCCGCGGCAAGCGCCGCGTGATTAGTAGGGCGCCGGATCGACAGGGCCAGCATGCCGTTTCCCCAACGCCTCATCGAGGGACATCGCGCGTTTCTCGGCGCGGGTCTGCGCCGGGAGCAGGACCGCTACCGCGAGCTCGCGGAAAGCGGGCAATCGCCGGAAATCATGGTGATCGGCTGCTGCGACTCGCGCGTCTCGCCGGAAGTCATTTTCGACGCGCGCCCGGGCGAGCTCTTCGTCGTGCGCAACGTCGCCAACATCGTGCCGCCCTATGCGCCCGACGAGCGCGCCCATGGCGTTTCGGCGGCGCTGGAGTTCGGCGTCGCCGCGCTCAAGGTCAAGCACATCGTCGTGCTCGGCCACGCCCATTGCGGCGGGGTCAAAGCGTTTGCCGAAAAGGCCGCGCCGCTGTCGCCCGGCGACTTCATCGGCAACTGGATGCGCCTGATGGCGCCCGCTGCGGAAACCGTCGGTCCGCAACGCGAACTCTCCTGGCCGGACTATCTCACGCGGCTCGAGCAGGCGAACGTCGTCAACAGCCTGAACAATCTGCTCACCTTCCCGCGGCTGCGGACGCTGATCGAGCGCGGGGGCATTGCGACCCACGGCGCCTATTTCGGCGTCGCTACCGGACAGCTTTGGCTGCGCGATGCAGCTTCGGGGGAGTTCCACCAGATCGATTCAAGTCCAGCGATCGGGGACGGGACGATCGGCGCGCACGGTTGACGATCAATCGTTGGACGAGCGGGCGTCACGACGCTTGACCGTCTCGCATTCTAATGACCGACGCGCGTGGACTGCTCCTTCAATTCCTTCACTTTGGCGCGGATCGGCGCGAACGGTCCGTACTTGTGTTGTTCGGGACTGAAATCGTCCGCGTAAGGTCCGTACGGAGAGTCGACCGGCTTTTGCAGCAGGATGGGAAAGTCCTTGGCCAGATCGGCCTTCTGCGGCCGCTCGCCGCTGTCGATAAAAGCCGCGACGTCGTAGGCCTCTTCGTCGCTAAGCACCGGAGCGGCGTAGGTGGTGCCAAACGGCATGTTGTTTTTGACGAATGCTGCGGCGTCCAAGAGCCGCGTCATGCCGGCGCCGTTGTTGTAGCTGTCCGGCCCCCAGAGCGGTGGAAACTCGTAGCCTGCTCCGCTCGCGGCACGCTTTCCGAGTCCGTCCGCGCCGTGGCAAGCGGCGCACACCTGCCCAAAGACCTCCTTGCCATGATCGAGGTCGGCGGCGCGATCCGGCTCTTTTACGGAGAGCGTGCCGGCGCCCTGCAATTTGGCGCCGTCGGCGATGCCGGCCGACAGCCAGCGCATGAACGACAGATACGCTTTCATTTCCCGGCTGGCCAAGGGGAGCGCGCGGCCGTTCATGCTGCGCTCCATGCAGCCGTTGATGCGCTCTTCGAGCGTTCCGACCGCGCCCTCGCGCCGGCGATACTGCGGGAATTGGCCCCAGACGCCGACGAGTGGCATCGCATAAAGCTGCGTGCCGCCCTGAAGGTGGCAACTCTGGCAGCTCAGATTGTTGCCGGCATAACGCCTGGCCGGATCGGCCACCGTCGGGCCAATTTGGTTGGCGGTGTCGGTAAACAGAGCATGTCCGTATTTGACGAGCGCCCCGAACGGATCATCCCCGAGCGAGCCGATCTCCGGCGGCGTCCAGGTGCTGAGGTCTATTCGCGGCGGATCGGCGGCAATCAGGTTGCCTGCTGAAAGCATGAGGACGGTCGCCAGAACGCTCGCCGCGAACACGACTTTCGCGCTCCCGCCCTGAAAAGACCGTGGCCGGGTGGCCGCCGGTCGCGCGGATGCGACGGCGATGAAGGACTTCAGTTGTGCGGCAATGCTCGACATTGATCCACGGTCGCAGTCGGCAGGACGCCGACGGTTGGCCCCGCAATGATCACCAATATCGAACTTTAAATCGACCGCACAAGACCGGCTCTATCCGCGGGGCAGGCCGAAAGGCGTCGTCGCTGCCTTGCTTAAATCGCCGCCGGCTAGCACGGCATCCTGGCTGAATACCGTGCGCGGCAGGTCGAGCGCTATTTCGCGGCCGTCGCGCTCCACCGCGAGGAGCGGGTGGGCAAGCAGATATTGCCGCAACGCTTCATGAATGGACATGGGCAGAATCTGCACCTCATGCGTGCCGCGATGCCGGCACACCACGTCGAGGGGCTCGCCGTCGCGTTCGCATCCGGCAATCGTGTAGCGGCCATCCGGCTCAACCTCGCGGCCGCCGATCGTGATCGACACGATCCTGTGACCGTGCTTCGCGCGCGCGTTGAAGACAAACCGCATTCCCGCCGCGCGCGGTCCCCAGCCGCCATTGAGCTTGAGAGGAGTTTTCGCGTAGACCATCTCCAGTTCGTTTTCCAGATAGTCGCGAAGCTCTTTGCCGGTTATCCAGCCGCGCTTCATGCGCGCGTCCATGGGCAGCAGGTTCCACAGATTCGCCTCGGTTATCGCTCCCGGCGGAATGGGCGCGCCGAAGCGGAAACCATTGGTCAAGCCGACGTCGGCTTTTGCGATCTCGCGCACCGCGTCGGCGACGAAATCATCCGCGCTGCTCTCCAGGAGATCGTAGCGCATCAGCACCGTATCGGTGCGTCCCACCTGCTTCGCCATCCGCTCGCGATACGGCGCCAGGGACTTGTCGACCAGCGCCTTGACGGCCGCATCTTCGTCGTAACGGGCCGGCAGGATCGGGATCAATTGAAACTCATGGCTCGCGACACCGCCGCCCGGCTTGATGACGAGGTCGAGCCGGCCGAGGAACGATCCGAGCGACCCCGGCTCGACGACAATCACGTCGCCTTCGAGAATGGGCACAGCCGTTCGCTCATGCGAGTGTCCGGAGAGAATGACATCGAACTCCGGAGTCTCGCGGGCGAGCGCGCGGGCGATTGACAGGCCGGTGTGGGCGAGCGCGACCACGAGGTCCGGTTGCTCGCGGCGCCGCAATTCCTTGACGAAATCGCGCAGTCCCGCGATGCGGCTCGTGTCCATTCCGCGGAATTGCGCCGGCGGCTGGCGTTGGCTTGCCCCGATGTCGGTGACGCCGACGATCGCCACCTTCGCGCCTTGCCGCTCGAGCGTGACGGAGGGTGGGAACAGGCGGTTGCCGCTCGCCCGGTCGTGAAAATTGTAGCACACGACCGGAAAGCCGAGCCGCGCCATGGTGTCTTTGAACCGCTCCGGCCCGTAGGCCGGCTCCCAATTGCCCGGCGTGAAGGCATCGATGCCGAGCGCCCGGAGCGGCTCGAGCACGACTTCGCCTTGCGACCATGCCGCCGGCCCCGAGCCCTGGAATTCGTCGCCGCCGTCGAGCAGAAAACAGGGGCCTTCGCAGTGCGTCCGTTGGCGTTCGATCGCCGTCTTGAGACGGGCATAGCCGCCCATCATCTGGATGTCCGGGACGGCGCCAGGCAGATATTCCGGATGGGTTTCGAGCTGCGCGTGCGTGTCGGCAAAATGCAGAAGCGTCAGGCGTTTGCCGCCGGCAATCCGCTCCGGCCGCGGCGCTGCCGCCGCGGCGTCGAGACCGGCGACGCTCGGCGCGATCGCGGACACGCCAATGCCGGCGAGGATTTGGCGACGCGTGCAGGTCCCTTCCGCCATTTCATGTCCCGTCGTGCCAAGCCGGGCAGCCGGCCGGCGGCTCCGCCGTTCGCCGAAATTCGATGCACTTGCGTCGCTGGGGCCAAGCGTCCCGCGACGGCGCATGCCGCCGGCGTCTACCGGTCACTCAGCCGGCATCTCACCAGTATAAGGCTCCATGCCATAGCGGCTGAAGATGGCGAGAGCGGGTTGCGAACGAATGAAAGCGAGCCATAGCCGCGCCGCCGCCTGATGCGGAGCGTCCTTGACCACCGCGCCGGCATAGACGCCGGTGCTGTTGTGCTCCGGCGGGATATCGACGTGGCTTATCGGGTTGCCCACCTGCTCCTGAAAGATCGCCTCCGACTTCCAGGTCACGCCGGCAGCGGCTCTTCCGAGCATCAGAAACAGCGGCGTCTGGCGGTGGTGAATTTGGGTGAGAACGGTGCTGCCGTCGGCAACTTTGGTCTTGTAGACCATGTCGTTGAGCGCATCGCCCCCCGCCTTGCGCAGCGCGGCCTGGATGCGTCTGGTGACGCCCTCGAACTCCGGATTGGGCATGACCAGTCGAATGTCGGCCTTGCCCAGATCCGCCAGCGTCGTGACACCTGCGGGATTTTCCGCAGGCGTCATGATGGCGAGCGTGTTGGTCACGTAGGGTACGGCCGGTCCTTCCAGCAATCCTTGCTTGATCAGGGACTTCACCCGGTCGAGTCCGGCAAAGTAAGCGTCGGGTTTGGCGGTCCACGTCATGTTGCCCGACGTGATCGTGCCGCCCGCCTCCATTTGCTTGACCAGAAGCCCCGGAGGGATCGTCTCCCAATACAGGCGGCCTTTGTATTCCGGATGCTCGCGCTCGAATTCGGCGACCAGGGGCGCCATGGCAAAGAAGTAGTTGCCGCCGACGTAGAGAACGAGCTGGGGATTGGTGATATCGCCGTGGAAGTCCGGCAGATTGTCGACTTCCGGGACGGTGAATTCCAGGCCGCGGTTCAGCGCGTCGTTGTTCTCGCCGTGCTGCCACGGCGGAAAAATGTCGCGCGTTCCGGCTGGCGCGGCCAAGGGCTGCAACGCCAATGCAGCGAAAAGACCGCCGGCGAGGACAATCGTGCGCCGCTCTACCAACCCCACGATGGTCAACCGATATAGTGGAAGCCGGCTCGCTGAAGCTCCAGCAGCGTAGCGACAATGCCGGGAGTAAGAACGACGCCATCGACCAGATGGTTGGTCAACTCGGCTGCCATCGCTTCATGCGAGAGCGAGTCGGGATTGACGTTCTTCGCCAGGAGCTTTTCGCAGACCTCCCAGATGGCGTTGTGGCAGGCCATGAACACGACGCCCCGCTCTTGCAAGGCCGGAATGGAGTTGCCGGCAGGGCCGAAAAGGCTGTGCGGGTCTTTGGGATTGTGGACGTCGCTCGAGGTGTGTTTGCGTTCGATCAGCGTGTTGGTTTTGAACGTGCCGCCGGCGAGGTCCGCGAGCTTATACTTGTCCCACATCTGCTGATCATAGAGCGCAAGATGCGCGGGACCGTGGGTCGCCGACACAACCAGGAAATCCGGATGCCGGAAGGAGAAAACCTGGGAGTTGAGAGAATTGCGCATGCCGTTGAGCCACGACCCTGCAATCTGCGTGTTGTCCCAAGCCTGCTTGTAGACCCCTTTGTAGTTCAGCACCTCGATCAACAGCTCGCTGTCCCAAAAATCCGGATTTTCCAGGATCATCGGGACCGACTTGAAGTCGCGCAGGCGCGGCGCTTTGCGCAGCAGCTCGCTCAGCTCCGCCAGTGCGGCGCCCGGCGGGCCTTTCGGGTCGGAGCTTTCCGCCTGCGCGGTTGACGATGCCGCGAGCATCAAGGCGGCGCCGAAGCCGGCAAGCGTTGTCCTGCGATCGGTATCCATTGACATGGCTTTTTCCCCTGAATGTCGGCCCCGCGGCCCGCTGGACGCGTCCGCGAGGCCGCAGCCTGTACCGAGACGAGGGCGTAATATTGCGGCAGGCTAGCTCCCGACGCAATCAAGTGCGACGCCAACGGCGTGGCGCGCCGCAGCGGCGGCGCGAACGATCGCCCCTGATCAGGCCGCCTTCCGCTTCGCCGTGATCAGCTTGCGCGCGATCAGCGTCTCGGCGATCTGGATGGCGTTGAGCGCCGCTCCCTTGCGCAGATTGTCGGAGACCACCCACATCGCGATCCCGTTCTCGACCGTCGCGTCCTCGCGGATGCGGCTGATGTAGGTCGCGTCCTCGCCGACCAACTCGTAGGGGGTGACGTAGCCGCCCGGCTCGTGCGCATCGATGACGATGCAGCCCGGCGCGTTGCGCAGCACTTCGCGGGCCTCGTCGGCGGTGATCGGGTTCTCGAATTCGACGTTGACCGCTTCGGAATGGCCGATGAACACCGGCACGCGCACGCACGTGGCGACGAGCTTGATCTTCGGATCGAGGATCTTCTTGATCTCGACCACCATCTTCCACTCCTCCCGCGTGTAGCCGTCCTCCATGAAGGTGTCGATGTGCGGAATGAGGTTGAAGGCGATGCGCTTGGGAAACTTCTTCGGCACGATCTCGCCGAGCTGAAAGACCGCCTTGGTCTGGGCGAACAGTTCGTCCATGGCGTCCTTGCCGGCGCCGGAGACCGACTGATAGGTGGCGACCACCACGCGCTTGATCTTTGCCCGATCGTGCAGCGGCTTGAGCGCGACGACGAGCTGCGCGGTCGAGCAGTTGGGATTGGCGATGATGCCGCGCCTGCGAAAGCCGGCGAGCGCGTCGGCGTTGACCTCGGGCACGATCAGCGGGATGTCGGAATCGTAGCGCCAGCACGAGGAATTGTCGATCACCACGGCGCCGGCGGCGGCGACCTTGGGCGACCATTCCCGCGAGATGGCGGAGCCGGCCGACATCAGGCAGATGTCGGTCGCGGAGAAATCATAGTGCTCGAGCGCTTTGACCTTCAGCCTGCGTTCGCCATAGGAGACTTCGACGCCCTGGCTGCGGCGCGAGGCGAGCGCGACCACGTCATCGGCGGGAAACGACCGCTCGGCGAGAATGGCCAGCATTTCCCGGCCGACATTGCCGGTCGCGCCGACGACGGCGACGCTGTAACCCATTGTTAACCCTCCATGCCAATTTCGCTCCCCTCCCCCGCCGCGCGGCAAGGAGAGCGAAGCGCTTCTAGGCGAGAAGCCGTGCCAGCACAACGTTGATGGGGATGGGGGCGTGCGGCTGGCCTCGCGGACCGCGCCGGAGGATTTCGGCGGCACCATGCTGCGCCTGCTCGCCTATATGGCCGGGCTCGCCGTGCTCGGCGGCCTTGCCGCGATTTTCTTCCGCTTGCCCGCCGTCGTCGCTGCGGTCGGGCCCGCGCCGCGGCTGCAATGGATCGAGGTCGAGCGCCCGCGTCCGGCGTTCGAGCTCAGCCTGTCTGAGCTCGGCGGGCCGGCCTCGCGCTACGCCATCTTCCGCCGCGACGCCGATGGCGCGCGCAAGGACGTGCTGAGCTGGGGGGAGCCCGCGGGCAGCGGACCCTATGTCATGCTCGAGGTCTACCGTCCACGCGTCCCGGGCGACCGGTTCATCGACCCGTTGAGCGAGGTCGCCGCGCGCCTCATCGCCTTCACCGTCACCGACGACGTCAAGCCCGCCGGCGTGATCGACGGCAAGTTCGGCGCGGTGCCACTGGTCGATTTCGCCATTGCGCCAGACGGCCGCGAACGCCGCTGCCTCGGCTTCGCCCGCGCCTTTGACGATCCTTCGATGCAGCTTGCCGGGTGGTATTGCAGCGCCGGAAACGAGGTCGTCGACCGCGCCGTGCTCGCCTGCGCGCTCGACCGGTTCACCATTCTCTCCGCCGCAGGCGATTCCAAGGTGGCCGACGTGTTCGCGCGCGCCGAGCTCAAGCGCAGCTTCTGCGGCCGGCGCAATCCGATCCTGGCGGCGACGCCCGAGGGCCGAACACGCAGCGCCGAGCCGCGATCTGTGAAGCTGCGCGGACACCGGCTGCAGTAGGTACGCCGTTTCGCGCCCAGTCGCCGCGCTGCTTGTCGAGCAAAATCATGCGGATAACCGATGCCGCGAATGCCTTCGGGTCGCCAAGGGGCGCGCCAAGCGCACAGAGCACCGACTTCGCCACCAAAAACGCGGACCACCGCCGGAAAGGCTGTTCCCGACGGCGCAAGCCGGTTACATTGTCAGCACAGAACAAGCGAGGCGCCATGCGTGCAATCGTCGTTAGGTTTGTAGCAGCCCTTGTCGTTGCGGCTTTCGCCGGCGCCGCCGAGGCCGCAACCAGGAAGCAGCAGCCCGAGGTGATGCGCTCGGCGAGCGGGACGGTGATCCAGCCGACGCGCACGATCATCCATCACCTCGACGGCCGCACCACGATCATCGTCGTCCCTCGCCGCTCCTACCTCGATGTCGGCAACAACGTGCCCGTCGGCTACGGGAGCCACATGGACTACGCGTTTCCGCCCGACGGCGATCCGGGCCGCCCCTACTGGTTCTACGGGCCCGACGTGCGCGGCACCGGCAGCTTCCCGATCCCGCCCGCGTTCTACATTCCGGGCTGGAATCCCAACAACCCGTTCTGACGTCAGGCGGCCGCCAGCCGCTCCATCTCGCCGACGATCGCCTCGCCCATCTCGGCGGTGCCGACCACCGTGGTGCCATCGGATTTGAGGTCGGCAGTGCGCAGGCCGCGCGCCAGCGCGGCGGCGATCGCCGCATCGAGCAGATCGGCCTCCTTGCCCATATTGAAGGAGTAGCGCAGCGCCATGCCGAAGGAGGCGAGCATGGCGATCGGATTGGCGACGCCCTTGCCGGCGATATCGGGGGCCGAACCGTGCACCGGCTCGTACAACGCTTTGCGCCGCTTCGTCTTGGCATCGACTTCGCCGAGCGAGGCCGAGGGCAGCATGCCGAGCGAGCCGGTCAGCATCGCGGCGATGTCGGAGAGCATGTCGCCGAACAGATTGTCGGTGACGATGACGTCGAACTGCTTCGGCCAGCGCACAAGCTGCATGCCGCCGGCATCAGCGAGCATGTGCTCGAGCCCGACGTCCTTGTATTCGCGCGCATGCACGTCCTCGACGACCTCGCGCCAGAGCACCCCGGTCTTCATCACGTTGCGCTTCTCCATCGACGTGACTTTGTTGCGCCGCTTGCGGGCAAGCTCGAAGCCGACCCGCGCGATGCGCTCGATCTCGTAGGTGTCGTAGACCTGCGTGTCGACGGCGCGCTTCTGCCCGTTGCCGAGGTCGGTGATGGTCTTCGGCTCGCCGAAATAGACGCCGCCGGTCAGTTCGCGCAGGATGATGATGTCGAGCCCCTCCACCACCTCGCGCTTGAGGCTCGAGGCGTCGGCGAGCGCCGGATAAGAGATCGCCGGGCGGATATTGGCGAACAGCCCCAGGTCCTTGCGCAGCCGCAGCAGGCCGGCCTCGGGACGCACATCGTAGGGTACGTCGTCCCATTTCGGCCCGCCGCAAGCGCCGAGGATGACCGCATCGGCCGCGTGCGCCTTCGCCACCGTCTCGTTGGTGACGGCGACCTTGTGCGCGTCGTAGCAGCAGCCGCCGATCAGCGCCTCCTCGACGTCGAACTTGGCGATCCCGGTCCTGGCGAAGAAGGCGAGGAGCCGTTTCACCTCGGCCATCACTTCCGGTCCGATGCCGTCGCCGGCGAGGAGAAGGAGTTTTTTTGCGCTGGGCATGAGTGACTGCCTTGAGGTTGTCGCGTGGCGGGCAGTGCTAATGGTGGGGCCGGCCGATAGCAACAGGCAGGGCGCGTCCCGCCGACCCCTGCTTGCGCGCGACTAGTCAACTGACTAGTCTACTACGACAAATGGCCGCGGAGATACCGAGATGAAGACTTGGTCCGTGCAGGACGCCAAAGCGCGTTTCAGCGAGCTGCTCGAAACCTGCTTGCGCGAAGGGCCGCAACTAGTGACGCGGCGGGGCGAGAAGGCTGCGGTCCTGGTCTCCGCCGCGCAATGGCAGCGGTTGGCAGACGCCGGCAAACCAACGCTCAAGGCACTGCTGTCGACCGATGTCGGGCGTTTTGACTTGCCAATCCCGCCGCGTGGCAAGAAGCGACCGCATCCGCCGCGCGCTTTCGCCTAGCGCTCAATGTAAATACTGCGACGTTTCGCATGTGGCCAGGCTCATGCACCGGCGATCCGACGATCTAATCGAGGACGCGATGATCGCCGCCACGGCGCGCGTGCATGGCCTGCGCGTCGTGACGCGAAACGTCAAAGACTTCAAGCATTTTGGAGTTAGCGTTCTAAACCCATACGTGACGCGGTAGGCTTTGCTTCGCGGGACCGGGAAGGGTGCGGCTCATTGGAGAATAGGCGCAATGGATAGTGCTTCTACAGTCCGCTGAACCAGTTGTAGCCCTGGTTTTCCCAGTAGCCGCCCGCGTCGTTGTTCTGCACCCACATGGCGGTGACGTATTTCGGGTTCTTGAAGCCGAGCTTGGTCGGAATGCGGATCTTGATCGGGAAGCCGTAGGCGCGCGGCAGGATCTGGTGGTCGAACTTGAGCGTGAGCTGCGTCTGCGGGTGCAGCGCGGTCGGCATGTCGATCGTGTTCGAATATCCTTCCGCGCACTGGAACCAGACGTACTTCGCGGTCAGGTCGGCGCCGATCATCTTGAGGAAATCCGAGAGCTTGACGCCCTGCCACGAGCCGATCGCGCTCCAGCCCTCGACGCAGACGTGACGCGTGATCTGCGAGACCTCCGGCAGCTTGTAGAGCTCCGGGAGCGTCCACGGCTTCTTGTTGTCGACGAGGCCGCCGATCTCGAGCTGGTAGGTCTCGCCGTCCACGTCCGGCGCCTCGTCCTGGCTGTAGTAGCCGTTGAACGGGAATGGCCGGGTGATCGCGCTTTCCGGATATTCCGGCGCCAGCGTGTTCGGGTTGAACAGCAAAGCCTGGACCCGGTCGTTGAAGCGCGAAATGACACGCAACGCGTGCTCGGAAGTATCGCCGTCGATAATGTCGCAGCCGCCGAGCACGGCCAGCGCACCGAGGCTTCCGGCGCCGCGAAGGAAGAGACGCCGCGACGGTTCCGGCAGGAGCTTCGCCGCATCCTTGAGCAGGAGCCTGGCGTCGACGCCGACCGCCTTTTTGCGCCGGGACATCGTTCTCTCCGGTTTCAGCGGCCGATGATCATGGCGCGCAGGCTCTTCGGCACCAGGATGGCGAGCGTCACATGCACCACCAGGAACGCCACGATCGCCGTCATCGCCGCGAAGTGGACGTAGCGGGCCGTATTGTAGCCGCCGAAGAAGGCGGTGAGCGCCTGGAACTGCACCGGCTTCCAGATCGACAACCCAGAGAGCACGATCACCACGCCGGTGAGCAGAATGCCGACATAAAGGAGCCGCTGCACGGCGTTGTAGACCGTGAGATCGTCGTGGGCGAGGCGGCCGCGCAGCGCGGCAAGAAAATCGCGCCACACCTCGCCCGGGCTGATCGGGAAAAGCTTGCGGCGGAAACGCCCGGTCAAGATGCCGAGTGCGACATAGACGACGCCGTTGATCACGAGCAGCCACATGGCCGCGAAGTGCCACAGCAGCGCGCCGGCGAGCCAGTTGCCGAGCGCGATCTGGGTCGGAAATGTGAACCCGAACAGCGGCGAGGCATTGTAGATCTGCCAGCCCGAGCCGATCATCATCAGCATGGCAAGCGCGTTGATCCAGTGCGTCACCCGCACCCAGACCGGGTGGATGAGCGGGCGCGCCGCGCGGTCGGGCGTCATCGACACATTTGTTGCCGCTTCGCTGCTCATGACATCTGCCCGCGATCGAAATAGCTATAACAACTTGCCGGCGGCGGCGCGTCTCACATTCATGTCACGGCCGGTCGAGAGCCACAACACGGCGGCGTGAGCCGCTCGCTGCTCCTTCTCCCCGCGTACGGGGAGAAGGTCGGGCTGACGGGGCCTCGCCGCGATTCTGAGCGTATCCGATCGAACCGCGTACTTGCACATCACGCCGCGAATCTCAGTCCGGCGGCAACGCCCCCTCACCCCATCCCTCTCCCCGCATGCGGGGAGAGGGAGCAAGGACACCGCGCCGAACGCGCCATCACATCGGCAGCAGCACGGTGTCGATGACATGGATCACGCCGTTCGACTGCAGCACGTCGGCGATCGTGACCATGGCGACGTCGCCCTTGGCGTCGGTGACGGTGAGCTTGCCGGGACCGGCCTGCTTGACCATGAGCCAGTCGCCGGCGACGGTCTTGAGCTTGGCTTCGCCCTCGCCCTCCTTCACCGCCTTCATCAGGTTGACCGCGGTCATGCGTCCCGGCACCACGTGATAGGTCAGCACCTTCGTCAGCGTGCCCTTGTTCTCGGGCTTGAGCAGGTTGTCGACGGTGCCGACCGGCAGCTTGCCGAATGCGGCGTTGGTCGGAGCGAACACGGTAAACGGGCCGGGACCCTGCAGGGTATCGACGAGGCCGGCGGCCTTCACTGCGGCAACCAGCGTCGTGTGGTCCTTCGAATTCACCGCGTTCTGGATGATGTTCTTCGACGGATACATCGGCGCGCCGCCGACATTGACCGTCTTGTCCGCCATCGTTTCAGCCGCGAACGCCGCGGACGTCACTGCGGCGAATGCGAGAAAGGCGGCACTTGCAAACAAAGCGAAGCGCTTGGACATGATGGACTCCATGTTGCAAAACGGGGTCGGGCGGCGAACCGCCGAGGGAACGATCGCCTGCGTCAGCGTCGTCGCAGCGAGATACGGCGGCCGCGCGCGGTGGTTTCATTCCCGCTCTCACGCCCGCGTGAACGAGCCTCGCCGGCGATCTGCTGCTTTTCCCGGCAGTGCCGCTGCGATATGAAGCGGCGCGCCAAAGCGCTGCCGGGCGTCAACACCAGGAAAGCCAATGTCAAAAACGAACCCCGGCAATTGCTTCGAGGACTTCCGCATCGGCCAGATCATCCGGCACGCGACGCCGCGCACGGTCACCAGCGGCGATATCGCGCTCTATACGTCGCTGTACGGGACGCGCTTCGCGGTGCAGTCGTCGGACGCGTTCGCCAGGGCGATCGGCTATCCGCGCGCGCCGGTCGACGATTTTCTCGTCTTCCACATCGTGTTCGGCAAGACCGTGCCTGACGTCTCGCTCAACGCCGTCGCCAATCTCGGCTATGCCGGTTGCTACTTCCGCAACCCGGTTTTTCCCGGCGATACGCTGAGCGCGCTCTCCGAGGTGATCGGGCTCAAGGAGAATTCGAGCCGCAAGACCGGCATCGTCTACGTGCGCACGACGGGCTACAAGCAGGACGACACGCCGGTGCTCGAATACGTCCGCTGGGTGATGGTGCGCAAACGCGACGAGGCGGCGCCCGCGCCGGGCGATCATGTGCCCCGCCTGCCGACCGAGCTCGATCCCAAGGTACTGGGCGAAGCCTGTCCGCCCATCGCGCTCTCGGCCTATGACGCCGCGCTGGCCGGCAGCCCGCATCGCTTCGCCGATTATCAGGTCGGCGAACGCATCGACCACGTCGACGGCGTCACCGTCGAGGAGGCCGAGCACCAGATCGCGACCCGGCTCTATCAGAACACGGCGCGCATTCATTTCAACCAGTACACCGAAGGCAAGGGCCGCTTCGGCCGGCGGCTGATCTACGGCGGGCACGTGATCTCGCTCGCCCGCGCCCTCTCCTTCAACGGGCTCGCCAACGCCTTCCATGTCGCCGCCATCAACGGCGGCCGCCACGTGGCGCCGCTGTTTGCCGGCGGCACCGTGTTCGCCTGGTCGGAAGTGCTCGGCAAGTCCGAATTGCCTGGCCGGCAGGACGTCGGCGCGCTGCGGCTGCGCACCATCGCCGCGCGTGACCGGCCTTGCGCGGATTTTCCATTCAAGTCCGGCGCGGACTACGATCCCGCGATCCTGCTCGATCTCGACTATTGGGTGCTGATGCCGCGGTGACCTTGTCCGACCTGGATTTCCGTGCGCCCCTTCCCCTCTCCCGCATCTCCAGACCGCACATCCGGGGCCCGCAAATGCTCCACGAGCTGCCGCGCATAGAGCGGCAGCTCGTTGATGTCGCGCACGCAGATCGTCAGCTCGCGGACCGCCCAGGAATCCGCCAGCGGCACCATGGCAATCGCCATCGTCCGCGCGGCGCGGCGCGCCGTCGTCTCCGGCACGATGCCGATGCCGACCTTGCATTCGACCAGCCGGCACACGGCGTCGAAGCTGCGCAATTGCACGCGCAGCCGCAACGGCCGGCCGATGCGTACCGCCTTGCTGGTCAGGAAGCGCTGCAGGGCGCTGGCGCGATCGAGGCCGACGAAATCGTGGTCGAGCAATTCATCGAAGTCGACTTTCGCGCGGCTCGCGAGCGGATGGTCGCGCGCGACCACGAGCACGAAGCGGTCGCGGCGGAACGGATAGGTGGCGAGCGCACCGGCGTCGACGGTGCCGGCGACGATGCCGAGGTCGGCGACGCCTTCGGCGATGAGGCCGACGATCTCGTCGCTCAGGCGTTCTTCCAGATCGACGCTGACATTCGGGTGTGCGGTCAGGAACGAGCTCAGTGCTTCCGGCAGGAACTCGGTCAGCGCGTTGGTGTTCGAGAGGACACGGATCTGTCCCGCGACGCCGCTGCCATAAGCGCCGAGATCCTCGTGCAGACGCTCGGCCTGCCGCAGGATCGCCCGCGCATGCTGCAGCAGCGTGCGGCCCGCCGGGGTCGGCGCGACGCCCGCCCGTCCGCGCGTGAGCAGCGCGACGCCGAGCGCAACCTCCATGTTGCGGATGCGGGTCGAGGCGGCGGCGAGCGCAAGGTGCGCTCGCTCGGCGCCGTGGGTGATGCTGCCGGCCTCGACCACGTGGCGAAACAGGCTGAGATCGGCCAGGTCGAAGCGCACAGAACGGCCTTCCTTCGCATTCGGCGAATCCAGGCTTTACCAAATGTCAATTGTGCTCGGAGATTTCAATCCCATAATTTCGTGTATGGCGAAGCACAAACCCGGCAGCGCACCGGCAACACGTCTGGCGACATTGCGGCAGGCGCGCGGATTGGATAGGAACGGTCCCCGGCTTGCCGCCAAGGCCGGGCGAATTCGGACGAGTACGATGGCCGAAATCAAGGCCCCCGCCGAGCGACCGCTGTCGCCGCACCTGCAAATCTACCGGCCGATGCTGACGATGATGATGTCGATCGTCCATCGCATCACCGGCATCGGCAACTATTTCGGCACGCTCATCCTGGCGTGGTGGCTGATCGCCGCTTCCGCGGGGCCGAACGCCTACGCCAAGTTCGAATGGTTCGCCGGCTCGATCATCGGCCGCGTCATCCTGTTCGGCTACACCTGGTCGGTGATCCATCACATGCTCGGCGGCATCCGCCACCTGATCTGGGACACCGGTCGCGGCTTCGGCCCGAGCGAGCGCGAGTGGCTCGCCGCCGCCAATCTGGTCGGCTCGATTGCGATCACGGTGGTGCTCTGGATCGTCGGCCTCTTGGCGATGGGAGGACCGCGGTGAGCGACAACGTCAAGCATATCCGCACCCCGCTCGCCCGGGTCCGCGGCCGCGGCGCCGCCCGATCCGGCACCCGCGATTTCTGGCGCCAGCGCCTCACCGCCGTCGCCAACATCCCGCTGACCATCGCCGCGATCATCATCATCATCATGCTGCTCGGCCGCAACCAGGCGGCGGTTGCGCAGATTCTCGGCGCGCCGCTCGTCGCCATCATCATGCTGCTGTTCGTCGCCTCGGTCACCGTGCATATGCGAATCGGCATGCAGGTGATCATCGAGGACTACGTGCACGATGAATCCACCAAGCTCACCTTGATTATGGCCAATACGTTCTTTGCCATCGCCGTCGCCCTGGCTTCGGCGTTCGGCATCCTCAAGCTCTCGTTCGGAGTGTGACCATGGCCGCCAACGGCGCCAACGGAGGCGGCGCGGCTCCGGCCACCAACGGCCGCGCCTACCCGATCGAAGATCACGTCTACGACGTGGTCATCATCGGCGCCGGCGGCGCCGGCTTGCGCGCCGTCGTCGGCTGCAGCGAAGCAGGATTGCGCACCGCCTGCATCACCAAGGTGTTTCCGACGCGCTCGCATACGGTCGCGGCGCAGGGCGGCATCGCCGCCGCGCTCGGCAACATGGGCGAGGACGACTGGCGCTGGCATATGTACGACACCGTGAAGGGGTCGGACTGGCTGGGCGACCAGGACGCCATCGAATATCTCTGCCGCAACGCGCCGGAAGCGGTCTACGAGCTCGAGCATTGGGGTCTGCCGTTCTCGCGCCGCGAAGACGGCAAGATCTATCAGCGGCCGTTCGGCGGCATGACCACGCACTACGGCAAGGGCATCGCGCAGCGCACCTGCGCCGCCGCCGATCGCACCGGCCATGCCATGCTGCACACCATGTACGGGCAGGCGCTGCGCCATTCGGCCGAGTTCTTCATCGAATATTTCGCCATCGACCTGATGATGGACGAGGACGGCCGCTGCCGCGGCGTCGTCGCCCTCAATCTCGAGGACGGCTCGATCCATCGCTTCAGCGCGCAGATGACCGTGCTCGCCACCGGCGGCTACGGGCGCGCCTATTGGTCATGCACCGGCGCGCACACCCAGACCGGCGACGGCAACGCCATGGTGCTGAGGGCCGGCCTGCCGCTCGAGGACATGGAGTTCGTGCAGTTTCACCCGACCGGCGTCTACGGCGCCGGCGTGCTCATCACCGAGGGCGCGCGCGGCGAAGGCGCCTATCTGGTCAATTCCGAAGGTGAGCGCTTCATGGAGCGCTACGCGCCCTCGGCCAAGGACCTCGCCTCGCGCGACGTCGTCTCCCGCGCCATGACCATCGAGATCCGCGAAGGCCGCGGCGTCGGGCCGAAGAAGGACCACATCTTCCTCCATCTCGACCATCTCGACCCGACGATCTTGGCCGAGCGGCTGCCCGGAATCACCGAGTCGGCGCGCATCTTCGCCGGCGTCGACCTCACCCGCGAGCCGGTGCCGATCGTACCGACCGTGCACTACAACATGGGCGGCATCGCCACGAACTACCACGGCGAAGCGCTGATCAAGAAGAACGGCAATCCCGATCACGTCGTGCCCGGGATGATGGCGCTCGGCGAAGCGGCGTGCGTCTCCGTCCATGGGGCCAATCGGCTGGGATCGAACTCGCTGATCGACCTCGTGGTCTTCGGCCGCGCGGCGGCGCTGCGCTGCGCCGAGATGCTCACGCCCAACGACAGGCAGCCCGAGCTGCCGAAGGATTCCGCCGAGCGGCCGCTGTCGCGGCTCGACAAGTTCCGCCAGGCCTCGGGCGGCACGCCGACGGCGCAGTTGCGGGCCAAGATGCAGCACGTGATGCAGACCAATTGCGCCGTGTTCCGCAACAGCGATGTGCTAGAGCAGGGCTCGAAGCTCATCCACGAGGTCTTCGACGGCATCGACGACATCCGCGTCAGCGACCGCTCGCTCATCTGGAATTCGGACCTGATCGAGACGCTCGAATTCGTCAACCTGATCGAGCAGGCCGTGGTCACCGTGGACTCGGCGCTCAACCGCACCGAAAGCCGCGGCGCGCACGCGCGCGAGGATTTTCCCGAGCGCGACGACAAGAACTGGATGAAGCACACGCTGGCCTGGCTCGACACGACCACCGGCAAGGTCACGATCGACTACCGGCCGGTGCACACCTACACGCTGACCAACGACGTCGCCTATATCGAGCCGAAGGCGCGGGTGTATTGAGGCAGCTATGGCGGACGAGCGGAAAATCCGGCGCCGCATCGCCGGCTCGATCTGATCGAAGCATAGGGCAAATGACATGGTCCAGCTCACCCTTCCAAAAAACTCCAAGGTCACCGAGGGCAAGACCTGGCCGCATCGGGCGAAGGCGGGCGCCGAGCGCGAATACCGCGTCTATCGCTGGGACCCCGAGGACGACCGCAATCCGCGCATCGACACCTACTATGTCGATACAGCCGATTGCGGGCCCATGGTCCTCGACGCGCTCATCTGGATCAAGAACAACGTCGACGCGACGCTGACCTTCCGGCGCTCCTGCCGCGAAGGCATCTGCGGCTCCTGCTCGATGAACATCGACGGCACCAACACGCTTGCCTGCACCAAGGCGATGGGCGAGATCAGCGGCGCCGTGCGCATCTATCCGCTGCCGCACATGGCGGTGGTGAAGGACCTCGTGCCCGATCTCACCAACTTCTATGCCCAGCACGCCGCCATCCAGCCGTGGCTGCGCACCATCTCGCCTACGCCGCGCAAGGAATGGAAGCAGAGCCACGACGACCGGCAGAAGCTCGACGGCCTCTACGAGTGCATCCTGTGTGCGTGCTGCTCGACCGCGTGCCCGAGCTACTGGTGGAACCCGGAACGCTTTCTCGGGCCGGCGGCGCTCTTGCAGGCGTACCGCTGGATCTCAGACTCGCGCGACGAGGCGACCGGCGAGCGGCTCGACGACCTCGAGGACCCGTTCCGGCTCTACCGCTGCCACACCATCATGAACTGCACCAAGGCCTGCCCTAAGCATCTCAACCCGGCCAAGGCCATCGCCGACATCAAGCGCCTGATGGTCGAGCGGCAGGTGTGATTGTCTCACCCTCTCCCCGCCGCGCGGGGAGCGAGGACTGCGTAGCGTGCGCTTCACACCTCTCCCGCCGCGCGGGGAGAGGTCGGATTGCGGAGCAATCCGGGTGAGGGAGCGCCGCCGCGATTCCGAGCCTAGCGGAAACGCCTTCCCAAGTCTCCTCCCACGGCAGGGGTCGCGTAACCACATTCGTATGATGATGTTGTATTTTCAAATGGTTGTTCCTTTCCTACGGGAAATTTGTAAGGAGGAGCAAATGACTCAGATGAAAATGCTGCTGGTCGTTGTCGGAGTTCTATGTGTCGCTTCGCCCGCGCTGGCCGGCACCCTGTGGAACCCGTGGATGCCACCTTGGGCTTGTACCGCCTTCGAGTATGCAAAGAAGTGTAATGCAGAGAGGACTCTTCGCTCCCCTCACTGCAGGTGCATCGTAAGATAGACGCTGACGATCCGGCCGGCCGTCAAGAGAACCGCCGCGTCGAAGTGGTGTTCGCGGCCTGCGCGTAGCGGACATTAAGGTCTGCATGCAGCTTTCGTCCGCAACACTCTTCGCCTAAGCTCGCGGTGAAAGATCGTGATGCTGACGACGGGAGGCTGCACATGCTCGACCACGTCGGATTTCCCATTACCGATTACAAGCGCTCGAAAGCCTTCTACGAGAAGGCACTAGCGCCGCTCGGCTATTCGCTCGTCATGGAGGTTCCGCAGACCGGCGGCGGACATTTTGCTGCTGGGTTCGGCGCCGACGGCAAGCCCGATTTCTGGATCGGCGACGAGGGCGGTCTCAATCGCAGCCTTCACATCGCGATCACCGCCAAGGACCGCGCCTGCCGTCGACGCCTTTTATCGCGCGGCCCTCGCCGCCGGCGCGAAGGACAACGGCGCGCCCGGGCTGCGTCCGCATTACCACCCGAACTACTACGGCGCCTTCGTGATCGATCCGGACGGCCACAACATCGAAGCGGTCTGCCACTCGCCCGCTTAGTGTCAGCTTCCCACCTCTCCCCGCCGCGCGGGAAGAGGGAGACGCGCCGCCTCAAATCTTCAGCTTTCGCCTCCGCTGCCCGAGCGTGCGCAGGCGCAGCGCGTTGAGGCGAATGAAACCTTCGGCGTCGCGCTGGTCGTAAGCGACCTTGCCCTCCTCGAACGTCACCAGGTCCTGGTCGTACAGCGAATATCCGCTCTCGCGGCCGACGACGCCGACGCTGCCCTTGTAGAGCTTGAGCCGCACGCGGCCGCTGACGAATTCCTGGCTCCGGTCGATCGCCGCCTGCAGCATCTCGCGCTCCGGCGCGAACCAGAAGCCGTAATAGATAAGCTCGGCGTATTTCGGCATCAGCTCGTCCTTGAGGTGAGCGGCGCCGCGGTCGAGCGTGATCTGCTCGATGCCGCGATGGGCGGCGAGGAGAATCGTGCCGCCGGGCGTCTCGTACATCCCGCGCGACTTCATGCCGACGAAACGGTTTTCGACCAGATCGAGCCGGCCGATCCCGTGCTGGCGGCCGAGCGCGTTGAGATGCGCGAGCAGAGCGGCGGGCGACATCGCCTTGCCGTTGACGGCGACCGGATCGCCGCGTTCGAAATCGACGGTGACGTAGGCCGGCTGGTCCGGCGCCTTTTCGGGATCGACGGTGCGCGAATAGACGTAATCCGGCACCTCGTCGCCCGGATTTTCCAGCACCTTGCCTTCCGAGGACGTGTGCAGAAGGTTGGCGTCGGTCGAGAACGGCGCCTCGCCGCGCTTGTCCTTGGCGATGGGTATCTGGTTCTGCTCGGCGAAGGCGATGAGCGCCTCGCGCGACCGGAACTCCCACTCGCGCCACGGCGCGATGACTTTCACGTCGGGCTTGAGCGCGTAATAGGAAAGCTCGAAGCGGACCTGGTCGTTGCCTTTGCCGGTCGCGCCGTGGGCGACGGCGTCGGCGCCGACCCTCTCCGCGATCTCGATCTGCTTTTTGGCGATGAGCGGCCGCGCGATGGAGGTGCCGAGGAGATACTGTCCTTCGTAGAGCGCGTTGGCGCGGAACATCGGAAAGACGTAGTCGCGTACGAATTCCTCGCGCAAATCTTCGATGAAGATGTTTTCCGGCTTGATGCCGAGCGTGAGCGCCTTGGCGCGGGCCGGCTCGAGCTCCTCACCCTGGCCGAGGTCGGCGGTAAACGTGACCACCTCGCAGCCATAGGTCGTCTGCAGCCATTTGAGGATGATCGAGGTGTCGAGCCCGCCGGAATAGGCGAGCACGACTTTCCTGACGCCATCCTGTTTTCCATCATCCTTCGGCATGCGAAATCCTGTGGCGGCGCCGACGGCCGCCCGCGTGCGCGCGGACTATAGGCACGCGCAGAGGCGGCGCAACCAATTCGGCCTGCCGCGCATCGCGAGCGGCGCTCAGGAGCCTCGACCGACGCGTCCGGTGATCCATCCGGCGAGCCCGGCAAGCGCGCCGCGCAACGCCTCGCCGATCTGCGCGAGCCCACGTTCGATCACCCCCTCTTCGGCCCGCGTCCGCCAGCGATAGATCATCCCATGCAGCGTCCACACGACGAGGAACATGAACACGCCGGCAAAGACCACGTCGGTGAAGAAATGCGCGCCGCCGCCGACGCGCAGGAACCCGATGCCGGCGCCGAAGGCGAGCGCGGCGCCATAGGCGAGCGGCCGGTATTGCGGCGGCGCCAGCGCCGCCGCCGACAGCGTCCAGAAGGCGCCCGACGGCTCGCCGGAGACGAAGGAACAATTGTCGGCGCAGGGCCCGCGCGGATCCCACCATGGCGTGAAGCGGAAGCTGCCGCCGAACTCGGTGACATCGATCGGGCGCGGCCGGTGCCAATGATCCTTCAAGACCAGATTGGTGATGACGCCCGGACCCAGCGCCAGAGTCACCACGAGAAACCAGGCGGCGCGGCCTTCGATCAGCATGGGCCGGCGCGGCCAGATCATCTTGCCGATCGCGGCGAGAAAAGCCGGCGCGACGACGAGCACGACGATCCCGCGGCCGGCCCGGCGCAGGGAGGTCACCCAGAGCTGGGCGTTGATGATGAATATCTTCCGATGGGAGTCGTAGAACAGCGCGGAGAGATCGAGGTCGAGCCGCGGCCACACCGCGAAGATGACGCCGACCGCAACGGCAATCGCGAGCGCGATGGCTAGGCCGGTCCGGTTCATGCGCGCCGGTCCGACGGATTTTTTGTCTGGTTCATGCCTTCCAGAAGCCGGCCCTGCGTCCGGCGATCAGCCAGTAGACCAGCCCGCCGGCGATGCCGGACGCCGCCAGCACCTCGCGCTCGCGCGCCA
This sequence comes from uncultured Alphaproteobacteria bacterium, assembly GCA_963833665.1. Taxonomy (GTDB): domain Bacteria; phylum Pseudomonadota; class Alphaproteobacteria; order Rhizobiales; family Xanthobacteraceae; genus BOG-931. The sequence goes on along the minus strand of CAWHZA010000064.1, from coordinate 195,815 downwards.
GATGGCTGCCGGGCGCCCCGACATAGCCGCCAAAATCGAGGCCGTAGCTGAGTGCAAGCGCGAGCACCCCGCCGAGCGCGGCATAGACGAGGATGGAGCGCCATGCAAAGCCTTCGGCGAGCGCGATCACGAGCAGCGCCGGCAGCATGGCGATTGCGCCGATGAAAACGGCACCGACGCCGACGACCGACCAGAGCACGACCGACTGCAGGTCGAACGGCTTGAAGTCGTCCCACACCGGCGTGAGCGTGCCGATCGTTAGCACCAGCGAAGCGGCGATGCACGCCAGCCAATACGCGACGATCATCCCCAGGATGCGGACGATGATGCCCATCGAACGGCGTCAATCCGTCATCGCCATGGCGCGCAGTGCCAGCCGCTCGCGGGCGGAAAGCTTTTCCGTCGCGCTCTTGAGCTGGCCGCAGGCGGCGAGGATGTCGCGCCCGCGCGGCGTACGCACGGGAGAGGCGTAGCCGGCATTGAAGACGACTTCGGAGAATTTCTCGATCTGCTCCCAGTCCGAGCATTCGTACTGGCTGCCCGGCCAGGGGTTGAACGGGATCAGGTTGATCTTGGCGGGTATGCCCTTGACCAGGCGCACCAGCGCCCGGGCGTCGGCGAGCGAGTCGTTGACGCCCTTGAGCATGACGTACTCGAAAGTGATGCGCCGCGCGTTGGAGACACCCGGATAGAGCCGGCAGGCGTCGAGCAGATCGCGCAGCGGATATTTGCGGTTGAGCGGCACGAGCTCGTCGCGCAGCTCGTCCGTGACCGCATGCAGCGAGACCGCGAGCATGACGCCGATCTCCGCACCGGCGCGCGCGATGTTGGGCACGACGCCCGACGTCGACAGCGTGATCCGCCGCTTGGAAATGCTCAGCCCTTCGCCGTCGGCGACCACATTGAGGCCGTCGCGCACCGCTTCGAAATTGTACAGCGGTTCTCCCATTCCCATCATCACGACGTTGGAGATGAGGCGCTTCTCCGGCTCGCCGGTTGCGGGCGCGGCGCGCTGCCAGTCCCCCAGCCGATCGCGCGCCAGCACGACCTGGCCGGCGATCTCGCTGGCGGTGAGATTGCGCACCAGCCGCTGCGTACCGGTGTGGCAGAACAAGCAATTGAGCGTGCAGCCGACCTGGCTCGAAATGCACAGCGTGCCGCGATCAGGCTCCGGAATGTAGACGCACTCGACCTCATGCGGCCGGCCGTCGATCTCGCCGGGCAGCCGCAACAGCCACTTGCGGGTGCCGTCGACGGAGACCTGCTCGGCGGCGACTTCCGGGCGATCGAGCGTGAAGCGCTCGGCGAGCGCCGCGCGCAAATCCTTCGGCAGCGTGGTCATGGTGTCGAAGCTTTGCGCGCCGCGCACGTACAGCCATTGCCAAATCTGCTGCACGCGCATGCGCTGCTGCTGTGGCGCCACGCCGATGCCGCCGAGCGCCGCGGCGAGGTCGGTGCGCGGAAGCCCGACCAGCGACGGTCTCGCCGGCGCGACATAGCGCTCGAGCGGCTCTTTCTCGATGACCCGGGCCGAGGAGACGCCCTCCGCCCTGGCGGCGGCAATCGACGAAGTCATTTGGCGGTCCTAAGGCGAAACCAAGTGCTGAGGCTTAGATGGGCCGCATATCGTTCCACCGACAGGCCTATGGCCTCCCCGTTTCTTTGCGGCACCTCCGCATGGCGTTTTTTGCGGCGCTGCCGCATGGGGTAACTTGAGCGTTTGTGCAGATCGAGTGGCCGGACCCACGTCTCTCCGTCTTCTTCGCACCATCCGGGACGGAGTTGCCCTCTCTATTTGCACTCCTGGTCGGTGCGATCGAGAGCCTGGGAGAAACCCTTGAGCGAGAACGTATCGGTCGACTGCGTTCCCTTGACGGAGACGCCCTTCACCACGGCGCTCTGGCCGGACCGCAGGGCATCGATCAGCCGCGCTTCTTCCGACACGTTCTTGATCCAGGCGCCGTCCTGCTGGGTGTAGAGCGCGAAGGAGGTGGAGCCTACGACCGCGGTTGCCTCCGTATTCGGCTTGAACGGATAGCCGATGACGATCGACACCTCGTTGCTCACCTTGTCGGCCGGCCGCGACGAAATGAACATGTACGACGGGTTGCGCGACTTGGCCTGCGGGTTGGTCTCCGACGAGGTCGGTCTTGCGATCGCAAAGCAGACCTTCTTGCCGCCCGGGGCAGCGCTATAGGCGCCCCACTCGCCGTATTGGCCGAGGAGCGTGGGCTTCGCCCCGCCTGCGACCGCTGCGGCGGGCGCCGCCGTCCCGGTCGCGGCGGGCGCCGCGGGCGCGCCGGGGGCGGCCGCGTTCGGTGCCGCCGCGGGCTTGGGCTTCTTATGCTTTTTGGGTGCGGCCGCTGGGGCGGGCGCGGCCTGGTCGGTCGAGGGCGCGGGGGCCTGCGAATCCTGCTGGGCAAGCGCGGGCAGGGCAACGGCCCCGGCAGCCAGGAGACCAAGGAAAAGCCGGGTTGATCGAAAGATGTGCATCGGGTCTCGCTAAGAAGGCTCCGAGTCTCAAGCCGCACCTTCCACATTTTTACCCCATTTCCTCAGGGTAGGGAACGGAATCAGCAAGATAAGGCAAATGCAGCCTCCCGAAAGCTTGGGAAAAAATGCGGGCAGGCTGCGGATGGGCGGCCCCCATGCCCGTTTCGATCGGAAGGTTTCGGCCGCCGCCCACTTCCACCGCCGGCGTGTTTTGTGGTTATGAGTTCCGCGCCCCTTCCTGCATGGCGCCGAGAGACCTCCACCATGAAAGCAATCCTCTGCACCCATTACGGCGGACCCGACGAACTCGAACTCGCCGAGATCCCCGCGCCCACCGCGGGACCGAACGAGGCCGTCGTGCGCATCAAGGCCGCGGCGCTGAATTTCTTCGATACACTGATCATCGCCGGCAAATACCAGTACAAGCCACCATTTCCGTTCTCGCCGGCATCCGAATTCGCCGGGATCGTCGAAAGCGTCGGCCCGGGCGCGACGGGCGTCGCGACCGGTGACCGCGTGCTCGGTTCCATCGGCTCGGGCGCCGCGCGGGAATGCATCGCGGTGGCGGCGCGGCAGCTGGTGAAGCTTCCCGACCAGCTCGACTTCGAGCGCGCGGCCGGGCTGACCGTCACCTACAGCACGACGCTCTATGCGCTGCGCGACCGCGGCGCGCTCAAGCCGGGAGAGACGCTCGTCGTGCTCGGCGCCTCGGGCGGAGTCGGCCTTGCCGCGATCGAGATCGGCAAGATCATGGGTGCGCGTGTGATCGCGTGCGCCTCCTCCGACGAAAAACTCGCCTTCGCCCGCGCCCACGGGGCGGACGAAACGGTGAACTACGCCAGCGAAGATTTGCGCGGCGCGCTCAAGCGGCTCGGTGGCGAGCGCGGCGTCGACGTGGTGTACGACCCGGTCGGTGGGCCTTACGCCGAACCGGCGGTGCGCTCGCTCGGCTGGGAGGGGCGCTATCTCGTAATCGGCTTCGCCGCCGGCGAGATTCCCAAGCTCCCGCTCAATCTCGTGCTGCTCAAGAGCTGCGACATCCGCGGCGTCATCTGGGGCGCCTGGGCGCAGCGCCAGCCGCAGGCCCAGCACGCGTTGATGAACGACATCGTGCGCTGGTGCAGCGAAGGCAAGCTCAGCGCGCACGTGCATGCGGTCTATCCGCTGGCCGAGATTGCGACCGCACTCAAGGCCATCGCCGACCGCAAGGTCATGGGCAAGATCGTGCTGCGGCCGTAGTCACTCGTGCAGTTCCCACGACCGGTACGCGCGTAAGCGCGGACCTGCGCGGACTAACAATTTGTCAGCCTGCAGGAACGTCCGCGCAGCGGAACATCACGCTTCGTCGCGCATGCGCGCGAGGGTGCGTCGCGCCGCCTCGCGGTGATCGTGCGAGATGTGGGAGGTGACGAGCTTGATTGCTGCGGCGAGCACCGCGGCGTCGTCGGTGTAGCCGACCAGGGGAAGCACGTCGGGGACGGCGTCCGTTGGCAAGACGAAGTAGGCGAGCGCCCCGATGAGCGCTGCTTTCACGTGGCCCGGCGTCAGTCGGTCGAAGGCGCAATAGTAGGCGGCGACCAGATCTTCCGCGAAGGGCAACTGCGAGACCAATTGCCGCAGCTTGCGCCAGAAGCCGCGCCTGACCTCTTCCTCGTCGGCAGCGAGGCGACGGATCAGCGCCTCGGCATCCCACCACGATGCGGATTGTTGACCGGATATCATCGAACCCCTCGCAACGGAGCCTTTCGCTACGAAGGACTGGGTCGCAAAGGCGGCATCCGCAAGGCAAAAGCCTGCGGCGGCCCAGACTAGCCCGCAAATCTGTCCATGGCCTCGGCGAGCGCCACGTCGCGCTCGGTCAGGCCGCCGGCGTCGTGGGTGGACAGCGTGACCTCAACGGTCTTGTAGACGTTCGACCATTCCGGATGATGGTCGAGCTTCTCCGCCGCCAGCGCCACGCGCGCCATGAAGCCGAAGGCCTCGTTGAAGTCGGCAAAGACGAATTTCTTGCTGATCGCGTCGCGGCCTTTCACTTCGCTCCAGCCGCTCAGCCGGGCGAGCGCGCGGCTGCGCGCCTCGCCGGAAAGTTTTTGCGCCATGTGAAAACTCCTTCAGGTGCAAACTCCATCGCAACGGCCAACGCGGAGGCCGCCAGCCTCGCAAATAAGCGCGACGATCACTACCTAGCAAGCGGCACAGCAAAGACGCGAGCGTCGCGGGAGGCGCCATGTCATGGTTCCTGATTATTGCGCCGGCCGATCGGCATTAGCCAAGATGGCCTCGCCGTGGAGAGTTGACGAGAGCGCCGTAGCCATCGAACGCCCGAGCCGTGTTAGGATTAAGCATGCTTGGCGGACCAACACACGCCGCGTCACTCGCCATGAAGCTTTGGCTTGCGCAACGCTTTGGGGGCGCCGGCAGGACGCTCTCTTCGGCACCCGCCCATGCCGCCGGCAAAGCCATGGAGTCGCTTGAGCACCTGGTGCGCAGCCGCATCAGAATGTTCCTGCGCAACACCTGGCTCGTCACCATCCTGGGGACCGCCATCGTCGCCGGCGGCGTGTGGCTCGCTTTCCATTTCACCAGTGAAAACGCCGTCATGAAGGTCGCCGCCGGACCCGCCGGCGGCGTCGACGCCCGGCTCGTGGAGTTCCTGGCGAAAAAGTTCGCGCACGACCGCGAGACCGTCAAGCTGGAGCTCGTCGCCACCTCCGGCCCGGCGCAGAGCGTGCAAGCGATCGCCGATCGCAGCGCCGACCTGGCGATCTTGCCGGCCAATGTCGGCGCGTCGGCGGATTGGCCGGTCGTCGCGATCCTGCGGCAGAATGTGATGGCCTTCATTGTCCCGGCGCCGGCGGCAGCGACGCCTGCGCCAGCGACTCCGGGCGAAGCAAAGCCGAGCGCGAAGACAGAGGAGGTCAAGGAAACCACGGGCTAGAAGGGCGCCAAGGAGGCGAAGGAGGCGAAGGACGCCAGGACCGCCAAGGGCAAGCTCAATGCGAAAGAGCCGAAAAACGCCAAGGGCGACGAGGCAAAAAGCGCAAAGGTCGAAGAGCCGAAAAGCGCCAAGGCCGACGATGCCGAGGAGTCCAGGCAAGCTCGAGAAGGTCTCACAGCTCGCCGGCCGCCGCGTCGGCATCGTGGCCGGCAATGAGGCGAACGCTGGTCTGCTCAACGTCGTCCTCACGCACTACGGCGTTCCGCTCGACAAGGTGCAGGTTTCACAGATCGAGCCGAAGAACATCGCCGGCGCCATCGCCGACAATCAGGTCGACGCGCTCTTCGTCGCCGGACCGGCGCCCGGTCATGCCATCGGGGAGGCGGTGGCGCCCGCTGCGCGCAACGGCGTGGCCCCGGGCTTCATTGAGATCGACCAGGCCGACGCCATCGCCAAGCGTGATCCGGCGTTCGATTCGACCAACATCCAGGCGGGGATGTTCAGCGGCAATCCCCCGGCGCCGGCGGACAATCTCAAAACCCTGAGCTTCCCGGAATACCTGGTAGCGCGCAAGACGTCGCGCCACGACCGCATCGCGACGCTGGCGCGGCTGATCTATTCATCGCGGCAGTGGCTCGCTGCGGCGATGCCGGGCGAAGTCAAGATCGAGGCGCCGTCGACCGACAAGGACGCGGCCGTCATCGTGGATCCCGGCGCGCTCGCCTACCTGAACGATGATCAGAAATCCTTCTTCGAGAGATACGGCGACTTCATCTTCTACGGCTTGCTGATCTTTCCCATCTTTGGCTCGGCGATTGCCGGGGTCGCCGGCTATTTCCACAGGAGCGGCCGCACGCAGCGGCTGCGGCTCCTGCAGCGCCTCATCGAACTCGTGCGCAAGGCGCACGCCGCGCCCTCCCTGGAGGCGCTCGATCGGCTCCAGCTCGATGCCGACAATCTCTTGGTCGCGATCATCCATCAAAGCGAGCACGACGACTACGACGAGGCGATGCAGATGTCGTTTTCGCTTGCGCTTGACCAGGTCCGCTTCGCCATCGCGGCGCGGCGCGCCGCCCTGCTCAACGAGGGCGGCGGCGAAGCCAAGGCCACTGCGAAGGCCGCCGCGGCTTAGCCGGCCGGAACTTCGCGCCATCGACGGCTCCACGACGCGCGACGGCGGTGCCGCGTTGCGAACCGCGCGCCGATCACTATATTCCGGGCCGAACGCACGGGCCCTTCGGGGCTCGTTTTGGTTTACGGCGCGAATTCCGCATATGAATCTCCGCAACATCGCCATCATCGCCCACGTCGACCATGGCAAGACCACGCTCGTCGACCGGCTGCTGCAGCAATCGGGCGCGTTCCGCGACAACCAGCGCGTCGCCGAGCGCGCGCTCGATTCCAGCGACCTCGAGCGCGAGCGTGGCATCACCATCCTGTCGAAGGTCACCTCGATCCTCTGGCAGGACACCCGCATCAATATCGTCGATACGCCCGGCCACGCCGATTTCGGCGGCGAGGTCGAGCGCATCCTCAACATGGTGGACGGCGCTCTGGTGCTGGTCGACGCCGCCGAGGGGCCGTTGCCGCAGACCAAGTTCGTGGTCACCAAGGCGCTCAAGGTGGGCCTCAAGCCCATCGTCGTCATCAACAAGGTCGACCGGCCCGACGCCCGGCCCACCGAGGTCGCCAACGAGGTTTTCGATCTGTTCGCGGCGCTCGATGCGAGCGAGGAACAGCTCGACTTCCCGATCCTCTATGGCTCGGCCAAGCAGGGGTGGATGGCGGCCGCCCCCGCCGGACCGAAGGACAAGGGCATGAGGCCGCTGTTCGACCTGGTCGTTCGCCACGTCGCGCCGCCTACCGTCGAGGAAGGGCCGTTCCGCATGATCGGGACCATCCTCGAGGCCAATCCGTATCTCGGGCGCATCGTCACCGGACGCATCTCATCGGGCTCGGCGAAACCCAACCAGCCGATCAAGGTGCTGGACCGCAATGGCAACCTGATCGAGGAGGGGCGCGCCACCAAGGTCCTCGCCTTCCGCGGCCTCGAGCGCACCCCGATCGAAGAGGGTTTCGCCGGCGACATCGTCTCCATCGCCGGCCTGCCCGAGGCGACCGTCTCGCACACGCTGTGCGCGCCCGAAGTGACCGAGCCGCTCCCGGCGCAGCCGATCGATCCGCCGACCTTGGCGATGACCTTCCGCATCAACGATTCCCCGCTCGCCGGCACCGAGGGCGACAAGGTGCAGAGCCGGGTGATCCGCGAGCGGCTGCTGCGTGAGGCGGAGGGCAACGTCGCGCTGCGGATTTCCGAATCGACGGAGAAGGATTCGATGGAGGTCGCCGGCCGCGGCGAATTGCAGCTCGGCATCCTCATCGAAACCATGCGGCGCGAAGGCTTCGAGCTTTCCGTGTCGCGGCCGAAGGTCCTGTTTCAGAACGGGCCGTCCGGCGAGCTGCTCGAGCCGATCGAGGAAGTGTTGATCGATGTCGACGAGCAGCACGCCGGCATCGTCGTGCAGAAGATGGCCGAGCGCAAGGGCGAGCTCATCGAGATGCGTCCCTCCGGCGGCGGACGCGTGCGGCTCATCTTCTATGCGCCGACGCGCGGCCTCATCGGCTATCACGGCGAGCTGTTGACCGACACGCGCGGCACCGCGGTGATGAACCGCCTGTTTCATGCCTACGGCACGCACCGGGGAGAAATCGCCGGACGCCGCAACGGCGTCCTCATCTCGACCGACCGGGGCGACGCCGTGGCCTACGCCATGTGGAATCTCGAGGACCGCGGGCCGATGATGATCGAACCGGGCTGGAAGGTCTACCGCGGCATGATCGTCGGCGAGCACACCCGCGGCAACGACCTCGAGGTCAACGTGCTCAAGGGCAAGAAGCTCACCAATATCCGCACGCACGCCAAGGACGAGGCGATCCGGCTCACCCCGCCGATCCGCATGACGCTGGAAAAGGCGCTCGCCTATATCGAGGATGACGAGCTGGTCGAAGTGACGCCGAAATCGATTCGCCTGCGCAAAAAGCTCCTCGATCCGAACGAACGCAAGAAGGACGAGCGGCGCAAGGAAGCCGAGCGCGTGTGAATCGCTGCGGCGCTCCCTGCGTGCCGCCCACCAGGCCCCGCCCACGATTTTCGACGGCCCAGCAGGCGCCGGCACGAAATATTCGGACGACCGTGTCGCTCGTGCAACAGCCCCTCCAGCTTGCGAGCAGACCTAGAATTTTTCCGCTCGCGACGATGGCGCTGCGGCCGGGATTCCGCTAATAATCCACACCGTTAACCGATGATGAATCACGGCACTTGAAGCCCGGGGAATCGCTTGCTTTGATTGCGCCATGAGCACTGTCCTCATCGAAATTCGTCGCGCCAAGGCGTGTGATGCCGGCGCCGTCGCCGATGCTCACGACGAGGCGTGGCGAACCGCCTATCAGGGCATCATCCCGGGCACCGAACTCGACAAGCTCATCAACCGGCGCGGCCCGGTGTGGTGGGAAAGCGCCATCCGCAAAGGCAGCCGTATCGCGCTCCTGCAGTTCAGCGACAAGATCGCCGGCTACGCCAATTACGGGCGCAATCGGGCGCGCAGCCTCTACTATGACGGCGAGATCTACGAGCTCTACCTCCGCCCCGAATTCCAGGGCCTCGGCTTCGGGCGGCGGCTGTTTACCGCCGCGCGCCGCGACCTGGCGCAGAGCGGGCTCAAATCGCTGATCGTGTGGGCGCTGTCGGAGAACGACACCGCGGTCGAGTTCTACCGCGCCTTGGGCGGCAAGGCGGTCGCCCGCTCATCGGAAAAATTCGGAACGCGCGTGCTCGACAAGGTCGCCTTCGGCTGGAATAGCTGAAGCGGACGACCGAGCACGAAGGACAGAAAACGGAATGTGAGCATTCCGATCCGTCGTCCGTTGCCTGTCACCTCTCGTCTGACACCAGGCGCCGCAGCGCTGCGATAAGCACCGCCGGCTCGCCGGCAACCCGAATGCGCTTCAATCGCGACGTGGCCCCGCCGGCGAGAGTCACTTGGCGCGGCGCGATCGCAAGGGCCTTGGCGATGGTCAGGCAAAGCGCCGCATTCGCCTCTCCTGCAGCGGGCACGGCACGCACCCGCACCTTGAGCACGGCGCGGCCGTCGGCGCGCCGTTCGGTCCCTTCGATCGCATCGCGGCCGCCGCGCGGCGTCAGCCGCACGTCGATGACGACGCCATCGGCTGCCGCCGTCCATGGCTCGCCAGCCACGGTGGTCAGTAGACGTTCGGTAGGATGTAGAGCTGGATCACATAGCGAATGAAGATGATGATCAGGAACAGCACGACCGGCGACACGTCGATGCCGCCAAGATTCGGCAGCAGGTTGCGGATCGGGCGCAAGACGGGCTCGGTGATCCGGTAGAGAAACTCGCCGATCATCCCCACGACCTGGTTGCGCGTATTCACCACGTGGAACGCCACCAGCCAGGAGAAGATCGCGGCCGCGATCACGATCCAGATGTAGATCTCGAGGGCAAGATCGATGACGAGAAAAAGGGCGCGCATGGACCGGTATCGCGGTGACGATGATGGAACCTAGCGATTTGCGGTCGCGCGAACAAGCCGAGCATCAGGCCTGACCGCGCTTACCGGCAGTTATCCTTGACAGTATTAGGTCGCGGCCGTAAATGGCCCGAACTCGCCAAGCCGGGCCCCCAGATCGGGCCTGATCGCGCCGACGGCGGGGCCGTAGCTCAGTTGGGAGAGCGCCGCAATCGCACTGCGGAGGTCAGGGGTTCAAATCCCCTCGGCTCCACCACCACCCGATTTCATCGTCCTTCGCCTTCCTCCGCTGCGATCCAGAAAATCCCCGCCAAAGCGGCATAAATTAGCAAGACGACCGTTGCTCTCGTTCGCCATCCTTCGCCGCAATTCGGCCGATAATTGTGGACAGAATTGTAGGCTCAGGAGCATTGCGATGGCGCGTGCAATCGGACGGCTCACGGCGCTGAAAGTCGAAAAAGCGAAGCAGCCGGGGATGTATTGCGATGGCGGCGGGCTCTATCTGCGCGTCACACCCGAGGGCGCGAAGAATTGGGTGCTGCGCTACATGCTCGATAGCCGGCCGCGCTGGATGGGGCTCGGTCCACTGGCGCTGTATAGCCTTCAGGAAGCCCGTGCGCGGGCGCTGGATGCGCGAAGGAAGCGTCATGAGGGAATAGACCCGATCGAAGCGCGGCGCGCTGAGCGGGCGCGCCAGCGGCTCGACGCCGCCAGGGCCGTCACGTTTCAGCAATGCGCGGAGTCCTACATCGCCTCCCACGGCGCCGGATGGCGCAATGCAAAGCACAAGTACCAATGGCCGGCGACGCTTTCCACCTACGCCTATCCGGTCATCGGCGTCTTGCCAGTGCAGACGGTGGACACCGGCTTGGTGCTCAAGATGCTGGAACCGATCTGGACAGTGAAGCCCGAAACGGCGGGCCGAGTCCGGCAGCGCGTGGAAAGTATATTGGATTTCGCCAAGGTCCGTGGTTACCGCGACGGCGAGAATCCGGCGCGTTGGCGTGGGCATCTAGACAAGCTGTTGCCCGCGCGTTCCAGGGTACGAGGGGTAGAACACCACGCCGCACTACCGTATACGGAGCTACCCGCCTTTCTCGCGAGCCTGCGCAAGCGAGAGGCCGTCTCGGCGCGAGCGCTTGAATTTCTGATCGTCACTGCTGGACGTACTGGTGAAGTGATCGGTGCCCACTGGAGCGAGATTAGCTTACTGGACAAGACCTGGACGGTGCCTGCCACGCGCATGAAAGCGCACCGGGAGCACCGCGTGCCTCTGTCGCCGCGAGCACTCGTCATCTTGCAAGAAATGCACAAGGCTCGCGACGGCCACGATGGCTTTGTGTTTCCTGGTCCCAGGCCGGGAAAACCGCTTTCCAACGTGGCGTTTTTGAAACTCTTGCGGCGTATGGGGCTTCGTGATCTGACGGTGCACGGCTTCCGCGCCACGTTCAAGACCTGGGCGAGCGAGCGCACGTCATTTCAAAACGAAATCGTCGAGGCGAGCCTGGCGCATACGATCGGCGGCAAGGTCGAGCAAGCCTATCTGCGCGGTGACATGTTCGACAAGCGGCGGCGCCTCATGCAGCAATGGGCGACCTTCTGCACTACGGCACCGGCGCAGGGAAACGTCACCCCTTTACGTCGGAAAATCTAGCCGCGGCCGATCGTGCCTTAGTATCATCTTCATTAGGCGGGCGGGGTTGCGCAGCCCGTCGTCGGACAAAACGGCCGTCCGGCATGTGCTCCTTTTGCGCGCAGTGGTGAAGGCGACGCCTCATGGCAAAGCTCTCAAAGTGGGAGCAGTCCGCCGAAGCGCTTCGAGGCGTGCTGCCGAAGCCACTGTGCACGCGGCGATGCGAATTACTCCCGCAGGTGCTCGAGGAATGGGAGCGCAGTGCTTTGGGAGAGCATTTATCCAGGGAACCGCGGGCAGACTTTCGAAAGCGGATCAAGAAGCGGGATACCGTGACAAAACTCGCTCGTCATCTACATGAATCTTTGGATAACCTGGAACAGGAAGACCGATACGCGATCGTGCTTCAAATGATTAGGGCAGAGGGCAGTACAGAAGAAGTTAGCCGGAAGAAGTTGGTCTGGCTAACCGCTTGGTTGGAGTACCTGAGCGAATACCTTGCCAGAGTTGGTGACGTTCAGACCACAGAAATTTGGAAGCCGGGGCCAGGACAGCCTCGTAACGTCACTGCTCATTTTGTCCTGCAGGATGCGGCTGCAATTTTTGAGTGGTTGACAGGCGTACAGGCGACAAGAGAAGTGGATCGCGACACCGGTGCTGAAATCGGACCGTTTTTCCAGTTCAGTTCAATTCTCTGGCCCGTCATTTTTCAAAAAGGTACCGCTGGATTGCCATCGGCAATGAAGAATTGGGCGGAGTGGCGATCGCAGTACAACGAGCGATCCGCGCTAATCGCCAATATTGCCGCCGGACACCCTGGATGGGGCCTATTCACACCCCTCTAATACCCCCCATGTGACCGCATCCCACGGTCTTCGCTATGTCCCGCTAGACAGCGCCACGCTGCGCAGTCTTCCGGGCTCATCTACCTCGTGCACGCGAAGTTCGCGGAAATTTGGGAGCGGTTCATGACGACAATTCGTCCCGAAATCACTGGCCGGGTCGCCGGCGCTAACGATGTTGAACCGCTTGCCGTATCGCCGCGGCAAGCATGTTTTCTGCTGAGCGTCGGGACCACGAGGCTTTATGAGCTAATCCGCGCCGGCGAACTTCAAGCGTACTATGAGGGCCGGGCGCGCCGCATCACAGTGGAATCTATACGCGCGCGTTTGGCTCGCCTGATTGCCTGCGCAGCCGATACGAAAATCGAACGACCGCGCCGCCGCGGCCGGCCCCGAAAGAACGCCGGCGCGAGGTGAGGCCATGAACGCCACACTGATAGCTACGGCGCTTGGCGATGCCCGCCGGGAAGGTCGTGCGTGGCCGAGCCGTTGCCCCTTGCACGGAGGCGGTTCTTTGGTGATCCGCGACGGCAAACGAGGACGCCTGTTGGTGGCGGGCGGCACGCTCGTGTCAGAAAATGAAATATCCAACGCCAATGTCTCTGCGAAATAGCGGCTCTAGCCATGAAGCCGGAAATTACGCTGATAAAGAAGAACGGCCCTAATCCGGTCATGTCGAAGCGCATCTTCCTCGATGAGCAAGGAAAGGTGTGCAGCGACGGCTCCCAATGTTTAATGGCGCAGGGAACCGCAACACGCGCTGCGGCTGAAACGGCTGCGGAACTTGCCCAGCACGTCATCACCTGCGGTACTGACCAAGCGATCGCGCTTGGCGCTTTGAGGGCCGACGTCCCCAATCAGGCCCAGGTAACCACCAGTGCGAAGTTGAAGGACCACCCCGGCGCTATAACGCGTTCGCGGGACTTCATCGACTATCGCCTGGGAGCCCCAGAAAGTCGTGGCTCTTCGCCGGTTCCGAGCGCGGCGCTGACCGAGCAGCGGCCATGACCACGCTGATCATGACGGCCAAGCTCAACGACGTCGATCCGCAGGCCTGGCTGGCCGATGTACTCGGCCAAATCGCTGACATCCCGCAGGGCCGGCTTGCCGAATTACTGCCGTGGAATTGGAAGCAACCGAATCTGCGAGCGGCCGCTTGATCTGTAGCTGCTACGCCGCGGTGCCCGGCGTAGGCTTACAATATGCACCTGCCCAGGCTCGTGAAATGCTTCCGCGAGGGCGGTGGCATCCCTTATTCTGAGTATCGGCCGGAGTTCACCTGCCACATGGACGCGACGTGGCGGCGCATCTATGACGAGCTGCTGATCTCGGGGTTTCTTGGGCGGATCAACGGCCTTACCGAGCGGCTCGCCGCCGGCATCGGCGTGGTCGATGTCGGCTGCGGCAGCGGTCACGCGGTTAACGTCATGGCGCGGGAATTCCCGCGCTCGCGTTTCGTGGGGTACGATCTCGCCGAGGACGCGATCGCCGACGGCCGAGCGATCACCGCGACGATCCGGCCTGGCGCTACATCGCCGCGCAGCTTGAGCAAGCGGCCACGGGGGTCGAGGTGGTGGATTTAGGCATCGCCCTACGTATGGCACTGATGCTGGAGGGCTTGGAGTATCAGGCACAATGAGGCCACGCATTTGGCCCGGCTATTGACGCCGGCCGCCGCCGTGGACCGTCGAGGAAACGGACGCCTGCTTCATCGTGAAGGATCGCGGCGGCCTGTCGCTCGCTTACGTCTATTTCGAGGAGGAGCCCGGGGCGAGCGCCAGCGAAGCTGCTCACTCGTGACGAGGCGCGGCGGATCGCCGCCAACATTGCCAAGCTGCCGCAGTTCATCACAAAGCGCGGGTCCAACCGGGACCGTTAACCCGCGGCCCCCGACGGAGCGAAGGTTTGCGGGTTGCCTTGATCTCCGGCACGGCATTCGATCTCTCGATCCGCACGGCGACGCTCTCCCAGGTCGCAGCGAGGGCGAAGAAAGCTTCTCTATTTTCCGGAACCCTCGCCGACTCGCCCCCAGGACAGGCATTGACGCGCGTTGGCGCGGTACTCCTGCGCGGTCATGGTCATACTGCTCACCCTTCAACGGGGCGATTGCACGCCTAGGAAGGGCGCGCGTCTGAGCAAAAGTGCACACATCCGGTGCGTTATACCCGCTGTTGCGACCGTCAGCGCCGGGCGAACAATCGCCACGAAAAAAGCCCCGCGCCGAAGTGCGGGGCTCAGTTGCCTTTGTGGAACTCTGTGCAAGAGGAGCCAAGCACAAAGCACCGCTAGTTTAGCGCAAGTCAGAGCGCTGGGCGAGCGGTTGCCGTCCCGGCGCCTCTTCTCGTGCAATCACTCCTCCGAAAACGATGAATTTATACCGCCAAGTGAAATTGGCGAGCTGGGAACGCCGCATCGAGTACGAACTTCCCCGTCAGCAATAAATCCCACCGGGTTGCCGGTCGGGCCCTTTTATTTCTTGCCCCACCAGTCGAAGATGCCACCGATGCGCCCGCCAGTGTCGAACGCATTCTTCTGCTTCGCGTCCAGGCTGTCATAGAACGCCTTAAGCTTGGGCTCGACTTCCTTCAGACCGGCAAGCTTGGTCTCCGCCATTTTTTGGGCAAACGCCATTCGGTCCGGCGTCGTAGAAAGATCCGTCTTGTCAGCGCATAGCGACGTCTTCGCGGAGGCTTCGGCAGACGTAGAAGCATCGCTCAAGTCTTTCAGCGCCGCTTTTTGGGGTTCGGTGAGACTAAGTCGCTTCGCCAAGCGACCGGTGTCGGCAGCGGGCGTCGCCTTGCTGCTGCAAATCGCCCTAATCATTCTCGTCTCAAGCCACGTGCCTTGAGCGCGCGCCGGCGTCGTCGCAAAGGCCAGGATGGCAAGGAAAATTAGGATCGCCGAACGCACGATAGACCTCCCCCTTTCGCGAGGCGCTCGACATCGAACTGTAGTCGCGAACTCAAGTTCAGCGCAAAAATCGCGGTCGCGCAAGAATCATCATGCCCCCAACTCCACGACACTCCAACGCCCCGTACAGAAGAGCTTCGAAGAGAGCGTGCTGGGACCTTTCGCGGCGGCGACGCTCCGGGAACAAGTCTTCTTGCGGCTCTCAACCGGGATGGCGCCGTCGCCACGAGCAGCAGCGTCTGTCGACCCGTTCGCCTCACGGGTGACGGGTCAGGTCCCGCGCGTAAGGAAGCCCCTCCACCGCCGGCAACGCGGATGCCCCTGCTAATGTTGGCGCTCGCGCGGACGGGATTCTCGGGAATGCAACTGTACATTCCTATCAACATGAACCTGTGTTCATCTGAACATGAAGTTTCGTTCCTCGTGCTTCTCAAACGACCTTCAGCGACAGGTGCCTTTTTTTCGGCGCATGCTCCGCGTTAAGCTTGGTCGGGAAAAGATCATGGGGGCACCGTGGGTGCACGTGTAGATTCAGCCTGCATTGCAGTTGTTGGTCGCGCCGGCAACGAGCCACGTCAGGAGCCGCCGACGCGAACGCGCGCGCTTACCTTAGTTTGGCTGTTCGCGTTTGGCTTGGCCGCACTTGGCACTGGTGACACGCTTTCCGCTTCGCGCCACAAAGACATACGAACGCACCGCAGTAAGGCTGCCGCGGCAGCGGGCCACAAGCGCGGCACGGCACTGGACGCGAAGCGGCACCCAGCAGCGTTGCAGAGCGAAGAGTCGGATGAAACGGTGGCGCGTGTGCCGCTGCCAATCGAACGACCGGCGGGGGCATCGCTGCCGACCGATCTCAGTGTGGCGAAGCAGGCAATCGAACTGATACGTAAGAGCAAGTTGAAGGATGCTGCCGCGCTAGCGGCGTCGGTCAGTGATCCGGTGGCACATAAGCTGATCGAATGGGCACTACTGCGGAGCTCGGATAGCCCGGCAGGATTCGAGCGATATGCGGCCTTCCTCGGCGCCAATCCCGATTGGCCCGGGGCATTGCTGCGCCGGCGCGCCGAGGCAAGGCTGTGGCAGGAACGGCACGACGGTACCACGGTGCGCCGCTTCGTCGGCAAGGAACCGGCCACCTCGGTTGGCCGGCTGGCGCTCGCGCGTGTGCTGATGAACGAGGACGATCGCGACGGCGCCGCACGCGAAGTTCGCGCGGTGTGGCAGTCGGCGGAACTGTCGGCCGAAATGGAATCCGCCGTTCTCGACACGTTCACCGACATGCTGAGCCGCACCGACGATGTCGCGCGCATGGACCGACGCCTCGGCGCCAAGGATTTTGGCGCTGCGATGCGCGCTGCAAAACGCGCCGGCGACGATCGGGTTGCGATCGTGAAGGCGTGCATCGCCGCCGAGGCGAAATCCGCCAAGGGCGGAGCATTGCTTGATGCGGTCAGCGCCGAGGCGCGCATGGACTTGGGTTACATGTTGTGCCGCCTACACTGGTTGATGCGCAACGATGCGCCCGGCTCAAATCTTCATGGCCGCATCGTGACGCCCAAAGAGGACCTTGCCGCTGCGGTCAAGCTAGTGCTCGCGGCGTCGCCGGAAGATTTGCAGCGGCAGGACACCGACGAATGGTGGCGCGAGCGTCGCGCGTTGGCCCGCAAGCTTATCGACCTCGGTGACGCAGCGACCGCCTATCAGGTGGTGCGCCAGTCAGCGCCTCCAGCCAATCCTTACTATCGCGCGGAATTCCACTTTATGGCTGGCTGGATCGCGCTGCGCTTTCTCGCCGATCCGGCTACAGCGCTTACACATCTTATTCACATCGATGAGGGCGCGACTGATCCGGTCCTGCTTGCTCGTGCCGCCTATTGGCGCGGCCGCGCGGCCGAGGCAGCCGGCGAGCGTGGAGAGATGCGCGCTCAATATGCGGTCGCTGCCCGCTATCCTACTGCCTATTACGGCCAGTTAGCGCGCGCCAGGCTCGGGATCGACGAGATCGCTTTGCGCCCGCCGCCGCAATCAGTGAACGTCGATGCAAGCGAAGCGCTGCACGCTGCGGACATCCTTTATGCAATCGGCGAGCGCGACCTCGTCCTACACTTCGTATCCGACCTCGCTGAAGAGAGCATCGACTCCGCCCTCATAGCGGGGCTCGGCGAACTCACCGCGCGATACCACGATGCCCGAGCGATGCTGATGATCGGCAAGACGGCGGTCGCTAGAGGCTTTCCGCTGGACCAGTACGCTTTTCCCGACATCGGCGTGCCGTCCTATAACCCGATTGGGCCCGAAGTCGATCGCAGCATTGTCTATTCGATCGCGCGCACCGAAAGCGGCTTCGACCAGCATGACAGGTCGTCCGCCAACGCGGTCGGGCTGATGCAAGTCACGCCGGAGGCCGGACGCGACACCGCCAAGCGGGTTGGCGTCGCCTATAATTGGGACCGGCTAGTGTCCGACCCGGTCTATAACACCCAGATGGGCGCCGCCGAGGTTGCGGCCTTGCTCAAGGACTACCGAGGCTCCTACATCATGACGTTCGCCGGCTACAATGCCGGGCGCGGCCGGGTTCAGCAATGGGTAGCGCAGCACGGCGACCCGCGCGATCCTGGGGTCGATGCCATCGACTGGGTCGAGCGCATCCCCTTCGCCGAGACCCGCAACTATGTGCAGCGTGTAATGGAGAATCTTCAGGCCTATCGCGCGCGCTTTGACGCCAACACTGCGGTGCCCGACTTGCCTGCTGCGTCAGTCGATCTGCGCGACAAGCCGACCTTGGTGGATTCAATTCCCCACTGAATAGGTCCCACCCGATGAAACGCGACATCTGGGCAGCCGGCCGAACCAACGAGGGAATTGACTGGCGTCAGACCTCAACAATTTTCGTGGTCTGACATTAGGGTCCTGATTCGTTTTTGGAAAGGATCGGGATCATGCGCCAGAAGTTGTTTTGGTTGAGCGAGGAGCGGTGGGCGCGGATGCCGCACTTGCCGACCGATGTTCGCGGCGTCGAGCGGGTTGATGATCGTCGCATCATCAGCGGGATCGTGCGTGTTCTCAAGAGTGGTTGCCGCTGGTGCGATTGCGCGCCCGAGTATGACCCGCCGACGACGATCTACAACCGCTTCGTGCGCTAGGCGCGTCGCGGGCTCTGGGAGAATCTTTTCGGGGAGTTGGCGCGGCGCCGGCGATCGGCACGTGCAGATGATCGACTCGGCACAAGTCAAAGCGCACCGCGCGGCATGTGGTGAAAGGGGGATAAAAAGCAGGCTGTGGGCGGTTCGCGCGGAGGAGGCAACACGAAGATTCATGCACTCGCAGATGCTAAAGGGCCAAAGCAACGATCGGATCTCTAAAATTGGGTTGCGCTGATGGAATCAAGACGCGAATATGCGAGGATGTTGCAACCAGACACATCGTAAGTTTTATTCAATGGATCTGGTCAGATGCGTAGTTCCTTCATCTTGCGGGGTCCATGGGCGTATCGTGTCTGCAATTATCCTAGATCGCCTCAATGCGGTATCCATCCGCGCGGCCCTATCGGCAGCACTTGCCGTTTGCTTGTTCCCGATGGGGACAGCACAAGCCGAGCCGTTCGGGCCCCAGTACAGGTCCTGGGAGGGGTACGATTACGCCCCGTTCAGCCCACCCGACATGGGCGATTCCAAGCCATTTAGCCAAAAACGCCAACGCGCGCATACAAAACATGATTCGCGGCCGAACGCTGAATCCCAACGCCAACGCGCGCATACAATAGATGAATCACGGCCGAAGGCTGAGTCCCAACGCCAACGAGTACCCAAAAGCAATGAATCGGAACCGAAGGCTAAATCCCAAGAGGTTGCAAAGGGTCCGCTCCAGATCATCATCTCCATCGCAGATCAGCGAATCTCAGTCTACGACGATGGCACATTGATCGCACGCTCTTCAGTATCAACGGGAGTGCAGGGGCACCCTACCCCCATCGGCGTATTCAGCATCATCGGCAAGGAACTTTGGCATCGGTCAAATATCTACAGCGCTGCCCCCATGCCCTACATGCAGCGGATCACTTGGTCAGGGATCGCACTGCATGCCGGTGTCTTGCCTGGCTATCCGGCTTCACACGGCTGCATCCGCTTGGCAAACGACTTTGCGATTCGACTCTGGCGTCTAACGAAGCGCGGCACACGGGTAATCATTGCGCGCCACGATGTCCACCCGGTCCAAATAGCGAGCCCGCGCCTTTTTTCAAAACCGAAAACCGCGTCCAGTTCACAGGAGTCTTCGGTCGACGCCTTCGCCGGGAAGGACGTCCTCACGCTCGCGGTAAGTCCTGCCCCGTTAGTGCCAAATACTCAGTCGCAAGGCGGCGAAAACCTTTTACCAACCACCGGATTCGGTCAGCAGAAAAAGGTCGTCCCGATCTCAGTTTTTGTGAGCCGCAAATTGAGCAAGCTTTTTGTACGTCAGGGCCTTACGCCAGTGTTTGATGTCCCGATCAAGATCGAAAATCCGGACGAGCCCTTGGGAACGCACGTGTTCACCCTATTGAAACCGCGCTCCGAAGGGGCCTTATTTCGCTGGAACGTCGTGTCGATGCCAACGGAATTTTCTAGCGCTTCGGCGAACTTGAACAAAAAGCCGAAAACACCCGTGCAAGCAACAGGTGGAACCGTCCGACCAGACCGCTCGCCCGATGGCGCCAGCGCCGCGTTAGACCGTGTCGAAATACCGCGGGATGAGGTGGGCCGGATCTCTCAATTACTGACGCCCGGCTCTTCGCTCATCCTATCTGATTACGAGTTGAGCACAGAAACGGGGGACGACACAGATTTCATTGTCGTGATGCCTTGAGGCATGGGTGCTCCCTAGGTGTGTGAGCAGTACGTTTTACGTGCTGATACGGCCCTAGCCGCCCACAAGGAGGAAGTCCGCACGGGCGGCTGCGCCGAGCATAGCCAACATCGGCTACCCGAGTCCGCTTGGAGTTTGTATCGCACCTTGTAGTTTGGCATTTGTGGCGCTCTCACTTCTTCGGCGATCACGTTCATGCGCGTGCCGGCGGCGAAATCGTCAGGCGACTGAGTGCAGCCGTGCAGCATGACGACCAACGGGATCAAGGCTTACCAGGTTTGGTTCCCTTCCGAAATCGATCGTAACTCTATTCGCGATTTGCTGATTGCAGGACTACATCCTGCGCGCCAGAGGCGGCATTCCGCCGAGGTGACACTGTTTTTGAATTAGTGCCAGCCAGCCCTCGGAAAGGCCGTTGTGACGGCCCCGGATTGCGGCCATGCCGGATTCCGCTCCCGTTCACCGGTACGGGCGATCCATTCTCCGGGTCGTGTGACTGGCGGATCTGCGCGCCAGAGCGGCGGCGGCGCCGTGGCCTTTATTCTGGTCTAATGTCACCGTGAGCCGCAACGAGGAGGGTGAGCATGTGTGGACCATCAATCGGCGCCGCCTGGGCGGTCGGCGCAGCCCTTTTTGCAGGATTGACGATGGCAACGAACAGCTCGTTGTCAGCGCAGCAAAGCGACAACCCGCAGGCGCAGCCTTCTACCAAGGGCGCCCCCTTGGTGCCGGCGACCGAGAAATCCCGCGCCAATCCGGGCCGTCTCGTCGTCGCCTGCAGCGGCGCTTTCGCCAAGGATTCGAACCACCTCAAGCTGACCATGACCTATGATCTGAAGAACATCGATTTCGCAGAAGTCGATACCGGTTCGGGTAAGACCATGGCATCCATTATCTTTCCCACAGATCCCAAGCGGCGGCTCGAAGTCTGGTGGTCGGACCAGAATAAGCGCAAGGACACCTATCTCATCGCGATCAACGGCCATTCAACCTGGGCAGGCCCAGGCGGATTGCGCCTCGGCCTCAGCATTGCGGATTTAGAAAAGCTCAACCGCAAGCCGTTCAAGCTCAAAGGCTTCGACAAGGACGGCATCGCCTCAGTGACCGATTGGGACGGCGGCACGCTCGCCGCGCTGCCCGGCGGCTGCAAGGCCGGCGTCTACCTGCATGCTGACGCCAAAGCCGCAGCGACTGCGGTCGCCGCCTTGCCGGCCGACCGCGAATTTTCCTCCGCCGATCCGGCGCTGCGCGCCATCAGCTCAGCGGTCAGCGAAATTCTCATCGGGTACTAAGCCGCACCTCGGCCGAGGACGCTGACGTAACGGGCGTTGCGGTGTTGCGCCCGATGTTGCGGTATACCATCTCCCGCCTGCGGTTGGCGACGGCGTCGCGCGCCGTCACCACCGAAGCCCCGCAGCGGGCGTTAAGCCGGCGGGGCAGGATCCCGGGAGCGCCGCGTGCGCTTTACAAGGCCCCAACAGTCACGCTCTGTTTGCAGCCGGAAATCGCCACCAGGACGCGCGGGCTAATCGGGATTTCACCCGATGCTTGAGCGCGCAATCGCGCGCAGCGGCATGTCCTGTACAACTTCCTGATTTTGCCGGTCCTTCCAGATCGGTGCAATCGTGAACCAATCACAGCAACACGAGCACAGCGGTTGTACTGAGGCTATCCATATTAAATGAAACATCAGGAGTTCCGAAAAATGCGTAAGCAGTTGATTGCAGCAGGTACGGCCATCGTGCTCGGCATAGCGACAACAACGACCGGCACAATCGCGTTCGCACGGGGCGGTGGCTTGGGCGGCGGAGGCCATATCGGTGGTCTTGGTCTTGGCGGCGGAGGCCATATCGGTGGTCTTGGTCTTGGCGGCGGAGGCCACGTCGGTGGTCTTGGTCTTGGCGGCGGAGGCCACGTCGGTGGTCTTGGTCTTGGCGGCGGAGGCCCGGTTGGCGGTCTTGGTCTTGGCGGCGGAGGCCACGTCGGTGGTCTTGGTCTTGGCGGCGGAGGCCCCGTCGGTGGTCTTGGTCTTGGCGGCGGAGGCCATGTTGGCGGTCTTGGCGGCTCCGGTCTCGCAGGCCATGGGATCGCGACGGACGACGACGCCCTCGGAGTCCCCTGGATCGAGACGGACCACGGCGGTCTCGGCGGCCACAGAGCAACGCAGGGCCGGTCCATACATGCGGGCCATAGAGGTTTCGGCCACCATCGTTTCGAAGGCCGCCGCTTCGATAGGGGCGTTTATGCTTACAGCGCCGAGTGTGGATTGGGTTCGGCCGGGACCTATTCCGGCTTTTGCAAACCCAACTGCTACCCGCATGGCTGTTACGGGTATTAGATGGTGACACGTCGCGGCTGCCGCCCCTGCTTTCGACGAACAAGTGCCGTGGCCCGGCGGATTTCGGCAATCGAGGCTACCTTTGCCCCGGAAGGCAGGAAGCTGTTTGAGCAGTTTCTGCGTAAGGTCAACACGCTCCAAGCTAAGCAATTGGCAGCGAAGGAAGCAAAGGAGGACGGGCCGGGCCGGCAAGATCGGATCAGCCAGCAGAAGATGCTTTCCGATATGCCTCGTGTCATGTTGGCTCTGGGAGGGCCATACGTGCCGCCTTAAATAGGAGAGTACAGATGGCTTTGTTTCGACCTGCTTTCGCCATTCTCCTTGCCCTAGACCAGCGTTTTCGAAGTTCGAATCCTATCAGGCCGCCTTGTCGAGCTTATAGGCCCAGGTGTGAACGACGGGCTCCTGATTGAAATAGTCCATGGCAGCCATGATCCGATCCTTGAGTTCCTGTTTGGACGCGACGCGGATGTGGCGGAGGACGGAGCGGGCAAGTTTAGAGAAGCGAAGCCCTCGACGAGGTGTGCGTAGGCGGCGCAGGAGCCGTGACTTCGTGAATTCGCGGAGCGATGGCGATCCTGACAGCGCATGGACGCCGGGACGAGTCGATCCGGCCAGAGCCGATCGTGCCTTGACGTTTATATTCATGCTCACGTGCGAGGTCGCATGCACGCGGGATCGGGCGGCATCCGGTCGTTGCGATGGCCTGTATGCCGACTTGATCGTCGTAGGTGTCGCATGGTCCGGTTCTTCTCGAGCGGCGTGCGAGAAGTCTTGCATGGCGATATACGACGCAATTCGCCAGCCTCGCGATCGGCGATCGCGTTGTTCCAGATCGCACTGCGACCTCTGCCGGTCGAGGATCTTGCACACTGCCTGGCAGTTAGCAGCCGCAGTCGCTCCGCGGGCCATGTCCGAGCGTTTATATGTCCGTTGTCCTCATCGTGCGGAGGTCGCAGTGCATCGCCGTTCCGGCGGCCAAGTCGCCAGCCAGGCCTTGCGACTCGGCAGTGATGTCGGCTTCTACCGGGCGTAGGGACGATCATCCAGCGCGCCAGCTCGGCCTTCGTCCACGACGCGCTCGACGCTGCGTCTGGATCTCGTTTGACGATGCACGCCCGAGTGCTTCGGCCACCGCTTCTCGCTAGGTCAGCAATATCCGCGCCGCTCCACCCGGCTCGCCGGTTCATCGCGACTGCGCTATCGGTCTCAACTTCGCCGTATCAGCTCTCCGAGCGACCTCGCGCCCGCCGCACGCTGCCGGGCGTCTCAGGTTGGCGTAGGCACGCATGTCCCTCCGCGGGTCCATGCTCGCGAGCGTGGCGGGCCATGAAGCCGCGTTGATCCACAGTTCGTGGGCGATAGCCAAGTTCCTTCGCCTTCCGGCATGCCAACGACACCAGCCATGCCTTGCGCTCCTTCCGGGAGTGAATCGTTGCCGCCAGGTCGAATCTACCGGCAGGCCGAGGGCGATCATCCAGCGCCGCCAGCGGCCGTTCCGCCACGCGCGCTCGACGCTAGCCGCTGGACCGTTTGATGATCGCAGCCCGAGTGCCTCGAGGCCGGCCTCTGCTCGACGGATGTACTTCTCGATAGGCCATGCAATATCGTCGCGCACCGCTCCACCCGGCTCGCCGGTTCCGTGCGCGACTCGCTATCGATCTCAACTTCGCCGTATCGCTTCTCCAAGATCGATCACTGCGCCCGCCGCCTGACGCTGCCATGACTTCTCATCCCGTTCTCTTGTGGGCACGCGCGCACCCTATGTGGGAATCCGAAAACCCACGAGATGCCCCCTTAGACACTCGACAACTTTCCATGGAATTCATCGTCTAGTTGGCTCGACCGCAGAGGCGGGTCCGCAAGCGGTCCCACGTAAGTACCAAGCTGGCTTCTACCTGGACGGCTGCAAGGATTTTCTCTGCCGGGAGAAAAGCCGGATTGCCGCCAGGGCTAGGATCAGCCCCATCCGGCTTCCGCCCGATCCTTGCGCGCCCCCCCCCGGCGGCGCAAAGGGCGGCGGTGCGCGGGCATCGGTCATGATGTGCTGCATCCCGACAACGGGTCCGGCCTGCAAGGGCCGCGGCGCTTCCGCGGTGATCTATGACGTGCTTCAGTTTGACTTTTCACCGCACGGAAAGGTTTTGCGCAATGTACTGAGAATTGCCAAACCAAACGATATATCGTTTAGACGCGGGTCTAGTGCCGCGTTTTTTCGGAGCATATCTACCAATTGTTCGCCTGTGAGAGCCGTAGTCTGAGGTGGGCAGTAGAGATGCGTCCCTGCCTCTGCCTCGACTACCGCATTTGTCCACGCCATTCCGTATTGCATATCCAAAAGACGTTCGGCCAAATGGTGCTTTTCGGCAATATCAGCGCCATCGTAGTTTTCAAGAAAGCTTTTTAAATCGACTTCTGCATGTGCTGCGATTGAAAACATGCAAAAACAAAGTGTGAGCAACGCGCGCATCAATTGCTCCCCTAATATTCACGAGGCGTGGATTCGAGTACCCTCATGCAGAGGCGCTTAAGTGACTCTGCATCTCACAGAATTTCAATGACCGGCGGGCTCGCATCGCCCAATCCGAATGGCTGTCGCTGGCAAGATAAAATCGCCAGCAATTTACCGCCTCCGCGTATTGGTTTTTTCGTTGTAGCAGTAGGGCGAGGTTGAACATGGCATCGGCGTAATCAGGCGCTACCCGCAGCGCCTTGCGCAAGAATTCGATGGCCGCATCGGTGCGGCCCTGATCGTCCAATAAGTCGCCAAGATTGTACCAAGCCTGGGCAAATTGCGGATCGACCCGCGTCGCAGTTCTGAAAGCCGCTTCCGCTTCGACATAACGGCCATTGGCTCTGAGCATATTTCCGAGATTGAACGGCGCCGATGCATCCGCTGGATCGCTTTTCATCAGCAGGCGGTAGAGCCGCTCGGCTTCTGCAATATCTCCCATTTCCTCAACCGACTGTGCCCTAGCGAATAGGTCATCGGGACTTTGCTCAGACCCATCGACCGCAAAGAGAAATTGGCCGCGTTTGTCGGTTCGTCCCTCCGGTTGTTCGATTTCGAGGCTGTTGTGAGGCCCGGCACGGAACCGCACATTCGATAGCCCGACCTCAGGCAGCCATTTCCTGATCTCGCTTACGCCTCGAACAATTTCCGACAGTCGCACTCCATCCGTGAGTAGCTTAGCGATCTGACGCGCGCTTGCCAGGTCGCGAAACCCGAAACGGCCACCTCGCTCATCCAGTAGTCCGAATTGCACGAGTTCTTGTATCGTTGTGCTGGGCAGCTTGCTGAGGGCGGCCAGTTGTTTCCCCGAATAGGTCTTATGTACCTCGTTAGGAACAGCTTTCCCAATCCACTCAAGAAAACGGCGCTCGCTTATCACTGGGATGCTGTATGAGGTTGCGCGAGCAAGCTTGTTGGATGGACGACCATCATCCAGTAGCGGCCAACCAAGCTCCCCAACAATGAGCAAGTTCGTTCGCTTGGTGACGGCTTGGCTGGGCGTTCCGCCATGCTGGCGAACAACTTCGAAGGCTTCGGCTCGGCTCATGCAGGCGAGCTGCCCAGTGAAGGCCACAGAGCGCTTGAGCGCAGAACTGTCCAGCTCACCAGGGACCATGACCTCGGCTGTTCTGGCTAACGGGCGACTCACTTTTGACTTGCCTTCCTTTTAGCAGGTCGCCGAGCCTCTGTGCTGGGTGCCGGCGCCTTCTTTTTCTCGGCGTCGATGCTGGCCCGAAGCGCGTCCATCAGATTGACCACCCGGGGCGCCGCCACTTCCCGTGATGGCTCGATCGTTTCGCCAGCCTCTTTCTTTTTAAGCAGGTCAATGAGCGCGTTTTCGTATCTGTCCTGGAATAGTGACGGATCGAAATGACCGGACTTGGTGTTGACGATGTGAGCCGCAAGATCGAGCATCTCCTTTGGCAGCTTTAGTTCAGGGATGTCCTCGAAGTATGACGCTTCATCACGAAGCTCATAAGGGTAGCGCAGAGTCAGTCCCATTAGACCCCGCCCCTTTGGTTCCAAGGCGATCACGTGCTCCCTGCGCGTCAGCACCACCCGCCCCAGTGCGACCATGTTCAATTTGCCGATAGTATCGCGGATCACCGCAAACGCGTCCTGGGCGACCTGACCGTCAGGTGCGATGTAGTAAGGCGAATCGATATAACGCTCGTCGATTTCGCTTTTCGGCACGAACTGATCGATGTCGATGGTGCGCGTGCTTTCGATCTGGACGGCATCGAGTTCTTGGTCCTCAACAATGAGATACTGGCCCTTGGCGACTTCATACCCCCGCGCGATGTCCTCCCTGGGCACCACCTCGCCCGTTTCGGAATCCACGTTCTGCTGCTTCAATCGATTGCCGGTCTTTCGATTGAGCCGATTGAAGCTGACTTTCTCGCTAAGTGACGAGGCTGGGTACAGGGCAATTGGACAAGAGACCAGGGACAGCCGAAGGTAGCCCTTCCAATTCGCGCGCGGGGCCATTTCGATACTCCTACATAAATTGGCCCGCAGACTATAATTAGAAATTTAGCAAATGCTTAGCTTTGGTCTGCGCAAACGCCCGCACTATCCGCCCGGAAAAGCGCATGGCCGGCCATTTACGGGTGACTGAGGCGACCCCCTTGACTTATTGGAACAAAAAGGGAACACTTGCTCCTTTCTGAGTCGGTGGAGTGGGAGAGTGACCATGACGGACGAGAAACGAAGTACCTGGCTGCAAAAGCTCGATGCGGAGTGCCCCTATCAGATAGTGCTACCGCGGCGACAGCTCATGGACGACAGCGCGATCATGGACTTCCTTCTTTCGTACGTTGGCAAGTTCGACCTGTACGTCGAAGATCAGTGTCCCGCGTACGTGCGCTACTGCTTCGAAGAGCCGATGGACGCGGCGATCTTCCGGTCGCGCTTCGAGCCGAGAAGCGAGCCATTTCGGCTCGCAGGTTGAGCAAGCCGCCGACTCCGGCGAACAACCTCTTCCAGAAAGACACCGACGATCCCCTGGTTGCTGACCGGCGGAACTTCTTCAAGGTGGAGCTGTGGACCAAGGACGGTCGGCACGTCGAGCGGCTGCTGTTCGCCGGCAACAGCCTCGAAGAGGCCCGCGCGCTGTTCGCGGCCTACCGCAAGCGGCGACCGCGGGCGCGGCTGGTGATCCGGCAGAGGAGCCGGGTGTTGGAGGAGTGGCCCAGGGCCCGGACCGGAAGAGTGATGTGAAACGCCCAACGATTGTGCGGCAGGGTCAGCACGGCGCGCCTCAGTGGTCGGAAAGTGGCTCATATCGGGCAAAGGGCGCTCACGCCGAGGACCACAGCCTAGCATATCGTTAAGCGAGAGCTGTGTTGTACATCACGGCAAAATGGGCTGTCGTTCGGTCGCTGTGGGTCACGAACTGCCGCGCCACCTCGCTGAACGCGCGGCAGTAATGCCCCCAAAAGCCGCCGCGCCGTCACGCGACCAGGGCGGCAGAGGCGGGCCAGGAGGCGAAATATGCGGTGCAGCAGACGGTATCGTTATTCGATGGCCTCATCGGCGCGCAACTGGAGCGGCATAGGCACGTCGAGCCCCAGCGCTTTCGCGGTCTTGAGGTTGACGACCAGCTCGAATTTAGTCGGCTGCTCGATCGGCAGATCGCCGGGCTTGGCGCCGCGCAGCAGTCCGACCAACTGGCGAGCAACAATGTCGCGGAAAATGCCGACGAAGCGCGGACCATAAGCGAGCAACCCGCCATCCTCAGCGGTTTCGGGCCATTGATAGATCGCCGGCAGGCGCGCCTCGCGCACCCGGTCGATGATCTGGAGCCGCAACAAGTCGAGGAGCGGTGAGGCTAATACGTTGAGCGCCTCGACCTTTGCTGCGGTCATGGCGTCGAGCGCTCGGCCGACTTCGTCGCGGCTGCGCGCCTCGAACCGGACAACCTCGATGCCGAGGTCGCGCGCGGCGTCAGTGATCTGTGCGCGCGTTGAGACCGTTGTCGGGTCGGCCAGCACCGCGATTCGACGCGCCCGCGGAACGTAATCATGCAGGACCTCGAGCCGTTTTGCGTCGAGGTCCGAGGCAATAATAGTCACTCCCGTGGTATTGCCGCCATGATGCGCAAGTGAAGGCACCAGTCCCGATCCAACCAAATCGTCGGACACAGCCAGGATGGGTACCGTCGCTGTCGCTCGCTGCGCCGCGCGGGTGGCTGGGTCGCCGGCGCTTAGGATGACATCAACCTTGGCTTTTACCAGCTCGGTAGCTACTTCCTGAAACTGCTCGACGCGCAGTTCCCACCCGCGAGCCGCGAGGTTCTGGCCCTCGACGAACCCGGTCCGCCGCAGCTCCTCGAACATAGCAGATGCGATAACTTCGCCCCGGCTCCTGCGCCGATGCGGCCGGAGTCCGGAGCAGCGCAGTCGCCGCACCGCCGACGAGCGTGATGAACTCGCGCCGCCTCATTGGCTCGCCCTCAAACCGAGGACCACAACCTTATCACATTCACCAAACGTGAGTGTTGTGCATTACAGCAAAGGCTGCCGCCGATTGGCAGCTATGGGTCACGAACTGCCTCGCCGACGAGTGCCGGGCGCGGCAGGTCCACCCCCCGTAAGCGGACGCCGATCGGAGGCTCAAAAAACAAGCGCACCCTAGCTCGGGAAGCTGAATTGGCTGTCGCCGCCAAAAGGGCCGCGATCCTCGGCACAGACATGCCCGACCTGAACGTCCCGCTCGACAGCCTCGATGTCCTCGAACAGACAATGCGCCATTTCTACATCAAGGCCATGGTTGAGAAGTCGTTGGGGGAAAAGGCCGACTGGAAAGCTGTCGACGCCGCCATGGTCCAGGCCGCCGCCATGGCCGAGAAAGTAGCGGTCTATCGGCACACAAAGCTCGCCGCGGTGCGCCTCGCCGGCGAACTCAAAAGGCCCACTGACGGCGCTTCGCTCGACGAGCTACTGGAACGGATCAAGACTGAGTTGACAAAACTTGGCCCGATCCTCGACCTGGAAGTGGTGCGCGAGCCGGAGGGGTCGAAACGGAGGGCGGCTTGACCCTGGCGAATTGAAGCACCCAAGCACGGGGTCACCGACGCCAGTTGCTCAGCTTCCATTCTTTTCTGGTCATTCCGTTTTTTGGTCCGCCTCTCCGCGCGCGGCATTCGCCAACTCCGAAAGGAGCAATCGGGCGATCAACTCCGGCGGCGAAGAGCCAACCCGCCTCTCTTTATGCCGGCCATATCCGCTGACGATCACCATTCCGCGGTCAACCCGCATGAAACCATGCAGCGGCTCTTTGCCTTCGCGCTCGAATACCACTTCCCGATAGTCGCTTTCACTTCGGCCAGCCATTTTTGCGGCTCCGTATAAACTCGTAACGCTGAATGTTTCGGCCCATATTGGTTGCTTCTTTGGCGCGGGGCTAGCAGTCACCGGGTCTGGAGTCCCGGCGGCGGTCGTTTCCAATGGCGCGTCGGCGCGGTATGCTGGCGCGTTTGCGCTTTGGGCGTAGTCAATATGTCTGACGTGGATTGGCTTGCATTGTGGGTTGAGTTTGCACAAGCCACAGATAACAAGCAGATCGAAGTTGCCGAGCGCATTGTTTATTTTGACGGCCGATTGGATTTTTCCCAACTCAGCAGATCAACGCTGCTTGCGGCCGCACGACAGATCATTCGTGAGCGAGTTGAGAAAATCTAAGTCAGGTCCTTCGCCACTCCCGCCGCTTCGAGCAGAGGGAGCTAAAGACCGGCCGCGCAGCGCATCGTAGGACGCATTCAAACGGCAGCGTTCAGGCCCCTACCCCTCGTTTGGCCGCGAGCCGCAGGGGTCGAGGATCGAGGGCGGCTTGACCGTAACGGGTTGAATGATCGAGCACGGGTGGCGCTCAGGGCTTAGCCCGGCCTGGGCCTGCCAAGGCCGCCGGTGCGCTTTCAGCGAGGACGACCTTGGTGGGGGGGGCCCGGTCATCCGTCCGGCGCGTGGGCGGCCCTCGCCAGGGCGCGCAGCGGTATCGCAAAGCTCTTGAAAGGTCCTCCGCAGTCAGCGCGCGGGTGGGTCTACTGCGCTGGGGATTTGTCGGGTAGTCTTGCCGATCCGGGCGGATGAAGCCCGACAATCCGGGGCGCCGCCTCAATGCAGCAGGTCACTGACTGGCTGGAGAAGCTCGACCTCGGACAATACGCTCGGCGGTTTGCCGAGAACGACATCGACGCATCGGTCCTGCCCCACCTAACAGATCAGAGCCTGAAAGAACTCGGTGTCTCCCTTGGGCATCGACTGAAAATTCTCGCCGCCATCAAAGAGCTTAGCCATCCCACGCCAACAACACCTCAACCTGCTGCTCCGATGGAAGCGAAGCCGCAGGACGTTGCCGAGCGCCGCCAAGTCACTGTGATGTTCTCGGACCTTGTCGGTTCGACGGCGCTATCCGCGCGTATGGACCCGGAGGACCTTCGTGAAGTCATTTCCGCCTATCAGAAGTGCGTCGCCGAGACCGTACAGCGCTTCGGCGGATTCGTAGCGAAGTACATGGGGACGACGTGTGCGTGTACTTCGGTTATCCGCAAGCACACGAGGATGACGCCGAGAGGTACGATTTCCTCATAGGCAATGAAACCGAATGAAGAGTTACTTGTTGCTTCGGTGGGCCGGAAAAATGGAACGAGCATGACTAGGTTTGCGAAGTTGACGTGCAAAGAGGTCCGTCAACTTGCCTCAACGGCTGTCGCAACACTGGCCCTGTTAGTCGCGACGGGCAGCTTTGCTGAAGCTGGCAGCATTCGAAAGGGCCGATTGATAGAATTGATCACAACGCGCACTGCTGGCGCGCCGATCATGGCTATCGTCTCCCTGCGTAGCCAGCGAATTACGGTATACGATGCCGACGGCTGGATCATGCGAGCGCCTGTTTCCAGCGGTCAGGTGGGGCGCGAAACGCCGGCTGGCATCTTTAGCGTCATTCAGAAAGACGCCGAGCATCACTCGAACCTGTATGATGATGCCTACATGCCCCACATGCAGCGACTTACGTGGTCTGGCATTGCTTTGCATGGAGGCCTGTTGCCGGGCCATCCGGCATCGCACGGGTGCATTCGTCTGCCGTATGATTTTGCTGCGCATCTTTTCGATCTTACTAAGCTAGGCATGCGCGTGATCGTGGCGCCGAGCGACGTGGCGCCGGTTTTTATCGCTCATCCTGCTCTATTTGAACCGAGGGCGGATGCGCGGGATGCCGCCGCCGCCGGAGTTTCGGAAGCCGAAGAAACCGCCAAGAAAGCTGATCAGGCGAGGCTT
Organism: uncultured Alphaproteobacteria bacterium; assembly: GCA_963833665.1. Taxonomy (GTDB): domain Bacteria; phylum Pseudomonadota; class Alphaproteobacteria; order Rhizobiales; family Xanthobacteraceae; genus BOG-931. The sequence continues at coordinate 163,980 of CAWHZA010000064.1, read as the reverse complement.
GCTGCCTACACGGCGTCGCGTGAAGTCGCGCAAGCGACAATGCCACTGCGCAGGATGCGTAATTTGAAGCTCAGAGAAGAAGAGCGGTTGGCTGACGCTGAACGCTCCATCACTTCCGCCGTTTCCGTTGAGGCAAAGGAAGCGGCCGAGGCCGAAAAGGCCAATTCAGCAGCCAAAGTAGCCGAGCTTGAAACCCAATTGGTTCCAGCCGAAGCCGAGTTGCAACCGAAGATTAACGCATTGGCGGCCTTGCGCGCGGCCGCCGTTGCGGCCGAGGAGGCGCGCGCTGAAGCGGAGGAGGCGGCGCATGCGCTCACGCGCCCCGAGCCGGTGTCGGTCTTTATCAGCCGCAAGACCCAGCGCCTGTATGTCCGACGGGCCTTTGAGCCAATCTTTGATATCCCAATCACAATACGAGATACCGATCTACCGATTGGCACGCACGTCTTCACCGCCTTGCAGCGCAGCGGGCCCAAGGGAGACATGCAGTGGAGCGTTGTTTCGTTTGTTGGATCAAACGTAGGTATGACCGATACTCAGGGGACTGGAACTGGATACAGAGCGCTTGATTTGGCCGACAATGAAGCCGATCGACAGAATGCCAAAGCAGCACTCGACAGAGTTGTCATACCGGACGACACCGTCGATCGGATCACGCAGTTAGTATCCCCACGGTTCTCCCTCATCATTTCCGACGAAGGGCCAAGCTCAGAAACAGGCCACGGCACCGAGTTCGTGATAATTATGAGCGACGAGCCGCAAGGTGGACTCGCTCACAGGCGACGAGGACTCGATATCGGTGTCGGGTACGAATCTCGTCGCGACCGGATCCACTGGCGTGTTCCGTTCGAAAATGCGTATTCCTTTTGGTAGGCGCACCAGCCCTTTTCGTTCCAATGTGAGAACGGCTTTGATGTCCAATCCGACTGTTTGTTGAAGTCCGCCTGCACCGCGCTTGCCGTGACCACGGAGAGTGAGAAACGAGACTGGTATGGGCCCGAGGTTCTCGACGTTCTCGCCGAACATGACCCGATCGACCGGACCGCTCTTGGCCTGCGGACTTGCCTTGCTAAGCGCGCAAGCGAATGCGCAGGCGGGTGCCACCCCCCCAGCAGCGCTTCACCACGACGCCGATCAACCGGTTGCGCCCATCGAACCGCAGCCCCGGGGCGTCAATCCGGCTACTGCAGACGACATTTGTCGGACACTGGAGCAAGCCGCCGCAGAGAACGGCCTCCCCGTCGAATTTTTCGCTCGCGTGATCTGGCAGGAAAGCCGCTTCAATGCCGGTGCTGTGAGCCAAAAGGGCGCTTCGGGCATCGCTCAGTTCATGCCGCAGACCGCCACTTGGCACGGCCTCGCCGAACCGTTCGATCCGATCGAGGCGCTGCGCCACTCGGCGGGTTATCTGCGCGAATTGCGTGACCGGTTTGGCAATCTCGGACTTGCTGCGGCCGGTTACAACGCCGGCCCTGGGCGCGTCCGCGAATGGCTCGCCGGACACCGCATGCTGCCAAACGAGACCCGTAACTACGTGGCAATCATCACCGGCTGGACCGCCGATGAATGGGCGTCGCCGTCGCCGCCGCAGACCGCCGAAACCACGATACCGCAGGGGGTGCCGTGCACCCGGCTCGCCAATCTAATCCTGGCTCCAAAGGAGGAGGCAAAACGCATCGCAACTTACATACCGCGCTGGGGAATATGGCTTGCGGCCCATCTGGTGGAAACCAAGGCCTGGGCGATGTACCGTGATAGGCTGAAGCGCTTCGCCTCATTGATCGGCGACCTGGAGCCGATTGTAGTGAAGAGACGATTGCCAGGCATGGGCAGGGCGATGCGCTACATCATTGCCATCGCCGACGACGATCGTCGGCTGCTTCAGAACCTGTGTCAGAAAATGAGTGCTACCGATATCGCTTGCGACGTGATGCGCAACAAAACTGGACCGGGCTAGATTCGTTCGCCTCTTACTGTAAACTCCTACGAACTACGCGCCGCAATGAGCATGGCGCGCCTCCGGCGAAGCCAGGGCAAGCGGGATGACGCAACGGAGGGCGGCTTGATCGCGGGAAGTCGAACGATCGAGCGCGGCCGGCGCTCAGGTCCTTAAGGCGCGCCGGGCGGGTCCCTCCCCTTGGGAATGGAGCGCCAGGGACGTCAGCCCTTTATTGCGTTTGCGGAGGCTGCTGGCGCGGTTTGGGTGGAGCCTTCGTCTACCCGGCTATCGGCTCCGGTGCACGGGCGGCCCGCCCGGTGGGCGCATAGCGCGTGCAGAACGCCGCGGCCGCGGCGGTCAGCGGAGCGGGTGGAGCGTACGATCCTGTGGGGCCAGGAGAGCACCGGCCTCTTGCCGTCCGCCCATCCGCCAATGGCTTCGCGCAAATCTTCTGGCAAGCCAGCACGCCGCAGTCGTTGCGCCGCCGCCGCCATCGGTGGCGTGGCCGAGCCGCTAAAAATGGTGGCGATCGGCCGCCCGGCGTCCCGAGGATCGGTGTGCCCGGCGTCCCGAGGATCGGTGGGTCCACGCGTCTGCTGAGCGGCACCTTTGCCGGCGACGCGTTTGAGCGTCAGAAGTTTGTGGGTTTCTTTCGTCCGTAACGCGCTTTATTCCGCGCGTGGACGCGATTTCTTGCGCTTTGCCGCGACTTTGAAGATGAAATCCTCGGCCTTCGAGGCGACGACAACCCGGTGCAACGACGTTGCGCGGAGCCGGGTCGCCGGCCGCTCTTCTAGTCGCTCGGGCTCTGGCGCGGTTCGCCGGGAAGGCGGCGAGGGCGGAAAAAAAGGGCAGAGCAAGCCGCGAGAACCGCGGCGCCCGCAACCAGATGCAACGACGTTGCGCGGATCGGCTAGTTTCGCCATTTCGCCGGGTCGATAATTTTGAAACCACCCCCCGGGGGGAGCCATGAGCAAGCGCGAACCCAGATTATCCTGAAAACCGATGAGCGCAGTGCCGTCCTCGAACTCGATCGCGACGGAGAATTCGCTGCCAAATCAAACGGTTGGGATGAAAACCGGGTTTCCTCTAGGGCGACAAGCTCGAGGTCGCGGTCAAGAACGGGCGTTGGGTGCTGACCCGCCTCCCGGCGGGGCGCGGCCGGCGGTCGAGCCAGTACGGCACTATTTCGATAACGCCGTAACAGGGTTGTGACGCTGTCACGGCCGTTGCGGTCGAGACCAGAAACGGTGTCGCTGATGAAGAGGCCGAGCGCCTCGGAGGGCAACAAGCTCGAGGTCGCGGTCAAGAGCGGTCGCTGGGCGCTTACGCACCTACCTCCAGGCCCGCGACCGGCGGCCGAACTAGCGCGCGGCTGGATGCTCAACGCGGTGCGCTGACCACCGCGCCCCTCGCGATCTTGATGAGGCAGAGGGAGCCGACACGACTTTTGCCAGCGTTTGCGGGAAACGGGCGCGTAGAATTATACAAGCCGAGGCCACAAGTACATTTGCGGGTTGATTGCGGAGGTACGACTTTAGCTGGTCAATTCCGATCACTTTCATGTCTCAGCGCCCTTCGTCGATTCCCTTTAACATGGCTCTCAGCTTGGTGCGCCCGGCTCCCGACTTCACGTTTTGCGAACATCGGCTGACCCTCAACTCGCGCACAGCGGACTTCGCTCGCCAGTTAGGCGGGCCGCTCCGCCATGGGCCCGTGCGCCCTCCGAAGGGCGATTATTGTAGTTGTGAATGTGCTACACTCGCACGAAATGCTTCGGTGTTTTCAACCCACCTGAAGGGTTCATTGTTGCCTCAAAATGACTTGGTAGGTCCAACAGGACGCCTTCATGAAGCCCAGGTTGATTGTTGCCATTTTGGTGATCGCCGGCTTGCCAATGTGCGCTGAGGCTCAACAGCCGAGCGCTGCGAAAGCGGACGCGCAAAAGGTTGTCAAAATGATCATCGGCGATAAGGCCAAGAGCCAGATTTATTGCGATGTCCTTAAGCTCGGTGAGCAGATCGAGGAGACTGATCCGAAAGATAAAAAGAAGGCCGATGAGCTGTATCAGCAAGTGGACGAACTGGCGACAAAACTGGGTCCCGAATATATCGCGTTAATGAACGAGCTTCAGGATATGGATCCCGATTCCGAGGACGGCAAGGAGATCGGCTCGACGCTCGAGGCGCTCGACAAGTTGTGTTCAAAGTAGGAACGAGCAGCTAGAGAAATTGCGCACGTCGTTCTTCTCAGCATGGTGTAACCAGTGATCCTCTCTGCGGTCGGGCCGCTCTATTACGGATACATGCCCGTAGCGCGCGCATCGCGACGAGCAAAGACGGTCGCCGACGAACTTTGGCGGATGGCGACGGAATATCAGGACCAAGCCGCTAGACTAGGTGAGGCCCCCGAACTCGGCGACGAACCCCCGCTGTGGAAGTTGGCGCGGTAAACGGTGGCCGAGCTTGGCAGCTAGCTAGGAAACGGTAATAGGCGTGAGGTTCCCGCGGCTCGCTGTCTCCAGGAGGTTGCCATGGGCTGGTCGATAACGGCGGGATCGGTCGCAGGCACGGCGGTCCGCATCCACGTGACGTTCCTGCTGCTTCTTGTTTGGATTTTCGGCGTGAATTACTTCTCGGGAGGCCTACCAGCGGCCTGGGGCGCGCTTGTGTTCGTGGTGCTGCTGTTTCTGTGCGTGCTCCTGCACGAATTCGGACACATCTTCACGGCACGTGCCTTCGGCGTCTCGACGCCGGACGTGATCTTGCTGCCGATCGGTGGCGTGTCACGGCTCGAGCGCATTCCGGAAAAGCCTAGCGAGGAATTCCTCGTCGCCATCGCGGGGCCGGCAGTCAACGTGGTCATCGCGGTCCTCCTCTTCTTGTTTGCCGGCGCGAAACTTGGGATGGACAGCCTAGTCTCGATCGAGAACGCGAGCACCGGCTTCATCGATCGACTTGCCGAGGTCAATCTGTTCCTCGCCTTGTTCAACTTGATACCCGCCTTCCCGATGGATGGCGGGCGTGTGTTGCGCGCGCTGCTCGCCGCGCGGCTTGGTTATGTACGAGCGACCGAGATCGCGGCGACGATCGGTCAATGGGTTGCCTTCGCGCTCGGGTTTCTCGGCTTGTTTGGCAACCCGTTGCTGATCTTCATCGCCATCTTCATCTATCTCGCCGCCTCCTCGGAGGCGCATCTCGTGGCCATTCGCGCCGTGGCGCGTGGCGTGCCGGTGACAGCTGCGATGTTGACCAAGTTCGCATCGCTCACACCGGATGAACATATCGACACGGCGGTCGAGGCCTCGTTGCAGACCAGCCAGGGCGAGTTCCCGGTGGTGGACGGGATGGGTCGACCGGTTGGCTTGCTTGCTCGCAACGACCTCATTCGCGTGCTGAAAGAACGCGGCCCCCACGCGCGCGTCGCCGACGCCATGACCAGCAATATCCCGACTGTGAATAATCGGCGCTGCCTCGACGAGGCCTTCCGCTTGCTGCAGGAAAAGTCGGCGCCGGCCGTGGCCGTCGTCGACTCGTCCGAACGGCTGGTCGGCCTCGTCACCTCCGAGACCATCGGACGAATGCTGATGTTGCACGATGCGCAACCGCCCGGCACCCAGGTTGGACCGTGGAGCCGACCTGCCGGAGGATGAACGGTCGCACCTCAGGGAAGCACATGGGAAGCGTCGTGATGAACTGGCATAAGGTGACACCGAAATCGTCGAAGGGCTGCAAAGCAGCATCGCGGAATATGTTGAGTCCGGCGACAAAATTTGGGTTCGAATGCGAGCACGAGGTAAAGAGTACGCAGCGGCAAACCCGTTAATTTCTATGTATTCGATGTGTGCCGCTTCAAAGACGGTCGGCTGAGCGTTCCAGACCGGTTTGCGCTTTTGCATCAAGCGGGAGCGCTGCCGCTAGTCACTGGGCCATCGCTTCCCGCCGTTGAGTAAGAAATGATGCACTCTCGCGCCTACCTGGTTCGCGCTTGCCCATAATCCCCCAGGGGGGTGGTCTCGAAACTGATCGACCCGAGCAGGACTGCGTTACTGGTGCGCGCCTTGCCTCACATGACGACCATGATGCCTACGGACGCCAGCGCGAAGTTCGTCTGTGTCCTGCTTGCTCGAATATTGTTACATAGAGGGTCATCCGCCCGTCAGTTGAAGATGTGGATTAAGTGGTCGACCGTATCGGGTGATGCGCGGCGCTCGAATTCGCTCAAAAAGACTTGCCGGGTCGGCAGGTAGTAGCCGTCGCGCGGCCAGCGCTCGCCGATTTCGGGCTGTCTTTCGAACGTCGCCACTTTGGCGAGATAAGTGTCATAGGCTGTGCCGAAGCTGTCGCGCAATGTGGCGATCATCTGCAGCGTCTCTTCAAGCGTCACCTTGTCCTTAGGATAGGACCAGGTCGTCGCTCCCATAATGTCGTTCATCTTCCAGTCGGTCTTCGGGGATTTTGGATGCTCGTTGTGGCAATTGGCGCAGCCCTGCGCGACGATTATGTCGGCGAACATCGCAGTCTGCTGACCGATGTCGGCGGCGGGGAAGAATTGAGGCTCGCCGGTCTCTCGCATCTTGCGGGAATACTCGGCCTGCGTGCCGGTGAACATGTTCGATTGGTTGATCGGATAATCGGATCCGAGGAAGAGCCCGAGCGGCACCTGCGTCTTTCGGATGGCGGTCGCGGCTTCTCGCAAGAAGAGAGCGGGCAGTGGCCCGGCAGCGACCTCCTTTTCGCGCCACTTCTCGTCGAACTTCAGGCCGGAGTTTTCGCCCGCCGCGACGATCTCGGCCGTCCACAGCGTCCGCATGCTGCTGTTTTCCGCCGCCACGATGCGGAATACTTTCTCGATAGGGATGGTCCGGCCGGCGGTTTGGCCGTCCGCCAGCGGCGCCGGCCGCGAGGCGAACAGATAGATCGCCGTGAGCACGAATACGCCACCCCATATGGCGGCCGTGCCCGCATATGGGATCCGTGAAGAGGTGGAGCGGGACAACATCACCGGGCTCCTTTTTTTGCCAAGAATTTTATGTCGCGGCCGTAGGGGGACGGTCCGCCAGCGAGATATTCCATGATGGTGGATTCCGAATAGGCTTCTTTGAATTGCACTTGCGCAGCACGGCGGTGATTGCCATGGAAATCGTGACAGCCGAGGCAGGTCGACCAGGCTTGCCGCTTGACCAATTGCTTGTGCGAAATGTCGACGATCGGCTCATTTTTGATGTCGAGGTCCTGGTGGCAATTCGAGCAGGCAATGGGAATCATCGTAACGCGCACGCCTTTATGCTCGCGATGGCAGGACACGCATAGATGCGCACCGAGCGCGGCGCGCGCGCCGGCGAATCGCGGCTCCAGGAAACGATGAACAGGGTGGTTGTCCACATCGCGGAGATGGCAGGCCGTGCACTGGGCGTTGCCGACGGTCTCGTGGCCGAAGGAGGCGTCCGTAGCCCGGTTCCCAACCCAGTACTGGAGCTTGGCCTGCAATTGCTGGCGCACAGTGCCTGCCGCCTCGGTGTGGCAATCCGCGCAGGCTAGCGTTTGGTGTCCGGTATTCGGCGGGCCTTTGGCGTAGACGCGCTCGAACTGCGGCAGCACCAGCACGGCGAGCGCAGAAAGCGCCAGCAGCGCGCCGATCGCATAAGATACGATCTTGATGGTGCGCTCGGGAGGCGCGGGTTGCGGCATGTTCAATACCACAGCGACATGAAGCCGTGCGTCACCGCAAGGGCCGAGCCGAGGCAGGTCAGGAGGATGTGAACGCCCAGCAGCACACGGCGCCCGCCGTCCCATCGCGGTGATCGCGGACGCGCTCCCAGGGCCGCGCCGGTCGCAGAGACTCGCCAGCATGGTAATGCTGAGCGCCATGCTGAGCGCATACCCGAATTTGATGCTGTGAAGCCAGATCACGAAGATGATTGCGGGACCGATCGCGATGTGAACACCATAGTTGCGCGAGGCTTCCGCGATGCGGCCGCGCAGCCGCACATAGCCGAGCTGCCATTGATAGACGAGGAGCGCGACGATGGCGGCACCGGTCAGAGCGCTGTAAACGGTTTTCGCTTGCAGGCGTTCAAGCAGCGGGAATTTAAGATCTAGCAGCGCCTGCAGAATGAAGGCCGCTACGGCCGCCAGCAGCAGGTATCCGATGACGGTGCGCCACATAGTAGACCGCACCGTGGCCTCTGTCGTAGCGGACGGCATCGCGCCGCCAACCGCATCGAAGGACTCGACGTGTATATTCTGGGCGCCGATCCCTTGCGCGAGCAGGAGCTTCTGCGCTTCGAATTGAAACGGCTTCGATCCGCAGATCAGCCAATCAGACTTGGGCAGTTCGACCGCGAGTGCCTTCAGATCGTCGGCCTTGAAGCGCCCCTGTTCGCGTGTGACACGGGTGTGAAGCGAGACCGTGCCGTGTTTTGCGGTCAGTGTCTTTAACTCGTCCTCGCAAACGAGATCGGCGCGGGTTGAGACCGAGTAGTCGACATGAATTCGCCGCTTCGAACCGCCGACCGCAGCCGAGCGGCAGATGCCGAGCGCAGGCGTTACCCCGATGCCGCCGACGAGAGAAACCAGCGGTCGCGAATCGGCTAGATCGAAGAACGATGTTCCCGAAGGAGGCAACACCTCGATCGCGACGCCCGCGCGCATATTCTTGAACAGCCAGTTTGACATGAAGCCCTGCGGCTCGCGCTGCACGGTGATTTCATAGTGGTCGCGCTCCGTCACCGGCGAAGTAATCGTATATGGCCGCCCCACCGGAACGCCGTTGATCAGCGTTCGGATCACGAGTCGCTGGCCGGGCTTGGGGACTATTTCATCATGACCCTGCGGGATCTCGAAGCGGAACGATTTAACGCGCGGGCCGCGATCGATCACCGCGACGCAATTGGCCGTTTGCCAGAGGGTCTCTCCAGTTAGCTCGACGAGGCGCGGCTGACAGCCGCCACAAACTGTACCGGCGCCGGTGCGGGCCGAAAGCTCCCGCACCGAATGGCATCCGCCGTTAATCGCGCCGATGAGCGCGCTGCGCGGGACCCGCATGCATTCGCAGATGATCGGATCCTCCGGCTCGAGCGGGGGGCGCCTCGAGCACTTCGCCGCTCTCGCGGAACACATTGATCTGGGTCGCCGACAGCGGAACCCCTTCGAGCACGAGTTCATGCAATCGACCGACGCCTGCCCAGGGGCCTTTGACGATCGCGCCGACCACTACGTCGCCGCTGATCATCAGCGTGCGTTCAATGTTCTGCGTCGGATCAGAGAAGGACACCTGAACGCTCGCCGTCACATCGGTTTCCTGGATCGACCAGATCTCCTGGCCGATGATGCGGTGGGCGACAACGGTTCGCCCGGACGCCAGCCGGTAAAGCGCGGCGACCGCGGGTCGGTCGAACAACTCGGCGGTGAATTGGACGGCGACTCCTTGGCCGCCGTAGCTGTACAGATTGCGCAGCGCGGTAACGTGCTGGCGTACGTGCTCGTCGGCTTGATAGGCTTTCCGGAAATCATCGCCCGCGACCACCAGCACCCGCAAATCGCCGTCTGCGGCGACGGACGCGACGCGCGGTTTGCCTTCGATCAGGCTGAGCTCGCCGAAGGATTGCCCGCTCTGCAACTGAGCGAGTTGGACGATGTTGCCGTTCGGCTCAGTGCGAAAGACCCGGGCGCTGCCCGACAGGATTACATAAAGCTTTTGCCCGAGCTCGCCCTGCTGGCAGACGAGGGCGCCGTCCTCGAAATTTTCTTCCAGCAGGGGGACGCCGCCCTCTTGGCTGGCGAGATGCCGGAGCAACGCGACCTGCTGCGAGACCTTATCGCGGATCTGACGCGCCCCCTGTTCGCGCAGGCTCTGCCGCAGCGCGCTCCGTTGCTGGAGCACCACCTCAAAGGCGCTTCCTGGGACGCGCAGCAGGTGGCTATCTGTGACCGCCTGGACGCTCGCAGACCTTCGCCCGCGCTGGGCCGAAAGGAAGCCCTGCTCTCCCACATAGCCATTGACTTCGGAGAGCCGTGCCAGCGCCAAATGGCGGCCGGTGTCGTCATGCGTATAGACAAGCAATTCACCGCCTAGCAGCAGATAGACGTCATCAGCTTCATCGCCCTCCTTGAGGATGATGGTCCCGGCGGGAGCGGATTGAATCCGGCAGGATGCCGCCAGCGCGTTGATTTCCACATCCGCGGTCTCGGCAAAAAGCGGACTGCACCGAAGAGAGTTCACCACCTCGGGGTCTGACATCGCTCGGGAGCCTGACGGGTAGAGAAGCCGGAGAAACACTGACCGAGATCGGTCGGACTTACAACGTTAACCACTCAACGATTTCGAGGCTCTGAAAGGGGACCCGCCACGAATTGCGACATCGAGATACCGTGTGTCCGGTCTGCAACATTGCAAATAATTCGTAAGGGCAACCAATGTGGCCGCTCGTTGGACACAATTCATCGGAGTAATGTCGGCCCCGACCTCGGGGGGACGCTGGGGGGCGTCTAGGGGTTGAGATCGGGGCCGCGCTCTCGGGTGGTAGGATCGAGAGCGGCCCCGATCTTACTGTTCTTCACAAGCTCGCGCTACAGTAGAAATTTAACATTTGTTAAAGGTTAATGAGCCCCGATCAGAGGAAGATCAGGGCCTTTTTTATTGGCTCATCGACGGAAGCTGAACATAGGTCAGTGGTTGCGGAAGCTGAGACCCAACTACTGCGGTCGCCGGAAGCTGAAGAACTGTGGCTTGTTGTCCTTCTGCCAGATGTGTCAGCAACACGATCTGGCCATCCGGGAACTCCAGCGCGTCGTGATGAGCCCACGACCTGTCTAGATTGACCTTTCGAAAGATCGCGGTCTTGTGTTCGATCACTCTCTCGTGCCAAGTGAGCATATCAGGCCAGAACGTAACCTTGTCCGCAAAGGACAACTCCGTCCCCGGCAACACGCAGACTGCGACGCTCTTATCTTCCGGCGCCGCAAACCCTAACGTGCCAGCGTGAAAGTTGCGAGTGATTAGCCTATCGCCGATCTTCGCAGGCCGTGAACTGACGTGATGAAGGCTGTAGTCGCACATCGGGGCACTCCCTACGTTGCCCCCTTGCCCGAGTAGAGCTTACCCCTTTCGCGGGGCCGAAACTATCGACCAGAAGCTGTGTGCGACTATTCCGGCTGCGGCAGAGCGCGTCCGCCGTAATCTTTGCATGTAGTACTTTCCGTCCCCGACGAGTTTCTGTCCATCGAAATGTGGCGAAGGATATCACGCGTCACCACCGAATTCTGTGACCTAATTCGGGGTGCTCCGAGCGACCGGGAGAATGTCGCCTTCTGCGCCACTTCCGACGTTCGCCGCGGTGTAGTGACCTCCCGAATTCCCGCTTGGCGCGGGAATGAGCAGAAAAGATCCTACGCGCCGGCGCCCGGCAGGAAGCAACGGATTTGCGTTGTCCCCGCCGCGTCCATGTACGGCCACACCACCGCCGGACCGAAGCGGTTCGGCTCGCCTACCACCGCCGCGTCGGGCACGACGACCCATTCCCCTTGCAGGCGCACTCGATAGCGGCCGTCCTGCGTGTCCCAATCGACGTCCTGCACGCTGACGCCGTCGGCGAACGAACAGCACAAACCCTTTCCGCTCGCGAGCTGATCGAACCATTGCTTGAGCGGAGAATTGGCGTAACGGCCGTCAGGATCACGCGCGGAGACGCTGTTCGCAACGAATACAGTCATGCACAACGCTACGGCTGCCACTGTTGGACCGGTTAGTCTGTGCATCATGGCCTCCAGAGTTCGTGTTGTGCGGACCAACATGACATCCGGCAGACCTGGAGAACGCAAGATATTCCGGCTTCGCTTCGTTGTTGATCCGCATCGGCTGCTGACAAAGCAACTTCCGTATCGTTTCACCGAATCCTATGTGAGACCACTTTTGGTAACAAAATATGGCCATGCGGTGTGGCGTTGCCCGGTGCGGCAAGCGAGCCGGCCGCGCGGAGGCATCCGCCGCAGGTGATGGTAGCGGCGTGCTGCTAGCTGAACGGGACGGCGGTGCAGCGGACAGCCGTGAAAGCCCAACGATGACGGGCTTTTAGGCTCTGTGCTTCCCCGGACTTAGCAGGGGAACGATCGGGAAAGCACTTGGCCAAGCCGGCGGCCGCAGAGAAAGAAAGCTGTTGATAATATCAAGAGTCTTTGGAGGCACCATCCGAGCGAAGGGTGGGCCGGGCCCCTGGCCAGGTGGGGCCGGGTAGCAACGTTGCGGCCGGCCCCGTGCCCGCCATCCAGACGGAGCGGCTACGGGCTCTCGGTGTTGTCACGGTCACCGCGACTGGAACGCCCGCCCGGCTGAAAGAAAATCGCCAGCACTCCCGCCCTAGTGGCCAGCGACTCGCAAGCGCGCCGTTATTGCAACACTCTCGGTATTTTCGGCAGCATCAAATTATGGTGCGGATTGCTCGATTGGATGCTGAGTGCTCAAACGAATCAGGAGATCGTTTATGACCCTCAGTAGCTTGAGCCCAACCGTCAGCTTCGCGCTGACGGCAAGGCATGGTGTGCGCCCGCCGAAAGAGGCTTGCAGGCGAATGCAGCCTAACCGGCCGCACTGCTATCGTGTCGGCAGAAACTCTCGTTCCGCACCAGCTGAAGCCGCAATAGCCTGCCCGCGGACGTTCAGCAGCGTGGAGCAGCGCAAGCACTTTGGCCTGCTTCGATTGACCACGACCGGGCTTGGCCGCCCGCTGCGGACCCTGACCTCCTTTCTGTCGAAGAGCGACCGCACGGGGAGGCCTTTTAGGTGAGCCATCTGCCCGCCGCTCGGCGGTGCTGGGCTCCTTGGCCAACTGCATCACGTCGCCCTCAAGTCCAATGCGCGCGAGACCTCGTGGAGTGATGCGGATCGAGAGCGGTCCTGCGTCAGCGTCACGGCGCCACACCGGCATTGAGGCGCCAGCCGGGACTTCTTCGACAATCCGTCCCAGCCGGTCGCCTGCATGATGGCCGCAATGGTTGCGCCCTGCGAACGCTGGGGCAGTGAAGCACTTTGGCCTGCTTCGATTGGCTATGATCGGTCTTCGTCGGCTCGCGCGGAGCTTTGTGCCCCTTATGCTTTCGACGGACGACCGGACGCACAGGCATTTTGGGTCCGCCATATGGCTCGCCTAGCTGCCATTTTGACGCGTTCGGGCCCGAATTACCTAAAGTTGGCGATGTCCATTGTTCTACCATCCTCATCTTCAATCCAGACTTCGCGTCGACCCCTATTTTGCTGGTCCTCATACATTTCGCAGACCTTTTGCCGCGTATGCAATTAATGGTATTAATCGGCTGATCGTCGGCATCTCTAGATTTTACGAACCAACTCATATGCATGTCCTCCGCCTTGATACACTGGACGGGTGTCATGTTCATCTTTGTGGTCAATAGCTCCCCTCTAATTCAGGCCAAGGGTCCGTTCATTCGCCAATCACACCGCAGATTATGCGGCCGCCAGCATTCCCGGCCGGGTCACTCGTGTAATTGTCCCGTCCGGCGTGGATGACGATCGCAGCACCGCCAGGATGAAAGACCGAGTTGGCCTTATCCTTGTCGAGGGTGATCGAGACGAGTGATCGAATGTGTCCGGAAACTCGATCTCATGAGCGAGTTGAATTCGAAAAGCCCGGCTAAAAATTGTTTTTCCGGGTGGAACTATGCCGGGAATGGATGATTCAGTTGAGCATAGTTCCGACGAAAGCGCGCGGGGTTCCCTATGAATATGAAAACGTCAGACCGCTTTCTGAGATTTGCGGCCGAGTGCGAGGCCAAGGCCAAATTCAGCCCTTCCCTGGAGAATAGGGCGGTCTGGAGGGGTTTGGCAGAACGATGGATACGCTGCGCCTAGTTGATCGACCACCAAGATTCAAATGATCACCGCAGCTCAGTGAAGCGCCGTCCAATTCGCTGCACTAGTCTAGTAGGCGCCCCGGACGCAGAAGCTTGACCGGCTCGGCCCTGCGCGCGAGGTGGCGCAGATCGGCGCCGCCCTGCGGTCCCGCACTACGTTCTGGCCGCCCGCCCATTTTCTCGCCTCCATTATGTTTCAGAAAACTTGCAGGGGCGGCTCCTATGGCGGGCAATGTTCCCGAAGGTTCCGTGTGATCGCCCGACATTTGCTGCAACCCGAAGCTATTGTGTCCCGCCGCGCATTTCTCGGCGCGCTTGCGTGCTTTGGCGGCGTGCTCGCGCTTGGCGGATGTGCCGACTTGGGCGCAACAGCTCCGCGCTTCGATGCGTCGGCGCTATCCGTAGACCCGACGTTGCTCGTCGCCACCACACGCAAGCCTGTGAACGGCGGGCGCGAGAAGCCCTGGTTCGGGCCGGAGCGGGCTTCCACGATGATCGTTGCACGGGCGAAGCTGGTGCCGCCGGACGATAGCCGCCTGTCGCTCGCCGCGGTCGGACTGGCCGATTGGCGTATTGATGGGGTCGAACCGGTGTCCGGAGAAGTCAGCGATCTTCTCGCGCAGGCCGGCGGCGGAGGCGACGTCCTGATCTACGTGCACGGCTTCAAACAGACGTTCGAGACAGCCATGCTCGATGCCGCGCATCTCTCCGATGCAATTAAGTTCCGCGGCCGGACGGTGGCCTTCTCCTGGCCTTCCAAAGCGGGACTGTTCGACTATGCCTATGACCGCGACAGCGCGATGTTCTCCCGCGACGACTTCGAACACGTGCTCTCTTCCATCGTGTCGGCCCCTGGCGCCAGCCGTGTCCACATGGTCGCGCACAGCATGGGAACCATGTTGGCGCTCGAAAGCCTGCGTCAGCTCTACGCGCGCTACGGTGACACCGTTGCGGGCAGGATCGGTGCCGTGGTGTTCGCCGCGCCTGATATCGACATGGATGTGTTCTCGTCGGCGATCGGCCGCATCGGTCCGCTCGCTGGCAAGATCACCGTCATCACCTCAACGAACGATCGCGCGCTGGCGCTGTCGGGGCGAATCGCTGGCGGGATGACGCGGGTCGGCGCCGCCGAGAAGGCCGCCATCGAGCGGCTCGGGGTGCGGGTGATTGATGCTTCCGATGCAGGCTGGGGCATCGTCAACCACGATTTGTTCCTATGGAATGCGGAGGTGCTGAAGGTGATACGCCGCTCGATTGATACCGCGGCCGCGTGAACTCTCGGCTTTGCGGAAACGATTGCGTAGGAAGGCTTCTGCTCGCCGCGACGTGGCGCCCTGGCGTAGAATTTTCCCGCTTACTGCATCGACATCGGCATCATGTTGCTGTTGAGGTTGGCGATGATCCAGACGGAGCCAGTGATGACGAGAAAGACGATCAGCACGCCGAAGGCGAGGGCCAGAATATTGTTGGTGCTGTCGGGGCCGCTGCCCAGATGCAGGAAGAACACGAGGTGGACGCCGATCTGCGCGAAGGCAAGTACGATCAATCCGACCGGGATGCCCGGGGCCAGAGGTTGTGCAGCACTCGATCCCGCGTCAGCAGCGCAGAACGCAATCCAACAGTGTCTGGAATCCCCGGGTGCTCGGTTACCAGAAATACAAACTTGATCGGCCGCTCACCCAAGCGCTCGCAGAGCTGCCCACGAGTGGATTCCTGGCCAACGCATTCGTCAACGACCACCCATTCAATGCGGTTCATGAGCGGACGCGCGGATCGCTCCGGCGTCGGAGCGTGGTCCAACACACCACGCTGGCCATTAAACTCCATCGATGTTTTCGACGCTACGATATTGCGTCCTTGGGAGCCTTTACCGGCCGGGCTCTGATGATCTTCCGAGCCGGTTTGGCCTTGAATATTGTTGGCTCCTTCGTGAACGGATTGATGCCGCTACGCTCCTTTGTGGCAGGCTTCTTGATGACAACAAATTTGGCGAATCCAGGAACAAAGAAGGCTCCTGTTTTCTTGAGTTCTTTGTAGCCTATTTGCGCGAGCGACTCGATGACTCCCTTGATATCCTTCCGCGTCATGGTGTTCGGATGCTGCTCAGCGATTTTTTGAATGAGCTCCGACTTTGACATTAACTTGGCCATGTCCCCTCCATATTTTCGAATCGTACTGTGACCACGTAGCCCGAAGTTTGCCGTGAAGGAAACTCAGCGACTCGCTGCAACGCAGCAATTCGGTAGCGATTGGAGGGATAGCGGAAGTGCTCGACGTACGCTCGATACGACGTGAATGACCGATGCTGTTGAAAAAGGTTTTTCGGGGGGTCGAACGGATTTTTTCAGAGGCACTGGTGCCGTGGTCCGAAAATGATGTAGGGGGACATATAATCAGTCCGATTTCCAACCAGCGACCTTCGTAAGCTCTCTGTGATGCGTTGGATTACACAAAGCCGCTTGCGGCGGGCGCACAGGCAAAAATTTCGGTCGGTTCATTTTTGCCTTTTTCAACAGCATCGACCCATGACGTCACTTTGCCACGGTCTATTGCCGCACTGCGAAAGGGTTATCAGATCACATCGTCGGCACGTGTGAGGAGTTGCGGCGGCGTGGATGGCGGCCCGGCTCAGGGGTTAAAGGCATGAGTTCATCGAGAAAGTCGTGACACAGCGCGTGCCAGCAACGCGAGCCGACAAAATGACCGTCGAGATAAATGTGGTAGTGGGTGATGCCAACGTCTGAGATTGGGGGGCTGTCGTCACCGTCAAGTTAGCGGTCGTGGACGCGTCAAGGGACGTTTTGGTGATGCTGAAATGATTTTATAATTGGCTGCCGAACGTAGACACTCGTCGGAGTATGTAGAAGGTGCCATGGATAGTGCCGAGAAGATGACCCGCTGGCGGACAATTCTCTTCCGCACGCGCGCGCCCGGCTGGTCGATTCTCGTCCGCCTTATGGTCGGTCTGGTGGTCTTCTTCCCGGAAGGCATTCAGAAGCTGGCTTTTCCCGGCATCCTGGGGGCTGGGCGTTTCGCAAATATCGGAATTCCGTATCCCGATTTCATGGGTCCGTTTGTGGGTGTCGTCGAGACGGCATGTGGTGCGCTAATCATTCTCGGCCTCTTCACACGGCTTGCATCGTTGCCGCTGATTATCATCATGATAGTGGCGATCATATCGACGAAGGTGCCGATCCTGTTAGGCCACGATTTCTGGATCTTTCATCTGCCCAAACTATCGCGCTACGGCTTTTGGAGCATGATGCACGAAGCCCGCGCGGACTTCGACATGCTGCTCGGATCGCTCTATCTGCTGATCGAGGGCGCCGGCAGGTGGTCCTTAGACGCCCTACTGACCCGCGAAACAGGGGCAGGCATATTCTCAGGAGAATGAATCATGACAATCGATCGCCGCTCGTTGATCAAGTACGGCGCCGTGGCTCCGATCATGAGCGCGATGTCCCGTCGTCTGAGGGCTGCCGCTGACGAGCTGACATCACAGGGGGTGGAGTACACGCTGCGCATTGCTCCTATCTCGCTCGAATTGGCGCCAGGGAAGATCGTCAAGACCACCGGTTACAATGGCACTGTTCCGGGGCCGGTTTTGCGACTGCGAGAGGGTAAGCCGGTCGCCATCAATGTCATCAATGATGCCGGTTATCCTGACCTCATCCACTGGCACGGGTTATATTTGCCGTCGATCCAGGACGGAGCGATGGAGGAAGGATCGCCGATCATCGCACCGGGACAATCGCTCATTTACAACTTTACCCCCAAACCGGCAGGAACGCGCTGGTATCACAGCCATGCAATGGCAGGAGCAGACCTGACCATCAGCACGTATTCCGGGGAGTTCGGGTTTCTGATCGTCGAACCGGCGGCAGGTGACCCCGGCCGCTATGACCGCGAGGTTCTACTTGCGGCACATCTTTGGGAGGGTGAGTGGGTCAGCATGCAGGATATTCGCAAAGGGCCGCCACCCGACAATGGCCTCGAAGTCATGTATCACGCGGCTACTTTGGGCGACCGCTTGCTCGGACATGGCGAGCCGATCCGTGTGAAGTATGGTGAGCGCGTGCTATTTCGATTGCTCAACGCGAGCGCCAGCATGGGGATAACGCTCGCGTTGCCGGGGCACCGCTTCACTGTGATTGCGCTTGACGGCAATCCCGTTCCTACGCCGACCGCGGTTGACGTGCTTCGTCTGGACGTTGCAGAGCGCGCGGACGTCATCGTCGAGATGAACAATTCGGGCGTCTGGGTCTTCGGCTCGACCGACGACATGGACCGGCACATGGGTCTCGGAATAGTCGTCGAATACGAAAACCGAAGCGGCGAGCCGCAGTGGACAACACCGAAGAACACGCAGTGGGATTACACGGTCTTTGGCAAAAGTGGCCGAGCCGCCGCGCCGGACGAGACAATCCCGTTGAAGTTCGAGAAGATTCCAGGCGGACGCGGCGGTTACAACCGATGGACCATCAACGGCAAATCATGGCCCGACACCAACCCGCTCTTCACCGTTCAGCAGGGCAAACGCTACCGGCTTGTCATGGACAATAACAGTGGAGACGAACATCCAGTGCATACGCACCGCCATACCTTTGAAATCACAAAAGTTCGGGACAAGCCGACTTCAGGAGTGATGAAGGATACGATCAGCATGCCGCGATTCTCGACGGCGGAGATCGACTTCGTGGCCGACGATCCCGGTCCGACATTCTTCCATTGCCATCACCAAGACCACATGGACGAGGGCTTTGCGGGACTAATCGCTTATTCATAGGAATAGGCAATCCGGCTAATGGACAGCTACGGCAGCGAAAGAAACGACGCTACGATTGTTGCCGCAACCGAGCCAACGGTTGAGGGTCGGCTGGGTTCGCCGCGCGAAGTGTTGAACGTTTTCCTTAAGCTCGGCGTTAGTTCCTTTGGCGGGCCCATCGCGCACATTGGCTATTTCCATGAAGAGTTTGTCGTCCGGCGGCGCTGGCTTGACGAGCAAGCCTTTGTCGACCTCGTCGCGCTGTGCCAGTTCTTGCCCGGCCCTGCATCAAGCCAGGTCGGATTTTCGATCGGGCTTATGCGGGCCGGCTATGGCGGCGCACTGGCGGCCTGGACCGGCTTCACGCTGCCTTCGGCGATTGCGCTCGTTCTTTTTGCCTACGGCGCCGGCGCTCTCAGTGCTCCAATCGGAACCGGCCTGCTTCATGGCCTTAAGCTCGTCGCGGTCGCCATCGTCGCGCAAGCTGTCTGGGGCATGGCGCGCACGCTATGCCCAGACCGGGAGCGGGCGTCGATCGCGGTCCTGAGCGCACTCGTCATTCTGTTCAGCACCTCGTCCGTCGCCCAGATCGGGGCCATCCTGATCGGCTGCGTTTTGGGTCTTTGGCTTTGCCGTGGTGCGCCGCCGCCAACAGGGGGCCACGCGGTCATGCCCGTCTCGCGGCGCGCCGGAGTTGTGGCGCTAACGGCGTTTATTGTTTTGCTTGTTGGGCCGCCTATCTTGCAAGGATTTCAAAACTGGCCCGGCATCGCACTCTTTGACGCCTTCTACCGCTCAGGCGCGCTGGTCTTCGGCGGTGGCCATGTTGTGCTGCCGTTGCTGCGCGAGGCGTTCGTGACGCCCGGATGGGTAAGCGACGATGCTTTCCTCGCCGGTTATGGCGCAGCGCAGGCGGTCCCTGGACCGCTCTTCACCTTCGCTGCCTATCTCGGTGCCGTCGCCGGCCCGTCGCCTCATGGCGTAGCCGGCGCAGCGCTTGGGCTGTTTGGCATCTTTCTTGCCGGCATTCTGATTCTTCTCGGCGCATTGCCGTTTTGGGACAATTTGCGCAATCGAGCGAACGCTCAGGCCGCGATGCGCGGAGTGAATGCCGCTGTCGTGGGCCTTCTCGGTGCGGCGCTCTACAATCCGCTCTGGACGAGTTCGGTCAAAACTTCGGAAGATTTTGGCGTCGCACTTGTCGGGTTCGTTCTCCTTACCGCCTGGCGCGCGCCGCCGCTGGTGGTTGTTGTTGCCTGCGCGCTTAGCGGAATCGCGCTTGCTCTGACTAAGTGGTGACGTCCAGCATGAAAATAACGGTTCGACGCACTTTGCCGCATGCTTGATTTGCTGCCGTGCATGAGTCCGGTTATGGCCCTAAACTGACATGCCATTCGCGTTAGCGCATTTCTGCTTTGAGGGGGAAGAGCGGAAGTGGCGCGGACTTGCTGCCATGTCGCAGTTTGACCCTCTTCTGACGTGCGGGCTCAAAAAATTGCTGCTTTGCAAAATAAGGTTTTAAAATTAGCATGCGGATATGATTTGTGGGAAAGCACAATAGTTGGAGCGGCGGATCGGGTGTATGATTATCCCTCCAAACTGGCTGGCGCCGGCTTGGCATTGCCGCAAGCAGTGCAACATTTCTGAATGGTTCGCACAGGATCCAAATTGGCGAAACCTAGCCTTTATGAAGTCATCGTTGTCGGCGGCGGGCCGGCGGGATCCGCCATGGCGTGGTCGCTAGCGCGGCGAGGAGTGCGCGTGGCGGTCCTCGAGCGCGCCGTGTTTCCTCGGGAGAAAGTCTGCGGCGACTACGTCGAGCCTGCGGGCTTGCGCATCCTGGAAGCCATGGGATGTCGGGAGCCGCTGGCTGCTTTAACGCCGCTGCCGATTGGGGCAACGCGCATCTACTTCGGCCCGCGGCTCGGCTATCGCGGCGCGATCCCCTATTATGATGCCGAGCATGGCCTGCCGCCGCACGGCTGCGTCGTGCCGCGCCACATTCTCGATACGGAGCTCTTGCAACGTGCGCGCGCTGCATCGGCGGCCGTGTACGAAGGTTGCGCCGCAGCAAAGATTTGGCGGCAGGGGCAACTCCTCCATGTGGGCGTGCGCGCCCGCAATAAGAATTTTTCGCTGCGGTCGCGGCTGATCGTTGGCGCGGACGGCGCCGAGTCCATTGTCGGGAGGACTTTCGGCCTCTCGCGTACCGATCGCGCTCACATTTCAATCTCGCAGCGCGCCTATGTGGAAGGTGTGACCGTCGAGAACGGCGAGGCGACGGTCTGGTTCGATGAAGACATCGCTCCGGGCTACGGCTGGATGTTCCCGATGGCGGGCGGCAGGGCCAATGTCGGCGTGGGAATCCTGAGCGAAACGTGCCATCGGCACGGCCACTCGGTGCCGAAGGCATTCGTCTCGGCGGTCGAGAGACTGCGCATCCGCCATCCCGGCTGCGCGGGCATCAAGCTCGTTAGTAAACCGATCGGCGGCATCGTCAAAATGTATGGCGGCATCGGTCAAAATCATTTCGACGGTGGCGTTCTCATCGGCGACGCCGGCTCATTCGCCGATCCCATGACCGGCGAAGGGATCACGCAAGGCATGGAGTCGGCCTTGATCGCCTCTTCCACCATTCTTGGCGCGCTCGAGCGGGGCAGGTTCGATGCCGCCTTTCTATCGACTTTCGAACGCGACTTTCGCCGCTACTTCGATCCGGGAATGCTGTTCTTGGATTTTTGCGCGGCGCTCATGCGCAATTGGCACTTCCGCGAGTTTTGGATGCGCTCGGTGCTGCGCGGCTTGCAGCGAGCCCAGGCGGATCCCGATTTCGCTCGCATCGCCGGAGCAGGCTTCGGCGGCTTGAACGTACAGCCGCTCGCGATCGTGCAACAGATTTGCTGGAGCATCCTGCGCTACGTCGGCGAGGGCACAGTGCAGGCCGTCGGCGACCTCTTCCGCGGCAGCACCGCAGCGGGAGACGGAATACTCGGCGATATCGCTGCATGGTGGAGCGGATGGCGCCAATCGATGACCGAAGATCCCGAGTGGCATGCGGCCTGGCTCGCCGACGTGGCAAAGCGCGCGGCGCGACTGGAGGCGTGTCTACGGATGCAGGACAATCCGAGGGTTCGCGGACCGTTCGCTTCGATGCCCTAAGCTCTTAGAGTGGGAGGCTGAGAATGGCAACAACGGAAACTCGCCAGGGCGTGAGCTGGCGAAGGCGCACTCAGGAATGACAACGTGGCCGTGGTCGGCGGCGGCGTCGCCGGAATGGCGTGCGCGCTTCGTCTAGCTCAGCGCGGCTATGAGGTCACGCTCTATGAATCGGCGCCCATGCTCGGCGGCAACGCCTCGTCCGAGAGAAGCAGCCGCGGACCATATTACGACGTCTATCCGCACCTGTATCCGGAATGGTATGCAAACTTCTGGAAACTCTGTAAAGATGATCTGAATATGACGCGGCAAGACGCGTTTCATGCCGCGAACCGCAATCAAGATCTTGCAGGCGCCGCCCGAGCATTCCGCCGCTGCCGCTGCAGCAACCGGCGGAACGCCGGCGCCCAAGCCCACCTATCTGGAGCTGAAGAATCCGACGACCCCGCAGGCCATGTGTGACGACCTGCTTGCCGGGGTGCTGTCTCCGCCCGACATGTTCCTGGTCGGCTTTTTCTTGCTTGATCTGGCCGGGCAGCCCTTTTCGCGGCTGCACATGCTGCAGCGGCAGACGGTCAACGGCTTCTTCTACTCGCGCCGCTACGCCACCGAGGACAGCGCCGAGCTGCACGACACCATCCTGATGGACATCTGGTCGATCCCTAGCAGCGACACGTCAGCTGCCGCGTACCACGCTTTCGTCAGGCACAACCTCGCATTCGCCGGCGGAAAGCCGTTCGCATGGTTGCTGCGCGGCAGTCTGCAGGAGACGCTGATCACGCGTTGCGGAAACCGAGCTCAGGAACTCCGGATGCCTCATCAAAACTTCCGTGGAGGTTACGGAAGTGGAGTGCGGCGATCAATCCGTGCAGCTTACGCTGAAGACAGCCCCGCCGCAACGGAGCAACGCATACAAGCAGCGGCACAAGAATGTCGTGCTCGCGGTACCGGCGCCCGCGCTGGCGCGGCTCGTCATGAATGGAACCGGGACGCGCATCGTCGACAGGCTTCCAGAGCTGTCGGAGCTGCGGCGTCTGCGCACCGCCCGCATGCTTGTCGTCAATCTCTACTTCAAGGAAAAGCTGCCTGACATCCCCCCTGAACATGTCGGCTTGGCGCGGTCGCGGGGTTATCTGACGTTCATCGATATCTCTCAACTGTGGACCAGCCTCCAAAACAACGAAAATCAACCGACCGTGCTGGTCCTGGCCGCCTCCGATTTCTTTGCGTTCTCGTCCGAGGACAGCAAGGAATGGGCGTACATGATGATAAAAGAATTGGCGTCCTATCTCCCCGCGGTAAAGCCTGGAAACCGCTGGGGGGACCGCTCGAACGGCAACATAGATTATGACAAGTCTTTGTATCAGGAAAAATATGACCGCAGATTGTTTCTGAACACAATCGATGCCGATCAGCTACAAGCCGAAGGCGCACTATCCCGATCTAAACAACGTATTCTTCGCCGGAGACTTCTGCGCCAACGATGTGCAGATGGCTACGATCGAGGGAGCGATCGTCAGCGGCCTGCAGGCCGCTGAGGCTCTGCGGCGGAGTGCGTCGGGAAAGGAGAGGAGATCGCAATCATTCCGCAAGCGGCGCTGAGCCGCGCCGGAATTGCTGGCTTTGAAATTGGCGCTCTTGTGTACGGCCTACGGCGCCAAGGCCTGGTCGACCATCAACGCGGCGCTGCGCGATCAGGCGGATCGCCGGACCCCCGAGGGCCTGCTGACGTCGATGGCGAGCCTGTCGCTGTTGCCGCTTAGCTACGTCGCCGACTGGTGGGGCAGCGCCGAGGCACTCGCGCTGCACGCGCTGTCCGCAAAGAAAGAGCCGGAAGTCGCCACGTCGTTGGTTGCGGACGGGCTGAGTTTAGCCGCGCGCGGCTTGTTGGCGGCAGGCAGCTATTTGCAGAGTGTCATTACTGAACAATCGTCCAGACAAACCGGGGCGGCCGGGGCATCGCCTGGCCAATCTGAAAAGCCATCGCCAACTCTGCTCTCCTTAGTGAAGGGACTCTGCCAGGCAATCGACGACGAATTGCGCAAACCTTCTCCTGCGCCGACGCGCCCGCCGCCGCAAGCGGTTGGCGATTCCACCAGAGCTGGAATGGTTTGCCGCGCTCGGCCAAATCTGCGCAAGGCTGCAATCGGCGGCCGAGCAGGGCAGCAGGCCGCCGCCGGGCTCAGGCCGCTACCGGTCCTGGTCAGAACATATCCGCAGGCATCGCGCCAAGCCGTGATTTGGGCGCTTCAGCGCCTCGGCGGCTCGCGAGCACGGGGGTAACGCGATGTCACAGGCAGCGACTGAGGCCGTAATCTGCCAGACTCGGCTTCAGGGAAGAAATTCAACAGCTGCGTGAAATAGTCGAAACGTGGATCCACGAAGCGAGCTCGGAGATTCGGCCGCTTCTGGAGTGGCAGTTCATAACCAACGTCCAAATACTTTCAGGCCACTGACGGTGTTCAGCGTTCATCGGGCGATGCAGGATGAGCCTATTCCGAACAGGTTGATCTATTCCGCCGCCGTGGTCGAGATGATCCACAACATGACGCTCATCGTCGACGACATAGTCGACGCATCCGAAACCCGGCGCGGCAAGACAACACTGCATTGCAAATTCGGTCTTCTGCCGGCGCTGATGACGGCCGGCTATATCGTTGCCGACGCGCTTCAAAATGTGCTCCGGAGATCGCGTCGATATTCGCCTGTTCTCCGAATTGATGAAGCGCCTCGCCGCGGCCGAATGCATGCAATGGAACACGCGTCGGCAGCCGCGCGACGTCGAGGACTGGCTCGACCATCGCCAGCGAAGACACCGGCTCGATGTTCGAAACTTGCGCATGCCTGGCGACCAGGGATGATACGCTACGCAAGTTCGGCAGCTTGCTCGGCGTGCTCTATCACGGCTGCGACGACGTGGGTGACGTCAAGGGACTGGAATCGCTCGGGGGCGGCGGCGACGAAGATCTCAGGGACGGCATACTCACATTGCCGGCGGCGCTGGCGATCAGCGACCCCGTCGTCGCGGCTCTGTTTTGCAAGCGGACGCCGTCGGCTGATGAGCTGGCGCAAATCTCCGTGGCGCTGAAAGCGGCGGTACCCGCGGCCGAGGAGCGTCTCGACCAACTAGCGGCTGAGGCCAAATGGGAGGCGCATCTGCACGCGGCCGATCCGGCGCCCCTCTACGCGCTTGTCGATCTTACCAGGGAATTGTCGCGCCGATAGCCATGCTTGGTGCGCTTTCTACGTTATAAGTTGGTCGCGGCCGGATGAGCTCGGTCGAGACGCCGCCCTGGACAGCACGTCTCTATTGGACGATGATTTGCGCATCCGGTGGAAACCAATAAGGTGTCACGGTGGATCTCCGGAGTTTGCTGCGGAGTATCGGCCTCGAACAGTATGAGGCGACGCTCCGCGAGAATGACATAGACTCTCGCCATTCTGCCCGATCTCACGGACGATCATCTCCGCGAGCTCGGCTTCCCGCTCGGTGCGCGTCTCAAACTGCTCAAGGCCGCCGCCGCGGTCAATGCGAACGCATCGGACTATGATGCGAGGACCTCGGCGGCAGCTGCGGACACTTCGCCGGCGCCTTTGACGACCGCCCCGGCGCCTCAAGAAACTGCTGGGGAGCGTCGCTACATCACTGTTCTGTTCTGCGATCTGGTCGGCTCCACCGCAATTTCGGCGCAGCTCGATGCCGAGGATTGGCGCGATGTGGTCGGCGGCTATATCGAGGCCGCCTCGGCGGCGGTCGCGGAGATGGGCGGCCGTGTGACGCGGAAGCTTGGCGACGGGCTGCTGGCCCTGTTCGGCTATCCGGTCGGGCAGGAGAACGATGCCGAACGCGCTGTGCGTGCCGCGCTCTCGATCCAGCGCGCGCTCGCGGAGCTCAACCGCAGGAACGCCGCGGCCGGCAAGCCGGAGCTCAAGGCGCGCATCGGCCTCGATGCCGGGCCGGTGGTGGTCGATGCGGCGGGCGGGATATTTGGCGAGGTGCCGAACGTAGCGGCGCGGGTGGAGGCCATCGCCGAGCCGGGCACGGTGCTGATCACCGCGCGGGTGCAGCGCCAGATCGCCGGCCTGTTCGTCGCCGAAGAACGCGGCAGCCATACGCTCAAGGGCGTGCCGGCGCCGGTAACCCTCTACCGGATTGTTCGCGCGAGCGGCGGCGGGCGTCGCTCCGGGCGGCGGCATTTTACGCCGCTGATCGGCCGTGACGAAGAAATGGCGATGCTGTTGCGCCGCTGGGACCGAGCACGTCAGGGCGACGGGCAATTCGTTCTGATCGTAGGTGAGCCGGGGTTGGGCAAATCGCGCCTGCTGGAAGAATTTCGTGCTCGGCTCCGGGAAACGCCGCACACCTGGGCGGAGTGGACCTGCTTGCAGCTTCTACAGAGCACGCCGCTGCATCCGATTGCCGAATGGGGCCGGACGCGCTTCGGCGGTGCCGACGTGCCCGGCGACCGGCGGCTAGCGGAGCTGGAAAGTTCGCTCGCTCAGGTCAGGCTCAATCCGGCGGAGAACGTCCCTTTGCTCGCGCCGCTCCTCGACATACCGCTGCCCGAGCAGCGGAAACCAAACTTGGCGCCCGCGGAATTGCGCCGGCGGCAATTGGCGGCGCTGACTAACTGGGCGATCGCGAGTGCACGCGTTCAGCCGCTGGTACTGGCATTCGAAGATTTACATTGGGCCGACCCCACCACGCTCGACGTGCTGCATGGTATTGCCGAGCGCGGGGCGCTTGCGCCGCTCTTCGCGGTGGCGACGACTCGGCCGGAGTTCCGCCCGCCCTGGAGCATGCACTCGCACCACGGCACCGTCTCACTGGCGCCGCTTGATCGCCGCCAGGTGCGCGATATGGTGGCGCAATTGTCCGCCCAGCAAGCGTTGTTGCGCGAGGTGGTCGAGGATGTGGTAACCCGAACCGGCGGCGTACCGCTGTTCATCGAGGAGGTGACGCGACTTCTCCTCGAGCGCGGACCACAAGGCGGCATGCAGGAGATTCCGCCGACGCTGCAGCAATTGTTGACCGCGCGGCTCGACCGGCTCGGCCCTGCGCGCGAGGTGGCGCAGATCGGTGCCGTTGTCGGCCGCGACTTCTCTTACGCGCTCATTCGCGCCGTGGCGAACATGGAGGACGCAGCACTGCAAGCGGCGCTGGAGCGGTTGGCACAGGCCGACATCCTGCTGGTGCAGGGGTTGCCGCCGGAATCAGTCTACCGCTTCAAGCACGCGCTCATTCAGGACGCAGCCTATGAGAATTTGCTCAAAAGCCGACGTCAAGCTTTGCACCGCAGCGTGGCCGAAGCTTTGCGCGACAATCTCGCGGCCCCGCCGCCGAGCCGGAGTTGCTGGCGCATCACTTCACCCAGGCGGGTCTTACCGAAGCCGCGATCGAATGGTGGGGCCAAGCCGGACAACGGTCGCTGGAACGTTCGGCGTTAGTTGAAGCGGCGGAGCAGCTTACACGTGCGCTTGTGCAGATCGCGACCTTACCAGGTACGCCCGCGCTGCGCCGCCAGCAGATCAAACTCCAAGTCTCGCTTATGACACCACTCGTCCATGTCAAAGGGTACGCAGCACCAGAAACAAAGGCGGCCGCGGAGCGCGCGCGCCTGTTGATCGAACAAGCTGAGGCGTTGGGAGAGCCGCCTGAGGACCCGCTACTGCTGTTCGTCGTCCTCTACGGCTTCTGGGCCGCCAACTACATAGCGTTCAACGGCGACATTGTGCGCGACCTTGGGGCGCAGTTTTTCGCCATGGTCAAGAAACAAGCAACCATAGCTCCGCAGATGATCGGCTATCGCCTCATGGGCACTTCCCTGCTGAGCACGGGAGAAATCGCCGAAGCTCGCGCGCACTTCGACAAGGGCATCGCGCTGTACGACCCCACCGAGCATCGGACGCTGGCGACAAGGTTTGGTGTAGATGTCCGCGTGTCGATCTTGTCGTATCGGTCGTGGGCGCTTTGGATGCTCGGGTATCCCGAAGCCGCGCTGGCAGACGCCGAGGCGGCGCTGAGCGATGCGCGCGAGATCGGCCAAGCCGCCACATTAATGTTTGCGCTGAACTACACGTCACTGCCTCATATCTTCCGCGGAGATTACGCAAAGGCAAAGGCGGTCGTCGACGAACTCGTCGTTCTGGCGGATGAGAAAGGAACTCTGATCTGGAAAGCGTCCGGCTTGTCGCTTCAAGGTATCCTGCTGGCCCTGTCTGGCAAACCCGCTGAGGCAATCCCGATGATCATCTCCGGGCGCAGCATGTACGAGTCAACGGGTGCAACCCTGGGGTTATCCTGGCGGTCACCACATTTGTCGGCGGCTTATGCGGAACTCGGCCAATTCGATGACGCCTGGCGCTGCGTTAACGAAGCGATTACAGCGGTGGAAGCAACCAAGGAAACGTGGTGCGAGGCCGAGAGCCATCGCGTTGCCGGGGAAATTGCGCTGAAATCGCCAGAGGCGAATGTGCCGAATGCGCAAGCGCATTTTGAGCGGGCGCTCGCCGTTGCGCGAGCGCAGCAGGCCAAGTCCTGGGAACTGCGCGCTGCGATGAGCATGGCGCGGCTTCTTCGCGATCAGGGCAAGCGAGATGAGGCGCGCGATCAGCTCGCTCCGGTATATGGCTGGTTCACTGAAGGCTTCGACACGCTTGATCTGAAGGACGCCAAGGCGTTACTCGACGAGCTGAATGCCTGACCCGAAATCTCGAAACTGCTTCGACTTTGTTGCAGCGCATGAGTCTGGAAGTGGCCCTTCTCGTCGCTTTCAGCGGCTCATCATTTCGGTAGCGATCGGCGGCATAGGAGACATTGGCTGGCCGGGTGCTGGTTGGACCCGGTCGCAAGTGACCCATCTCCGAAGTGGAGGGTGCATCGCAGCAGTCGAGACCATGTCAATTCTTGCAGCGGGGAGCCATCACCTGCCACGCAGCGGATCACGCCAAGGGCATTTGCTTTGCCGGTTCAGTCAAACAGTCTACTCCGCCAGGAAATTGTCGACTAAACTCCCGGTCGCCCTGGTCCAGAAGCGCGGTTAAGCACGATAAATCCGCGAGGAGGGGCCGCGATGCCGGAGGTTGTGGACTGGCTCAAGACGCTCGGCATGTCCGAGTACGCGGAGCGCTTTGCCGATAACGATATTGATTTCACGATCTTAGGTGACCTGACCGATCAGGACCTCGAAAAGATTGGCGTTGGGTCGCTTGGACATCGCCGCAAACTGCTTCGCGCCATTGCCGAACTGGGGAGTGCGCCTGCCACGGCACCGGTCGCACCGCCGGCGACGGCACCCGTGATGGAGCCCGCGACGGCGGTGCCGATCGCGACCGCAGCGCGTCCCCCGCTCGTCTCCGCCGCTCACGAAACCGCCGGCGAGCGCCGTCATGTCACAGTGATGTTCTGCGATCTGGTGGCTTCGACCGGCATCGCGGCACGGCTCGACGCGGAGGAATGGCGTGATCTGGTTGGCGCCTATCTTGAAGCAGCTTCGGCGGCAGTAACGGAGATGGGCGGCAAGTCGCCAAGAAGCTCGGCGACGGCCTGATGGCGCTGTTCGGCTACCCGGTGGCGCAGGAGAATGATGCCGAGCGCGCGGTCCGTGCGGCGCTCGCGATCCAGCGGGCGCTCGCCGAGTTGAACCGCAAGAACGCCGATAGCAGAAAGCCCGCTCTTGCCGCCCGCATTGCGATCGATTCGGGGCCGGTGGTGGTCGATGCGGCGGGTGAAATTTTCGGCGACGTGCCGAACGTCGCGGCGCGAGCGCAGGCGCTGGCCGAGCCGGGTTCGGTCGTTGTGACGGCGCGTGTGCAGCGTCAGATGGCCGGTCTCTTCGTCGTCGAAGAGCGCGGCAGCCATGAACTCAAAGGCGTGCCGGAGCCGGTGATGCTGTACCGGATCGTGCGCGCGAGCGGCGCTGGACGCCGCGCAGGCCAGCGTCATCTGACGCCACTCGTCGGTCGCGATGAAGAACTCGCGATGCTGACGCGGCGCTGGGAGCGGGCGCGTCAGGGCGACGGGCAGCTGGTCTTGATCGTCGGGGAGCCGGGGCTCGGCAAGTCTCGGCTGATCGAGGAATTTCACAGCCGCCTACGCGAGACGCCGCACACCTGGGCGGAGTGGAGTTGTTCGCAGATTCTACAGAACACGCCGCTCTATCCGATCACCGAATGGGGGCGACAACGGTTCGGCGGTGCCGACATTCCCGCTGAGCAAAAACTCGCCGATCTGGAAAACACGTTGACCCAGGTTAAATTCAACCCTGCTGAGAGCATACCACTGCTTGCTCCGCTCCTGGACATACCACTAGTACCTGAACGCTCACTCGAACTGGTGCCAGAGGAGTTGCGGCGGCGGCAGATGGCAGCGCTGACGAACTTAGTTATAGCCGGTGCGCGGACTCAGCCAATCGTGCTGGCGGTCGAAGATGCGCACTGGGCCGATCCGAGCACGCTTGATCTTCTGCGCGGTATCGCAGAACGCGGTGCGCTGGCTTCGTTGTTCGTTTTGATTACTGCGCGACCCGAGTTTCGGGCACCTTGGGGAGTGCGCTCGCATCATGGAACAATTTCTCTAGTGCCGCTCGACCGCCAGCAGGTGCGGGACATGGTTGGTGGGATTGCCGCTCGACATGCGCTGTCGAAAGAAGTGGTCGAGGGCGTGACCGAGCGTACTGGCGGGGTGCCCCTGTTCGTCGAGGAATTGACGCGTCTCCTAATAGAGCGCGGTGAGCAAGGCACCCTCCAGGCCATCCCCCCTCGGACGCGACTTTTCCTATGCGTTGCTCCGGGGAGTCGCTGGAATCGAGGACACTCCACTACGGTTGGCGCTAGACCGGCTCGCTGATGCCGACGTTCCGCTGGTCCGAGGTCTTCCGCCTGAATCTGACTACCGTTTCAAGCACGCCCTCATCCAGGACGCAGCTTATGAGAACCTCCTCAAGAGCAGAC
This sequence comes from uncultured Alphaproteobacteria bacterium, assembly GCA_963833665.1. Lineage (GTDB taxonomy): Bacteria > Pseudomonadota > Alphaproteobacteria > Rhizobiales > Xanthobacteraceae > BOG-931. The sequence continues at coordinate 133,301 of CAWHZA010000064.1, read as the reverse complement.
GGCAAGTCTTGCACCGCCATGTTGCCGAAACGTTGCGCGACCGCTTCCCTGCCAGGGCAGCAGCCGAGCCGGAACTGCTGGCGCATCATTTCGCGCAGGCTGGATTCTCCGAAGCGGCGATCGAATGGTGGGGCAAGGCGGGGCAGCGCTCGCTGGAGCGCTCGGCGCTCGCGGAAGCGGTAGAGCAATTCACACGCGCGGTCTCCCAGATTGCAACGGCGCCTCCCACGCCCATGCTGCGTCGCGAAGAGATTAGGCTCCAGGTCGCGCTCATTCATCCGCTCATCCATCTCAAAGGACATGCCGCGCCGGAAACCAAAGTGGCCGCAGAACGAGCGCGCTTGCTGATCGAACAAGCTGAAGCGCTCGGAGAGTCTCCGGGAGACCCACTGCTGTTGCTTTCAGCCCTCGGAGGATTAGCAGCCGCGAGTTTTGTTGCATTCGATGGCGACGCTGTGCGCCAGCTTGCTGCGCGCTTTATGACGCTCGCTCGCAAGCAAGGGGGCACTACTCCGCTCATGCTCGGGCATTTCTTCGTGAGCGGCGCTTTCCTCTATACAGGCGATATCCTAAAAGGTCGGACCCACCTCGACCGGGCGATTGCACTATACGATCCCGCTGAACACCGTGCGCTGGCAACTCGGTTCGCCACAAACCCCGGAGTGCATGCCCTGTGTTATCGGGCATGGGCGAATCTTCTTGGCTACCCAGAGGCCGCGCTTTCCGACGCGAGTCGCGCGCTCTGCCACGCACGCCAGATCGGCCAGACTTCTGTGTTGATGAATACACTAGGCGTCACATGCGTTAGCCACATCCTGCGTCGAGACTACGCGACCGCGGCTATCCGGATAGATGAACTTGTCACATTCTTCAAGCGCAGTGTTGTGCCTTCGTCCATTGTGTAGAATTCCTCCGCCCATCGAGCCCATTTTCTGGGGATAGGTTTTCGCGCGACCTGATTATGGACGTACACAAGATCGTCCGGCTGGCCGAGAAAATTTCCGATAGACCGCCGCGACCAAATTAGGCCAGATATGTCGGCAAATCGCTCGTCCTGAAACGCGGTCCGTAAGATAGGATCATCCTTTTTCTTCGCCCGCTTTATTTGATCGGAATAGCGATGCCCGAAACCAACGACCTCGAATGTGCGCCGGTTGAGCTCGATGAATTCCTCTCCAAATGGGTAAACAGCCTTCACCGCATGAGACAAGCCCTCGCCGGCTGCTTCAAGGGCAAACTGTGCCGCCGAAATCGCGACAATGCATGAGTCGTTGTCTCCAACAATTCCGCATCTTGCGCCAAGTGTTGAACGATCTTTCCGAGAACGTCTCGCGTGGATTCGGCTCGCCTCACTTCGATTGGAAGTCGGTATTCCTTAATGACGGCTTCCCAATCCGATTTTTTGAAATTTGAGACGGCGACCAAGGCGCTAAGAGCTACTGGCAACTCGGATGACGAGTTTCCTCGGAGGGTTGTTAGATTGGCAATTCCCTCCAACGGCATATTCGGTCCTTTGCGCAGCGCTTGAGCTAGCGATGACAGAACTCGCGCCGCTTCGTGGGTACTTATTTTCATTGCTTTGCCGTTAAGCCCAATTTCGCCATAACTTCCGCACCGAGGCGGTGAAACTCATCGATAGCTTTTTCGTCTCCTGAATTGAAAACGGGAACATTGCGCGACGCCGATTTCGCGACGGCGCTTCGTTCGATAATTTCGGTAGATAATACCATGTCTTTAAACTGAGCGCGAAGCGTTTGAACAGTTTGCGCTCTGAAAATTGATGCACGCCCGACGCGCGAGATCACGATGCCTGCATGAATAATTGCGTTCTCCAGTTCGGCCGTAAGTCTAGCTACGCGAGTCCTCAGTAGGGCAACGCCTAGGTCGTGTGGACAAACTTAATCCAAATTCGGATGCAGGCAAGCAGCACGAAGGCGGCGAAGCTCTCGATCAGCTTGTCGTAGCGGGTGGCGACACGGCGTGAGTTCTTCGCACGATTGAAGAAGCGCTCGATGCGATTGCGCAGGGCATAGAGAGCCTTGTCGACGGCATGCTGTATTTTCCGGGTTGCAGTGCTGGGGATTGCGGCTTCACCACCACGTTCCTCAATGTCGTTGCGGACGGCTTCGCTGTCGTAGCCCTTGTCACCGAGCATCTGTTCCGGATCGCAGTCGATCTCCTGCATCAAGGCCGGAAACGCGGTGACATCGTGTGCCTGCCCGGGCGTAATCACAACGCCGATCGGCAGACCCTCGGCATTGGTGCGGGCGTTGATTTTGGTTGAGAAGCCGCCACGCGAGCGACCGAGCGCGTTACGCTCGGCCCCCCTTTTCCACCGGCTGCGCAATGATGCGCACGGATGATGGTCGCATCGATCATCTGCAGCGCGGCGTCCGACACTCCGCTTCCCGCGAGCCCTTCCAGGATCACGTCCCAGACGCCACTGTCGGCCCACCGCCGAAACTGCCTAAAGATCGAATTCCAGTTGCCGAAGCCCTCCGGCAGGTCGCGCCATGGTGCGCCGGTTCGCATCAACCAAAACACCGCGTCGAGCACGCGGCGATGATTGCGTGGCGGCCGGCCGCCGCCGCGATGGATCAGGAACGGTTCGAAGTACGCCCACTCATCGTCGGTCATCAGTCCGCAAATCAAGGCTGCCCTCCGCAAAGAGCAGCCTTGAATCAATTCGCAATTCTTGCGTCAATAGGTTTGTCCACCCGACCTAGTGCCGACAGGAAGTCTGGCGAGACCGGCACAAGATAATGTGTGCTTATCGCCAAGGCATTCTGCGTTGGAATTGTCAAGTTCGGCGGGCAATCGCAAACTACGATATCGTACTTTGGCAGCACGTCCTTCAATGCACGTCGCAGGCGCGTCTCTCTCGCGGTCACCGCGCTCATGTCTAGATCAATCGTGAAGAGATCCAGATGGCAAGGAATCAAATCCACGTTTTTAAACACGTTCGGCATAATCACGTCTTCGGCCGTCTTCTCCTTTCCCTCTGCGCTCGTGTGCTGTCGCACCCCTAGGAGATTTGCGACCGTGCCTTTTTCGGTTGCGTGCTTTTCCCAAGCCTGGGGAGAGACGCAAGAGAGCGTCGCGTTTGTCTGCGGGTCCAAATCGACCAGCAATGTGCGGAGGCCGTGAATGCCACAGTGGGCAGCAAAATTCACCGCGATAGTCGTTTTGCCGACACCGCCTTTCAAGTTGACGCACGATAAAACGATAGGCTTTTTCGGTTCCGGTTTTGCCCCGGTCCTACCGGCCTTGGCTGCCCCAGGCTTCCTAGCTGCTTTGCCCATGCCTAACCCCTAGTACGGGTTGAGCAAGGCTAGTTTTGAGTCTCATGGTTGTAAACAGCTGCTTTCATAGAAATCGTGAAAACAGCTGATTTGCGTGCGCCAGTTTCGCCTCAGTCTATTGTGTTAGCTTTGTCAAGGTGATGACCAGTCCGTCCCGTTTACGCGTCGGAGGCTGTTCATGCCCCTCTAGGTGCTCAGCTGCGACAGGAGCTAACGCCCTAGGCCAAAGACGAGAGGCGCCCCGCAGCCCCGCAACGTCAGACGACTGCGGCTTCTGGCGATGGAAGGCCTTGGACAGGAATTTTGTCACGCGCTTGTTGCGTGATTTGTGGACAGACTCACCGACGTTTTCCTAGCCCTCTGGCAACATTCGCTATTTTACGCGCCTGTGGCGGACCTCGGCTCCACCAGCTCAACGCTGTTGGGGCGTTCGCCAATCTGGCAGCATCGCTCCGCCCCTGCGGCCATCGGAAATTCCGCTGTCCACAACTGTGCCACAGCGAGGGACGACCATGGCCACCATCCGCAAGCGGCGAGACAAGGTAAGAGGTCCAGGCCGCCGTGCCGCGAGCGGCAGGCTGGAGCGCGATGCAGCGCGATGCCGAGCCAGCTTGGCACGACAGGATGGCGACGTATAAAGGCTACGCCGAGGCAGCGAGCGCAATCGACAAAGTGTGGCGGCGTCAGGGCCATCAAAGACAAAAAAGCGCCGCTCGAACGGCCTGCCGATGCTGAAGTGCCCGACCAGCCACCGCGCCCGCGCGTCATTACAATGGATACCTCGACGGAGGCATTGCAACGACTCCTTGCTGATAACCCGCGCGGCCTGCTTCACGTGCGCGATGAACTGGCCGGATGGCTCGGCAGCTTCGATCGCTACGGCGGCAACGGCGCCTATGTATCCGATCGCATCAAGTTCAATGGCGTTCCGCTGAGGATAAAGCACACATCACTCGCTATCCTCGGCGGCATGGTGCCCGATAGGCTTCGCGCCGCGCGGGCTGATGCAGACGACGGTCTACCAGCGCGCTTCATTTTTGTCTGGCCTGATCCGGTGCCGATCGCGCCCCTATGCGAATGCAGCGATGCCGACGCAAAGGACCGACGGACCAAACTAAAAGCGTTTCCCGTAATAAACGCGAGGGTGCCTGACGTTGCCCCCCAATTCTTATCCAGCAGAGATTGGAGTCTGGCTGTCAGTGAACCACTCGCAATCCTTGGACCACCGTGCTGGGTTTTTTCCAGGGTGGCTCGATCAGGGCGGGCCGAGTGCCGCTGTGCGTCCCGCTCTTGCGCCCGTTGGGGCGCGCCCCCGCCGGTGATCACACCCTTTCGCACCTTCGGTGATTCGCGGCCAATTAAATCAGCAAACCCAACCGGTTTAGTTTGCCTCGGTCAGGCGCTGAACTCACTGGAACTGACATCGCCGGGCTAGTAGCGTCGGCGGTGAATGGTCGTGATGTTACTGTGTCCCGGCGGTGTCATGTGGTTTTACCCAAGCTTTCGCACGCTAGTTACCAGCCTCGCTTTGATATCGCCCGGCATAGCCTCGGCGCAACAGTACCAGGATTGGACCTGGTGCTACGAGCCGGACAGCACTCGTGATCAGACGATAGCAGGTTGTACTGCCCTAATACTGTCTGGCAGGGAAAGTAAGGATCATTTGGCCGTGGAGTTCTACAATCGCGCATACGCCCACCACGCTATGGGCAATTACGACTATGCGATCGCTGACTACGATCAAGCCACCCGGCTAAATCCAAAGGATGCTCCCACCTACAACAACCGCGGCAACGCATACAGCAAAAAGGGCGACTACGAACACGCCATCGCTGACTACGATCAGGCTATCGGGCTCAATCCGGAAGCTCCGTCCCCTTACAACAATCGCGGCAATGCATACTACAGGAAGGGCGACTATGGTCGTGCTGTTGCCGACTATAGTCAGGCCATCGGGCTTAACCCGAAAGACGCATCCCCTTACAACAACCGCGGCCTGGCGTATCACGCCAAGGGCGATCTCGACCGGGCCATCGCTGACTATGATCAAGCTATCAGGCTCGATCCAAAGTTTGTTTACCCGTACAAGAACCGAGGCCGCGCGCATCAGGAGAAAGGCGATTACGAACACGCCATCACTGACTACGATCGAGCCGTTCAGCTCGACCCAGGGTATCTCATGGCCTACGAAGGGCGTGGCGAAGCCTACCACGGCCAGGGCGACTACGACCGCGCTATCGCCGATTTCGAACAGGTTATTGGGCTCGATCCGAAATATGTGATGGCCTACAACAATCGCGCGTTAGCGTACTACGCCAAGGGGAACTTCGACCACGCAATAGTCGATTACGATCAATCCATTAAGCTTGACCCGAAAAATGCGACGGCGTTCAACGGGCGCGGCAGCGCGTATGAGGCTAAAGGCGACCACGAGCGCGCAATTGCCGACTACGATCAGGCCATCTGGCTCAGTTCGGAATATTCCTACGCACATTTCGGTCGCGGCATCGCAAACTTTTATGCGGGCTCACTGGCAAAGTCGCTGGCTGACTTCAATCGAGCAAACGAGCTGGACCCTGGGAATGCATATGCAGCGCTTTGGATCGACATTGTGCGAAAGCGCAGCGATCAGCAGAGCGACTTCGCAAAGGTGTTAACCCGGATCGACTTGACTAAGTGGCCAGCGCCGATCGTCCGCCTCTATTTGCGCCAGATAACAGCCGAGACTGTTCTGGTCGCGGCCAACGATGGCGATGCCAAAACGAGAAAGGGCCGATTGTGCGAATTCAATTTCTACAGCGGGGAGCTGGCATTACAGGGGGGCTCGAAAGATGACGCTGCGCGGCTGCTCCGGCTCGCAGCCGCAGACTGCCCAAAGAGCTTCGCCGAATTCATAGCCGCCAATGCGGAACTGAAAAAGCTGGGAACTACTCGATGAAAACACCTTGGCGGAAACATTCCCAAGCTTCAGGGATTCTATCAGGAACGCCGCTGACATAGACGGCACAATCGACTTCAAAGCCTCATTCGACAGCCTGGAGATCATGGAGGGCGTCACGCGCCATTTCTTCCTGCGCGCCCTGATCGAAGAGAGCATGGGAAGCCAGACCGATTCGAACGCAGTCGATTCCCTGATGCTCAAGGCTCTGGCGGCGGCGGAGAAGGTTGCCCGTTATCGTCACGCGCAACTGTCCGCGATCAAGCTCGCCGGCGACATAACGCCAAGGTGACGGATGGCGCCTCCCTCGACGATCTACTGGTCAAGATCAAGGGGGAGTTGGAGAAGCTCAAGCCGATCCTCGGGCCGATTATCGAATTGGAGGTTGCGGGCGAGCCGCAGGGGTAAGAACAAGACAGTATATCCGCTCGCGCAGGCTGGTCTGGAAGCCCCAGCGGCCGCTGGACGGCACCCGAGCGTGATGTCCGCTTGCGAAAGGGTCAATCGACACCCCGCTCCGTGCTGCGCTTGCGGAGGCCACTGGCGTGGTTTCGGAGTGGAGGACCTCGCGCGGGTAGCGGCTGCCGGCTCTGACGCATGGGCGGCCCGTTAGGCTCCTGCGCGTATGTGCGCGGGTCGGATCGAGTAGCGCGGCCGGTGCGGCGTGTTTAACCTTCATTTGGTTCTCTAGTAACGGCCGGCTCGCGGTCGTCGTCCTCGTCGCCGCTGCGGCCAGGTGTTTTGCCTCTACAGGCGCGTGACATGGGCCGAAACGCATTGCCAGCGCCCATCGCAAAACCGCCAATCATCGGTGTAGCGGCCGGCCCCCTGGGTACCATCTGCCTTCTGGTAGCTGGTGCGCCCGTGGATGATGGCGAAATCGCCAAGGATACGGATGATCACGTCGTGCTCGCGGATGTTCTTGACCGAGGAGCCTCGACCAATCTGCGCAAGAAAGGCCTTGCGGTCGATGAAGGTACCGTCGGGGTTGGTGTTGAAAAAATCGGCCGCGAGGTTGGCGTCAAACCAGGCGACGTCGGCTTCATCCACGGAACGGACGTAGTTGCGATTGAGCTCCTGCAAAGCCGCATAGTGGTGTTCGGTGTCGGCCATGTCTCAGTCCAATGTCGTTGCGATCAACAACTACGGTAAGTTAGCGTAGCTGCGGGAGGCGCGCAAAACGGCCTTGGCAGTGCTTCTGCGCGCGTGCCCGCCGAACGTCGGCGATCTCAAGCTTACCGGCGTGAGCCCGCCGACCGGCACGTCGGCCAAGGAATCTTGCCGGCAATGCCTAGTCGGGATCGCTCAGCATCGTGATGAACTGGATGTCGACGTCCTTCTCCAGGAGGTCGAGGCGCCGCGCCCAGAAGCTCCTGAGAATCGGCGTCTCCAGGTGCTCGTCGAGCTCCTTGCGCGTGCGCCAATTCTCATAGAACACGAACAGGTTCGGATCGTCGTTGCTGACGTGGAGGTGGTAGTCCACGCAGGCCGGCTCGGCGCGCGAGGGCTTGACCAAGCTGTGGAGAATCTTGAGAAGCTCCTCCCGCTTTTCCGGCTTGGCGTGAAGACAGGCGATCAGGGTACATCCCGGCTTCATGTTGCCTCCCCGACAAAAGCACTGCCGGGCGCCACTCGCGCACGGCTCCCTCTCTGCGGCGGCGGTGACGATAGCGACGCGCGTTTACTCCGGCAATTCCGCCCGCTCGGCCTCCGTTCCCGATCCTCCCGGCGGCATGAAGCTCGCGGCAAACGCCAAGGCCCGCATCGGTGCGCTCGAGCCCAGCGGGGCTATGCGGTGAACGGTGTTCGACGGCATATGGATCCGATCGCCGGGTTCGACCTCACGCTTCTCGCGCCCAACCTGCATCGGGAAGCGACCGGAGAGAACGCTGCTTATTTCACGCTCGGTGGTAACGTCCATCCGTTTGAAATAACGCTTTGTGATCTGGTACGGTCCTGGAGCGCTCCACCTCGTCAGCCAGCCGCCCCCAGGACTGAGCCATGGTGAGCCAAAGGGCCTTGTCTCGATCGGCCTTAGACGCGCATGCCATCATCACACACTGCTCGATCAGGTGTTTGTGAACAGTAATCTCCATTGCACCATCCCCTTCGTGCGCACCCGCCGCAGATACGAGCAGTGAACTGCGGCAGAGGTTCGATCCGGAAATGGCGGAATGCGGGCGGAGTGGACACAGAGACGAAACGCCGAACTCCTGTGCATGCCTCGAGCGGGCAACCGTAGACCGAAGAGAAAATTCCGTCAGCAATAGCTGCATGGTCGAGGGTCGGTAGCAGACGGGCGCGACGGGAGAGAAGGAGTGACGTTAAGCTCGCGCGCCCTGGGCGCGCCTCGAGGGCCCCTTGCATACACGTTTTTTTGAAAAGGAGTCTCATCACTGGTTCCGTCGCGAACTGCGTACGATGAGGCGCAACGCATCGCCGCCATTTTCGCCAAGCTGCCGGGGCTTTCGCACGAGCCGGAGGCATGGAGCAGTTTCTGCGCCTCGTGAGGTCTCTAGTCGGTCCAATATCGCTTAAGCCAGCGTAAGACCTTGCCCATGTATGTCCTTGTTTGACGCCTTCCCATTTGGCTTTTTCCAATTTCGAGGCCGTGTCGTTTTTGGTTATAGAGTAGCGGAGCTATTTCCCGCGCATCCGCAAACGCCTGACAAGAAGAATCAAAGCGTCAAAGTAATGCAATTGCCAGGCGGCCGAGAAGGGCCATCCAGCAAACGATGGCTAGCAACGCGAAGGCTAGACCGACGAGCGGCCAAACGCGATCAAGCGCTGTAAACACGACACCTTATCCCTGTTTGTCGCTCCCCATTGGGGATGCTTTTAGTTTCGCCACTTGTCGATGGCTGCGGCGTTAGTCCTCAACGCGCTTTAATCTGAAATGGGTGACTTCGTGGAACTGAGCGGGCGACGAAAATTTTCGTCCTGCGGTCGAGGACGGAGTAAGGGCCACATCAGGGAACGTTAACTCCGTTTGACGCCTCACCATTTTTGTTTTGCCCATTACGCGGCCCCGCGCTGGTTTTGAGCCCTTAGGCCTGAATGGGGTGCGAAGAAGGAAGGCAAACAATCCGTGAAGTTCGTTGATGGTTTAACGAACGTTGCCGGTGGCCCAATTACATCCTTTTGCCTTTACGCATCACCGCATGGGTGACAGGAGTCAAAAAGCCGAATACCCGCCATCCACCACAAAGCATTCCGCTGTGTGATAGGATGAAGCCTTGCTTGCTAGGTAGACCGCTATTCCCCCAAAATCTTCTGGCTCGCCGAAGCGCCGCATCGGAATGCGTGGCATAACATTGCTCACGAACTTCTCGTTCGTCATGATTTCCGCCGTCATTTCACTGCGGATCCAGCCCGGTAGAATGGCATTTGCAGTGATGCCGTAGCGCGCGAGCTCGACGGCAAGCGCACGCACAAGCGCATTCATAGCGGCTTTAGTAGCAGCATAGTGCTCGTTTCGTGCAGTACCGAAGATCGAGGCAGTGCTCGAAGTAGCGACCAGCCGTCCGAAGGCATCGCCGCTCGCGGCGCGGTCCATCATGTGGCGGGCAGCAAATTGAAACAGGTGGAACACGCTATCGAGGTTGACGGCGAACATGCGCCGCCACTCTTCCTCGGAGCGGTCGACGAAACTTTTCCGTCCCCCGCCACCGATCCCCGCATTGGCGAAGCACGCGTCAATTCGTCCAAACTCAGCAAGGGTTGCAGCGAACGAGGCTTCAACTGCTTTGCGATCGCTGACGTCGCACAGCCTCGTATCGACTGCGCCGCCGTGGGCCCGCAGCGCGCGGACGCGCGCGTGTTCTTCTCCGGATTGCGGCCCCAGATCGAAACGGCACAACCAGCCCGCGCGAGCGCGTCAGCCATGCCGAGCCCAATCCCGCTGTTGCCGCCCGTGATGATCGCAACACGCCCCGTCAGATCAAAGTCGTCCACGGACTTCCCCTCCCATTTTCAAAGCCTTAGAGCACAAAGATCGCGGGCATTCGCTTGCGTTCAACGCCGCAGCTCTTGCCCGCGGATTCGGTCGAAGCCCTGCTTTATTGCGGCGAAGCGTTCGTCGATTAGTGGCTCAAACTCATTGTCGGTGAAGATGTGGGACCAATCCTGTTCGATGCCCTCCCGAACTAAGCGAACTCAGCGCGTGGTCCTTCTGTTGGAGGTTCGCTTAGCCTTACCCCGTGAAGGGCTTACACCTCCTATTCTTTGCCAGCTTGTCCTGGCGCACTCGGTTTTGGGTGTGATTTGTTGGACGCTTGGTCCCTCGATCTCGGCCTATTGGGTCGGCGCCAACGCCTGAAATTCTTGCCGCAGCATCAACGAGTGAATTCGTCCGACAATGAAGATGCAAACGACAAAGACGGCCGGACAGATCGCAAGCACCGCGAAGATGTCGCGGACTGGCAGGCTCGTCGAGAGAATCACCCCGGCGGCAAAGGGGCCGGCAATCGATCCGATCTTCGCGACCGATGTTGCCCAGCCAGCGCCGTTGCCACGATAAGCGCTCGGGTAGAAAATGCCGGCGATACTGTGCAAACCAAAGTGTCCGCCGATCAGAAACAGCGCTATGAGCGCGAACAGCGCCAGGAAGCCCGCATGGCCTGGATCGACAAAAGCGGCAGCCAGCAGGAGAGGGATCGCCATCAGCGGCATCGCGATGATTGCTATTGCGCCCAAGTTGTCGGTGAAGCGCATGAGTAAGAGGCCGCCGACCGCCCCGGCGACGGCATTCACGGAGCCGGCCAATGCCGCTTGCGGGCGCGTGAAATTCAGCGCCTCGAACACCAGCGGCGTCCAGGTCGCGAGGAAGAACACCGCCATCGAGCTGGCGATATAGGCGACCCAAAGAAGCGGCGTGATAATGCGCAGTTGGTCCCGGAAGAGCAGGGCCGGACTGAAATCCTTCGCTTGGCCGGCCTCGTCAGCGACGACAAATTGTGCTTCCGCGGGCACCCCTTCTCCGGTGAGGCGGCGCAGCAAGTCGGCGACCCGCTGCGGCTCGCCGCCCTTGCTGGCGAGGAAGCGGGCCGATTCCGGCAGCATCCACACCAGCGCGAGCGCCGCAACAAGCGATAGCACACCGCCGACGGCAAACAGCGACTGCCACCCGTATTGCGGAATCAACCAGTTTGCAGTCGGGCCGCCGAGCGCAATGCCGGCGGAATAGCCGATCATGATGACCGTCACGATCGTCGAACGATAGCGCTTCGGTGCGTACTCGATGTTCAATGCCCAGGCGAGCGGCAACATTCCGCCCAACGCGACCCCGTCGACGAGACGCAGCGCCAGCAATGACGCGTAGCCGTCGGCGAGGACAAAGGCCAGCGTGAGGAGCCCGAACGCGGCGGTCGCCAGGATGATGGCAGGGCGGCGGCCCACGCGGTCGCCGAGATAGCCGAACGCGAAGCCGCCGATCAACGTACCAACGAGCCCCATGCTGAAAATGTTGCCCATCATGATCCGGTCGAGGTGATACTGCGTCGACAGGTACGGTGCAGCGAAGGCGATCGCCTGGGAGTCGAAGCCGTCGAAGAAAGTGATGATCCACGAGATCACCACGAGTCCCACAAGGAATCGCCCGAGCTTTTGCCGCTCGATGGCCTGGGAAACGTCGAACACGGTCCGCCCTGACATTCCCTATCCTTCTTTTTTGTTCGCCGCCCTGTGGGGCAGTCAGTCATCGTCAGCGCTTGGTCACTTCGACGACGCCGCGATCGGCGTCCACCCTGACCCAGTCGCCGGTCTCGATCACCGACAGAGGATCCTGATCCGATGCGGTGATCGCCGGCGCGCGCGTGACCACCGCACCCAGCGCTACTTTGGTGGTCATGCGGGTAAAGATCATCGCGGCCGGCGCCACACCGTTGAGCCGCGCCATGTGGAAATAGGCGGACCAGCCCGACGATCCTTTCGCGCCGGGGAACACCAGTACGCGGCCCTTAAAACTCTGGCCGCGCAGCTCATGACGGCGCTCGATGATCGTGCCGTCGCGCTCGTTGATGCCGCCCCAGCCCGAAATCGTCTGCCGCGTCACCAGCGCCTCGCCCTCGGCGCTGCCGCCGACCACGCGGCGGCCGTGGAGCACGATCGTGCGGGGCGCGGCATCGCTCATTGCAGCCTCCCGTTCCAAGTGCCGGTGATCGCCGCCTCGACACAGTCGCGTACCGAGCCGAACCATGCCTGCACGCCGCTGATGGCCGGCAGATAATGCGCCTGCTTGGCCGAATCCGTCGCGAAGGTGCGCACCCCCTTCGGCAGGTGCCGCGAGATCGCGGGGCAGGTATCGCTCATGACCGCGCCGCCCGCCTCCTCGATCATGCGCACGTACCCGTTACGCTCGGCCGTGTCACGCAAGGCGCGCGGCGTGTGTACCCAGAGCGCAGTATCCGGGTTGAGTCGCCGGCCTTCCAGCAGCGAGGCGATCAACCAGACCTGCTCGATGGAATTGTGCGGGCAACCGAGCATGACGAAGTCGATCTTGCGTTCGCTTGCGCAATTGAGGTTCTCGTAGGCACGCCGGCGTTCCGACGGCCCAAAGTGCAGTGTGTCGGCGATCGGTCGGCCGGCGAATGCCTCCTCCACCGAGCGCGCCTCAGGCGTAGTGCCCGGAAGGTGATACATTTCGACGCCGCCCGACGATGAAGCCGCGGCGCCGAAATGCTTGAGCTTGATGAGCATCGGACGGATCAGAGCGCCGGTGAGGACGGGGATTTCGTCCTGCACGATCTCGCCGAGCCAGTAGCCCAGCAATCCCCAGTCCATGATGTCTTCAACCGGGATCGCGACTTCGACAAGGTGGGTGCCGCGGCGGTTGATATCGAGGTGGAAGCCCCAGTAAGGGATGCGGCCGGTCAAGGCCGCAGCGCCGGTGCTCTCCTTGCCTTCGGTGTTGGTGCGAGCGCCGAGCACTGAATTGCAATAGACCACGGCGGAGGATTCCATCCAGGCGCAATGCTCGCCGAGCACTGGCACGTTGCCGACTTGATAGGGCGTGCAGGTCGCGTGCATGTTGATACCGCGGCGGCCAAAGAACGCCTCGCCGCGCTTTTGTTGTTCGGCCAGGTCATCCGGGATTCCCTGGATTCGCCACTTCGCGTTGTCGATACCGGTGATCAATTGGCAGGTGTTCACCGCCATTCGCGGTACCTCGACCACATCATTGCTGTCCAGGTTCAATTCGGAATAGACGGCATCGAAGCCGCGGGCCGCCAATGCCCGGACCGACGGCGTTGAGGCGTTGAACGCGCCGGCCACATTGTTGGTCTCGACCAGCCGCTCGGCGCCCAGGGCCTGCCCGTAGCGCAACAGCAGATCCATCGCACGCGCCTTGGCGGCGCCATGCGAACCGTCCAACATCGCCCTCTCGTGATCGGTCAGGCGCATGTCAGTCCGTCCGCTCCACATTGTCGTAGACACGCGACGCGAGCGCGCCGAGGTTAATCTGATGAACACTGCCGGTGCCGGCGATGTCGAGCGCATGCGCCGCCGCGGCGCCCATGGCGATGCACGGACCCATTACCCGCACGCTCGACAGCGCCGCATTGTCGGCATCGATGCACCGCCCGGCGGCGACGACGTTGTCGGCACCGGCGGGAGTGAGGCTCCCTAGCGGCACGTAATGAACGTGGTCTTCGGGAAAGGTGTGCCAGTGGTGCCCGGTACCATGATCGTGCAATTCGATCGGCCAGGCGGTACGCGCGATCGCGTCGGGGAAACGCGTGCCGGCGCGCACATCGTCGACCGTTAGCTGCTGGCGCCCAACAATCCAGCGGGTCTGCCGGATGCCGGGAAAGCCGTAGGCCCGCACCCGAGACTTGCCGAAGCAGCCCGGGAACTCGCGGCGCAGGAACGCAACAGCCCGATCGGCCTGGTCGCGGCCGTCCAGTGTGCGGGCCGAGGCTTCCAGCGGATCGAGCGGCGTCTCGACGTGCGTCATGTTCATGGCGGCGACACCGCGGCCGGGAATGATGAAGGCGAGGCCCTCGCGCCTGACCAGACCGTACTCATCGCCCTTTTCCTTCATCCGCGCGCCGATCTCCTCACGGGTCGGTTGCTTGGATTCGTCGATGTTCTCTAGAATGACCATCTGGGTGCCAAACACCGGGCCGTTCGCCGGCTCGCGACAGGCGAATCCCGCTTGCCAGACCAGCGCGGCGTCGCCGCTTGCATCGACGAAGCCGGTCGCCTCGACGTGAACGTCGCCGTAGCGTGTCGCCAGTTCAAGGCGCCGCACCCGGCGGCCCTCGACGCCAACGCGTCGCAGCACCGCACCAAGCACGACAGTGATGCCGGCTTGGCGGATTGCTTCCTCGATCCAGCGGGCCAATGCGACCTCGTCGTAATACACCACTGTGGTCAGCGGACCATGCCGGTAGTAGAGCGCATGCTCCTTCGCACCTAGGTCGCGGAGGATTTCGTCGGCGATACCGTGGGTGAATTGATGGCCGTGAGTGCCGTTGGCGAACAGGCCGCAGAACGTGCCGATGATCGAATTGACCGCCTGACCGCCGAGCACGGGCAGGCCGTCGAGCAGCACGACCCTTCGCCCTGCGCGGGCGGCGGTCAGCGCGGCCGAAGTGCCGGCAATCCCCGCGCCCACGACGCAAATATCGGCCTCGACCCGCCGCGGGGCGGCGTCTGCCTGGCGCGTAACGACCTTCGTATCCGTTGAGACTTTGGCGTTCATCTTCGATTTGGCTTCCTCATTCGGGTATCGATCCGAGAGCGTATGCTAGAGGATATTGCATCATGGACCGACGATAAACGTGCCTGGCACGTCAATCAGCCATGCCCAGTGTCATGCCGCCATCGATCACGATTTGAGCCCCCGTGATGAACGCGGCCGCGGGAGAGGCCAGGAACAGCGCGAGCCCTTTGATGTCATCAGGCTCGCAGAGCCGCCGCATCGGGGAGAATTTCTCGAACGGCGCGCGCACGGCGGGGTCGCGTAGCCGCCCGCCGGAGATGTTGGTGACGAAAGGTCCCGGGGCGATCGCGTTGACGGTTATGTTGTAGCGCGCCAATTCCAGCGCCGCTTGGCGCACGAGCTGCGCGGCGCCCGCTTTGGCGGCGACATACGGCGCGCCCACAGCCTTGCGGCTTGGCGAAAGCGCCCTTCAGTGTTGCTTCCAAGCAATAAGGCCACTGGCCTCGGCCGCTTCGCGATAGGGATAGATTGCCGGCAAACTGTTGTCGGCCGCGAACTTCATCGTTCGCCGCAACTGCGTGTAAGAGACCGGGCTGCCTCCGACCAGCAACGCATCCGCTCGTTGGCGCAGTACCGTGGCAAAAGCTTTCCTCATATTGCTCGGGTGCATCAAGCAGGGCAGGAATGACCGCGACACCTGCGGGAAGAGCAGCAGCACGATATGACTGTAGCTGATCTTTGGGCCCGAGGAAGGCTACCCGGCTCGCCTCGGTGCTCATGTTCCTCATCGCCTTTGTGAGTGCTGTGGCATCGCACGAACACTGATGCCATATGCTCAGTAGGCCTGGGAAGGGCGCACTGAGTGCGAAAACCCCGGGGTGGACGGCCCGGGGTTTCCTATCGTCAGCTTCCTCAACTAGTCGCAAAGTTCACGAAACCTGCGGCAATTGCCCATTCCTTGCTCACCTAGACCAGCGTTTTCGAAGTTCGAATCATATCAGGCCGCCTTGTCGAGCTTATAGGCCCAGGTGTGAACGACGGGCTCCTGATTGAAATAGTCCATGGCAGCCATGATCCGATCCTTGAGTTCCTGTTTGGACGCGACGCGGATGTGGCGGAGGACGGAGCGGGCAAGTTTAGAGAAGAAGCCCTCGACGAGGTTGAGCCAGGAGCCGTGCTTGGGAGTGAAGGTGAATTCAAAGCGGTGCGCGGGTTGATCGGCGAGCCAAGCTTTGGTCTCTTTGGAGATGTGCGCGGAATGATTGTCGAGGATCAACTTGATCGCTGTGTGGGCCGGATAGGCGGCGTCGAGAAGCTTGAGGAATTCGATGAATTCGCGGCTGCGATGGCGATCCTTGACCAGCGCATGGACCTTGCCGGTGACGAGGTCGATGCCGGCCAGCAAGCTGATCGTGCCGTGACGTTTATATTCATGCTCACGTGCGAAGGTCGCATGCACGCCGGGCTCGGGCGGCAAGTCGGGGGCGGTCGTTGCGATGGCCTGTATGCCGGGCTTCTCGTCGTAGGAAATGATCGCCATCGCGTCGCTCGGCTTCTTCTTCGAGACGGCTGCGGCCTGCTTCAAGATTCTCACTTGGCGATAAACGCACAGCACTTCGGCCATCTTCTCAGCAAAGTCGGGATCGCGCTGTTCCAGGTAGTATCGCACTTTGTGCGGTTTCACCTCTTCCTGGTCGAGGATCTTGCACACTGTGCCCTGGGCGAGGTTGGCGAGGCACGCATGTCCCTCCGCGGGTCCATGCTCGCGAGCGTGGCGGGCCAGAAGCCGCGTTGTCCACAGTTCGTGGGGATAGCCAAGTTCCTTCGCCTTCCGGCATGCCAACGACACCAGCCATGCCTTGGCCTCGGGAGTGATCGTTGGCTCTCTACCGGGGCGAGGGCGATCATCCAGCGCAGCCAGCGGGCCTTCGGCCACGGCGCGCTCGACGCAGCGCTGGACCGTTTGATGATGCAGCCCGAGTGCCCGGCCGACCGCAAAAAACGAGGGGTCTTCTCGATAGGCCAGCAATATCCGCGCCCGCTCCACCCGGCTCGCCGGTTCAGTGCGCGACTGCGCTATCGATCTCAACTTCGCCGTATCAGCTTCTCCAAGCGACAACTCAAGCGCCCGCCGCCACGCTGCCATGACTTCTCATCCCGTTCTCTTGTGGGCACGCGCGACATATGTGGGAATCCGAAAACCAAGATGAATCCCCCTTATGACAACTGACAACTTTCATGGAATTGATCGTCTAGTTCTTCTTTGTGCACGCAAACTCCTCGCAATTCTCTGCACCGTCCGCTTTCGTAGCGATTGTAGAGGCCTTCGTAGCGATTGTAGTAGCGATGGTGGCCGCTCTCCGAAACCGCTGCGGTAGGAATGGCAAAGAGTGCCGCGGTAGCTATCGCAAGGATGTAAGTGCGCATAAGCACCTCCATGATCCTTGCGCTTAAACATCCTGAAGACCGTATTTGTTCCTCTGATCACTGAGTTGTTAAGCCTAGCAGGAGCCATTGAAACTCAGCGCCAGCGATTGATCACGAAATCGATCTTTCCCACAAATTTGTAAGATACGTACCGCTCAATTTTGCAAAATTCTTGCGCAGGCCAAATGCGCCCGACGCTGCACTCGATGTTGGGGGTGGGGCGGCGGTCGATGTCGATGCACGCCGCACCAAGAGCAAACGAACAACAAACAAACAATCGTCGCTCGTTACTGGCAGCCCTCCGCAAGGGAGCCCCGCCTCTCGCCCAACTCTTTCCAGCACCTCCACAACATCGGCGCCGCGGAAGTTGAACCGCGGCTCGATCGCCGGCGAGAAGCGGGAGAACGTATCGATGATCGTCAGCACTCGCAGTTTCGTTCCGGTCGCCAGCTGATCGTGCACGAAGTGCATCGCCCAGGTCTCATTGGATCGTGTCGCCGGTCGGCGGTCCTCCCGCAGCTTGGCCTTCACCCGTCTTGCGGCGCGATTGCAGGTCCGTCTCGCGATACAGCCGATACACGCGCTTGGCATTCACTCGCCAGCCGTCCCGCGCAGCGCCGATGGCCATAGCGCACGCGGGTCGCCGCGACTTCCTTGATCCGTTCGGTCAACTGAGCCTGCCCGGCTTCCTCGGCGGGGTCGGTCTTGGTTGTCATTTTGCTGAGAACGCCTCTTGTGAGCCCCTTTTCTTGCGCCGCCTCAGCAACGTGCTGCGGCCGCACCGAATATATATGAACGTTCTCGCGGTAGTTGTACCGGAACTGAAATTCCGCGACGTACAGCAAGCTCGTGGGATGACTTCCCCACGCCGCGCAGCGATCTTAAACGGCCGGAGGCAATCGTGGGTGCCTTGAAGACCTTAGGGTGACTCGCGTGGCGAGACTTCGGCTCAGCGGGTACGCGCGCATCGCGCCCGCCGGCGCCGCGGCGAACTTAGCTTCCGAGCCAGCCTCCCTACGGACCGCATCGTCCGCGCCTCGCCTTGGCGAGCGTCATTCTGGGTTCTTATTGGCTCATCGCTCGGACCGAGCTCGCGGGTAAACGCAACGCCACATGCCATGATGGCCGCGCATAAAGTCGACGCGACGGCCGCCATTGCGCGCACAGACGTCGGGTTCAGCGCGCGAGGGCAATGTTGCGGAAGCAACCGCATCGGCATCGCGAGGTGCGGGCAGCGCCGGCGGGGGCGCGACGGCGATCGCCTGCTTGGCCGGAGGCGCCTCAGAGCGTACCGGGACTGTGTGAACGGACTTCGGCATGTCGGCAAACTCTTCCGCGATCAAAGTCGCCGACGTACTGTGAACGGATTTCGGCAACACAGCAAAGTCGTGCGCGATCGAGCTCGCCGGTGTCAACAAATCCGTCTTCTCCGCCGCCTCATTTGCATGCCGCGCCGTTTGAATGTCGGGCTTGGAGCTGTCATAAAATGTTACGATAGCCGCAAGCGCGAGAGCGGCTACAACCACACCAAGTATCGCTTGCGGGGTTTTCATTCGCTTCTAACCGAGAGTCCGGAACGGAATCCAATTGTAAAGCGAGAGTCCACCATCCACCGCAACCGTAGTCCCCGTTACGTACCGAGAAAAGCGATCGCATAGGAGAGCTACGGCCATGTCGGCGATGTCGTCCGGCGTTCCCGTTCGGCCTAATGGAATCATCCTTTGGAGGGCTGTGGTATCTGCGTCGAAACCGCCGCCCGGTATAGCGCCGGGCGCTATGGCGTTCACGCGAATCCCGTCGGCTCCAAGGGCGCGCGCAAGTTCTTTTACGATCATCGTTTGGCCGGCTTTTGTCGCGCTGTAATGCGGTAAGTTGCGCGGCGTGTGGGCGTGCAGTGACGTGATAAATAGCATTCGCCCTTTGATTTTGCGCGCCTGCATTTGCGCCCCTGCTGCTTGTCCGAGGACAAAACCGGCGCGCAATCCAACCGTTACCATCGAATCCCATTCTGACTCGGTCACTGCTAGGGCTGTTTCATTCTCTCGCCGCCTTGGTGACGCGCTATGTACCAGGATTGAGACAAACCCGAGCGACTTCTCTGCGGCATCGAACAGTTTGCGCGGGGCCGTGGGATCGGCCAGATCAGCCGGTATGAAGGTGGCATTCATTTCACGCGCCAGGGCACGACCAGCTTCAACGGCGACATCGCTCAGAACAGGGCGAACTCCCTCCGCAACTAGCGCTTTTGCGATTCCCCGCCCAATGCCGGATGCTGCTCCGGTGATTAGCGCAGTGTCACCCTCTAGCAATGGCATTCTCCCCTCCCCCGAGCTGACAGAAACTTGCAAACGTTTGCCGATGAATAAGTAGCATGAACAATACGGAATGGGGCCAAGCTAGACTGTCATCGAATTAAAATGCCACTCTGGCCGCGTCGGCTGGTGTTCGGGAGTCCCACGAAACAAGCCTATTACGGCGCCACGCTTATCAACTTTTTAAAGGAGCAACCTGAGACCATCCTCGGCCACCTCGCTGCCCAACACGCGCGTGATCTCGATCCCCGCCAGGTGGATTGCGGATCGAATGAGGCGGCCGAAAGTCACGCAGCCGTCTCATTTGCTAGTCGAGCGTTGTCACCACTCGCGGCCGGAACGTTTCAAATTGCCGTCGGTCCCTGTTTACGAGTTCGATGAACTCCCGGACAAACGCCGTGGCGTCCACCGGATAAGTGCGAAACCCCACGGCACGTAAGGTCTCGTTGATCAGCCGGACCACCTCTGACGTGTCCCACCGCAAAAACACTGCCCTGTATTCGGACATGAGCGCCAGCGGCACGTCATCCGCTGTAGCCGCCAGATGCCTTAAGATTTCGACCGCCCCCCTGTTGCGTGGGTCGGCCCGGTGCACCGCCGCCTTCTCTTCCCGCCACGCGGCCGTATTTTCGAACTCTTCTGTAAGCTCAGACCTCATCGCATCCCTCCGTTACCGTTAGAAGGACGCACAGTTTTCGGTTCTCGCTGCCCTTAGTCGGGGCTTTTCGGCAGACGCCAATGTAGATCAGACGCACGCGATGATCAAACTCCCGGTCGGTGATAATCGTGTGAGCATGTCAAGCTCGCAGCCATCAGGGTAACCTTCTCCGCAATATCTCGTCCCCACCTTAGGAGGAGGCGGCGATGTCGGGTGCCAATTCATTCAAGTTCATCCTTTTGCCACCGCAGTCGGAGACGACCCGCGACTGGGCGAAACGTCTGGCGGAAATCGTGCCGGAAGCCCGAGTAATTGTCGCTGAAGACGCCGATACAGCGGCGCGTGAGATCGTCGACGCGGAGGCGGCGTTCGGCTGGTTGGGTAGTGACCTATTATCGAAGGCGACGAAGCTGCGTTGGTTGCAGGCACCGCAGGCCGCGCCCCCGGCGGGCTACTACTACCCGGAACTGATCCAACATTCCGTGGTGGTGACGAATTTCCGCGAGATATTCAACGACCACATCGGCGCCCACATCCTGGCTTTTGTGCTGGCCTTCGCACGCGGGCTGCATATCTTCATTCCGCAGCAATTCCGGCGCGAGTGGAAGAAGAGCCCATCAGAAAGCGGCGACGTGGTGCACTTGCCGGAAGCGACGGCGCTCGTTGTTGGTGTCGGCGGGATCGGTTCCGAGGCGGCGCGCCTCCTGTCGGCATTCGGCGTTACTGTGCTGGGGACCGACGCACGCCGGATGACGGCCCCCGATGGCGTTGCGGAATTGCACCGCCCTGAGGCTCTGGACCAATTGCTGCCTCGCGCAGATTTCGTGATCCTCACAGTGCCTCACACCCCAGCAACTGAGGGCTTCTTCGACCGGGCCCGGTTCCAACACATGAAGCCGACGGCGTTCTTCATCAATATTGGCCGCGGAATGACGACCAAGTTGGACGACTTGGTCACCGCGCTGGAGGCGGGCGAGATCGCCGGTGCGGCGCTGGATGTCTACGAACAGGAGCCGCTGCCGAGTGACCATAGATTATGGACGCTGCCGAACGTTTTGCTAACGCCACATATGGCCGGGCACGGGCCCTACCTCAACGATCGGCGTTTTCAGATCATCGTGGAGAATTGCCGGGCTTTCGCCGACGGACGCGCATTGCGTAATGTGGTGGACAAGTCATCGTGGTTTTAAGCTGGGGAATCTTCGCATCTGGCCCGCGACCATTCCGTGTATCTTCAAAATCGACCAACAAGCCGTAACGCGATGCGAAAGGACGATGCCTTGGTTCAATTGGCGGACATCCAGTCGGTACTGCGGTTGAACCGCGGCGCATTGTTGAGCTGATCCTCGGTAATGCCGACCCGATAGCCGCCTAGAGCTGTATCGTACTTGAGGCTCGCCCAGGGCATTGGGAAGTAGTCTTCGCCCATTCCGAGGAAGCCGCCAAACGATATGACGGCGTAAGCGACCTTGCCGCTGATCTTGTCGAGCATTACCCGTTGAACAGTTCCGATCTTCCGATCATCCATCCCGTAAGCTGGCGTCCCGTCGACCTTATCGCTGCCGATGAGAGACACAGTCTCTCGCCGACAGTCTACAGTCGTCATAGCCATTGTGTTGGTTCTCCTTCAGGCGTTGAAGCGCGCGTGTCCGCGCCTGTCTTGGGAACGTTCATTCTCATCGTGCGTTCCAGCAAAAGGCCTGTTGATTTGCTAGTGCCACCGACCAGCGCCGAGCTCGCACAGGTCCAAAGCATCATTTCCTTGGCATAGTCCGTCCGAGACATGGGCGCGCCGCTGTTCGGGTCAACCGAGACATCCGGAGAAGAACCAATGAATGAGAACAAGAACTTCGCGGATAAGACCGCGAGGGCCGCCCGCGAAACCTTCGAGAAAGGCAGCGCGGCTACGCAGCAATCCGCCAGAGGCACCCAGGAGAGCTTTTCTGCGGTGGCCGAAGGTATTCGCGACTTCAACGTCAGACTGATGGAAATGGCTCAGCTCAATACCGTCGCGGCTCTGGATTTTGCCCGCGAGATGTCAACCGCGAAGGGGCCAGCCGACGCTGCGGCGCTTTGGTCGTCGCATGCTCAGAAGCAATTCGAGACGCTGACCGAGCAGTCCAAGGAACTGACGGCGCTGGCGCAAAGGATCGCAACCTCAAGCGCAGAGCCGATAACGCGCAGCTTTGGTCAAGCGCTGCAACGGTCCCCTTGAATGCCTCGCTACTGACCGATGGAAAGCAATCCAGCGGAGGGAGATCATACCCGCGAACGGGCGGCATACGAGAGGAGCGCGCACCGCTACCGCGGGTCCTCCCGGCGAAGGGAAGATGATCGAAATGCCAGACATTCGCGGATGATTGCCGACGGCGAGCGGCAAACGTGAATGCGTTACGCTGTCTATCCCAACAGCTGAACGCAGCCAGCCGGAAGCTTGAATATTGCCGCCTCCTCGGAGGTTGCGGCGACGATTGTCTCGATCTTATAGCCAAACACTTCTTGATTCAGAAATCGACGCTCAAGCTCGCATTTTGCCTCAATGCTGTTATCGGCCGATACAAGGTACTGAAGCCTCACATCTCTTCCATCATCGCTTTTGAATTTCACGGTCGTTTTGAAAGGACGGTACATCAGATGATCTCCCCACTCTCGCTTGGTCCATTGGAGCGGGAAGATTTTAATTAAATATTACCCATTGGAGGCTGGATCATGCCTTCATTGCGGTCATACAGCGAAGCCGGAACAGCAGCGAGCGCATTGGCCGCTTTGAGGTCGAGCGTATCGAAGCCTTCGGTGAACCAGCCGTAGACCGGAGCAAGAAGTTCGCGGGCCCGATCCGGCTTGCCCTGATCGCGCCGGAGCCGCGCTAGGCGCGGGAGCCGGAGAACTGGGCGTCGCCGAAGGGTCCCAGTTTTACGCTGCCGCTGATCCGATCGCCTTCGATGGCGCCGGCAAATTCCAGTGTCATGTCAATCGGGTCGGTAATGGAGACCTTCCAGGATACTTCGTTCCCATTTGCAGCGCCGTCAAAGATGTCCATTGAACGGCCTTCGGCCGATTGGCTGCCCTTGAGCAGGCTGCCCTCGGTTTTGACCGATAACGTAGCCTGACGCTCCCCCATCGGCGTCTCAATGACGAGATTCCAGTTTCCATCTGCGGCCATGGACCAACCTCCTCCTCGCGCTTTTTCAGACATGCTGACCGACGGAATTGCAAAGCAATTCCCTGCGAAGTTCGCTACTGGTGGCACGGGACGGCGGGCGCAGCAACAAGCCGTTCATAACCGGGGCGCCCTCGCTCGCCTGCGCGGGCTGGCGGTCGGCCGTCTCAGCTCCCGATCCAGCGTTCCAGAAAAAGGCTGAGCCACGCCCGCACGCTGTAGTCATAGACCTCGCGGTCGGCAAAGTGCGCCGCGCGCGGCTTTGCCCCCGGCATTTCCAGGCGCACGTGGCCGCGCGTCGTCCAGCGGTGCATCATGGCGTGCGTCACGTCCGGATGAAATTGCAGCGCGTAGGCGCGCTTGTAGCGGAACGCCTGCACCTCGAAGGTTTCGCCTTCCGCCAGCAACTCGGCGTCGCCCGGGAGATCGAACCCTTCGCGGTGCCATTGGTAGACCTGCTCCGGCCAGCTATCGACGAGGGCGAGGCCCGCCGCCGTCGGCCGGATCGGGTAATAGCCGATCTCGGCGTGGCCGGCGGGATGGAGAAAGACGCGGCCGCCGAGCGAGCGTGCACACATCTGCGCGCCGAGACAGATGCCGAGGAACGGCTTGTCGTCGCGCAGCGGAACCGCGATCCAGTCGATCTCGCGCCGGATGAAATCGTCTGCGTCGTTGGCGCTCATCGGGCCGCCGAAGATGACGGCGGCGGCGTGCTCGTGCATCGTGGCGGGCAACGCGTCACCGAAGCGCGGCCGCCGCACATCAAGCTCGTATCCGAGCTTCTTGAGGGCGTAGCCGACGCGACCCGAGGTGGAATGCTCCTGGTGGAGAACGATCAGGATTGGGTGTCGCATCATTGCAGGAATCGAGCGGACCTCGCGCAATTCCTATCCCGTTCGCCGGCGAATTCAAGGCGCAGCGCGGCTCCCATCTCATCCGCTCGACCCTGCGCAAGCGGGCCCAACTCCGTGGGACCGAGGGGTTCTGCATCCTGCCGGCGCAGGAATAAGAGGGCGCAGGCGTCGGGACTATTCAGGCTCGGCTAGGACCTGCGGGGCACGCTCCGCGGGCGCTGATCGGCAAACGACAGCAGCAGCCCATGGGGCATGAACCGCAGCAGCGACGCTACGATCCGGTTGGGGATGCCGGCGACCACCACGCGCTCGCCGCGCACGAAGCCGCGATAGCCGATGCGCGCCACCCGCCTTGCGGATAGCGCGAGCATGCGCGGATTGTGGCGTTGCAGCCCGGCGCGCGCCTGGAACCCGGTCGCCACCGGTCCCGGGCACAGCGCGGTGACCCGCACGCCGAGCCCCGCCAGCTCGTGATGCAGCGCCTCGCTGAACGAGAGCACGTACGCCTTGCTGGCGTAGTACACCGCCATTCCCGGGCCGGGCAGGAAAGCCGCGAGCGAGGCGACGTTGAGAATGCCGCCGCCGTGGCGAGCCAGGCTGTCGGTGAACGCCAGCGACAGCTCGGTGAGCGCGCGTACGTTGAGATCGATCATGGCGAGCTGCGCGTTGCGATCGAGTTGCAAAGCCGGCCCGACCAGCCCGAAGCCGGCGTTGTTGACCACGTTCGCCGGCTCGAGATCGCGCGCGCCGAGTTCGGCGGCGAGAAGGGAAACGGCACCCGGGCGCTCGAGATCGACGCTCAGCACGTTGGGACGCGGCCGGCCGGCCGCGGCGATTTCGTCGGCCAGCTCGGCCAGCCGGTGCTCGCGCCGCGCCACCAGAACGAGCTCATGTCCGTGCTCGGCGAAAACGCGTGCCAGCTCGGCGCCGATGCCGGAGGAGGCGCCGGTGATCAGCGTGACCGGTCTCATTCGTCACCGTCGGCTTCGTCCCGGTTGCCGACGCGCCGGCGCAGCTCGATGCGCTCGCGCGACGACACGCCGAGCAGATCCGCGGCACGCCACAACAGATTGTCCTCAAGCTCGCCGCGCCGGCCGTCGGCGTAGACGATCTCCCACATCATCTCGATCACGCGGGCCCGGCCCGGCTCATCGAGCGTGCGGTTGAGCAGGCTGGTGAAGTGGTAAAGGTCGACGGCCTCGTGCTCGGCCGTTGTCGCCTTGTCGATCAGCTCGTCGGCTGCCGCGTCGTCGAGCTCGAAACGCCGCTTCACCACGCTATGGAGCTTGTCGCGTTCGCTCGGCGACACCTCGCCGTCGATGGCGGCGGCGTGCACCAGCAGCGCCACCGCCGCGAGGCGGTAGTCGTTGTCGGCAAATTGGCTCGGATGTCTGTCGCCTTCGATGAATTCGGCGACGAAGTTCCTGAAGGATTCGAACATCAAGCTTTCCCGCGGGCACGGGACTTCATTCGCACGCCTGATATCGCGACGTAAAGCGTGGGGGTCAAGCCCGCCGCCCCAAGCTTAAAGCGAAAATTCGCTTGCCTATTCGTCCGCCCGGCCGTTTGCTTGCGGCCAGGCTCGCACTCCGGCTCAAGCGCACGTGGCGACGGCGGCACGAACCCAGGTGGCGATCATCGGCGGCGGCCCGGCCGGCTTGCTCCTGTCGCACATCCTCCATCGCAACGGCGTCGACAGCATCGTCCTCGAACGGCAGAGCCGTGCCCACGTGCTCGGGCGCATCCGCGCCGGGGTGCTCGAGGCCGGCACCGTCGCGCTGTTGCGCGAGGTCGGGCTCGGCGCGCGCATGGACCGCGAAGGCCATCCGCATGACGGTTCGGCCATCGCCTGGGAAGACCGGCCGCGGTTCTTCATCGACACCAAAAAATTCACCGGCAAGCGCATGATGGCCTACGGCCAGACCGCGATCACCGAGGATCTCTACGCGGCGCGCGACGCCGCGGGCGGAGAGGTGATCGACGCAGCCGACGAGGTCCACTTGCACGCACTCATGTCGCGGCGACCGCACGTGACCTACGCGAAGGAAGGCGCGAGCCGGCGGATCGACTGCGACTACGTCGCCGGGTGTGACGGCTTTCACGGCGTCAGCCGCGCCTCGATCCCGGCATCGGTGCTGAAAACCTACGAGAAGAGCTATCCGTTCGGCTGGCTCGGCGTTCTCTCGGAGACGCCGCCCTATCCGGACCTGTGCTACTGCTACCACAGCCGGGGCTTCGCGCTCGCCTCGATGCGCACTCCGCTGCTCAGCCGCTACTACATCCAGTGCGAACTCGACGCGAGGCTTGAGGATTGGCCGGACGAGCGCTTCTGGCAGGAATTCAAGGCGCGATGTCCGCCGGAGATGGCCGAGCGCATCGTCACCGGCCCATCGATCGAAAAGTCGATCGCGCCGTTGCGCAGCTTCGTCGCCGAGCCGATGCAATACGGAACGCTGTTCCTCGCCGGCGACGCCGCCCACATCGTGCCGCCGACCGGGGCCAAGGGGCTCAACCTCGCGGTCTCGGATGTCTTCTATCTGTCGCGCGCGCTGATCGAGTCATGCCGGAGCGGAAAGACCCACTACCTCGAGCGCTATTCGGACATGGCGCTGCGCCGCGTGTGGGCGTCCGCCCGCATATCCTGGTGGCTGACGATGCTGCTGCACCGCTTCCCAGACGAGACGCCGTTCGAGGAACGGATGCGATTCGACCAGTTCGACTATCTGCGCGCATCCGAGCATGCCCAGGCGTCGCTGGCGGAGCAATATGTCGGTCTGCCGTTCGAGGCGTGACGGATTTCGCAGCGGGAGAATCCCGGCTAGGCTCGCAGGCGTTGCTGGCATCACCGGATCGAAGCGCATGCCGCATTCCTATCGAACGGTTCTCCTGGAGCGCCATCCCGCGGGCTACGCGGTGGTGACGCTCAACCGGCCGGAGAAGCTCAACGCGCTGTCGATGGAATTGCGCCGCGAGCTGGTGGCGGCGCTCGAAGAGTTGCAGCGGGACCCGGCGGTGCGCGTGCTCGTCCTCACCGGCGCGGGGCGCGCCTTCTGCGCCGGGCTCGATCTCAACGAGCTCAGCCAAACCTCCGCCAATTCTGCCCGCGCCTTCGAGCTCGACCCGGTAGCGGCGCTGCTGCAATTCGAAGGGCCGGTGATCGGCGCGATCAACGGCGTCGCCGCGACCGGTGGCTTCGAGCTCGCCATGACCTGCGACGTTCTCCTCGCCTCCACCCAAGCGCAGTTTGCCGACACGCACGCCAAGGTCGGCCTGCTGCCCGGCTGGGGCCTTTCCGTCCGCCTGCCCCGCCGCATCGGTCTCCACCGCGCCAAGGAGCTTGCCTTCACCGCCCGGTTCCTGTCCGCGACTGAAGCGGAGGCTTGGGGCCTGGTCAATCGCGTGGTGCCGCCGGACGAGTTGCTCGACGCGGCCCGCGCCATGGCGGAAGCGATGCTCGCCGTCGTACCGGAGGTGTTGGTGAAATACAAGAAGCTCCTCGACGAAAGTTTCAGCCGCCCCGCCGGCGAAGCTCTCGTCAGCGAGCGCGCAACAGCGACCGAAGCAAATGCGCAAATAGATCGTGCGGCGATTCCCGGCAGCTGGCGGACGCAAGCACGGAAGTAGCCGCGGGCGCAGAGCGCATCGGCGCAGCGCGCATTTGATCCTTCCAGCGGCAACGGAAAACGCCTAACATCGGCACCAATTTCCGGGTTCGTCAACGACGTCCCGAGTCAGCGATCGACGCCTGCGCTTGTCCGCGGCAGACCTTGTAGCAGTTCGCTGCGCGAGAGCATTCAACACAATGAGCTGAAGACCGGGAGGAACAAATGCGAAAAGCGATAGGACGTGGACTTTGCGTGGCGGCATTGACGCTGGTCGCATTTGCTTCCGGCGCCGTTGCCCAGGACACGGTCCGTGTCCGCGGCACCATCGATCGGCTGGAAGGACCCGTCTACGTGGTCAAGTCGCGCGACGGCACGGAACTGAAAGTCGCGCTCGCCGACAACGGGCTCGTGGTCGCTCTGGTGAAGGC
Source organism: uncultured Alphaproteobacteria bacterium (assembly GCA_963833665.1). GTDB lineage: Bacteria > Pseudomonadota > Alphaproteobacteria > Rhizobiales > Xanthobacteraceae > BOG-931. The sequence continues at coordinate 104,952 of CAWHZA010000064.1, read as the reverse complement.
CTCGCTGTCCGACATCAAGCCGGGCTCGTTCGTGGGCGCAACCGGAATGCCGCAGCCGGACGGCAGCCAGAAGGCGATCGAGGTCCACATCTTCCCGGAGGCGATGCGTGGCACCGGCGAAGGACATTATCCGTGGGATCTGCGCGCCGACACTACGATGACCAATGCCAATGTCGAAGAGACCGTCGCCGGCGTCGACGGACAGACGCTGACGCTGAAATACAAGACCGGGGAGAAGAAGGTCATCGTCACGCCGCAGACCGTGATCGTCACCTACAACCCGAGCGACAAGACCGAGCTCAAGCCGGGAGCACAAATCTTCATTGGCGCTGCGAAAAAGCAGGCCGACGGAACCTTGCTGGCGCCGCGCATCAATTACGGTAAAGACGGCCTCACCCCGCCGATGTGAACGCTGCCGCCCCGGACCACCGCGGCGTCCCAGGCGCGGAACCGGCACGCCGGTTACACTCTGTTTACGACGGTTGCAGACGGAACGAGGGCGGCCGCCGGGCGGTTCACCTATCGGCGACGTACGGCATTGTATAATCTGGTTGCGGGCAAACCGCGCAGGGTGGAACCGGGCACCGGCGTCATGGACAGACGGCAGATGCGCCCCTCTCTTTTCGGCAGGCCCGGTGTTTCGGCGGCCATCCGCATTCTGCAAATCTCGAAGCAGTTGCGCGAGAACCCGGGCCTCGGCTACGCCACCGCCTTCATCAGCGTGGGCGTCGCCTCCGGCCTGCAATGGCTGGCACAGGACCAATATGCCGGTTCCCCGTTCCTGACGATCTATCCAGCGGTGATCGTGACCGCGCTCGTCGGCGGAACCGGAGCCGGATTTCTCGCCGCAGCACTGGCCGGCGGGTCACAATGGGGCTTTTTCATCCCGACGTTCCACTGGATTGCGTTCCTCTCCTATGCGTTTGACGCAACCGTGTGCGTCATGCTCATCGATTTCATCAACAGGACGTTGGACATCCTGCTGATCAACATCGATCGGGAGAAGCAGGCAAAGCAGCACCAGTACCTTCTGGCCAAGGAGCTGCATCATCGCATTCAGAATCTGTTTACCGTGATCCAGGCGGTCATCCGCTTCAGCCTGCCCGGCGAAGGCATGGTCCGGGAGTTGGCGGTCAAGCAGCGCCTGATGGATCGGCTGCAGTCCATGTCCGCCACCAACCGTGCGATCACCGATTCGATGGGGGACGGCGTTCGCCTCAACGATCTCATCAGCAGCGAAATCCGCGGCTTCGAATCGCGATTCGAGATCAGCGGGAATCCACGCCTGGTGCTCGGTCCGCAGATGACGCAGAACCTCTCCCTGATCCTGCATGAGCTGCTTACCAATGCGCTCAAATACGGCGCGCTGTCGGTTCCGCAAGGCCGGGTCAACGTGCGGCTGGATTGGACGTCGTGGGTATTGACCTTCGTCTGGCAGGAACGCGGCGGCCCTTCGGTATTGCCGCCGGAGGGCTCAGGCTTCGGCAGCCGGATCCTCGGAGCCTTCGCCAAGAGCTTTTGCCAGAACGTCGACATCTCCTACGCCCGCGACGGGCTGCGCTACACGCTGCAGATTCATTCGGACCAGAACAGCTGCGTCGAGCCTGCCTTGGTTGGGGCCACGGCAACGGATGCTGCCGGCTCGGCACCTGAAAATACCGGCGACGCGCGTGAGCCGCAGCCTTTGCTCGACCGCGACGCGGAGTTCGAGGAGCAGCGGAAGGTGGTGCTGCACGATTGGCAGCTCTATCACGCCGGCAAGGAAGGCTAGGTGTCTAGCTGCGGTCCCCGGTCCGGCCGGCTCGTCCGCCGCCGAGAACGCATCGAATCGGCGAAACGCAAGCTTCACCTCCCAAGAACGTCATTTGAAGCGGTATTTTCACGCGCGTGTATCGCTTGGCTCGAAGTCAGCCGATAGTCTCACCAAGCCGCACCAGCGCGAGAGCCACGAGTCATGTCCACGACGCCGGCAACCGTCATCGATTCCGCCGTGTTCGGCGACATCTTCTCGACTGCGCCGATGCGCAGCGTGTTCTCAGACGCGAACCGGGTGCAGAAATATCTCGACTTCGAGGCGGCGCTGGCGCGGGCGCAAGCGCGACTCGGCATCATCCCGCGGGCGGCCGCGGAGGAAATCGTCCGCCATTGCCGTGCCGGCGAAGTCGATTTTGTCAAGCTAAAGCAGGACACCGAGCGCATCGGCTATCCGGTGCTGCCGGTAGTTCAGCAATTGGTCGCGCTCTGCCGCGGCGGGCACGGCGAGTGGTGCCATTGGGGCACCACCACCCAGGACGTGACCGACAGCGCCACGGTGCTGCAGATCCGCGAGGCGCTCGCCCTGGTCGAAGCGGATATCGACGCGATCGCCGACGCACTCGGCAGCCTCGCGCGCCGATATCGCGATACGCCAATGGCCGGGCGCAGCAATCTGCAGCAGGCCGTGCCGATCACCTTCGGCTACAAGATGGCGACCGTCCTCGCCGCGTTCGGGCGCCACAAGCAGCGCCTCAAGGAGCTGCGCGCGAGGGTGCTGGTCGGTGAATTCGGCGGCGCCGCCGGCACCCTCGCGTCGCTCGGCGGCCGCGGCCTCGAAGTGCAGGCCGAATTGATGCGCGAACTCGGGCTCGGCGTGCCGGCGATCGCCTGGCACACGGTGCGCGATACCATCGCCGAGGCCGGCTGCTTTCTCGGCCTCCTCGCCGGCACCTGCGCCAAGATCGCCTTCGATGTGAAGCTGTTGATGCAGACCGAGGTGGAAGAGGTGTTCGAGCCTTTCCACCAAGGTCGCGGCTCGTCGTCGACCATGCCGCAGAAACGCAACCCGATCGGGTCGGTCTACATCACCGCGCTCAATTCCGTGGTGCGCCAGCACGTCGCCGTTCTGCTCGACGCCATGGTCGAGGACCACGAGCGCGCCACCGGCCCGTGGGAGATCGAATGGATCGTGCTGCCGGAAATCTTCTGCCTTACCGCCGGCGTCTTGGCGCAGACCCGCTCCGTCGTGACCGGCCTGCAGGTCGACGAGAAGAGAATGCGCGCCAATCTCGACATCACGCGCGGGCTCATCGTCTCCGAGGCGGTGATGATGGAGCTCGGCCGGCACCTCGGCCGCCAATACGCGCATGACCTCGTCTACGATATTTGCCGCGAGGTCATCGCCAGCGGCCGGCCGCTCGCCGACCTCCTCGCCGAAAACGCGGAAGTCGCCAGGCATCTCGACCGCGCGGCACTCGCCCGGCTGTGCGATCCGGCCAACTATCTCGGCGAGGCCGGCGCGATGGTCGATCGGGTGCTGGCGACGCGCGAGCCGTGATCGGCTCGCATTTTTCGTGCAGCACCGTCCGTGCTTCGCAAGGATGCCGCTGCCAATTTGTTGCCGAAACACGCCAACGCGGAGCACGCCCGGCATCGGAATCCTTCTTTTCATCCTGGCGGCGGTATCGTAGGCTGTCTCACATAGGTAAGCGCATCATCGTGAGTTGTCAGTGATGCGGTGGGTGAGGGCAAGGTTGGGGGCTGGCTCGCGGCTCGCGCTGTTCGCGCTGACGCTGCAGATCGCGCTCTCGTTCGGCCACGTCCATCTGGGCGACTTCAGGCATACCGCCGGCGGTCTCGCTGCCGGAGGGCCGTCCGCCCCTTCGGCCCCGACGCAGCAACCGGTCAGCGACGCCGACGATTACTGCGCGATCTGCGCCACGATCCATCTTGCCGCGACTTCGTTGCTGCCGCAGACGCCGCAGCTGCCCGTGCCGTTTGCGGTTCGCCGGGTCGAGCACTCGAATTGTGTAGCGATCACCTTTTTCTCCACGCGACGCGCGCCATTCCAGTCGCGCGCTCCGCCTCTCGCCTGACCTTCGGTCGTTGCTGATCTTGACCACCGCCGCGCTTCGACCGCGGCGATGGGTGCAGGATTGAAGCGCGGTTTGCTTTGCCCTTTGGCGATGCGCCCGACAGCACGACCGCTGTGCACCGGCCGTTCCGGCCATTCCCTGCACCCAACGCTTAGGCGGGCGTCAATGTGTGTTCGTATTTACCGCACGGCCCTCGGCCGCATGCTTCGCCCATGGCTGCTTCGCGGGTCGGCGGCGCTGGCGCTTATCTGCTGCATCGGCCTCGCCGGCGCGCAGGTGCAGCTTCCCGAAGTTCTGGTGCGCGGCGCGAAGCCGAAACCCAAACCAGCCGCGGCAGCGCGCGCTCGCGCCACTCCTGCCGCCGCGGTGCGGCCTGCCCCGGTGAACCTGCTCGCCACCCAGACCGCCGCGCTCAACCAGGGCCTCAACACCATCTACGCGCCGACGGGCACGGCGCCGACAACGATCAGCCACAACGCGATCGAGGCGCTGCCGCAAGGCGCGAACGCCACGGTCGAGAAGACCGTGCTCCGGTTTCCTGGAGTTACCCAGGATTCGGCCCCTGGCAGCAATTTCCACGTCCGCAACGAGCATGCCAATGTGCAGACCCGCTTTAACGGCATCATGCTCCCTGACGGCGTCAGCGGCTTCGGCACCTTCCTCGATACCGCGTTGATCGGCAACATATCGCTGATTACCGGAGCCTTGCCGCCGCAATTCGGCCTGCGCACGTCCGGCGTCCTCGACATCTGGACGCGCAGCGACGCCTTCAACAATACCGGAAACGCCGGCATCTACGGCGGCAGCCGGGGTACGTTCACGCCGAGCATCGAATACGGCGGCACCATCGGACAGACGCAATACTTCATCAGCGGACGTTTCTTCGAGAGCAATATCGGGCTGGAAAATACGACGCCGAACTGGAACGCGATTCACGATCATACCGCGCAGGAGCGCGGCTTCGGCTATGTCTCGACCCTGCTCGATCCCTACACGCGGTTCACTTTCATCACCGGCGCCGCATACGGCCGCTACCAGATACCCAACACCCCCGGCCAGATGCCGAATTTCACCGCCTACGGCATCTCCACCTTCGATTCCGCGGCTCTCAACGAGAACCAGTTCGAGCAGAGCTATTTCGGGGTCGCCGCGCTGCAACGCTCGATCAATGGCGCCGACGTGCAGTTCTCCTATTTCACGCGCTACAGCAGCGTTCACTTCGTCCCCGACGCGATCAGCGATATCGTCTTTAATGGCGTGGCCTCGGACGTCTTTCGCTCCGATATAGCCAACGGCGTCACCACCGACGTCGCCTATCGCCTCAACGAGGCGCACACATTGCGCGGCGGGTTCCTGGTGCGCACCGATCTGACCGACGTCGCCAACACCAATACGCTGCTGCCGGTCGTCGCCGGCGCTCCGGTCGATGCCCCGTTCACGGTCCTCGATGCCAGCAAGAAGCTCGGCTACACCGCCAGCTTCTATGTCCAGGACGAGTGGCGAATCACCAATTGGCTCATTCTCAGCAGCGGCCTGCGCTACGATCAGTATTGGGCCTACATCAGCGAGAACCAATTCAGTCCCCGCTTCAGCCTCACCTGGAAGCCGTTCAACACCACCACCTTCCATGCCGGCTATGCCCGCACCTTCACCCCGCCCGAGCAGGTGCTGGCGGCGCCGACCAATCTCGCGCTGGTGCAAGACACCACGCAGCAACCGAGCGTACCCTTTGGTGATCCCGTGCGGGCGGAGCGCGCCGACATCTACGACGTCGGCGTGGTGCAGCAAGTGCTGCCGGGATTGGAGGTCGGCGTCGACGCCTACTACAAGAAGGCCACCAACCTGATCGACGACGGCCAGTTCGGCGCAGCCTACGTCCTGACCGCCTTCAACTATGCCCAAGGGGAGAATGTCGGCGTCGAGCTTTCCGCCAAGTACAAGCAAGACAGCTTTCAGGCCTACGCCAATCTCGCCTTGGCGCGGCAGAAAGCGATCAATCCCGTCTCCAACCAGTTCCTGTTCGATAATTCCACGCCGCTCGCCGACCTAGGCGGCTTGACCGAATTCCAGTACCTGCAGACCCACTGGGTCTTTACCGACCATTCACAGATTCTGGACCGGCTCGGCCGGCTTTTCCTACCAGTTCTGCGGCCGGCCGGCACGTACGGACGAGATCTTCGCATGGTCTACGGCTGCCGTGACGGCGCCCTGGGGCTCGTGGTGCGGTATCCGAGTTTCCAGCGACATGATCGCCGGCAGCGGGCTGCGCGACGGCGACGCCAATATCAGCACCGTGGCGCCCTACGCCCAGTTCAATGCCGGCATCGCCCGCGAGTTCTTGCTTCCCGATGATCCGAAGCCGATGACCGTGCGCTTCGACGTCGTCAATCTGTTCGACTCGATCTATCTGATCCGGGACGGCAGCGGCATCGGCGTGTTCGCGCCGCAATACGGACCGCGTCGCGGCTACTTTGGCGGCATATCGAAAAAATTCTGAGGCGCGGCGCGGCTGCAGTCAGGACACGAAGTCAAGCACGACGCCCATGGCGTCGGCAGCGGCCACGGCGATGCGATCAGCGCTCGTCACAGCCGGGCGAACGCCGCCACGCGCCAGCGCGTCGGCCGCGGCCTTGAGCGACCGGGTACGCACGCCCATGCCGACGACGCCGATCTTCGGTTCGGCCAGTGGTGCCGGCGCCAAAGACCGGCGCACTGCCTCGTGCGCCAGAAACCGCAGGCTCACGCCGCCCGCCTCGATCTCCAATCCTCCCGCGACCGGCCGTCGCGCCGCGATGCCGAGGAGCCGCGCGAAAACCTCGCCGGCGCGCACCGGGTCGGACACCGCCACCAAGAGATGCGCGATGCCCAGCGCGCCATTGGCATGACTCTGCCATTCGCGACGCCACACGAGGTGCGGCGTCAGATGCTGGCAAAAGAAGACGCGGACACCCTGGAGCGGAGACGGATTGACGCCGACGACCCTGAACCTGGCGTCAAACGTTCCTTCGCGAAGCGTGACCGGCCGCGAAAATTCCTCGGGCGGCAGCGCCGGCAGCCGGTCTTCGGTCAGGCGCCGGTAGAGCGCATCGGCATCGCCCGTCTTGAAAGCCAGCCCCTGAATGCCGACGGCGTTCGCGACAATGTCCCAGCCGGGGTTGGGCCTGCCGGCTTCGACCCCGAGCAATTCCACATAGTCCTGCTGAAACAGCGCCAGATGATTGCTCGTACCCAGCGTGTGGTGTCCCCGTTCCGTTAAGCTGAAGCCGAGATTCCCGTAGGCGGCAGCGGCGGCATCGAGCCTTGTCTGAACGTTGACCACAACATGGTCGAGGATGGCGCTGTCGCCCTGCATTCTCGGAAGGTCCTTGGCGAAAGAGAATCGTAGGCGGAGGCAAACAGAGAAGCGGCTACTCCGCCGCGGCCACCTTCGCCGCCGCCTGCTCGCGCACGAGTTTCTGCAGGGTCTGCAGATCGGGCTTGCCGGAGCCGAGGAGCGGCAGCTTGTCGAGCACGAGGACCTCGGACGGAAACATCAGCTCGGAGGCGTGCTTGCTGCGCGCATAGGCCTGGAAGTCGCCGCGCGTCGCGCTGTGCTTGTCGGTGACCAGGACCAGGCGCTCGCCCTTGCGGGCGTCGGGTAGCGCGACCACCGCCGAGTTGTAGCTCGGCCACAGCTCCGCGGCGAGCATCTCGACGGCGGCGAGCGAGATCATCTCGCCGCCGATCTTGGCGAAACGCTTGGCGCGCCCCTTGATGGCGACGTAGCCCTGCTCGTCGATGGCGACGATGTCGCCGGTATCGTACCAGCCCTCCGGCGGCCTCTCGAGCACGCCGGGCTTGTCCGCGCGCAGATAGCCGAGCATGATGTTGGGGCCGCGGACGTAGAGCCGCCCGCCCTCCTCCACGCCCTCGACCTTCTCCAGCCGCGCCTCGATGCCGGGCAGCAGGCGGCCGACGGTGCCGAACTTGTTGAACATCGGCGTATTGACGGCGAGCGTCGGCGCGGCCTCGGTGACGCCGTAGCCTTCGAGGATGCGCAGGCCGAATTTTTCCAGATAGGTGCGGCGGGTCGATTCCTTGATCGGCTCGGCGCCGGCGACGATGTAGCGCAGCGAGCGGAAGTCGTACGGGTTCGCCATGCGGGCATAGCCGGCGAGGAACGTGTCGGTGCCGAAGAGGTAGGTCGCGCAGATGCCGTAGACCAGTTCCGGCACGGTGCGGTAATGCAGCGGCGAGGGATAGAAGTAGGTGGGCACGCCGGAAATCAGCGGCAGCACGATGCCGCCGGTGAAGCCGAAGGAATGGAACGCGGGCAGCGCCATGAACAGCTTGTCCTCGCGCCCGAAATCGATCCGCGCCTCGGCCTGTGCCACGTTCGTGAGCACGTTGCGGTGCGAGAGAACAACGCCCTTCGGCACGCCTTCGGTGCCGGAGGTGAACAGGATCACCGCCCAGTCATCGGGCTTGCGCGCGACCAGCGGCTTTTTCGCCCGCAGCGCCCCGCGCAGCTTGTCGCCAAAGCTCACCGTCTTGCGCACATCTTCCAGGTAGACGATGTGCACGTGCTGCTCGATCTGGGCGATGAGCTTCTCCAGCCGCGCCTTCTCGACGAAGGCGCGCGCGGTGACGACGGTGTCGATCTCCGCGGCGCGGCAGGCGCCGAGGATGTTGGCGGCTCCCGAGGTGAAGTTGAGCATCGCCGGAACGCGGCCGCCGGACATCAGCGCCAGCAGCGTGACCACGGCGCCGTTCGAGGTCGGCAGCATGACGCCCACCGCGCGGCCCTCGAGCGCCAGCGGCATCAGCTTGGCGCCGAGGATCGCGGTTGCCTGCAACAGCCGCTTGTAGGTCAGGCTGCCGCTGAGCGGATCCTCGATGATGCGCCATTTGCCGCCGTGGATCGCCGCCGCCTTGATGATCGCTTCGACGACGGTGCGGTCGGTCGGCGTGGTGCGATACATGAGGTTCGACATCACGTCGTAGAGCGCGGCGCCCGCGGCCAGACGACGCTTGCGTCCCTTGAACTCCGGATCGACGGAAAGCTTCACCGGTTCGAGCAGCGTCACCGTGATCTTCGGAAACAGGCGGCGGCGCACCTGCGTATTCTTGAGCCGGCTGAAGATCGTCACCTCCGGTCCGTCGATGCGCACCGGCACCACCATGGCGTCCGACTTGTCGGCGATCATCGCGGCGCCGTCGTAGATCTTCATCAGGCTGCCGGTGATGGTGATACGGCCTTCCGGGAAGATCACCAGCATGTTGCCGTCGCGCACGGCGTTGATGATGGTGCGCAGCGCCATCGGCTTGAGCGGATCGAGCGCCATCGTGCGCACGAACTTAAGGAACGGCTGGATCCACCATTGCTTCGACATCGCGACGTCGATGGCGAAGACCGGCCGCTTGGGAAGGAGCGCCATCGCGAGCGGCGGATCGAGGAAGCTCACATGGTTGAGGGCGATGATGGCATTGTCGCCCGCCTTGGCGACGTTCTCCAGCCCCGTGACCTCGAGGCGGAAGAAGGCGCGGAAGACGATGGAGAGAAGATCGTTCATCCAGCTCGTCGGCATGGTGAAGCCGATGACGACGGCGACGACGAGATTGGCGAGGCCAATGAGCGCGAACAGCGTCGGCACGCTCCAGCCGAGCTTCTGCAGGAGCGCGATCAGCAGCGCGCCGACGACCATGAAGGCGGCGTTGAGCACGTTGACGGCGGCGATGACGCGGGCGCGGTGGTCGGCGCCGGCCCAGGCCTGCACCGCGGCGAAGGTCGGCACGATGAACAGCCCGCCGGCGATGGCGAGGCCGGCGAGATCGATGGCGAGGTGAATGCTGTAGGGCGAGGCAAAATACTCGCCGATCCCGATCGGATGCGCGGCGCTGGCGATCTTCGACGCCGTCCAGCCGAGATCGAGGGAAAACAGGCCGAGCAGCACGGCGCCGCACAACGTCGGCAGCAGCACGATGCGCCCGGCGGCGAGCCAGGCGGCAAGTCCGGAGCCGACCGCCACCGCGACCGAGAAGATGGTGAGGAACAGGGTGACGACACCCTCGCTGCCGCCGATCCGGAAAGTCACGAGCGGCGGCAGCAGCGACAGCACGATGGCGCCGACGAGCCAGAACCAGCTCACCACCATCGCGCCCCACCACAGCCGCGGCTCCGCCCACACATACTTGACGAGACCGATCGTCGAGGCGGCGATGTTGCGATTGACCGTAAGCTGCGGCGCACCCTCCCCGGTGCTCGGGATCAGCAGGCTCGCGCCCCACGACGCCAGCGCCGTCACCATCATCAGCCAGGCGAAGTGGATCGGATCGCCGCCGCCCTTGGCGGCGATCCCGGCGACGATGGTACCGAGCAGGATGGCAAGGAAGGTGCCGCCCTCGACCAGCGCGTTGCCGGTCGTCAGCTCCGAGCGCGCGAGATGGTCGGGCAGGATGCCGTATTTGATCGGGCCGAACAGCGAGGCGATGGTCCCGAACAGGAACACGGCGAAGAACAGAAGAGTCAACGAATGGAAAGCGAAGCCGGCGACAGCGATCGCGGCGACGGCGATCTCGGCGAGCTTGAGCCGCTGCGCCACCAGGGCCTTGTCGTAGCGGTCGGCGAGCTCGCCACCGAGCCCGGAGAGGAAAAAGAACGGCGCAATCAGGGTCGCGCCGGCGAGCGTGATCAAGGCTTCGGAATCGGCTCCCGCCACCTGGAACAGGATGACGAAGACCAGCGAGGTCTTGAGGAAGTTGTCGCCGAATGCCGCGAAGAATTGGCACCAGAACAAGGGCGCGAAACGTCGCGTGGTCATCAGGGACGTGGACATGGCTCTCCCCGCTTGCTTCCCAGGCAACTACGTCCCAGGCAACCCTCGCCCGACCGCCAGTCTAGTCGGCGGCACGCGGCTTGGCGACGCGGAATCGAAGGCGGCGCCCGACCGGCCGGGAGTCGATTGCGGGATCAAGGGGATACGACCCGGCGTGGTTGACCTGGCGCCGGCGTATCTAAGTATCGCGCCTGCGCCACTTGCGCGACGATGGGCGCGCCGCTACCGCGGCGGCAGCATGGCGATGGCTTCGACCTCGTAGAGGGCGCCCTCAATGGCGAGCTTGCTGACCTCCACCGTGGTCGAGGCCGGCGGATTGGCGGTCCTGACATAGCCGTCGCGCACGTCGCGGCAGAGCGGCAGCTGGGCGCGGATGTCGGTGAGATAATTGTTGAGCTTCACCACGTGCTCGAAGCCGGCGCCGACGGCGGCGAGGGCATTCTTCAGGTTCTCGAACGCCTGCGTGGCTTGCGCGCGAAAATCGCCGGGCGGGCCGGCGAGCTTGCCGTCGAGGGTAAGTCCGAGCTGTCCGGCGATGTAGACGATGCGGCCGGGACCGGTCGCTTCGACCACATGGGTATAGCCGGGCGGCTTCGACATGGTCGATGGATTGATGAAGCGCAGGTTGGGCGAGGCTGCCATGTCGATCTCCCTGATGCCGATCTCCGCGATGCCTCGGCGTGAAATTGATTGGTGACGCGCCCGCGCGGGCTTCGATCAAACAAACTGCGGCGCCCCCTCTTATCAAGAACAGGCCGGCGCGGCAAAGCCCGTTGCCGGACGAGCGGATGCCGCTCTCTAAAACTGCCAGTGGAAGCGGCCGGAAAAGACATTCACCGGCCCGCGGTCGGTGTTGTAGGCCGGGTTGGCGATGAACTGATAGTCGACGCCGATGCGCGTCGAAGCGGAGAGCGCGTAGCTGTAATAGGCCTCGATGATCTCTTCGAACCCGGGATGCGGAAGCTGCCCGTCGCCGATGAGGATGCCTAAACCTCCGGCGTTGAGGAACTGCTGGTGGACGCCGGAGACGTTGTTGATGACGCCGGCAATGCCGACCGTGTCGTCCGGCCGGCCCCATTGCTTGCCGGACAGCGAGACGCCCCCCGATAGGGTGCGGTCGATGTCGGTGAAATCCCACGGCTCGACATTGCCGTCGGCCCAGCCGGCGCGGGCGAACACGCCCATGGTCTCGGTGACCTGCTGCTCCAGATTGAGGCTCGCTCCCGGCCGGCTGGTGTAGGCGCGCACCGCGTTGATGTCGGCCGGCTGCCCGGTGAGGGCGGCGAGCGCGACGGCATCCGCGAAATGCCCGGCGGCGCCGCGGCTGAGAAAGCCGGTGAGCTTGATCTTGCCCGGCTCTCCCCACAGGTCGTGGCGCTCTTCGATCTCGCCGACCAGCTGGAACTGCCTGAAAGTCGGATCGAGATTGCCGCCGCTGGGGCTTATTCCGCCAGCCGGGGTCACCGACAGGTCGAACACGCCGCCGCGCAGCGTCCAGCGTCCCTGATACCATTCAGCGGCCGCGCCGTAGGAGTATCCCCAGCCGTCGCCGGCATAGTCGAACGTTCCGGCATTGATCAGCGACCAGTTGAGGAAATCGCTTTTCGGATTGTTCGCGTATCTGTTGGTGTCGAAGATATCGACGATCGCGAAGCGGCCGACCGTGAGCACCAGGCGGTTCGCCGCCTGTAAGCCGGCGAACTGATGGATGTCCGCTTCCACTTTCTCCGATGCGCCGCCGAGATCGACGGTCTGGCGCAGGAAATAACGCTGCGGGCGGGCGTACGGATGCGACAGACCGATCTTGTAGGCCTCTCCGCTTGGAAATCCGGCCGCGCCATGCGTGTTGGCGAAGCCAAAACCTTGGTCGATTTCCGGATCGATCCACACTTCGGCGCCGCGCCACAGCCGCACGCCGGCATAGAGCGTGGCATCGATTGTCTCGCGGCCCAAGCCGCTGCCGGGCAGGCTGTTGACACCCGTATAAGGAGATCGAATCGGCGGATAGCCTTGCCAGACGAACGTCGCCTGCCCGTGAAAATTGACCAGATCCGCAGCCGGTGCGGCGGCCGCCATCAAGCTTGAACTCGCCGGAGCTGCATCGGTGCCGAACCGATAGTTCACCCCCGCGCGTAACTGGTGCAGGAACAAATCGGCGTCGAACCGCTGCCCGACGCTTGGAAAGCTGATACTGCTGCTGCCGTAGTCGGTGAACAGATATTCGAGCGTCGCCGTCCAGTGCGGAGCGATAGGGACCTCGACGCCGGCTCCGGCCGCCCAACCGAATCGCCACAGGAAGCGCCTATCGGTCGCACCATTGCCCAATTGGGTGAGCACGGCCCGGTCGTAGGTCCAGGCCAATCCGCCGGTCGCATAGACGAGCCAATCTCCGGGCGCGTAGCCGACGCGACCTCGCACGGTGCCGAAGGACAGCACCGTCTCGCCATAGCTTTCTGCGCCAATGACCGGCGAAGTGAACGTCGAGCTGCCGCCGACCGAGATGCCGGCGCGATCGGGAAAGGCCGGGAACGACGCGTCGACCGCGGCGCCGAGGACGAAGCGGTTCGCGAGCCTGTAATCGTAGCCCGCTCGAACGCCCTCGAAGAAGCTTCCCGTTTCGGCGAAAGGGTCGAACGGCTGAAACAGACCGAACGAGCCGGAGATCGCCGGCGCCCCGGCGCCGTTCGCGGTCCAACGCGAGCTTCCCCAAGCTTCCCCAAGATGGCCGCCCACGTAGAACCCGGTCCAGTCATAGGATGGAGGAGCAGCCGCAGGGGCCTTCAACGCCAGCGGCGGCGTGTCCGTGGCTTGCGCGGCGACTGCCAAGGCACAAGCAAAGGACCATGCAAAGGCCAGCGTCCCGCTTCCGCGCATCGCGGCTCGCGCCAGGCGCGCGGGAGAGAAGGAGCGGCTTAAGGCGCTGCTTGATGCGATTGGTCCAGGACGGATCATGCGGCCTCCGTGCGCGTGACAACTCTTTCGGTCACCACAGCGGAAGTCCGCCCCGAACGCGCGTCCCGCGCGCCGGAAGGATGACTTCGCTCAGGCAGGTCTCCTGGCTCGCGGGTCGTCGCCCTTCTCCACCTTCCCAGGCTCTGCTGCGCAAAGCCCAGTGGCATCCTGGAGAAGGACTTGCCGCCGACAGTTGCGGGAGCAGCTCCGGACTTGGCCCGCCGTCGAAAAGGCGAAACGCACCGGATTCCCTCTTGGCCGATCAAATATGATGCGGCGCACCTGAACTGCGCAAATTCAAAGACCGCCGTTTGTCTGTGTCAAGCCGTTCCCGGTCGCTTTGCTCAGGTCTGTGGCGATCCGGCCACGCACGGGCGCGTTGCACATTCGCCGGGGGACGCGGCGTGCGGCAGCGAAATAGATGGTGAGGAAGCGATCCGAACGGATCGTGAAACACCGGCTCTCGGGCAAATGATTCGCGGCGAGCAAGCGACGGCACAACTGCAAGGGGTAAGGCCGGTCCGCTCAAGAGCGGCGTCCGTGACCGCGACTGTGGATGTGGCTGTGGCCATGCGCGGTGCGGGAGGTGTGGGCAAGCGCCTCGTCCGACGGCAGATAAACCACGTGACCGTGGCGCACCCCGCGCTCGGCAATGATGTGGTCGGCAAACTCCTGCACGTCGGTCCCGCGCCCTTTGAGCACCGTGACTTCGAGACAGCTCGCCTCGTCGAGGTGCACGTGCAAGGTCGCCTGCGCCAGATCGTGGCGCGCGTGGTAGTCGCTGGTGAGCCGCCGTGTCAGCTCGCGCTTCTCGTGCTCGTAAACGTAGACGAGCGCGGCAACGCACGGGCGAGTACCGGAACGCGCGTGCGCCGACTGCTGCAGGCCGGAGCGGGCGAGATCGCGGATGGCCTCGGACCGGTTGGCATAGCCGTGCGCGCTCATGAAGCGGTCGAGCTCGGCGGCGAGATCGTCGTCGATGGTGATGGTCACGCGCTGCATCGCACTCTCCTGGAGGGAGTCCGAGTATGATGATTTATTGACATCATCATACCGCACTTTACAAAGGCGTCGGCGGCCGGGGCGGCTGTATGCCCGCCCGCGCCGCACTCCGGCCGGCGCGGCATCATAGCGCCTCGCCCGGGGTTAATCGCGGTCGCTTTCGGGGGCGGTGCGGTGCGTCGGTTTGCGTTGGCGTGGTTTGTGCTCGCGTCCATCTGCGCCAGCGCCAAAGCGCAGACGCCGCCGGCAACCGAGGCTCCGCCAACCAGCGCTCCGACCCCGGCGGCAGCGCCGGAACAACCGGCACCGACCGAGGCAGGCGGCACGATGCTGCCGACCATCCGCGTCACCGCCGCGCGCGCCAAGCCGCGAGCGGGCCAGCCTAGGCGCGCGGCCCAGGCTGCGTCCGCGCCGAAGCCGTCGCCTTACGAGACCGGCGCGCCCAACGTTGCCGGCGGAACGCCGGTGGTGCCGCAGCTGGCAAGCCAGACGACGATCTCGGGCGCGGAGCTCAATTCCCGTCCGGTGGCAACGAACACGGAAATCCTCGAAGCGGCGCCCGGCCTCGCCGTCGTTCAGCATTCCGGCTCCGGCAAGGCCAACCAATACTATCTGCGCGGCTACAATCTCGACCACGGCACCGACCTGGCGATCTTCTGGGACGACATACCGATCAATTTGCCGACCGATGCCCACGGCCAGGGTTATGCCGACCTGAACTTTCTCATTCCCGAAACGATCAGCGGACTGGAAGTCCGCAAGGGACCTTATTTCGCCGACGTCGGAGACTTCGCCAATGCCGGCGACCTGCATCTTTTCCTGCGCGATAGCGTCCCACAGAACATCGTCTCCGCGACAGTCGGCAGCTTCGGCTACGACCGGTTCCTGACGCTGGGCTCGACCGCGCTCGGTGGCGGATCGCTGCTCTATGCCGGCGAATTCAAGACCTACGATGGTCCTTGGGTCACCGGCGAAGACGTCCGCAGGTTCAGCGGTCTTCTGCGCTACAGCCAAGGCACGGCGACGAACGGGTTTTCCGCAACCGCGATGGGCTACACCAACAACTGGAACTCATCCGATCAGGTCGCGCTGCGCGCCATTACCACCGGACAGATCGGCCTGTTTGGCGAGATCGACCCGACGGACGGCGGCGACACCAGCCGGTTCATGCTGTCGACCAGGTTTGCGCAATCCGATGATGCCGGATTGTGGAAGGCGAATGCCTACCTCGTCAAAGAAACGATGAACCTGTGGAACAACTTCACCTGGTTCACGACCGACCCCATGAACGGCGATCAGTTCCACCAGCATGACGGTCGTATCTATGGCGGCGCCGGAGTGTCGCGCACGATCAACGGCACGCTGTTCAGCCGTCCCACCGAAACGCTTTTCGGCGTGCAAACCCGCTACGATGACATCGACGTCAGCCTGGGCAACACAGCCCGTCGTCTGTTTCTGTCAAACACGCTCGTCGACCACGTCGGCGAGGGCAACGTCGGCATCTATGCGCAGAATACAACGCGCTGGACCGATTGGTTCAGGACCACCGCCGGCTGGCGGGGCGACTATTTCTGGGCGTCGGTGAATTCGATCTTGCAGCCGGCGAACTCCGGCAATGCGCAGGCCGCGATCGGCAGCCCGAAATTCACCATGACGTTCGGTCCCTTCTACAAGACCGAATTGTTCATCGCCGCGGGCATGGGCTATCACAGCAACGATGCGCGCGGCGTGACCTCGACGCAAGTCGCCGGCGATCCGACAACATCTCAGGATACGACGCCGTTTCTGGTTCGCTCCCGCGGCGCCGAGATCGGCGTCCGCACCAAGGCGATACCGAATCTGGACAGCTCCATCAGCCTCTTCTACTTGCACCAAAACTCGGAGCTGGTTTTCGAGGGGGATACCGGTACCACCGCTGCGGGGCCGCCAAGTCAGCGCACCGGTATTGAGATCACCAACAACTATCGGCTCGCCTCATGGATGAGCGTTGACGCCGATGTTGCGCTGGCGCGCGCCCGCTTTGTCGGCTTCGACTCGGCCCAGGAGCAGCTCTTCGAATTGCTGGCGGGCTTTCCGCAGTCGCAGATCGGCAATGCGCCGGGCAATTTCATTCCCGAGGCCCCGTGGATGGTGGCGTCGGCCGGTGTCACGTTGGGCGAGAAGACCGGCTGGTTCGGCGCGCTGCGCTGGCGCTACATCAGCGCGCGGCCGCTCACCGAGGACGGCGTTTTCCAGTCCCCGCCGGTGAACATCTTCAACGGCGAGGTGGGTTATCGCTTTTCCAACGGTTGGCGCGTCCAGATCGACGCGCTCAATCTCCTCAATTCGACCACCTACAACGCGAGCTACGCCTACGGTGCGCTGCTCACGACCGACGCCCTTTTCGCAAAGTGCTTTCCCACGCCAAAAATTGCGGTGGCGGTCTGCCAGAACGGATTCATGGACTATTCGATCCACCCCATTGAGCCCATGGCCTTTCGGCTCACGCTCGCCGGACCGCTCGATACGATCGATGTCTACGCAATGGCCGCAGAGTTCGGGCGGGCAGTCCCGGCCTTCGCACCGCCGTCCGCACATTTCGATTGGACCGGTTTCTACGTCGGTGGCTATGGTGAATACAGCTGGGCGAATACGAACGGCAGTACCGTCAATCTTGCAACGGGTGCCCCAGCAACTGCCGTGACGGGCAACCCGCCGAACTGGCACGGCGGTATTCAGCTGGGTTTCGACTACATGATGCCGTCGCGCCTGCTGATTGGCGTTGCGGCTGACGTGACCTCCGGCGGTACCAGGACGACGGCGGTCACTGACTCCTTTGGCACGAGCGCCAACCAGACCACGGTATTCGACAGCGAGACCATACGTGGCCGCGTTGGTTACGCCTTCGACAACGTCCTCCTTTACGGAACGGCGGGGTTGGCCTGGTCGAGCAATCAATACGTTCGTACCCAGCTTGCGGGCACGCTCAACAACGCCACTGCGGGCGCGGACGAGGCGGTGAACACGTATCTCAGCGGGTGGACGGCGGGCGCAGGCGTTGCCGTCGCTGTCGCGCAGAATTGGAACGTATTCGCCGAGTATCGATACACGAGTTACGGATCCACGGCGTTTACGCTGCCGCTGTCGGAGCTGTCGACGACTTCGGCAACGAAGGTCGGCGCCATTGAATTCGGCGTGAACTACATGTTCAACGGCAGGGGATCATTTGCTCCCGTTACCGGGGCGGCCGACGTTGGTTTGCCCGTTGCGAAGGGACCACGCGTTCGTTCTCCGTACAATTGGACCGGTTTCTACTTCGGTGCGGACGGCGGCTTCGCCTGGCAAAGGGCGACCGGGACTTTGACGACGGCGTCAAGCGCCGTGTTGACGCCATACGGCTACAGCGGGGCCGGACCATTTGCCGGGAGTTTTGTTGGCGGAAATTATCAGTTCAACCGGTTCGTGCTCGGCGTTGAAGGGGATTGGCAGTGGTCCAACCTGACCGGCAGCAATCAAACCCTCGCGCCGCTCGGCGCAACCGGCGCGCTGCCGTCGGGTCCCTTCACGGTTTCCACGACAACCAAGGACTACGGCTCGATCCGCGGTCGGCTCGGCGTCGCGTTCGACCGCTTTCTGGTCTTCGGCACCGGCGGGTGGGCCACCGGCAATCCTTCGACGGCTTTCGCCCTGACCGGAGCTGTGCCATTCGTCACGACCGGCGGCAAATCCAACGGTTGGGCGGCCGGTGGCGGCGTCGAGTACGCAATCACCGACGCGATTCTCGGGCGGATCGAGTATCGATATACCGATCTTCAGGCTTCGGGCTTCGTGAACGTCCCGGCAAATATTGCTGATGGTGGCACCCGAGCGCCGATCAGCGATTTCCGCGCCGGCTTTGCCTACAAATTCGGCGGCGGCGCGTAGGCGCCAGGAAGCGATTTGCAGAAATGGAATGACGGTGCGGCCTAGCGCGGCGATTCTTTTCCCCGCTTGGCCGACTGCGCCGGCCGGTCCAGACGTGGATGACGATCAGGGCCGGAAAGACGACACCAATGGCGATGTGCACGTCGCTGATCCACGGACGCCACGTATCCGATCCCGCGTAATAGAGTCCGAAGGCGGTTGCGACGAACAGAACGTTCGCGATCACCATCGCGGCGCCCGCCAGACGATTGCGCCGGCTGCGCCAGCCGCGCAAGACGTGAACGGGAATGAGCGCGCCCAGCAGGACGAGCGTGACCATGGCCGCGCCGCCGTGGATCATGAGCAGGGAGGCGGATATCCCCTGCCAGAAATCGCCGCTCGGGGATTCTTTCAAAGCGTCCGCGAGGAGCCAGATGACGCCGGTCACGAACAGGACCGAGAAAACGCCGTACAGGCCCCAGCGGAATCGATCATCAAGCCGCAAGGCGGACGGCATCCTGCCAGTCCGGCGTAATCCAGACATCCCCGGACTCCAGAACAAAGAGTGCACTTGCCCGATAACGTTGCAACAGGTGCTCCGACGCTTCGCCCGCGATCATGACCACCTTGGTCAGCGCGTCGGCGATCATACAGCAGGGCGCACGAACGGTCGCCCCGACGATGCCGCGGACCGGGCCTTGCGTCATCGGATCAAAGACCGCGCAATCTCCCGCCTCCGCGAATTGCAGGAGATCGAAGGTCCGGCCGCTTGACGCCAGCGCCGCATTCGAGATCGCCGCCCACCCGAGCACGCGGCCAGCGTTCGCGGGGTGGCGAAGATGCACCAGCTCCGGCTCGGGTCCGAATGCGGCAAGGTCGCCGCCGGCGTTGACCAAGCCGCGCACCAAACCGCGTCCGCGCAGGACGTCGAGCGCACGGTCGACCGCAAACCCTTTGGCGATGCCCCCGAGATCGATCGTGATCCCGGGATGCCGGTAGCGAACCCGGCGATCGCCGAGCAATTCGACCGCCCCGGCGGCCGTGATCCGGTCCGCAGCCGGCGCGGGATCGCCGGCGCCGCGAGGCAGCAGGCCGCGCTGCTGCAGCAAGGGAGCGACCGTCATGTCGAAGACCCCGGAGGATTCGCGATTGAGCTCAATCGCCGCTTCCAGGACCTGATAGGTCCAGGCGTGCACGGGGACGGCGCCGGCGAAGGCTTCGCGGTTGAGGCGGCTCACGTCGCTTTGCGGATCGTGGAAGCTCATGAGCCGGTGCACCTCTGCCACGGCGGCAAAGGCGTCGTCGACCGCTTCGTGCAGGTCGCCGCGAGCGGCACCGGCCGCGGCAATCTCGACGAAAGTGCCCAGCAGCGGCTGCTTGCGGCGAACGCTATCGGAGATGTCCATACGCGGCCAAAATTCGCTTCACGCCTTCGGTCACGTGCATCGAGGACAGCGTGGCGCCGGAAATGTTGCGGATATCGGCACCGACTTGCAGCGGGCTGCTGCTGGTCTTGCCGACGAATTGCGCCAGCCAGCTCGGGCTTCTGACCTCGCCGCCATAGGACTCCCGGTATTGAAGGATATCGACGCGGTGGACGCGGCCGCCGACGATCGACACCGCGTAATCGATGTAGAGGTGCTTGCCGATCACATGATCGAGGACGAAGATGCCGCCGCTGCTCGTCTTCCACACGCGGCCCGGCTGCACCTCGGTAAAGCTCGCCGACGGAAATGCGAGCTTCTGCGCTTCGCTGACGGAGAGGTACTGCACCGCGTGGGCCGGTGCACTCAACGAGATCATCGCCGCGGCCGGCGCAGTCCATCGAATCCATCCAGTCATTGGCCCGTGCCTCAGTGGTTGTTGCGCTGCCCGCGCGCCGACGCGTCAGGCGGTCAGAAGAAGAAGCCGGCGCCGCCGAGAACGGAATCCGATTGTGCCCCGGCCGGGTCGCGATTGATCACTTTCTGATAGGTGGCCTTGAGCACGAGTTTCGGCGAGGGGAATATGGCGATGCCGACGTTGTGGAATTGCAACTGTCCCGGCCCCGGTAGGCGTGTTCAGGTCGGTTCCGGCGAAGCCCTTGGTCTGCAGGTTCTCGTAGGTGTAGCGATAGAACGGCACGGCCTCCCATTCGCTGTGCAGGATCGTGCCGAGCGGGAAATGATAGGCGATCTCGCCGGAGGCGCCATACATGGTTTTGCCGACGTTGTCGGTCGGATCGCTGTCGTTGTTGGCGCGGAGGTTGGCGGGATTGCCGAAGGTCACGAACACGCCCTCGCCGCGCAGTTCCAGTCCCGTATTCGGTATCCGGTAGCGGAATTCGCTGTCGACCATCGTCAGGCTTGAACGGCCGAGCAGCGTGCCGTCGTCGGCATAAGCTCCGCGCGGCGTCGTGTTCGGGGTGAAGTAGGCGCTGGTGCTTCCGGCGAATCCCGGAATCGACGGAGGCGAGTAGTCGAGCCGGCCCGCGACCGCGACCGTGTTGCTGAGCTGCCGAAAATCGCTGATGGTCGGCCGCGCCAAGCCGAGCGCATCGAGGCCGGTGATCCCTGCGGGATAGCCGGTCGGAAATGGAGGCACGGTGTTGGCATCCGTGCGCGTGCTGAAGTCGCCGCCGAAATCCTCGATGCTGCTCGACACCATGATCTGATAGCCCAGTCCGTCGGCGATCGAGCCGTAGACGCTGCTCGACGGGGCCATCCAGGTCGAAGGGATGAGGCCGTTGTATATTTCCGGCCGCAGCACGCTGTAGAACTGCGTCGGCTCGTGATGCTGGTTGATGTAGCCGATCGGAACGAGGTCGATTCCCGGCGCCCGCCAGTTGAACTGATCGACGATCTTGAAATCGATCCACAATTGCTCGACGTCGATTTCGCCGTTCACCTTGTCGTCCCCATCCGGGGAAAAGCCGCCATGCTCCCATTCGAGCTCGGCATTGAAGATGATGTTGTCGGTGATGGCGTAGGTCGGCAGCAGCACCATGCGGCGGATATCGGCGCCGCCTTGCCACTGGCCGCCGGCGGCCGGATTTTGCGCCGCGCCGAACAGCATCTCGCCATAGGCGCCGATCGCGAGACCCGGAATGGGCGAATCGGTCAGGCCGAGGATTGCTTTGTCGCCGGCCTTCTCGAGGGTGTCCGGCTTCGCCGCCTTGGCGGATTTGGCGGACTTGTCGGCCTGGTCGGGCGCCGCCGTCTGGCCGGGCGCCGCCGTCTGGGCGGGTGCCGCCGTCTGGCTGGGGAGCGGCGCGTCCGCGACAAGGTCGCCTGCCGGAGCGGCGGCGAGGTCGAGCGTCCTGTTCGCTTTGCCTCGTGGCTTGCCGTCCGAAATCGCAGCCGGGGTTTTCTGCGCCGCCGGCGGCGCATCCTTCTGCTTGAGCTGCGACTCCAGTGATTTGATACGCTGCTCCATGGCCTCCATCTTCTTGAGAAGAACTTGACTTCGCGCCGTTGTCGCCCGGGTACGGCCGCGCCGCGTCGACGGCGCCGTCACCCGCCAGGGCCAGTTCGGACATCCCCAAGAGCGTCGCCGCCACCGTGAGCGGCGTCATCGACAATCGCCTCGAAACAAGCTGTCGGCGGCGTCTGTTCGCGTTCCTGACCATGGAATCACCCCCTCTCCAATTGCAAATATTCATCGAACCAACTACGGGATTTTTCTGGGCATCTATAGTATAGAAGCCTGATGGAACCTGATTGTCAAATAACGACCAAGATTAGAATTCATCCAAGTCAATACTACGAAGGTGGAATTAGAATAATGACAAAGTATACTTTGGAATGAATGTAAGGAACGGAACAGAACAGGTGGGTCATCGTCCCACGCGAGCACCCGCCCATTCGCCGGTCGCGCTGTCGGTCGAGCTGGAATTCCACAACCGCGACGAGACCAGCGGCGAGCGAGTGTCAAACTACTGCGTCGAGACCAAGCTCGAAGCCGATGCCGAGCTGATCAGAACCGCCTTGTTTCTGGCCTTCAACCTGCTCTACCAGCCGGCGGCGACGCGCGCCGCCGTTGGCGGGGGACAAGAAATCGACGCTTGCCCGCCTTCCAAATCGTGCCCAACGTCGTGGTCGGCGTCGATCTCTGGTATCTGCGCCACTACCAAAGGCGTGGCGTTCAACTCGTTGACCGGCGGCGCCGTCTATCTGAGCCCAACGTTCTTCTGGAAGATCGCCCCCAAGGTGCTCATGAGCGCCGCCTGGAAGCTGATCGCCGGCCGCGAGATCGGCGCGTCAGAGCCGCGCTCGACCTGACGGATTTTCCCCGCCAGCGGGCGACATTGCTGATCGAGTTCTAAGGATAGCGGATGACGCAAGAGGCCCCGGCGGGTGACGGGGCCTCTCGACAGAGGAGACGCTGCCGGATCTCCGGCGCGCCGACCTCCTATTGTACGGTCTCGCCGTGCAGCGCGAGATCGAGACCTTCGCGCTCGACATCCTCGGTCACGCGCAGCCCGATGACCAGGTTGACGAGCCAGAGGATGATGAGCGTCACGACCGCGTCGTAGACGAACACGGCGGCGATGCCGACGATCTGGGTGAGCACCTGCCCGGGGTTGCCCTCGATCAGCCCGGCGGTGCCGCCGTATTGCTCGACGGCGAATACGCCGGTGAGCAGCGCGCCCGTCGCTCCGCCGACCGCGTGCACGCCGAACACGTCGAGCGCGTCGTCGTAACCGAAGAAGTGCTTGAGCCCGGTGACGCCCCAGTAGCAGACGATGCCGGCGGCGACGCCGATCCAGAACGCTCCCATCGGGCCGACGAAGCCGGACGCCGGGGTTATGGCGACGAGCCCGGCCACCGCGCCGGAGCAGATGCCGATGACGGTCGGCTTGCCGCGCAGGATCCACTCGACGATCATCCAGGTGAAGCCCGCGGTCGCGGTCGCAAGGTGCGTGACGGTCATCGCCATGCCGGCCTGCATGCCGGCGGTGACCGCCGAGCCGGCGTTGAATCCGAACCAGCCGACCCACAGCAGCGAGGCGCCGATCATGGTCAGCACCATGTTATGGCCGGGCCCGGCGTCCTTGCGCTTGCCGAGCATCAGCGCCGCCATCAGGCCCGCGGTGCCCGAATTGACGTGCACCACCGTGCCGCCGGCGAAGTCGAGCACGTGGAACTTGGCATCGGGATTGGCGCTGTTGAAGATGCCGTCCGGTCCCCACACCCAGTGCGCGATCGGCGAATAGACGAAGATCGCCCACAGGCCGATGAACCAGAGCATCGCCGAGAACTTCATGCGCTCGGCGAACGATCCGGCGATGAGCGCCGCGGTGATGATCGCGAACGTCAACTGGAACATCGAATAGACGGTCTCGGGAATGGTCGGCGCCAGCGAGTTGGGCGTGCCGATGTTCAGCCCCACGCCGTCCTTGAAGGTGTTGCTGACGATTCCCTGCAGGAAGGCGCGATCAAACCCGCCGATGAACGGCGTGCCGCTGCGGAACGCCAGGCTGTAGGTGAAGAACAGCCAGAGGATGCTGACCAGGCAGGTGATGGCGAAGCTCGTCATCACCGTATCGCCGACGTTCTTCTTGCGCACCATGCCGCCGTAGAACAGCGCCAGGCCGGGAATGGTCATCATCAGCACGATGGCCATGGAGGTGAGCATCCAGGCGGTGTCGCCCGAATTCGGCGTGCATTTCTCGAGCGTCTTGGCGTCGCATGCCGGCGGCGCAGCCTCGGCAGCCGCGGGTGCGGCAGCCGCCGGCGTCGCGGGCGCCTCGGTAGTCGTCGAAGTCTGCGCGTACGATCCATGGAACGTCGGCAGGCTCAGCACGATGGCAAGCAGAACCGCGCCGGCGAGAGCGACGAGCCCCGCACGCGAGAATTTCTTCAAGGTCATGATTTCACTCCTGTCCGTGCAGATGGAGGTGCGGGTTGTCTAGAGGGCTGAGGCATCGATCTCGCCGGTGCGGATGCGGACCGCATGATCGAGGCCGAGCACGAAGATCTTGCCGTCGCCGATCTGGCCGGTCTTCGCCGAGGCCGTGATGGTCTCGATGACCTTGTCGACCTGATCGGAGGGGCAGGCGACCTCGAGCTTGATCTTCGGCAGGAAGCTCACGGCATATTCGGCGCCGCGATAGATTTCGGTGTGGCCCTTCTGTCGCCCGTAACCCTTCACCTCGGTGACGGTCAGCCCCTGAATGCCGATCTTGGTGAGGGCGTCGCGGACCTCGTCGAGCTTGAACGGCTTGATGATGGCCATGACAATTTTCATTGGTTCAATCTCCCAGTTGTCGATCAAGCGTCGCGCTCGACCGAGCAACATCAACCAGCCCGCAGGCGTACCCGCGCGCACCCGACGCAGCATTAGAATCAAGCGGCGTGCCAGTTCACGGAAACCGGCTTGCCGCAGTGGGAAACGGCGCTTGTTGGGATGAGAATCGCGACCGGGTGTCTCGCGCGGAGATACGCAGCGAGGGCGTCCGCCCAAAGATCGGACACCGTGCCTAGAAACTAGGCGATTGCCGACGAAGCCAGGTCGCAGGCCAACCGGACGCGGGGTTAGAGGGCGTCGGCGTCGGTCTCGCCGGTGCGTATGCGCACGGCTTGCTCGATCGGCGCAACAAAGATCTTGCCGTCGCCGATCTGCCCAGTCTTGGCGGCAGTACCGATCGCCTCCACGACTCGGTCGGCCGCATCCGCGGCGACCGCCACCTCGATGCGGATTTTGGGCAGGAAGTTCACGGCGTATTCCGCGCCGCGGTAGATTTCAGTGTGGCCCTTCTGCCGGCCGTAGCCCTTGACCTCGGTGATGGTCATACCGTGGACGCCGATCGCCGTGAGGGCGTCGCGCACCTCTTCGAGCTTGAAGGGCTTGATGATGGCGATGACGAGCTTCATGGAGCGTTCCCCGGGCGCGAAGATCTGATGTCCACACTATCGGCAAGGCGGGCCCGAATTAAGCAGTTTATTGGCGGAAGTCCCCCGAAGGAGCCGGGGCTCGTTCGGGGGGCCCTATTTCGGCTTCGGACGGCGTTGCCGCAGCAGTCCTTCCTGCGCAACCGAGGCGACCAGAGTACCGTCGCTGGCGAAGATCTCGCCGCGGGTGAAGCCGCGCGAGCCGGCGAGGCTCGGACTATCCTGCACGTAGAGCATCCACTCGTCGGCGCGGAACGGGCGATGAAACCACATCGCGTGGTCGAGGCTTGCCGCCATGAACTCATCGCTGAACAGGCTGCGTCCGTGCGGAATGAGCGCGGCGCCGAGCAAGCTCATGTCCGACGCATAAGCGAGCACGCATTGGTGGATGGCCGGCTCGTCGGGCAGCCGGCCGGTGGCGCGAACCCACACGTGAAAGCGGTCCCCCTCAACCTGCTGGCCGAGATACCGGCCGTATTCGACGGCCCGCATCTCGATCGGCCGTTCGCGCTGATAGTAGCGGCGCACCGGTTCGGGGAGCAGATGCAGCATGCGCTGCCTGATCTCGGTCTCGCTCGGCAGCGAGTTCGGGCTTGGGCACGTCGGGCATCGGAAACTGGTGTGACAATCCCTCCTCGGCGCCGTGGAACGACACCTCCATCGAAAAAATCGCGCGGCCGTGCTGGATCGCGGTCACGCGCCGCGTGGTGAAGCTGCGCCCATCGCGGATACGCTCGACCTCGTAGACGATCGGGACCTTGGGATCGCCGCCGAGCAGGAAATAGGCGTGCAAGGAGTGGGGCGGCCGCTGCGCAACTTCGTCGACCGTGCGGCAGGCCGCCACCAGGGCCTGGCCGATCACTTGGCCGCCATAGACGCGTTGCCAGCGCGATTGCGGCGAGCGGCCGCGAAACAGGTTCACTTCGAGCGGCTCGAGATCGAGGATGTCGAGCAGTTCCTGGATGACCGAAGACGACATGAATGGCTTTTCCTTCGGGCGTTCCACGAGGGCGCGACACGCCGACGGTATCGACGAATTCGCACGATGGCGGGGCGATGCTATATGCTGCTGGCTCGCTGTGGTCCAGGAACAGGTTCCTTGATGACCCATCCGGACGACCGAGGTGATGTGCTGATCGCCGGCGGCGGCTTTGCCGGGCTGACGCTCGCGATCGCGCTGCGCCAGGGGCTCGGGTCATCCTTCTCGGTGACGGTCGCCGACCCGACGCTCGGGGCGAGCCATGCGGGCGACGAACGTGCCTCGGCGATTGTCGCGGCGGCGCGCCGACTGCTTGACGCGCTCGGCATCTGGCAGGCGGTCGCCGGCGAGGCGCAGCCGATCCTCGACATGGTCGTCACCGACAGCCGGCTCGATGACGCCGTGCGGCCGGCCTTTCTGACCTTCGCCGGCGAGATCGAGCCGGGCGAACCGTTCGCCCACATGATTGAAAACCGCCACCTCATCGCCGCGCTCGAAGCGAAGGCGAAGGAGACCGGCGTCGAATGCCGACGGACCGCCGTCGCGCGTTTTTCCTATCCTGCCCACGAAAGGGAGGTGCGCGCGCCCGACAGCAGCCAAACCCGCTTCTCCAGGGGTGCGCGCGCGTCGGCGCATCGCTCTGCGCAGCACGTCAATGTCGAGCTTGCGAACGGCGACGCGATCGCGGCGCGGCTCCTGGTCGCCGCCGACGGCGCACGTTCGTCGATCCGGGAAGGCGCCGGCATCGCCACGCACGGCTGGAGCTACGGCCAGTCGGCGATCGTCACCACCGTCGGGCATGAACGCGACCATGGCGGACGCGCCGAAGAGCATTTTCTGCCGGCAGGGCCGTTCGCGATCCTGCCGCTCAAGGAACGGCGCTCGTCGATCGTGTGGACGGAAACGGCGCGTGAGGCAGAGCGCATCATGGCGCTGCCCGATGCCGACTTTCGTGCCGAGCTCGAGCGCCGATTCAAGCTGCATCTCGGCGAGATCACGACCGTCGGCGCGCGTCGGGTGCATCCGCTCGGCTTTTCCGTCGCGCGCTCGTTCGTCGCCGACCGGATCGCGCTCGTCGGCGATGCCGCGCACGTCATCCATCCGATCGCCGGCCAGGGTCTCAACATGGGGCTCAAGGACGTCGCGGCGCTCGCCGAAGTGATCGTCGATGCCGCGCGCCTCGGGCTCGACCCCGGGGCGCCGGACGTGCTCGAGCGTTATCAGCGCTGGCGGCGTTTCGATACCATGTCGATGGGGCTCGCCACCGACGGCCTCAATCGCCTGTTCTCCA
Source organism: uncultured Alphaproteobacteria bacterium (assembly GCA_963833665.1). Classification (GTDB taxonomy): domain Bacteria; phylum Pseudomonadota; class Alphaproteobacteria; order Rhizobiales; family Xanthobacteraceae; genus BOG-931. The sequence goes on along the minus strand of CAWHZA010000064.1, from coordinate 77,308 downwards.
ACCAATCCGCCGTGCTGCGCCTTGCCCGCGACATCGGCCTCGGCCTGGTCGACCGCGTGCCCAATCTCAAACGCCTGTTCATGCGCGAAGCCGCTGGCCTCGTCGGCGACGTGCCGAAGCTGCTGCGCGGCGAAGCGCTGTGAGCGCGAGCATTTCGGCTGATGGGGTTCGAGCAAATCGGGGTGATCGGAGCCGGCGCCTGGGGAACCGCGCTGGCGCTGACTTGCGCGCGCGCCGGGCGAAAGGTCGTGTTGTGGGAGCACGACGCCGTCAATGCCGCGCACCTGGCGAAGGCGCGCGAGAGCCTCTTTTTGCCCGGCGTCCGGCTCGACGACGCCATTGCGCTCATCGGCAATCTGGCCGAGGCCGCGCGCGCCGACGCGCTGCTGCTCGTTGTGCCGGCACAGACGGTGCGTCGGGTCGCAACGGCGCTGGCGCCGCTCATCGGGGCGGGCACGCCGGTCATCGTCTGTGCCAAGGGCATCGAACGCGGCACCAGAAAGTTCATGAACGAGATCATCGCCGAATGCGTGCCGAGCGCCGCTCCGGCAATCCTTTCCGGGCCGAGCTTCGCTGCCGACGTGGCGCGCGGGATGCCGACCGCAGTCACGCTCGCCGCGAGCGATGGCGAGCTCGCCGCGGCGCTGGCGCAGGCGATCGGCTCGGCGAGCTTCCGTCCCTACCATTCAACCGATGTGCGCGGCGTCGAGATCGGCGGCGCCGCCAAGAACGTGCTCGCCATTGCCGCCGGCATCGTTTCCGGGCGCGGCCTCGGCGCCAGCGCCGCTGCGGCGCTGACGACGCGCGGCTTCGCCGAGCTGATGCGGTTCGGCAAGGCCTACGGCGCGCGGCCGGAGACGATGATGGGCCTTTCCGGGCTCGGCGACCTGCTGTTGACCGCTTCGAGCCCGCAGTCGCGCAACTTCGCCTTCGGCATCAATCTCGGGCGCGGGCATAAGCCGGACGCGATCCAAGGCGGCCTCGCCGAAGGAGTCTTCACCGCGCCGGTGCTCCTTGAAATGGCGCATGAGCGCGGCGTCGACATGCCGATCTCGTCTGCCGTCGCCGCGGTGCTCGCGGAAAGGATGACCGTCGACGCCGCGATCGAATCATTACTGATGCGGCCGCTCAAATCGGAGGGATGACATGGCGTATTGGCTTCTCAAGACCGAGCCGGAAGAGTTTTCCTGGGACGATCAGGTCCAGCGCGGCGCCAAGGGCGAGCCGTGGAACGGCGTGCGCAATTTCACCGCGCGCCGCCACCTCAAGGAGATGAAAAAGGGCGAGAAGTTCTTTTTCTATCACACCGGCGATCAGAAACAGATCGTCGGCATCGGCGAAGTGATCCGCGAACACTATCCGGACCCGACCGCCGGCACCGGCGAGCCTTGGGTCGCGGTCACCACCGGAGCCGTCGAGCCGCTGCCCAAGCCGGTGACGCTCGCCGCCGTCAAGGCCGAGCCGAAGCTGAAGGACATGATCCTGGCGAAGTATCCCCGCTTGTCGGTGCAGCCGGTCACTGCGGACGAGTGGAAGCTTATCTGCAAGATGGGCGGGATGTCGGGCGGCTGAAGTCGGCGTTGGACGCGGCGATATCTGCCGCATTGTCGCGCCGGGATTTCCCAGCCTTGTCGCTCGTCAGCCCGTCGGCGCATAATGTCGTGCGGGAAGAACGCTTCGATAAAGGCCGCAAAGGCCGTGCGCCCGGAGGAAGAGATGTCGGACAAGATCTACGAAATACCCGCCGAGTGGACCAAGCGCGCCTATGTCAGCGACGCCGACTACCACCGCATGTACGAGCGCTCGGTCGCCGATCCCGACGGCTTCTGGGCGGAGCAGGCGGAGCGCATCCACTGGTACGAGCCCTTCACCAAGGTCAAGAACACCTCCTTCGACCCGCGTCACGTCTCCATCAAATGGTTCGAGGACGGCTCCACCAACGCCGCCTACAACTGCATCGACCGCCATCTCGCCAAGCGCGGCGACCAGACCGCGATCATCTGGGAAGGCGACGATCCCAAGGACTCCAGGAAGATCACCTACCAGGAGCTGCACGACGAGGTCTGCCGCTTCGCCAACGTGCTGCGCAACCGCAACGTCGGCAAAGGCGACCGCGTCACCATCTATCTGCCGATGATCCCCGAGGCGGCCTACGCCATCCTCGCGTGCGCACGCATCGGCGCCATCCATTCCGTGGTGTTCGGCGGCTTTTCGCCGGAATCGCTCGCCGGCCGCATCGAGGACTGCAAGTCGAACGTCGTCATCACCGCCGACGAAGGCTTGCGCGGCGGCCGCAAGGTGCCGCTCAAGGTCAACACCGACGCGGCGATCGCCAAGGTCGGCGGCGTCGACCACGTGATCGTGGTCAGGCGCACCGGCGCGGCCGTCGAAATGGAGCCGGGACGCGACGTCTGGTACCACGAGGCCGCCGACATGGTGACGTCCGAATGCCCGTGCGCGGAGATGAACGCCGAAGATCCGCTGTTCATCCTCTACACGTCAGGCTCGACCGGAAAGCCGAAAGGCGTGCTGCACACGACCGGCGGTTATCTGCTCTTCGTCTCGCTGACCCACCAGCTGATCTTCGATTACCACGACGGCGACATCTACTGGTGCACCGCCGACGTCGGCTGGGTCACCGGCCACAGCTACATCGTCTATGGACCGCTGGCGAACGGCGCCACCACGCTGATGTTCGAGGGCGTGCCGAACTATCCGTCGACGTCGCGTTTCTGGGAAGTCATCGACAAGCACAAGGTCAACACCTTCTACACGGCGCCGACGGCGATCCGCGCCCTGATGCAGGCGGGCGACGCGCCGGTGAAGAAGACCTCGCGCGCATCGTTGCGGCTTCTCGGCACCGTCGGCGAGCCGATCAATCCCGAGGCTTGGGAATGGTATCACCGCGTCGTCGGCGACGGGCGCTGCCCGATCGTCGATACCTGGTGGCAGACCGAGACCGGGGGCATCCTCATCACGCCGCTTCCCGGCGCGACCCGGCTCAAGCCCGGCTCGGCGACGCGGCCGTTCTTCGGCGTGGTGCCGCAAATCGTCGATGCCGAGGGCAAGGTGCTGGAAGGACCGGCGACGGGAAATCTCTGCATCGCCAATTCGTGGCCCGGGCAGATGCGCACCGTCTATGGCGATCACCAGCGCTTCGTCGACACTTACTTCAAGGCTTATCCCGGCAAGTATTTCACCGGCGACGGTTGCCGCCGCGACGCCGACGGCTATTACTGGATCACCGGCCGCGTCGACGACGTGATCAACGTCGCCGGTCACCGGCTCGGCACCGCCGAGGTCGAATCGGCCCTGGTCGCGCATCCGAAGGTCTCGGAAGCCGCCGTCGTTGGTTACCCCCACGACATCAAGGGCCAGGGCATCTACGCCTACGTCACCCTGATGGCCGGCGAGCAGCCGACCGAAGAGCTGCGCAAGGAGCTGACCGGCTGGGTGCGCAAGGAGATCGGCCCGATCGCTTCGCCCGACCTGATCCAGTTCGCTCCCCATCTGCCGAAGACGCGCTCCGGCAAGATCATGCGCCGCATCCTGCGCAAGATCGCCGAGGACGAGTCCGGCAATCTCGGCGATACCTCGACATTGGCCGATCCGGCCGTCGTCGACGACCTCGTGACCAACCGGCAGAACAAGAAAAGCGCGTAGCTGCCCGTGCAATCTCGCCCGGGCGGCCGGACCGGCGTATGATCACGCCATGACCGCGCTGACCAAGCTGCGCATGAATGTCGACGAGTTCCTGGCCTGGGCCGTGGACCAGCCCGGACGCTATGAGCTGTTCAGGGGCGAGGTCTACGCGATGTCCCCTGAAACAGCCGGGCACGCCGACACTAAGGCTGCCGTCTACAATGCCTTGCTGGCGGGCATCCGAGCGCGCCATCTCTCCTGTCATGTATTTCCCGACGGCATGACCGTTCGCATCGACGAGACGACTGCGTACGAGCCCGACGCGCTGGTCTATTGCGGAGAGAAGCTTTCCCCGTCCGCGATCGAAGTGCCCGAGCCAGTGATCGTCGTCGAGGTGCTGTCCCCCTCGAGCCGCCAAGTCGATCTTGCGATCAAGCTCGCCGGCTATTTCCTGCTCCCTAGCCTCGCCCACTACCTCATCGTCGATCCGACTCGGTCATTGATCCTTCATCATTCGCGGTCCGGCGACGCCATCCTCACCCGCGTCGTCACCGAGGGTGCGATCGCCCTCGACCCGCCGGGGCTGGAACTGGCCCTGGCGGACGTCTACGCCGGCTGAACTGTCAGAGATCGCCCCGCCGCGCTGGTGCACGAAGGGCACAGGCGGAAAAAATTTGTGAAAACTTTACCGTCCCATGCGGGCGAAGCTGAGCGCGCCCGCACTTTCGACTATGATTGGTTTTCCGCCGCGAACCCGGCCCCGCCGGGGAGCACGGTCGGCGGCACAATCCGGTGTCGGGGTTTTCACAATGCGAGGCAAAATTCTGTTTGCGGCCGCCCTGGCGGCCATCGCCGGTGCTTCTTTCGCCACGCCGCGGGCGGCGCTCGCCCACGGCCAGACGGTAACGATGGGGGGCAGTTATATGGCCGGCACCATCGTGGTGAGGACGCGTGAGCGGCACCTCTACTACGTGCTCGGCGGCGGTCAGGCGATCCGCTATCCGGTCGGCGTCGGCCGCGCAGGCATGCAGTGGTCCGGAACGTCGTTCATCAGCGGCAAATACATCAGGCCGGCCTGGCAGGCGCCGGCGTCGATCAGGCGCGACTACCGCTCGGGCGCGGCCGTCGTCCCGGGCGGCTCGCCGTCCAATCCGATGGGTGTCGCGGCAATGACGCTTTCGGGCACCGAATACGCCATTCACGGCACCAACGCGCCGGGAACGATCGGCGGCTACGTCTCGCACGGCTGCATTCGCATGTTCAACGAGGACATTACCGACCTTTTCCATCGGGTCGGCGTCGGCACGCAGGTCGTCGTCCAGTAATCAGGGGTGGTGGGACGGGGGTCCAGGATCAGGCGTCGGGGGCTGGCACTGATACTTGAGGTGCCGATCCCGACTCCTGATACCCGACGTGCCCTGACTACCGGCTTTCAGCACCAGCTCCCGCGCCGGCCGCCGCTATAGCTGCGTGCCCAGCCGCCGCTCAGGAGTGCCGCGGAAACGTCCGCGGTGTTGCGGGTCGAGACCACGGCGTCGATACGCCCGGCGTATTTGTCCGGCCCGACTTGCGCAATCCTTACCGCGCCCTGCGCTAGAATCTTCTCCAGCGCCGCCCGTGCCGCTTGCGCCCGCACCCACTCGTCGTCACAGCGGGCATGAAGCTCAGGCGCATCGATACCGCGCAGCCGTACCTTGGTTTTGATCTCGATCCCGGGCCAGACCGCAACCCGCGCTTCGAAGGTGTCACCGTCAATAACGTGCACCACTTGGGCGGAATAACCGAACCGCGGATCGAGCCCTGACGGACGCGCACCGCCGAGTGCTGCCGGCTGCCCGCCACGCGCTGCGCCGAACGCCGGCACGGCCAACGCAGCCGAGCGCCCGGTCGTCGGCGACCTTACCGCTGCGTTGACCAGGAGGCCGACCGCAAACACCGATCCAGCCAGAATCGGCAGACGGGCACGGTTCGAAAGGAAGCGCATCTTGGCGCACCTTTGATAGCAGCGGATCCTATTTAGATACTTAGACGCTACACGCGATCTAGGACTATTTTCAACTGAATAGGAAAATTGTCAAGGCGACGCACTAGAAATCTGAGGTGAGTCCGTTGATTTCCCAATCGCCGTAACGAGTTGGATCGAGGCCGCCGCGCCCGTTGACTTCCCGCGGCTCGGTGCTCGCCCGCTTGTGGTCGCGCTCGGCGCGGCGGGCGTCCGCTTCCGCGAGCGCCCGCTGGGCCGCCGTCGTCGGCGAATGCCGCTCAGGGGCAGTGTCGGAGGCCGCGCTACTGGCGGAAGGTTTTGGCACTTTCTCGTCGAGCGGCATACGCAATCACTTGGCGCGGGCCGGACGGCGCCGCAAGTCTTCGGTGGGCGCCTCTCGCTCGCGCCTCGTGATCCGTGCAAAGAAATCCCATGAAGGCTCGCCGCCGCGATCCATGACTCGGCCGCAGCGCCCCGCCCACGATGTGCCGGGTTTCGCCGCCCGCCGTATCGCGGCCGACGTCCTCGACGGCGTGCTGCGCCGCCGCCGCGCCCTCGACGACGAGTTCGAAGCGGCCGCAGCGCGCCCGGCCTTTTCGGAACTGGCGGGGCGCGACCGTGCGTTCGTCCGGGCGCTCACGGCGACGGCGCTGCGCCGGCTGGGTACGCTGCGCCACCTCATCGGCCTCTGTCTCGAGGAAGGCCTGCCCGCGCAAGCGCCGCGCGTCGAGACCGCACTGCTCGTCGGAGCGGCCCAGATTCTTTTTCTCGATGTGCCGGATCACGCCGCCGTCGATCTTTCGGTGCGGCTCGCGCAGGCGGACCGGCAAGCGGCGCGCTATGCCGGTCTCGTCAACGCCGTATTGCGGCGCCTCGCGCGTGAAGGGGCGGAGCGGCTCGCGGCCCTCGACCCGGCCATTCTCGACACGCCGCCGTGGCTGATGGCGCGCTGGAGCGAGAACTACGGCGAGGCCACCGCCCGTGCCATCGCCGGAGCCCATGGCCATGAGCCGGCTCTCGATCTCACAGTGAAGAGCGACCCCGAAACGTGGGCCACCAAGCTTGACGGCCGCCTGCTGCCGACCGGCTCGGTGCGGACCGTCGCCCATGGTGCCGTGACGTCGCTTCCGGGCTTTGCCGAGGGCGCCTGGTGGGTGCAGGACGCCGCGGCGGCCTTGCCGGCGCGCCTGTTCGGCAATGTGGGCGGGCTTCGCGTGACCGACCTGTGCGCCGCTCCCGGCGGCAAGGCGGCGCAGCTTGCCGCCGCCGGCGCCCGCCTCACCGCGGTCGACCGCTCGCCGGCCCGGCTTGAGCGCCTGCGTGGAAATCTCTCCCGATTGTCGCTTGAAGCCGAGCTCGTCTGCACCGATGTCGAAGAATGGACCGCCGAGCCGTTCGACGCCGTACTCCTCGACGCACCGTGCTCCTCGACGGGCACGATCCGCCGGCATCCTGACGTGCCCTGGCTCAAGCAGCCGTCCGATCTCGCCGCGCTCGCCGCACTTCAGCGCCGGCTCATCGCACGCGCCGCCACCCTGACCAGGGCGGGCGGCATTCTCCTCTATTGCACCTGCTCGCTCGAGCCGGAGGAAGGTCAGCAGGCGATCGACGAATTCCTGGCGCGCGAGGCCGGCTGGCGGCGCGTGCCGATCACGCCTTCCGAGCTGGCCGGCCGCGCCGAGTTCATCACCAACGACGGCGATCTGCGCACCCTGCCGTGCCATTTCCCCGATTCCGATCAGCGGTTTGCGGGGATCGACGGTTTCTACGCGGCGCGGCTCGAAAAGCGGTGACGTTCCGCCCAGTTGCAGGTGTTGGCCGTCGGCGGACCATTCCGTTATAGGTGACGCCGCGGGACGCCGGGACGCCCGCGTCTAACTGAGGGGCGAGCGCGTCGATGTCGCGCGTTTCAGTTGCCGACCACGCCAAGCTGTCCTGGCTCGTCCTCCGCGGCGGGCTGCGGCGCTTCGCCGGTTGGCTCAGCGGCCATCCGGTGCTGCGCCTGTCGCTCATACCGCTCCGGACGGAGCGGCTTCTGATCGCGCCGCAGGAGCTGCGCACCGCCGACGGCACGCGCGCGAGCGAAATCTATTCCGGCCGCTTCGCCTTCGCCGGCAAGGTCGTGGTCTGCGACGGCCGCTCGGTGTTCGAGATGGAGCCACCGTCCGAGGAATGGGCGACGGCGCTTCTCGGCTTCGGCTGGCTGCGTCACCTGCGTGCCGCCGAATCCGCCATCACGCGCGCCAATGCGCGCGCGCTGGTGGACGAATGGATCACCTTGCAAGGCTCTTGGCACCCGCTGGCCTGGCGGCCCGATGTGCTGTCCCGGCGCGTCATCTCCTGGCTCAGCCAGTCGACGCTGGTGCTGCAGGACGCCGACGTGCGTTTCTATCGGCGCTTCCTGCGCAGCCTCCTGCGCCAGGTCCGCTATCTGCGTCACACGGCGGGCGACGCGAGCCGCGGCGTCGCACGCCTGCAGGCGACGGTCGCGCTCACCTATGCGGCGCTCTGCATCGCCAGCCAGAGCCACCGCATCAAGTCTGCGACGGAGCGCCTCAACCACGAGATCGAACGGCAGATCCTGCCCGACGGCGGCCATGTCGGCCGCAATCCCGAGGCGGTCATCGAGCTGTTGCTTGAGTTCCTGCCGCTTCGCCATGCGTTCAAGTCGCGCAATATCGCGCCGCCGCAGCCGCTGCTCAACGCCATCGACCGCATGATCCCGATGTTGCGTTTCTTCCGCCATTCGGAGGGAAGCTTTGCGCATTTCAATGGCATGGGAATGACGCCGGTCGACGTGCTGATGACGTTGCTCGCCTACGACGATACCCGCGGCACGCCGCTGTCGAACGCGCCGCATTCGGCTTATCAGCGCCTCGAAGCCGCCGGCGGCGTCGTGATCATGGATACCGGCCGGGCGCCGCCGATCGAGATGAGCCTGGAAGCCCATGCCGGCTGCCTTTCGTTTGAATTCTCGACGCCCCAGCAGAGCCTCATCGTGGTGAACTGCGGCATGCCGCCGACCGCACGCGAGGATTGGCGCCGGCACGCGCGCGAGACCGCGGCGCATTCGACGGTGACCCTCAACCAGACATCGTCGGCGGGCTTCGTCGAATCGGCGGCGTTCCGCCGGGCATTGGGCGGCGCGCCGATGCTGGGCGGCCCGCGCCACGTTTCGGTGGCGCGCGAGAACCGCGCCGACTCGGTCGTGCTGCGGGCGGCTCACGACGGCTATGCCGACGCCTGCGGCATCGTGCACGAGCGCACGATCACGCTCGCGGCCGACGGCACGCGGCTCGAAGGCGAGGACGTGTTCCTGTCCGCCGACGGCGGCGAGCAAGTGCGCACCAGCCGTGATCACTATGCGGTGCGCTTTCATCTCCACCCCTCGGTCAAGGCCACCTTGCTCACCGAAGACCATGGCGTGGTGCTCGTTGCGCCAAACAACGAGGTGTGGACTTTCAACGCCCCCGAGGAGCGTGTGGGGCTCGAGGACAGCGTCTATCTCTCCGGAACCGACGGCCCGCGCCGCACGGTGCAGATGGTCATCTACGGGCACGCCAGCAGCGTGCCGCGCGTGGTCTGGAGCTTCCAGCAGACCGACCCCGCCGCGGCCGAAGGGGTGGGGCGACGCGTGCGCGGCGAGCAACCCAAGCTCACGTCGTGAGCTGTCGCCGCCCAACTTGCCGTTCCGGCACGCGGCCACGGCAGATCTGGAGTCAGTTGTCGCTGTTGGTATTTCTGGATTGAGGACTCACGCGTTGCGGCGATCCGGCATGACCAAATGAGAGAGCAGGTGCAAGGACCGCCATGACCGAAGATCTGCGCCGCGCCTCGCGCGCTCTCATCTCCGTTTCCGACAAGGGCGGGATCGTCGAGTTCGCCCGCGCTCTTGCGGGCTGCGGCATCGAACTCGTCTCCACCGGCGGCACGCGCGAGACGCTGGGCAAGGCGGGGCTCGCGGTCATCGACATTGCCGAGCTGACCGGCTTCCCCGAGATGATGGACGGCCGCGTCAAGACCCTGCATCCGGCGGTGCACGGCGGGCTGCTCGCGGTTCGCGGCAATCCCGCGCACGCTGAAGCCCTGCAAACGCACCGGATACGTCCGATCGATATGGTGGTCGTCAACCTCTATCCGTTCGAGGACACGGCCGCGCGCGGCGCGGATTTTGCCGCGTGCATCGAGAATATCGATATCGGCGGGCCGGCCATGATCCGCTCGGCCGCCAAGAACCATGCCGATGTCGCCGTGCTCGTCGACGCGGACGACTACGCCGCGGTGCTGGAAGAGCTCGGCCGGCATGGCGGCAGGACCTCGCTCGCTCTGCGCAAAAGGCTCGCGGCCAAGGCCTTTGCCCGCACGGCCGCCTACGATGCGGCGATCGCCAACTGGTTGGCCGGCGAGCTCGGCGAGCGGGCGCCCGCTTATCGCACCCTCGGCGGCCGGCTCATCGAAGCGTTGCGCTATGGCGAAAACCCGCACCAGTGGGCGGCCTTCTATCGCACGCCCGATGCGCGCTTCGGCGTCGCCGCGGCGCGGCAGGCACAGGGCAAGCAACTCTCCTACAACAACATCAACGACACCGACGCCGCCTACGAATGCGTCGCCGAGTTCGATCCGGCCCGCACTGCCGCCTGCGCCATCATCAAGCACGCCAATCCCTGCGGCGTCGCCGAGGGCGAAAGCCTCAGCGACGCCTACCGCAAGGCGCTCGCCTGCGACCCGGTCTCGGCCTATGGCGGCATCGTCGCGCTCAACCGAACGCTCGATGCGGACGCGGCGCGCGCCATCACCGAAATCTTCACCGAAGTGATCATCGCGCCGGATGCGACCGAGGAAGCCGCCGCCATCGTCGCCGCCAGGAAGAACCTGCGGCTGCTGATCGCCGGCGGACTGCCCGATCCGCGCGCGGCCGGACTGACGGCGAAGACCGTCGCCGGCGGCCTGCTGGTGCAGTCGCGCGACAACGCCGTGGCCGATGACATGGACTTGGAGCCGGTGACCAAGCGCGCGCCGAGCAATGCCGAGCTGCGCGACCTGCGCTTCGCCTTCCGTGTCGCCAAGCACGTGAAATCGAACACGATCGTCTATGCCAAGGATTTGGCGACCGTCGGCATCGGCGCCGGACAGATGAGCCGGGTCGACGCGGCGCGCATTGCTGCGCGCAAGGCCGCCGATGCGGCCGCCGCCGCCGGCCTCAAGGAGCCCGCGACCAAGGGATCGGTGGTCGCGTCCGATGCCTTCTTCCCGTTCGCCGACGGCTTGCTCGTTGCGATCGAAGCCGGCGCTACTGCCGTGATCCAGCCGGGCGGCTCAATGCGCGACGACGAGGTGATCAAGGCCGCCGACGATCACGGCATCGCCATGGTGTTTACGGGCACGCGGCACTTCCGGCATTGACGCCAACTGCGCAGTTTCATGGCTCACGCCCGTTACCCTGAGGTGCGAGCGAAGCGAGCCTCGAAGGGCGACGGCCTGGGCGCTCCGGTAGCATCCTTCGAGGCCCGCGCTACGCGCGGGCGCCTCAGGATGACGATCAACATTAAATGCCGTTGGAATCACACCGAGGCGGTGATCCACTGCTCCAGCTTCTGCTTCGGCGCGGCACCGACCTGGCGGGAGGCGAGCTGGCCGCCCTTGAACAGCATCAGCGTCGGGATCGACATGACGCCGTATTTCGCCGCGGTCGCGGGATTCTCGTCGACGTTGAGCTTGAGGATCTTCACCTTGCCGTCGAGCGAATTGGAAATCTCCTCGAGGGCGGGACCGATCATCCGGCAGGGGCCGCACCACTCGGCCCAGAAGTCCACCACAACGGGCCCGCTCGCCTTGAGCACGGCCTGATCGAACGTTGCGTCAGTCACCTTGTCGACCATGGAAGACCTCTCGTCCGGAAAAGAATTTGCAGGGCGTGAAACTATGAACCGCCCTTCCGACCGTCAAGGGAGCCTCACCTTAGCGTGACCCGGCCGATAGCCTCAGTAAACGCCTTGTCCATGGCCGGATCGGGAATCTCCATAACGCTCGGACCAGCGGTGAAGACGAGTGCCGCGCGAATCGTTTTTTCCGGGTAAATGCGCCCCAGGACCGCACGATAAAGTGCAAGCTGCGCGACATAGGGCCGAGGTACCTCGGCCAGTTCGCGGGGAGCGGCCGCATCGGTCTTGTAGTCGGCCATGAGGACCGCATCGCGCGTTACCGCCAACCGATCGACTTGGCCGGAAACGGCAATCGGCGCCCCGCCGGCGCAGGCGATGCGGCCGACGATCGGCACCTCGGCGCGGCTTCCGGCGGCAAACACTTCGGCAAAGCTCTGGTCATCGAGAATGGCGAGGGCTTGACGCGCCATCTCCATCTGTTCGGCGGGTGAGAAATCCGCGGCCGCGCCCCTGAGATATCGCGCGATCGCGTCCTTGCGGGCGGGCGGCGGAATATCGGGCAGCGACTGCATCAGCCGATGGACGATCCGCCCGCGCGCGAGCGCCTTGCGCCGTTCGATCGCCGAGCCGGCGGCGTGCGCGAAAGCCCGGCCGATCTCCTCCTCGAACGCCGACGAGGGCGACAGCGGCTGCGGACGCGGCGCCTGTGGCGGCGCCGGCTGCCGCAGCCACGGCGGAATGTCGATGCGGCCAGTCTTGGACGCACCGGGCGCGGCCGGCGCGCGGTTCGCGATCACGGCGCCGCCGGCCTTGCGATAGCGGAAAACCTTGTCGTCGCCTTCGCCTTCGGCAACGAGAAACGGCTGCAGCGGTTCGCACACGAGATTGTACCAGCAGCCAGCCGGCCGTTGGCGTTCGCCGTCGGCGCCGCAGACGATCAGCAGGTCGGCGGCGCGGGTCATCGCGACGTAAAGGAGCCGGCGATATTCGTTTTCCGCTTCCGCCAATGCCGCCTGGCGCGCGACGGCGACGGCCGGGGCGTCATCGTCCTTGCGCCCCGCCCAGACCATGGCGCCGTCGGGAAGCTCCAAGAGCCGCGGCGGCCGCGGACCGGCCGGCGGCGTCATCGTATCGGCGAGGATCACGATCGGCGCTTCGAGGCCCTTGGCGCCGTGCACGGTCATGACGCGCACTTCGTCGCGCGCAATCTCCATGTCGCGCTTGACCTCGGCGCGCGCCGCGCGGAGCCAGGCGACAAAACCCTGCAGCGACGGCGTCTCGCGCCGCTCGTAGTCGAGTGCGAGATTGAGAAATTCGTCGAGCGCGTCGTTTGCCTCCGGGCCGAGCCGCGCCAGGAAGCGCCGCCGCCCGCCGCCGGCGCCGAGGAGCGCGGCGTAGAAGGCAAACGGCGTCTCCCGACGCGCCGCCCGCGCAAGCTCGTCGAGGCGCGCGGCGGCTTCCGCGAACAGTTCGTGCGCTGCCGCCTTGCGGTCCAGCACTGCCCGCAACGGGGTGCGGCCGCGGTCCCAGGCGATCTCGAACAGGTCCTCGTCGGCGAAGCCGAACAGCGGGCTGCGCAGCGCGGCAGCGAGCGCGAGATCGTCCTGCGGCAGCAGGAGCGCGTCGGCGAGCGCCATGAGGTCCATGACCGCGATGTGCTCGGTGAGCAGCAGACGGTCGGCGCCCGCGACTTCGAGCTTCTCGTTCTTCAGCGCGCGAATGATCGCCTCGAACAGCGGCCCGCGCTGGCGCACCAGGACGAGCACGTCGCCGTAGCGCGCGGCGCGTCCGTCGATGCCGACCGGCGTGCGATCGTCGACCAGCCTGCGCACGGTGCGCGCGATCCTTTGCGCGAGCTTCACCCGCGGGCTCGTCTCGCTCACGGTATCGAACGGCGCGTCCCAGCCCTCGATGTCGCTGCGCTCGTCCGGCTTCATCGGCTCCCAGATTTCGACCACGCTCGGCGGTGCGTCCGGCAGGGCGATGTGCGGCGGGAAGCCGTCGCTGTCGGCGGTGACGCTCGCCGCGACCTCCTTTGCCTTGAACACTTCATCGACGGCGCCGAGCACGCTCTCGCCGGAACGGAACGAATGCTCGAACTTGCGGAACAGAAAATCCAATCCGGCGTCCTTGTGCGCGCTTTCGAAATAGCGCCGCATCTCCGCGAACTCCTCGGGCGCCGCGTCCTGAAAGGAGAAGATCGACTGCTTCTCGTCGCCGACGGCGAAGATCGTGCGCCTGAGCTCGCGGGCGCCCTTGCCGGCGGTGAATTCGGCGACGAGGCGCTGGATGATCTCCCACTGCTTGGCGCTCGTGTCCTGCGCCTCGTCGATCAGCAGGTGGTCGATGCCGAGGTCCAGCTTGTAGTGCACCCAGGCCGCGTCGACGCTTTCGAGCAGCGCCAGCGTCTTGTCGATCAGGTCGTCGTAGTCGACGAGACCGCGCCGCTCCTTTTCGTCGTGGTAGCGCGCCAGCACCGCCGAAGCGACGGTGAGCAGCGCCGCGCTGCGGTCGCGGCAGACAACGGCATTGCGCCGTCCGAGGACGCCATGGACGCGCGCCCGCTCGGCGCACAGCCGTTCGACCAACGCGGGATCCTTGATCGCCCGCGTAGCGATAGTTTGGCGCGGGGTTCCCTGATCGGTGCAGAAAATCTCGAGGTAGGTTTCGACCCGTTCCGAGCCAGACAATGCGGCGAGCACGCCGAACCGCCGGGCTTGGTCGCAGTCGTTCTTGCTCCCCTGCGTCAGGGTCGCGGCAATGGCGCTCCACTCCGACGGCGCGATCAAGGAGCCTGCGAAGAACTCGGCCTCGACGCTGTCGATCGTGTCGTGCGGCGCGATGCCGAGCGCGCCGGAAAGAGCGGCGATTGCCTCGTCAACCCCGCCGGTGCTCATGAGCCAGGCGCTGATCGCGTCGCGCCGGCCGATCGCTTCGCGCATCAGGTCGCGAAACGTCTGGTCGGCGCCGGCAGTCATTGCGGTGCCGAGCGCGCGGCCGAGCGGGCCATCGGGCGCGGCAGCACCTTCGAGCAGCACGGCCAATGTCAATTGTTCCAGAAGCTGCACCTGCGCCGTCTCGTCGAGCACGTTGAAGTGGGCGGTGACGTTCGCTTCGAAGGGAAACTGGTGCAGGAGCTGGGCGCAGAAGGCGTGGATGGTATGCACCTTGAGGCCGCCCGGCGTCTCCAGCGCGCGGGCAAAAAGCCGCCGCGCCAGGGCCCGCTTCGCGCCGGGCAACGAAGTGCCAAGCGTCAAACCGGATCGGTCGAGAACGGCGGCATCGAGGGCGGCATCGTCGAGCGTGGTCCAGTGCGCGAGCGTGTCGAACACGCGCTTCGCCATATTCGCGGCCGCTGCCTTGGTGAAGGTGATGCAGAGGATCTTCTCTGGCTCGACGCCGGCGAGCAGCAGGTTGATCACGCGCTGCGCCAGCACGTGCGTCTTGCCCGATCCGGCATTGGCGGCGACCCACGCGGAAACGGCGGGATCAGACACGGCGGCCTGCACGCGCCGCACGTCGGAGGGAATGACGTTCGGCGATCTCATGGGATCACGATCTCGTCCTCGGGACCGCCGGTCGCCGACCATTCCTTGACCCGCGCCAAGTGGTCGTAGTCGCCGTAGCGCGCCTTCCACATCGGATGGACGAGCGAGCGATAGGGCTCGTTCTCATCCTCGAAGCGCGTCACCAGCGCCGTGAGTTTCTCCAGCGCGTGATCGGCCTGTGTGTCGGGCGTGCCGTCTTCGAATTTGATGGCGCAGTGCTTGCCCGGAGGCACGGCGCCCTTGAGCAGCACATAGGCCAGCTCGGCGACCGAGCCGCCAGCCGGCACGGCGGCGAATCCGCCCTTGCGCAAAATCGCGGCTTCGAGCGTGAGCTGCGGTGCAAGCCCAGTGCGCACCTGTTTTTCCGTGCGCGCCGAACCGGTCTTGTAGTCGATGATGACGTAGCGGCCGTCGGCCTGGCGCTCGATGCGGTCGGCCCGCGCGCGCAGCTTGAAAACCCGCTCGCCGAGCGGGATCGAGATTTCGCCCTCGATCTCCGCGTCAATCGCGACAAGCCCCAGACGCCGCGCCCGCTCCCAGTCCGCAAACCAGCGCGCGATGCGCGCGAAGCGCGGCCACCACAGCGCCCGCGCCTCGGGAAACTCGGCAACCTCGGCGAAATGCGTTCGGCCGAGCGCGATGAGCTCGCGCACCGCATCCGCGGGCAGCGCAGATGCAAAGCGCTGGGTGAATTCGCCGATGGCGGCGTGGATGACGTTGCCGCGCTCGGCGGCGCCCGGCGCCGCGTCGACCTCATCGAGCGGCGTGAGGTGCAGGATGCGCTTGGCGTAGATCGTATAAGGATCGCGCAGCCAGTGCTCGATGTCGGTCACCGGCAGGCGCGCAGGCCGCGCGGCGCGCGGCGGCGTCGGTGCCGGGCGTGGCGCGGGCGTAATCTTTTCCGGGTGGTCCAGCGCGCGCGCGCAGGCGAGGTAGAAGTTGCCGCGGTCGACCACCGCCTGCCACTGCGGCCCGGCAATCGCGGCGAGGCGCTGGATGAGGCGCGATGGAACGGTCGGCGTGCCGGCAACCTTGGCGGCGCGGGCGAGGACCACGTCGCGCGCGCCGAGCAGTTGGGCAAAATCGTGAGCCGAAAGCCCGATGCGGCGCTCGGGCAGGTCGAGGCCGAGTTTCTTGCGCATCGGGCGGCTGAGCCAGGCGTCGGTCCGGCTTTCCGGCGGCCAGGCTCCCTCGACGAGTTCCCCGAGAATCACGCGATCGCTTTGCGTCAGCCGCGCTTCGAGCGGCCCGAGGATGCGCACCCGCAGCCCCGGCCGCGGCGGCCGCCGCACGACGCGGTCGGCAAGGGCGGCGGAAAACAGCTCGACGTAGTCGGACGGCGCGACGGCGAGGACGGCGGCGGCTTCACTGATCGCAAGCTCATCGAGCGCCTCGGCGAGCCTGCTGCCGTCCGGACCGGCGAAGGCGCGCTCGCTACGGCCGTCCGACGACAACGCCGCCAGCACCTCGCGGTGGCGGCCCGCCATGTCGCTCAGGGGCCGCCGCGCCTGGTCGAGGCCTTCGAGCGGCTTCAGCGCCGCAGCCAGGCGGGAAACGAGATCAGCGGCTGCCGCAAGCTCGCCGTCGGTCAAAGCGATACGCGGATCGGAAGCGTGCAGATCGGCCGCTTCCTTGCTGCGGAATTTCTTGAGCTGCGTGATGAACGCTTCGAGCGCAGCGGAAAGGCCGGCGCTGCCGCGGCGCGGGCGCGGCCCGCGCAGCACCGCGCGCTCGAGCGCAGCGATCGCCGGCTCCGTGTCACGCAGGCCGAGCCGCAACAGCGGGTGTTTGAGCAAGGCGAGCAGCGCCACCGGAGCGAGACCGCCGAGCGCGGCTTGCGCCGCCAGCCGGGCGAAAATCCCGGCCGGCGTCTCGGCGAGCGCATCGCCGCCGGAATCCTCAGCCTCGATGTTCCAGCGCCGCAGCGCGGCGTTGACGCGCCGGGCGAGCGCCCGGTCCGGCGTGACCAGCGCCGCGGTCTTGTCGTTCTCCACCGCCTCGCGCAACGCGACCGCGATGGCGAGCGCCTCGTCCTCGGCATTGGCCGCTTCGATCATCGCCATGGTCGCGAGTGCCGCCCGCGCGTCGGCTGCGAATGCGAGGTCGGCGGCGCGCTGCTGCCACACCTGCGTTGCCGCAGCCGGGCGCAGCGCCTCCGAAACAAGCCGTTCGCGGCCGCGAGGTTTTGCCAACTGCACGACGTCGTGGCGCTCGATCCCGATGCGCGCAAGGAGCGCGCTGAGCGCGAACTGGGGGTGTCCGGGCGCTCCTTCCACGGTCTCGCCGGTGCGCCGGCGCGAGCGGATCGGAGCCTCGTCGCCGGCGATCATGCGCCACGCATCCGCGTCGAGATCGGTATCGAGGCCGGGCAGCACCACAGCGCCGTGCGGCAAGTGAGCGATGGTCGCGATCAGTTCGGCGGTCGCCGGGATCGACCCTGTCGAGCCGGCGGCGACCACCGGTGCTTCACTCTTGGCAAGGCGCGCCGCCTCCGCCTTGATCAGCGCGTCGCGCCGCGCCGCTGGCTCGATCGCTCCGCGTTCGCTCAGCATCGCCGGCCACGTCGCGCGCGCGATCTGCAGAAATTTCAGCGTGAGCTGCCAGTAGGGGTCGAGAAAGTCGGGGACGAGGCCGTCGAGCGCGTCCCACGACACCTCGCGCATGGTCATGTCGTCGATGAGCCGTGCGAGGTCGTCGGCGAGCGCGCAGGCCGCCGTCGGCGTCTGCGCGACGAGCGGAATACCCTCGGCGCCGCGAACCGCCGGCGCGCGCGCCCATTCGGTAATGAGCCGCGTCAGCAACAGCCGCCGTTCAAGGCCGCCGAGCGCCGGCGGCAAATCCAGCGCTTCCGCAGCAAGGCCGCCGGCGGCCGCCTCGGCGAAGGCGATCTCGTCCTCGTCGATGTCGCCGATGGCGACGATGCGCGGCAGGATCGCCGCCTCGGTCGTAAGCCCGTCGAGAAAAGCGTCGCGCGCCAGCCGGCAGGCGCGCCGCGTCGGCAGATAGAGCGTCACGGCGGCGAGCGCGAGCGGATCGCTCAGGGCGGGAAAGCCGAGCTTGCCGCCGGTGAGAGCATCGATCAGCGTCGGCAGAAACGGCACCGACGGCGGAATATTGAAGACGCGCGGGGGCATATGGACGGATCGTCTCGCAACCTCTCGTCGTTCCCGCGGACGCGCGAGCCCGTGACAGGGCGGTCACGTGTCCACCGGCTTGCGCGGGATATGGCCAGATTTGCGTAGCAGATTCTACCGCGCGGCGGCGAGCGTTGCTTCCGCGGCCGCGACTGCCTCGGGCGTCCCGACGTGCATCCAGACGCCTTCGAGCGGCAGCCCGAACAGGCGCCCGTTCACGCCGACGCGGTCGAACAGCAGCGTGAGCGAGAAAGCGCCGCTCGGCGCATCGGCGAACAGCGCCGGAGAGAGCACGGCCGCGCCGGCATAGACGAACGGCACCACCTCGTTCTCGCCGCGTCGCCGCAAGCGGCCGTCAGGCAACATGGCGAAATCGCCGCGGCCGACATAGCCGACGCTGTCTGCCGCCGGTGCGAGGAGCAGCAGGGCATCCATCGTCGCCGGATCAAAGGCAGCAGCAAGCCGCACGAGATTGGGCTTCACGCCGTCGAGCCAAATGGTGTCGGAATTGGCGAGGAAGAACGGCGCCTCGCCAAGCTGCGGCAGCGCCTTGGCGATACCGCCGCCGGTGCCGAGCAGCGTCCCGCGCTCGTCGGAGATCACGATCTCCGGGCGCGTGCGCGGCGCAAGATGCCGCTCCAACGCGTCGGCGAGATGGTGCACGTTGACCACCGCGCGCTCGACGCCGGCGTCGGCCAGCCGGTCGAGCGCGTAGTCGATCAGCGATTTGCCGCCGAGCGCGACCAGCGGTTTGGGGATGTGGCCGTTGTACGGCCGCATCCGCGTGCCCAGCCCCGCCGCCAGCACGATTGCCCGCTTCGGTATCATCGTCCCCCCGTCACCCTTCGACTCACCCGATTTCGCCATTATAGCCCATCCCGCAGGCGGACGTTGGCGGCATACCAGGCCCGCAGCGGAGCGAGCGCCGGGTGCGCGAGCGACCGCTGCAGATACGCCCACAGCCGCGGCATGTGGCGCAGATATTGCGGCTTGCCGTCGCGCCGGTCGAGCCGGGCAAAGATGCCGAGGATCTTGGTCGCCCGCTGCACGGTCAATGTCGCGTAGAGCCGGGTGAACGACGCCATGTCGAAATGGCGGTCTTCGGCGCGGCGGAACCGCGCATAACGGCTCAGCAGCTCGACTTCAAGTGTTTCCGGAACGTCGACCCGCGCGTCCTGCAGCAGCGACGCAACGTCGTAGGCCGCCGGACCCATCAGCGCGTCCTGGAAATCAAGGAGGCCGATGCGCGCATTGTCTTCGCGCCGGGGAAGCCACATCAGATTGGGCGAGTGATAGTCGCGCAGCACCCAGCTCGGCGGCTCCTCCATCGCCGGCGCCAGCGCTTCGCGCCATAGCCCGCAAAAATCTTCGCGCACTCGATCGGTCACGGTGACCCTGATGCTCGGCAGGTACCAGTCGAGCAACAGCTCGGCCTCGATCAAGAACGCCTCCATGTCGTAGTGCGGCAGGCGGTAGTCGAGGTCGGGCGCCACGTGCAGCACCGCCGGCAGCGGCTGGCCGTGGAGCGACGCCAAGAGATCGACGGCGACCTGATAGCGCACACCGATCGGCGCCGGCGGATCGCCGTGGACGATGGGATCCTCGCCGAGATCCTCCATGATGACGAATCCGTGCGCGAGGTCGGCGTGCAGGATGGTCGGCGCCGAGAGACCGTGGTCGCGCAGCCCGGCGGCGACGGCGACGTACGGCAGGATGTCCTCGGCGAGATGAGCGATCGCGCTATAGGGCTTGCCGTCGCGTACCGGCGGCCCGTCGGCGCGGCGCGGCGCGTTCATCAGAATCGTCCGCTGATCGTCGAGCAGGAGGCGCTCGAAGGTCCGCGTCGAGGCATCGCCCTGCATGCGCCGGCGATGCGCGTCGCCGAAACCCCATTCGTCGAGAAAAGTGCGCACCTGCCCGATGCGCTCCGCGCGCTGGGCGAAGCGGCCATAGCCGACGACACGGACATTGCGGAAGTCGGCGCCGAGCTGCGGCGCCAGCGTGAAGGCAATGTCGAGCCTGTCGGGCGGCAGAAATCCGGCCGCGCGGTCCGGCCATTCCAGGAGCACCACGGTGCCTTCCGGGAGATCGTCGAAGCCGAGCTCGGCAAGCTCCGCGCTGCCGGAAAGCCGGTAGAGATCGGCGTGGACGAGCGCGAAACGCGGCAGCTCGTAGGTCTGCACCAGCGTGAAGCTCGGCGACGGCACCTCGATGCTGCTGTCGCCGGCGAGGTAGCGGATGACAGCGCGGGCGAACGCAGTCTTGCCGGCGCCGAGATCGCCGGAGAGGGTCACGAGGTCGCCCGGCTCGAGCGCAACGCCGACGTCCATGGCGAAGCGCACCGTCGCCGGCTCGTTGCGCAGCGTCACCGTGAAGCTTGCGCTGCCGGTGGTGGTCGGAAACATGACGCGCTCCGCTATTCGGCCGCCGTCAGCTTGGCGGCCGCGCCGAGCGGAAAGGTGCAGGTCACGGTCGTGCCTTCCCCGACGACGGAGGTGATCGTCACCGTACCGCCGTGCAGCTCGACGAACGAGCGTACCAGAGAAAGGCCTATCCCGGTGCCGCGATGGTGGGAACCAAGCGAATGCGTCTCGAACCAGTCGAACACCTTCTCCAGCACCTCGGGCGGAATACCCGGCCCGCGGTCGGTGACCGAGAACACGACGGCATCGGCCCGCCGTTCGGCGAGCAACGTGACGGTGCTGCCGCCGGGAGAGAAGCTCACGGCGTTGGCGAGCAGGTTGAAGAGAACCTGCCGCACACGCCGCTCGTCGGCGGTGAAGCTGCCGATGCCGCGCGGCGCTCGCATGTCGAGGGCAAGGCCGGCGCCGACGAGGCGGTCCTGAACGCCCTCGGCCGCCGCCTCCATGGTGGCGCGGATGTCGACCGGCCCGAGGTTGATCTGCATGCGCCCGGCGTCGATGGTGGCGAGGTCGAGAATGTTGTTGATGAGCGCGAGCAGCGTGTTCGTGGAGACCGTGATGTAGTCGAGATATTCGCGCTGCTTCGGCGCCAACGGACCGGTCGACGGCTCGCCGAGCAGGTGAACGAAGCCGATGATGTTGGTGAGCGGCGAGCGCAGTTCGTAGGACACGTGATGGACGAAATCGATCTTGATCCGGTCGGCGTCCTCGAGCGCCTCGTTGCGCTCGCGCAGCGCGCGTTCGACGTTGACCGAGTTGGTGACGTCATGGAACGTGACCAGGGTGGCGCCGTCCGGCAGCGGCACTGTGGTGCAGTCGACCACGCTGCCGTCGCGGCGTTCGAGCCGTCCGGAAATCGCCTCGCGGCTGCCGATCGCGGTCACCACGCGGCGCAGCGCCTGCCAGGTCGGGTCATCGCCGTGCAACGGCCGGCATAGATCCGTGATCATCTCGATGTGCGGCCGCTCGGCCAGGACCGGCGGCGGCAGCCGCCACATGCGGGCGAACGAGGGATTGGACAGCCGGAGGCGGCCGTCGCTCGCAAACACCGCGACGCCCTCGGTGAGGTTGTCGAGCGTCTCGCCCTGGACGCGGATCAGCTCCTCGAAGCGGCGCTCGAGATCGAGCCGCTCGGTCACGTCGTCGAACAGGTAGGTGACGCCGCCGTCGGGATTGGGCGTGCTGACGACGCGCAAGGTGCGGCCATCGGGCAAGTGCCACGTGTGCTCCTTTGGCTCGATGGCGCGATAGGCCTCCTGCAGCTCCGCCTTCCATTGCCGGAAGTCCTGCTCCTCGGGCAGCTTGCGCGCCGTGCGCAGCCGTTCGAGCACCGCCGAATCGGTCGGCGCCTGGTCGAGATAGCCGGCGTCGAGATCCCATAAGGCGCGATAGGCGGCATTGTAGAACGAAAGCTTGTGATCGGTGTCGAACATGGCGACGCCGGTCGAGAGCTGATCGAGCGTGCGGCGGTGCGCATCGGCCATGCGGGCGAGCGCGCCGCGCATGGCCTCCGCTTCGGTGGCGTCGATGCCGAGGCCGGCGCTGCCGGTCTCGGTGCGGAAATCGAGCACGTCGAAGCTGCGCCGTGTCCCGGCGACGATCGCCGGGAGCCGGCCGGCATAGGCCCCGCCCGCAGCGCGCGAGCGCGCGATGTTTTCCCGCGCCGCGCTGTCGAGCAGCTCCAGGCTGCGCTCCACCGCGTCGACCGCATTGCGCGCTTCTACCGCCTGCGCGTAGGCGGCGTTGACGAAGGCGAGCCGTCCGGCCGCGTCGCGCATCCACACCGGCGACGGCAGCCGTTCGACCAGCGCGCGCAGCGAGGCGACCTCGGTGAGCAACGCTTCGTGGCGCCCGGCAAGCTCCAGCAGCTCGCGCTTGACGCCGCTCAGATCCTTGAGGCGGAGCACGGCGCGCCCCGTGACGGCGCGGCCTTGCGCCTCGATCGCCGAACCGGCGAGCGTCGTCAGCGTCATCGCAAACGCTTCGCCATGCGCACGCAGTGCGTCGACCGCGTCTTCCATCGCCCGCGCTTTGCCGGCATCGAGCCAGCTGCCGAAGGCGAGCACGCGGTGCGGCGCGGAGGCGCCGACCATGGCGGGATCGCCTTCGATCGAGGGCTCATCCGACGCCGCCGCCCAGTCGACCAGAACCTGCGGCTCGGACTGCAGCAGCGCGTTGGCGCGGTCTAGGTCGGCGCGCAATGCCGCGATCGTCTCATCGGCCGCAGCTTCCTGGCGCGCCGCGCGCACCCGCGCCCGCAGCAGCATGATCGCGGTAACGACGGCAAAGAAGAGGAGGCCGAGGATGAGGACGAGCGTCACGATCTCGTGCCGGTCGATGCTGCGCGAGGCGCTGACGACAACTTCGCGCAGAGCGAGCACCGGCGCTTCTTCGGCACGTACCGGCGCGGCCGCAACCACGCCAATGGCTGCGAGGATTCCTCGTCGCCACGGGTGAACGCAGCCCCGGCTCGTCCGGAACTCCTCCGGCATGCCCCTTGTGCCCTCCGCTGGCCGCCACCGCCATCAAGCCAGCCGGTCGCGGGTAAGCCCGCGAATCATGCAACTTTACTCTCATGGGGATTCGAGCCAAAGAGTTCAGATCGTGAACGGCGTTTCGCCGACGGCACGCCCCGGCGGCCGGCGGGAAACGCGGGCGATTTTCCCCACTCCCCGATGCCGAGTGCTGTTCAGTCGCCGCCGCCGCCCGCAGGCTTCGACACGACGCCGGTCGAGCCGAAGCCCCCCGCGGCGCGCCCCGTGACGTCAAGGCTTGCGACTTCGACCATTTCGGCGCGCTGGACGGGCGCGACGATGAGCTGCGCGACGCGCATGCCGCGGCGGACGATGAACGGTTCGGCGCCGAGATTGACCAGGATCACCTGCAATTCGCCGCGGTAATCGGCATCGATCGTGCCGGGAGAATTAAGCACGGTGACGCCGTCACGGACGGCCAGGCCCGAGCGCGGCCGCACTTGCCCCTCGGTGCCCGCGGGCAGTGCGATCGCGACACCGGTCGGTATCATCGCGCGTGCGCCGGGCGCGAGCTCGACCGGCGCATCCGCCGGCACCGCGGCGAGGAGATCGAGGCCGGCGGCCTGCGCGCTTTGATATTGCGGCAGCGGCAGGTCGGCGGCGTGCGGCAGCCGGACGACGCGCACCTGGAGGCTCACCGCTTCTTTTTCCTCAGCTGGGCGCCGATCCGCTCGACCAGCATGCGCGCGACACTCTCCTTCGACTGCGATGGACATGCTTCGACGCCGGCCGCGCTGACGAGGTGAACCGTGTTGTCGTCGCCGCCCATGATGCCGGTCGCCGGCGAAACGTCGTTGGCGAGGATCCAGTCGCAGCCTTTCTTCTTGAGCTTCGCCTGGGCGTGAGCGAGGACGTCATCGGTCTCCGCCGCGAATCCAATGACGAGATTCGGGCGGCCGGACTTGCGGTGCGCGATCGTGGCGAGAATGTCGGGATTCTCCACAAGCTCGAGCGTCGGCGGGCCGCTGCCGCCTTTCTTGATCTTGCCGCCGCTCACCTGCCGCGGACGCCAGTCGGCGACGGCGGCAGCGAACACGGCGACATCGGCCGGCAGCGCGTTCTCCACCGCTTCCAGCATCTGCTGCGCCGTTTCCACCCGCACCACGGAAACGCCGGGCGGATCGGGCAGACTCACCGAACCGCTGACCAGCACCACCTCGGCGCCGGCGGCGGCCGCGGCCGTGGCGATGGCGTGGCCCTGCTTCCCCGACGAGCGGTTGGCGATGAAGCGCACCGGATCGATCGGCTCGCTGGTCGGCCCCGAAGTGACCAGCACGCGCTTCCCTGCAAGCACTCCCGTCCCGTGCAAAATCGCGGCGGCGGCGGCGACGATTTCGTTCGGTTCGGCCATCCGCCCGACGCCGGCTTCGCCGCGCTCGGCCATTTCGCCGCTGTTCGGCCCGACGATGCGAACCCCGTCGGTCTTGAGCTGCGCCAGGTTGCGCTGCGTCGCCTTCGCCGCCCACATGTGCGGATTCATCGCCGGCGCGATCAGGATCGGCTTGTCGGTCGCGAGCAGGACCGCGGTGGCGAGGTCGGCGGCGTGGCCGCCCGCCATCTTCGCCATGAGGTCGGCGGTCGCCGGCGCCACGACGATAAGGTCGGTGTCGCGGGCGAGGCGGATATGGCCGACGTCGAACTCGCTCTGCGCATCGAACAGGTCGGTATAGGCGCGCTCGCCGCAGAGCGCGCCGGCCGCGAGCGGCGTCACGAAGTGCTGCGCGGCGCCGGTGAGAATGCAGCGCACCCGCGCGCCGCGCTCCTGCAGCCGCCGGATGAGGTCGAGCGACTTGTAGGCGGCGATGCCGCCGCCGATGATGAGCAGGATGCGCCTGTTAGCCAGCATGCCGCTCCTCACCTCGCCCACGGATCCACGAGCGGAAAATCGCAATCGCGAAAATGCGACACGTTACGAGTGGCGACGGTCATTTCGTTCGCCCTGGCGATGGCAGCGATTTGTGAGTAGAGAGTTCCAACACGCCGCCCCAGTCTTTTGCGCCGAGCGGTGATATCAGCGAAATGCAAGGCCGACCGCTCATCAAACGGCAGGATTCGTCCACGAAAATCCTCGTTGAACATTTCTTCCGCACGCCTGATGAGTTGCCTTTTCTTCCGCCCTTCGTCCCTCAGTGCAATTCCATACCAAATTTCCGCGCAGTTAAGCGCCGTTGTGAACATGTCGTTCTTGGGAATGGCGTCGACCCACTCGAGGACGACGCTCGCACCTTCGACGTTCATGAGTTCGGAGAGCACATTCGTGTCGAGAATAAATATTTATTTGAATTTTGGCGGCTTGCGCACGCGTTCGCGCGGCAACGGTTCTAGCGAGAGGCCGCCGAGAGACGCAAAGCGCCGGCGGATGGCGGTGCCCAATCCTGCTTCCTTGGTTGTGGACGTTCGCACCGCGGCCGCCAGCAGACGGCGCGCCTCTTCCTCCATCGAGCGGCCGTTCCTGGCCGCTCGCATGCGGATCTTGGTTTTTAGCCGATCATCGAGATTGCGAATAGTCAGGTTTCCCATGCCCACCTCATCCATCTGAAATTTTGGCACAGCCTTCCTAGAGCATAAGCATTGATTGCACTGCAATCAATGCAATCATCAGAGCAAAAACACGATCCACAGCAGCAGCGCCGCGATGACCCAGAGCGCCGCGACCGTAGAGCGGTTGCGCCGCGCCTCGGCCTTGTCGATCTCGGCGATGGTTTGCGGCGACAGCACGAGGCCGTCGCGGGTGATCTCGTCGAGCTGATCGAGCACGCGGGCGCCGCGGGTCAGCAGGCCGGGCGCGTTGCCGATGAAACGGCGCACATCGGCGGCGCCTTCCGCCGCGGCTTCGAGCTTGCCGGCCGGGCCGAGATGCCGCGTCATCCATTCGCGCACCACCGGCTCGGCGGTCGACCACATGTCGAGCTTGGGATCGAGCGAACGCGCCACGCCCTCGACCACAACCATCGTCTTCTGCAGCAGCAGCAGTTCCGGCCGCGTGCGCATGTCGAAGAGACCGGTCACCTCGAACAGCAGCGTCAGCAGTCGCGCCATCGAAATGTCTTCCGCGGTGCGGTTATGGATCGGCTCGCCGATCGCGCGGATCGCCTGGGCGAAACTCTCGACCGAATGGGACGGCGGCACGTAGCCGGCTTCAAAATGAACTTCGGCGGCCCGGTGATACTCGCGGGTGATGAAGCCGTGCAGGATCTCGGCGAGGAACAGGCGCTCCTTGGCGCCGAGCCGGCCCATGATGCCGAAATCGACGGCGATCAGCCGGCCGGCATCGTCGACGAACAGATTCCCCGGATGCATGTCGGCGTGAAAGAAGCCGTCGCGCAGCGCGTGGCGGAGAAAGGTCTGGATCAGGGCGCGGGCGAGTTGCGGCAGGTCGAAGCCCTTGGCCTCCACGCGCGCGCGGTCGGACAGCGGCGTGGCGTCGACCCATTCGAGCGTGAGCACCTCCTTGGTCGTGCGGTCCCAATCGACCGCGGGGACGCGGAAATCCGGATCGTCTTTGGTGTTCTCGGCCATCTCCGACAGCGCCGCCGCTTCCAGGCGGAAATCCATCTCGACCATGACCGAGCGCCGTAGCGTGTCGACGACCTCGACGAGCCGCAGCCGCCGCGCCTCGGCGGAGAGGTCCTCGGCGTGGCGCGCGACGAAGGTGAAGGCGCGCAGGTCGGCGTGGAAGCGGCGCTCGATGCCCGGCCGCAGCACCTTGACCGCGACCGCGCGCGATCCGCTCGCCGTCGCGACCTCCGCGCGATGCACCTGGGCGATCGAGGCGGCCGCGACCGGCGCACCAAAATGCGCGAACATCGCGCCGACCGGCCTGCCGAACGAGGCCGCGACCACCGCTTCCGCCTCGTCCTGCGGAAACGGCGGCATCTGGTCCTGCAGCCGTTCGAGATCGCGGGCGAGCACTGCACCGACAACATCCGGGCGCGTCGCCAGGAACTGCCCGAGCTTGACGTAGCTCGGCCCGAGCCGCGTGAGCGCCGCCGACAGCCGCGCTTCCACAGCCCCGCTGGACGGGCGCTCGAACAGCCGCGCGACACGCAGCAGCGGCCGCGCCGCCGGCGGCACCATCACAGGATCGATGGCGCCGAACACGCCCTCGCGGGCGAACACGAAGCCGGCTCGGCCGAGACGGATGAGATGCGCGGGACCGGAGATCACAAACGCCAGCCGGAATGCAACGCCACGATCCCGCCGGTCATCACCTGATGCGAGACGCGGGCAAAGCCGGCCTCCCGCAGCAGCGCCGCGAACGCCAGCGGGTTGGGAAAGCGGCGTATCGATTCCACCAGATAGCGATAGGCGTCGGCGTCGCCGACGACTGCGCGGCCGAGCGCGGGGATGATGTTGAACGAGTAGAAATCGTACAGCCCGGCAAACCCAGGAACATCCACGGCGGAAAATTCGAGGCACAAAAAATGCCCACCGGTCTTGAGCACGCGAAACGCCTCGGCCAGCGCGCGTTCGATGCGCGGCACGTTGCGGATGCCGAAGGCGATGGTGGCGGCATCGAAGCTGCGGTCGGCAAACGGCAGCGCCTCGGCGTTCGCCTCGGTGAAAGCGACGGCCGGACCAAGTCCGCGCGCCGCGGCGCGCTCGCGGCCGACCGCGAGCATGTCGGCATTGATGTCACAGACCGTTGCGCGCGTGCGCTCGCCCCCGGCCGCGAGCGCGCGCAGCGCGACGTCGCCGGTCCCGCCGGCGATGTCGAGGAGCGCGAACGGCCGGCCTTTCGGCGGATTGACCGCCCCCACGAGCACATCTTTCCAGGCGCGATGCAGGCCGAACGACATCAGGTCGTTCATCTGGTCATAGCGGTGCGCCACGCTGTGGAATACGTCGTCGACCAGCGCCTGCTTATGTGCGAGCGGCACTTTCCGCGAGCCGAAATGGGCGCTATCTGCCACGGCCAGACCGGTCCTTTGACGCAACCATAGCGCGGCGCCGGAAGCGACGCTATGTGTCGAAGCTTAACCATGTTTTCGGCGACGCCGAGGCCCGCCACATGCCAGAACTCCCTGAAGTCGAGACAGTGCGGCGCGGCCTTGAGCCGGCGATGGAAGGGGCGCGGTTCGCCAAAGTGGAAGTTCACCGCGGCGATCTGCGCTGGCCGTTGGCGAAGGATTTTGCCCGTCGGCTCGAAGGCAAGACCGTGACCGGCCTCGGCCGTCGGGCGAAATATCTCCTCGCCGACCTCTCGTCCGGTGACGTGCTGATCATGCATCTCGGCATGTCGGGGTCATTCCATGTCTTTCAGGAAAGCGCCCGCCGCGGCAAGACGCCCGGCAACTACTATCACGAGCGCACGCAGCACACGGCGCACGACCACATCGTGTTTCATATGTCCTCGGGCGCGGTCGTGACCTTCAACGATCCGCGCCGCTTTGGCTCGATGAAGATCGTCCCGCGCCCACAGCTCGATGCCGAACCGCTGCTCAGCAGGCTCGGCCCCGAGCCGCTCGGCAACGCCTTCGATGCCGCGGCGCTCGCGCTCGCCTGCAAGGGGAAGAAGACGACCCTCAAGGCGGCGCTGTCCGATCAGCGCGTCGTCGCCGGTCTCGGCAACATCTATGTCTGCGAGGCGCTGTACCGCGCGCGGCTCTCGCCCAAACGCCTCGCGGCAACGATCGCCACCAAATCCGGCGCCCCGAACGAGCGCGCCGAGCGCCTGGTCGAGGGTATCAAGGCGGTGCTCAACGAGGCGATCAGGGACGGCGGCTCCTCGCTGCGCGATCACCGGCTCACTGACGGCGAGCTCGGGATGTTCCAGCATCACTTTCGCGTCTACGACCGCGAGGGCGACAAATGCCCGACGCGCGGCTGCCGCGGCACGGTCAAGCGCATCGTGCAGAACGGACGCTCGACGTTCTATTGTCCGGTGTGCCAGAAATGATTTGGTGACCTACCGAGAGATGGCCATGAGCTACGAAAACATCATCGTCGAAACGCGCGGCAGAGTGGGATTGATCCGGCTCAATCGGCCGCAGGCGCTCAATGCGCTCAACAGCGCGCTGATCGCCGATGTGAGCCGCGCCGTCGACGCATTCGAGGCCGACGGCAATATCGGCTGCATGGTGATTACCGGCTCGGAGAAGGCGTTTGCCGCCGGCGCCGATATCAAGCAGATGGCCGATAAGTCGTTCATCGAAGCCTATATGGGCGACTTCGCCGCGCACTGGGACCGCGTCGCCAACGCCCGCAAGCCGACCATCGCCGCAGTCGCCGGTTTTGCGCTCGGCGGCGGCTGCGAGCTTGCCATGCAGTGCGACATCATCATCGCCGCCGACAACGCCAAGTTCGGGCAACCGGAGATCAAGCTCGGCGTCATTCCCGGCATCGGCGGCACGCAGCGCTTCACCCACGCGGTCGGCAAGGCGAAGGCGATGGACATCATGCTGACCGGCCGCATGATGGACGCCGAGGAGGCGGAGCGCGCGGGCCTCGTCGCGCGCATCGTGCCGGCGGCGAGCCTTGTCGAGGAAGCGATGAAAGTCGCCGAGACGATCGCGTCGATGTCGCTGCCGTCGGTGCTGGCGGCGAAGGAGGCGGTCAACCGCGCCTTCGAGACCTCGCTCGCCGAAGGCATACGCTTCGAGCGCCGCATCTTTCATTCGCTGTTCGCGACCGCCGACCAGAAGGAAGGCATGGCGGCCTTCATCGCCAAGCGGCCGCCGAAGTTCGAGAACAGGTGACATCGTCATTCGGGGGCGCGCCGAAGGCGCGCGCCCGGAATGACAAGTGCACTCTCACTTCCGCACGCAGATCACGCGCATCACGGATTTCTCGATCGCGGCATGATCGGCGGCTGGCGCGGCCCCGGTTTCCAGGGTGATGCCTTGCGCCGCGAGGAAGCTGCGAACGGTATCGGCGGGAACGATCGTCGCCTGCGGCAGCACGGAACGGCCGCCAGCCGCCACAGGCGACGTTAGATCCACCATGCCGGCGAAACGGCCCTGGGCGTCGACCGCCGCAGCACCGGAAAACCCCAGCTTCGGCACCGGCTCGACGCCTTGGCCGGTGCGGCGGGCGGCAACGTTCGTCACCGCGGTGTCCCCGGCCTGGGCCAGCGGATCGCCGACACCGAAGAGCGTCAGGGCATCGCCCTTGCTCTCGCCGGCGAGCGCCGCCGGGGCGAGATTGCGGGCGCCGTAGAGGCGCAGCAGCGCGAGATCGTTGGCCGGGTCGGCGGCGACGCGTTCGGCATGGCCAAGGCCCGGCACGACGATGGCGCGGCATTCCTCGGTAGCCCGACCCGGCGCCAGAAGATCGCCGCCCGCGCCGACCACGATCGCCGTCGCGTATTCGACTGCGCGCCGCATTCCCGGCAGCGGCGCGGCCTTGGCGTCGGGAAAGCCTTGAAACGCGCCGGCGGTCGCGGTCGCGACTGTCGCCATGATGCCTTCGGTCGCTTGATCATAGAGGATGGTGACGCCGCGCACTTCGCTGCCGCTTGCCTGCGCGCGGACAATGAAATTCTTCAGCCGCTGGACGCCTGAAATGACGAAGGAACCCGCCCTGAGCACGCTCGCGGTGACGCGGCGCTTCGAGGTCTTCTTTTCATCCTCGAACAGTGCCGGCAGCGCCGCTTCGGTGTAGCGGAACGTCTCGATCTGGATCTGGCCCTGCGCCGAGGTCCAGCGGCTGCCGCTGCGGGAGGCACTGGAATTCGGCACGAGTTTTTCCGGCAAGCCGAGGCGCGCGCCGGTCTTGGGATCATCGATCAACCGCCACCCGACGGCTGCCGCCGGCCCTTTCGCGGCCGCGGCAAGCGCATCGCGCTCCGGTGCGGCAAGCACGCCGGTCGCCCTGTTGTGGAGGTGCTGCTGAAACGCTTTGACCGCGGCAGTCGTGCCCTCGTCGAAATTGCCGGGGGCGCCTTCGTAGTCGCCGAGCAAGGCAAGATCGGATTGGATGGCGAGCCGTTCGGATTCCGGCATCGCCGCATACGCGCCCGCGGCCGAAGAAGCTTTTTGCCCGTCGGCTTTTTGCCCGTCAGCTTTTGGCGCGTTAGCTTTTGGCGCGTCTGATTTTGACGCGTCTATTTTTTGCACGTCAGCTTTTGGCGCGTCTGCTTTTGACGGGTCTGCTTTTGACGGGTCTATTTTTTGCACGTCAGCCTTCGGCGCGTCTGCTTTTGGCGCGTCTGCTTTTTGCACGTCTGCTTTTGACGCGTCAGCCTTCGGCGCGTCTTCTGTGCCTTTCGCAGCTTTCACACGGGCTCTGTTCCTGGGCAGGCGCACAGCGCCTGTCGGCGCTGGCAACGGCGCCACAGCCATGGGGAAAACCGGCATGGAAAATGTCTGCGGCGCCGGTCTTGCCGGCACAGGCCGGTACACGAGCCGCGGGACGGCCGTCACCGCCACCGGCCGGCGGACCTGTAACTCCTTGGCCGATGCCGGCAGGCCCGCCGCCAGCACGCCGAGAAGGACAATCGCGACCCTGGCGCCCATCCCCGCACCTACTCGCCGCTGCGGGACAGCTTAGCGCAGTCGCGGCCACGATCAAAGGATGTGTTGTTGAACGCCGGCGCAACGGTGGTTCCGGGTTCCATTCACGCCTATCTTGAGGCCATGCTCACGCCTGACGAACTCGAGCGCTACGCGCGCCATATCGTACTGCAAGAAGTGGGCGGCCCCGGACAGGCTGCGCTTGGCCGCGCGCGCGTGCTGGTGATCGGCGCCGGCGGGCTTGGCGCTCCGGTGCTCCTTTACCTCGCCGCCGCAGGGGTCGGCACGCTCGGCGTCATCGACGACGACGTGGTCTCGCTGTCGAACCTGCAGCGGCAGGTTATCCATGCGACGCCGGACGTCGGCATGCCGAAAGTCGAGAGCGCCGCCGCCCTGATCCGCCGCCTCAATCCGCACGTCGCCGTGGAGCAGCATCGCGTCCGCCTCACGGCGAAGAATGCGCTCGATCTCATCGGCCGCTACGACATCGTCGCCGACGGCTCGGACAATTTCACAACGCGCTATCTCGTCTCCGATGCCTGCTATTTCGCCCGCAAGGCATTGGTGACGGCGGCGCTCGGCCCGTTCGACGGTACGCTCACCACGATCCGCGCCCACGAGCGCGGCACCGACGGCAAGCCGAACCCGACCTACCGGTGCCTGTTTCCGGAGCCGCCGCCTCCGGGCACCGTGCCGGCATGCGCCGAGGCGGGAATCCTCGGGGCGCTCGCGGGCGTGATCGGTTCGATGGCGGCACTCGAGGTGATCCGCGAGATCGTCGGTTTCGGCGAAGGCCTGGTCGGCCGCCTGGTCATGCTCGACGCCCGCGCGATGCGTTTCGAGACCTTGCGCTACGGCTGGGATCCCGAGAACCCGTTGTCCGGCGAGCAGCCGACGATCCGGGATCTCGCGGCGGACGCGCGGATCGCCGCTCCCGTTGCGGCAGAGGCGACCGGCGAAGCGGAAGCCGACGACGTTCCGTCCACGAAGGGCGCCGCGCGCACGCCGCGCGGCTGAATAGCCGAAGCTGTGCGCAGACCTCTCCCGCAGCGGCGAGCGGTCCTGCTATTTGCTCCACGTCGCTACGACGCCCGAACCCTTGAGCACCGACCACTGGTTCGCACCGGCGCTGACGATCGTGAAGCATTCCTCCTTGGCGCCCTTCCAGGTACGGCAGAATCCGTCACCGGACAATTTCCAGGTGCCCTCGCCCTTCTTTCCGCCGCCGGCCGGCTGGCGTTTCATCTTGCCGTCCGCGGTAAACGTCATCTTGAATTTGACATTGGACGGCGTCGACGCGGTGAACGGCTGACCGTTGAAGAACGTGGCCTTGATCTCATCCGGCGAAAGTTTCGCTGCGGGAGCGGCCATGCCGGATGTCGCGAGGAGGAGGCTCATGGCGCCGATCGATACAGCGCTCGCAATGTCTGCACGCATCATGCTTCCCCTTGCTCTGATTCGTCTACGCGCCATGATACGCGAGCTTCCGCACAACGCCGACGAGAATTTCGGCAGGCCCGATAGGCGGCGAGGACGGTTCACCTCGCCTGCGCGTGATACGCGCTGTTGGGCCGCATGTCAGTGGCAAACGCCATGCGGTTCGACATGTTGAAGAAGCTTGCCACGGCGCCGATGTCCCAGATGTCGCGATCGCTGAAGCCCGAGCGGCGCAGGCGGTCGCGATCCTCTTCTTCGACGAGCCACGGCTCGGCCGCGAGCTTGACGGCGAAGTCGAGCATGGCGCGCTCGCGCCGCGTCAAGCGCGCCGCCCGATAGTTCATCACCATGAGCTCGCCGAGAACGGGATCGCCGGAGAGCTGACGCACGGAGGCGCCGTGGGCGACCAGGCAGTAGTAGCAGCGATTGTACGCCGACACCGCGACCGCGATCATCTCGCGCTCGAGCTTGCTCAGGCCTGACGGCGCCAGCATCAGATCGTTGTACATGGCGACGAAGGCCCCGAGCTTCGCCATGTCGAATGAATAGGCCTTGAGCACGTTCGGAACGAACCCGAGCTTCTCCTCGCACTTGCGGAAGTACGCGGCCATTTCCGGAGAGAGCGGCGCCGGCGGCAGCTTGAGCGCAGTAATGTCGGTGTCATCGTCAGCCGTTGCGCTGGAGCGAGGAGCGGTCGTGGCGCGGTTGGCGGGGGCGGCTCGGCTGTTGCGCTTGGGCATGAGGATCCCTTCCAGGTCGTGCCTGCCGACGCTCTGTCATGTTGCCGTCGGCGGCACTAGCTACGGTGGCAATACAGGCGACAGTATAAATGCCGCGTGGCTGGGGCGTGCGTTCCGTGGATAATACGCCCGAAATCGCACCCATGGCGCGGCAAGGCGACGTGGCGAACATGAACGTGCACGATACTCTCCCGGCCGCGGACGGCGATCGCACCCGGTCGGCGCTGATCGGAGCCGCCGCCGCGGCGCTCGCCGGGCGCAACCGCGATATCCCGCCCGATTTCGTCGCCGAGCTGTTCGGGCATGCGGTCCCCGAGGATTTCGCGCGCTACCGGCCGGAAGAACTCGCGGGCGTCGCCGAGCAGTCGTGGGCGCTGCTCCAGGAGCGCAAACCTGGCGCCCCAAAAATCCGCTTCGAGCCGGCCGCGGCGAAGCCGGGCGTGGCGGTGCTCGAAATCATCAACGACGACATGCCGTTCCTGGTCAACTCGATCGTCGGCGAGATCAGTGAACGCGGTCTCGACATCCGCCTGCTGGTCCACCCGGTATTCACGGTCGAGCGCAGCGAGACGGGGAAGCTCAACGCCTTCCATGAGGCGCACAAGGGTAATGGCCGGCGCGAAAGCTTCATTCAAATCCATGTCGATGACGACGGCGACGCCGCGGCGCGCGCCGACCTTGTGCGCACGCTCGCCGACATCCTCGCCGAGGTGCGCGTGTGCGTGCAGGATTGGCGGCCGATGCTGGCGCGCCTGAGCGAGGTCACCGCGGAACTGCGCGCCGCGCCGCCGCCGCTGCCTGCCGACGAGATCGCCGAAGCGATCGAGTTTCTGCAGTGGATCGCCACCGACAATTTCACCCTGCTCGGCGCGCGCGACTACGCCTACACCGACAGCGAGCACGCGCTCGAGCCGCGGTTCGACACCGGCCTGGGCCTGCTGCGCTCGCCGGAAATGCGGCTCCTGCTCCGCGGCGACCAGCTCGTCACCGCCACGCCGGAAATCCGCGAGTTCCTCAACGAGCCGAAGCTGATCATCATGACCAAGGCGGCACAGCGCTCGCGCGTGCACCGCCGCGTCGATCTCGACTACATCGGCGTCAAGCACTTCGACCGCGACGGCAAGCTTGTCGGCGAGTGGCGGTTCTGCGGGCTGCTCACCTCGACCGCTTACACGCGCTCGGTGCGCGCGATTCCCTATCTGCGGCGCAAGGTCGACAGCATAGTCGAGCGCGCCGGCTTCGATCCGAACAGCCATTCCGGCAAGGCGCTGGTCAACGTCCTCGAAAACTATCCGCGCGACGAACTATTCCAGATCGACGAGGACACGCTCTACCAGTTCGCGCTCGCGATCCTGCAGCTCGACGAACGGCCGCGCGTGCGCGTGCTGCCGCGCTACGATCGCTTCGACCGCTTCGTGTCCGTGCTCGTCTACGTTCCGCGCGAGCGCTACGACAGCCAGATACGGGCGCGGATCGGCGACTATCTCGCCGGCGTTTTCAACGGCCGGGTGCGCGCCTTCTATCCGTTCTTTCCGGAAGGCCGGCTGGTGCGCGTCCATTTCATCATCGCCCGCGACGAAGGCGCGACGCCGAAGGTCGATCGCGCCTCGCTCGATCGCGCCGTCGAGGCGATCGTACGCAGCTGGACGGACGACATCGAGGAAGCGCTCGCTGCCGCGCACGAGCCGAAGCAGGCGCGCGCGCTGCTCGCGCGTTATCGCGATGCCTTTCCGATCGACTACCGCGAGGTCTATCCGCCCGCGACCGCCATCGCCGACATCGGAGCGATCGAGGCACTGACGGCGGAACGCCCGCTCGCAGTCGAGTTCTACCGCGAAGCCGGGATGGAGCCTTCCTGCGCCGGTCTGAAGGTCTTCAGCGCTAGCCGGCCGATTCCGCTTTCCGAGCGCGTGCCGGTCCTGGAAAACATGGGGTTCAGCGTCGTCGACGAGCGCACCTACCATATCCGGCCGCAGGACGCGGCGGATGTCTGGTTCCATGACATGACAATTGAGAGCGCGTCGCGGCAGCCGTTCGACGTCGCTGCGCTCAGGGAGCGGCTCGAAGCGTGCGTCCTCGCGGTCGCGCGCGGGCAGGCGGAAAGCGACGGCTACAACGCGCTGGTGCTCGTGGCCGGCTTGCCCTGGCGCGACGTGGTGCTCGTACGCGCGCTTTCGCGCTTCCTGCGGCAGGTTCGAGTCCCCTATTCGCAGGACTATATGTGGGCGACGCTGCGCATGCATGCCGGCGTCGCGACGCAGATCGTCAGCCTGTTCCATACGCGCTTCGATCCGGATCTGCGCGCACCGGCGGACGAACGCACCGCGCGCGAGGCTTTCATCGCCGCCTCGATCGAAAACGCCCTGCAATCGGTCGAGAGCCTCGACGAAGACCGCATCCTCCGCCGCTTCGTCAATGCGGTGCAGGCGGCGGTGCGCACCGATTTCTATCAACGCGATCGTGACGGCCGGCCCAAAGAGCTTGTCGCGGTCAAGTTCGCAAGCCGCAAGCTCGACGACATCCCGCCGCCGCGGCCGCTCTACGAGATCTTCGTCTACGCGCCGCGGCTCGAAGCCGTGCATCTGCGCTTCGGCAAGGTGGCGCGCGGCGGCATCCGCTGGTCCGACCGGCCGCAGGATTTCCGCACCGAAATCCTCAGCCTGGTGAAGGCGCAGAACGTGAAGAATGCCGTGATCGTGCCGGTCGGCGCCAAGGGCGGCTTCGTCCCCAAGCGTCTGCCCGTTGGCGGGGCCCGCGACGCCGTTCAAGCGGAAGGAACCGAGGCCTACAAGCTCTTCATCTCGACGCTGCTCGACATCACCGACAATATCGGCACGGGGACGGTGGGCGTCGTGCCGCCGGCCGACGTGGTCCGCCATGACGGCGACGATCCTTATCTGGTGGTCGCCGCCGACAAAGGGACGGCGACGTTCTCCGACATCGCCAACGACATCGCCAATGCGCACGATTTCTGGCTGGGCGATGCCTTCGCCTCCGGTGGCTCCGCCGGCTACGATCACAAGAAAATGGGCATCACCGCGCGCGGCGCCTGGGAATCGGTGAAGCGTCATTTCCGCGAGCTCGACGTCGATATCGGCAAGACGCCGTTCACCGTAGCCGGCGTCGGCGACATGTCGGGCGACGTGTTCGGCAACGGCATGCTGCGCGAGCGCACGATCAAGCTCGTCGCCGCGTTCGACCACCGCGACATCTTCATCGATCCGGACCCCGATCCGGAGCGCGCCTTTGCCGAGCGGATGCGGCTGTTCGCGCTGCCGCGGTCGAGCTGGCAGGATTTCGACAAGACCGTCATCTCCAAGGGCGGCGGCGTCTTTCCGCGCACCGCCAAGGAGATACGGCTATCGCCGGAGGCGCAGACACTGTTCGGTGTCGGCGAGCGGCTCACCCCGCCGGCGCTGATCCGCGCCATCCTCAAAGCCCCGGTCGACCTTCTCTTCTTCGGCGGCATCGGCACCTATGTGCGCGCCGCGGACGA
The DNA here is from genome assembly GCA_963833665.1 of uncultured Alphaproteobacteria bacterium. GTDB lineage: Bacteria > Pseudomonadota > Alphaproteobacteria > Rhizobiales > Xanthobacteraceae > BOG-931. The sequence goes on along the minus strand of CAWHZA010000064.1, from coordinate 40,035 downwards.
AAGCGACGAGGCGGTCGGCGACCGCGCCAATGACGCCATTCGCATCGCCGGCGCCGACCTGCGCTGCAAGGTGATCGGGGAAGGCGCCAACCTCGGCATGACCCAGCGCGGCCGCATCGAGGCGGCGTTGCGCGGCGTCAGGCTCAACACCGACGCCATCGACAATTCGGCCGGCGTCAACACTTCCGACATGGAGGTCAATATCAAGATCGCGCTGAGCATCCCGTTGCGCGACGGACGCCTGACGATGGATGCGCGCAACGCGCTCCTGTTTTCCATGACCGACGAGGTCGCCGGCCTGGTGCTGCGCAACAACTACCTGCAGACGCTCGCGCTCTCGCTTGCGGAGCGTCGCGGCATGGAGGATTTCGGCTTTCTCCAGCGCCTGATCCAGACGCTGGAAGCGCGCGGGCTGCTCGACCGCGCCGTCGAACAGCTCGCCGACGACATGCAGCTTGCCGAGCGTCGCCGCCGCCAGCAGCCGTTCACCCGGCCGGAGCTTGCGGTCCTGCTCGCCTACGCCAAGCTTTCGCTCTACGAAGATCTCGTTGAATCGGCGGTGCCGGACGATCGCTATCTCGGCCGCGAGCTCGCCCGCTACTTTCCCCAGCCTATCGGCGCGCATTTCCCCGATGCGCTGGAACATCATCGGCTGCGCCGCGAAATCATCGCCACCCAGCTCGCCAACTCGATGATCAACCGCGGCGGCCCGTCGCTCATCGTACGCATAGCGGACCAGACCGGCGCCGCGCCCGCGGCAATCGCCTCCGCATTCGCCGCCGTGCGCGACAGCTACGGCTTGACCGCGCTCAACACCGCCATCGATGAACTCGACAACCACATTCCCGGCAAGGCGCAGCTTGCGCTCTACGCCGCGCTGCAGGACCTGCTGCTCGACCACATTGTCTGGTTCCTGCGCAATGTCGACCTCGCGCGCGGCCTCGCCGACGTGGTGACGCACTATCGCGACGGCGTCGCCGCGGTCGAAACGGCACTCGACGCGGCGCTGCCGGAGGATGCGGCGCGCGCGCGGTCATCGCGAAGGCAGGAGCTTGTGGAAGCCGGCGTGCCCGAGGAGCTTGCCGGACGCATCGCCGGTCTCGGCGCGCTCGCAGCCGCCCCCGATATCGTGCTGGTCTCCGACCGGACCGGAAAACCGGTGGCTGCGGTTGCCGCCACCTACTTCGCCGCCGGCAGCTTTTTCCGGGTGGACCGCATTACAAGCGCGGCGGCCGCCATCCCGACCGCCGATTACTTCGACCGGCTGGCGCTCGACCGCGCCCGCGACGCAATGGGAGACGCCGAGCGCCGGCTCACGGCTGCCGCCATGGTCGCCGACGGCTTGGCCGGCGCGAGCGCCGTCGAGGCCTGGGCCGCCCCGCGCAAGGGCGAGGTCGAACGCATTCGCCAAGCGATCCACGAAATCGCCAATTCCGGGCTTACTTTGTCGAAACTCTCGCTTGCCGCGAGCTTGTTGGGAGATCTGGTTAAGGATTGAGCACTGATTGCGAAGTGCCCGCCCCCCGATCGCGACATATCCCCAGCCCCGCCACAAAAAAGAACCCCAAGCAGAGTACGCGCTTGGGGTTCAGAGTAGTTGCCTCAACTTAGGCTTATTGCGCCGGGCGGCGGGTGTCGGGGGATGGGGGGCCGCCCGGTGGGCCTAATGCACGGGAAATAAACCCGCGTTCCAAAGATGCAACGCGGATCACGCGTTAGTGTTATCAGGTGCGGCAAAACGCCCGTTCGCACCGACCAGGCGAGCGAGGCACCGGGGGGAGCCGATGTGGGTGTCGATGCGGTGCAACGCACCGCCGGGATCGCAAACGGCTGCAATTCCGCTTGCTTACGGCTTCGCTGAACGAACAGAAGTTGCGATCAAGACCGGAGCGGTTGAGCAATTCCGCGTTCCTGCGCTACGATCGGGACGGGCGCGCGGCGGGCGCGGCATTGTGGTCCGCTCCATTGCTCCAGGTGACGGTGCGACATCGCAATCATCATGCGCGTCACCTCCCGCCCGCGGCCCTGAGTTTGCACCATGAGCGCACTTGACGCCGTGCAACCGGCCTATGCGATCTCGGGCTTCCTTGTCGGCGCCCTGGTCGGCTTGACCGGCGTTGGCGGCGGCTCGCTGATGACGCCCCTGCTCATCCTGGTGTTCGGGATCAATCCTGCAGCCGCGGTCGGAACGGACCTGCTGTACGCGGCGGTCACGAAGACGGCCGGGAGCCTGGTGCACGGGTTCAACCAAACGATCGATTGGCGCATCGTGCGGCGGCTCGCCGCCGGCAGCATCCCGATGACCGTAGTGACGATGGCGGTCTTGCGTCTGCTCGACATCAACAGTCCGGCGGTCCGCGATCTCATCAATGCCGCGCTGACGTTCGCCCTGTTCGCGACTGCCGTGACGTTGGTGTTTCGCGACCGGCTCGTGGCGCGGTATTCGGCCCGCCTCGCCCTGCTCCCGCCCCAGCGGATAACCGGGCTCACGATCATCGCCGGCGCCGCGCTCGGCCTGGTCGTTTCCATCTCCTCGATCGGCGCCGGCGCAATCGGCGTCACGGTGCTGTTTCTGCTCTATCCGAAACTGCCGATGGCGCGCATCGTCGGCTCCGATATTGCCCACGCCGTTCCGCTCACGCTCGTCGGCGGCATTGGGCACTGGCTTCTTGGCGCCGTCGATCTGCCGGTGTTTGCCTCGCTGATCATCGGATCGGTGCCGGGCATCCTGCTGGGCAGCTATGCCGCTGTCCGCACGCCGGAACGGATGCTTCGCCTGGTGCTCGCCGGGACGCTGGTGGTGGTGGCGACGAAGCTGTCGTTCGGCCTGGTCTCACCGTCGACCGACGTGGTGGCGGCGAAGACGACGACCAATCACTGACACCGGCTTTGCGTCAGTTCAGGTCGCCGTCGGCTTCCGGCAGGCCGTAGCGATGCAGATCGCTGCCGTGGACATCAAGCCACGCTTTCGCGCGCTCGTGACCCGGGCAGAGGCGTTGCACCAAGCGCCAGAATCGCGGGGAGTGATTCATCTCGACGAGATGCGCCACCTCGTGCGCGGCGAGATAGTTGAGCACGTAACTGGGCGCGAGAATGAGCCGCCAGGAGTACGACAGCATACCGGTCGTCGAGCACGAGCCCCAGCGGCTGGACTGATCGCGCACCGCCACGCGGCGTACGGTCAGGCCGAGATCGGCGGCAAAGCGCCGGCTCGCCGTTTCCAGTTCGCGCTTGGCCTCGCGCCGCAGAAAATCGCTGATGCGCCGATCGATGTGCGGCGCGTTACCGGCGACGCAGAGCAACGGCTCGCCGCTGGCGTCGAGTTCGCTCCAGACCGTGCCGCGGACACCGCGTCGATGCGCGATCCGGTGTGGCACGCCGCGCAGCGGCACCATGCCGCCGTGCATGAACGGCGCAGCCTCCGGCAGCCGCCCGAGACGCGCCGCGATCCAGCCGCCATGCTTCTGCGCGAATTCGCGGGCTTCCTTCAGAGTTCCGCGCGGCGGAATAGTCAAAATCACTTCCCGCGTCGCCGCCTGAATGCGCAGCGTGTAACGGCGCGCCTGCCGATGCCGGCGCAGCCGCACGAGATAGATCGAACGGTCAAAGACGATTTCGATCGCCTGAGGCTCACTCGGACGACGGTAAAGCAACGCGCGCAGCGGCATGGTGGAATATCCAGACCCAAATCGTATCCCGATAGTGCCATAACCAAAGTGTTGTGTAGCGCCTTTGATGCAGCAGGCCGTGCACACAACATGTTGGGGTAGCGCCCGGCCTTGATACGCCAAAGCATGGTGACGAACGAGTGAATCTTTATTCACTCTTTGGTCAGCGGGGTGCGCTCAGATTTGACGTCCGGTTGATTCGGAATCAGGGGGTTTTCTCAAGGCGTTAGCGCCGGCCGACGCAGATTGGGGGCGTTTTGACGGCGAAAATCGCCGAATTCGGCCGATTTCTACGGGGTGCGGGACGGGCCGAACCCGACGACGTTGGCCGCCCGAGGCCCAGCGCCGCCGCCGTTGTGCAGGCTGCGCGGGTTCTGGACCACGCGTCCAGAAAAGCCGCCGCGAGCGCGGGCGGCGTGACCCATCGACAGCACGAAGTCGGCAATGCGCGGCGCGATTTCCGAGCGAAAACGCGAACCGTTGAATACGCCGTAATGGCCGACGGCCGGCTGCAGCCAGTGCGCCTTCCGTTCGGGGGGAATGTTCACGCACAGCCGATGCGCGGCCTCGGTCTGGCCCACGCCGGAAATATCGTCGTGCTCGCCTTCGATGGTGAGCAGGCCGGTACGCCTGATGACGGCCGGATCGACCGGACGATCGCGATGGGTCATTTGGCCGAGCGGCAGCGCGTGGCGCACGAACACGGTGTCGACGGTCTGAAGGTAGTATTCGGCGGAGAGGTCCATCACCGCCAGATACTCGTCGTAGAATTCCTTGTGCTTTTGCGCGGAGTCGCCGTCGCCGCGGACGAGATTGAGAAACAGCTGCTTGTGCGCCTCGATGTGCCGGTCGAGATTCATGCTGACGAAGCCGTTGAGCTGGAGGAAGCCCGGATAGACGTCGCGCATGAAGCCCGGATTGGGGAACGGCACCTTGGTGATCACGTTGCGGCGGAACCAGTCGGTGCCACGCTGCTCGGCAAGCTTGTTCACCGCGGTGGGGTTGACCCTGGTGTCGATCGGTCCGCCCATCAGCACCATGGAGAGCGGGGCGTAAGGATCGTCGTCGGCCTCCATCAGCGCGGCCGCGGCCAACACCGGCACCGACGGCTGGCACACGGCGATCACGTGGGTGTCGCCGCCGAGCACGTGCAGGATCGAGATCAGATAGTCGATGTAATCGTCGAGGTCGAAGCTCCCCTCCGCGACCGGCACCATGCTCGCATTGACCCACTCGGTGACGTAGACCTCGTGATTGGGGAGAAACGCTTCGACCGTGCCGCGCAGCAGCGTCGCGTGATGCCCGGACAGCGGCGCGACGAGGAGGAGCTTCGGCTGCGGGCGCCGCGGGTGGCGTTCGAACATGCGCTCGAAATGAACGAGCCGGCAGAACGGCCGCTCCCACACCGTCGAGACGTGAATCGGCACGCGCTCGCCGCCGACGAGGGTCGAGGAAATCTGCCACTCGGGCCGGCCGTACCGGCGCGTCGAGCGCTCGAAGAGTTCGCAGGCGGCGGCAACGGTTTTTCCGTAGGTGGTGAAGGAAAGCGGATTGACCGGATTCTTGAAGAACAGCCGGGTGGCGTCGGCCCATGCCCGCGCCGGATTAAGCGCCGCATAGCTCATCTCGTAGAGCCAGTACAACGGCGTCGACAGCAATACTCCGCCGCCGCCCGGCGCGACGGGCGCGCCGCCGAACTCCCCGATCGCCATCGATGACCCCTGCCCAGCCTGCTGCAATGCAGCAATGTGTCGATAATCTGACATTACACCATCACAAAAGCAACGGTTTCCCTTCGGGTTAGGTATGGATGGCAACGCCCGCGAGCTATTCGCGTTGCACATAGCGCCCATCACCTTCGCCCGGGTGGTCAATGCTCAGAAAACGCGGGGAACGGCCTATTCGCCAGTCTGCATCAGCGAGCCGTGGCGGCGGGCGCTCTGCAGGAGCTTGAGGAAGCCGAACGTCCCGGCGGCAAAGAAGACGGCGTTGAGACCAAGCGCGTCGAGCATCAGGTCGGGACGGAAGGTGTGATCGATGAGCAGCGTGCGCATGCCCTCGAACACGTAGGTCGGCGGCAGCGCCCAGGCTACCGGCTGCAGCCACGTCGGAAGCGTCGCGACCGGGTAATAGACGCAGGTCAGCGGCATGAACAGGAACATGATCGACCAGGCGAGATTCTCGGCGCCGAGACCGTTGCGCAGGACCAGCCCGGAAACGAAAATCCCCACCGCCCAGCTGGTCAGCATCAGGTTGAGGAAGAAGGCGACCAGCGCCAGGCCGAAACCGTAGAGATTGAAGCCGAAGAAGGCGAACGCCAGCAGCGTCACCGGAATGACCCCGATGGACAGCCGCACCACGCTCATCACCATCAGCGCGGTGATGAACTCGAAGGGCCGCAGCGGGCTCATCATCAGATTGCCCATGTTGCGCGCCCACATCTCCTCGAGAAACGAGATCGAGAAGCCGAGCTGGCCGCGAAACAGGATATCCCACAGCAGCACCGCGCCGATGAAGGTACCGCTGGCGCGCGCAAAGAAGCCGGCATTCTGCGCGATGTAGTACTGCAGGAATCCCCAGGTGAACATTTGCACCGTGGGCCAGTAGACCAGCTCGATGAGCCGCGGCCACGACGACCGCAGCAGGTACCAGTAGCGCAGCATCATCGCCGCGACGCGCCGCGGCGAGAAGGCGAAGGCGATTTCCGTTCCGGCAGTCATTGCGCCGCCTCGCGCAGTTCACCGCGGCCGCGCGCGACGTCGAGGAAAACCTCTTCGAGCGTGCGCCGGCCGTAGCGCGTCAGCAGCCGCTGCGGCGTGTCGTCGTCCTCGATGCGTCCGCGCTTCATGATGATGACACGTTCGCACAGCCTTTCGACCTCGGTCATGTTGTGCGAGGCGAGCAGCACGGTGGCATTGCGGTCGCGACGATAGCGCTCGAGCCGCGCCCGCACCCAGTCGGCCGTGTCGGGGTCGAGCGACGCCGTCGGCTCGTCGAGCAGCAGCAATTCCGGCGAGTTGATCAGCGACTTCGCCAGCGACACCCGCGTCTTCTGTCCGGCCGAGAGCTTCCCGGTCTGGCGGTCGAGCAGGTCGGTGAGGTCGAGGGCCTCGCCGAGTTCCTCGATGCGGCCGGCAAGATCGGGTACGCCATAGAGCATGCCGAACACGGTGAGATTCTGCCGGACGGTGAGGCGCATCGGCATTTCGACGTAGGGACTCTCGAAATTCATGCGCTGCAGGACGCGGTAGCGCTGGCGCGGCATTTCCGCCCCGAGCACGCTGACGCGGCCGGCAGTCGGCGCGATGAGCCCCATGATCATCGCAATGGTGGTGGTCTTGCCGGCGCCATTGCCGCCGAGAAGGCCGGTGATCGAGCCCGGCGCGACGGCGAACGAGACGCCGTCCACCGCCGGCACGGTCTTGTAGATTTTGACGAGCCGGTCGGCTTCTATGGCAGGTGCGGCGGGCATTCTCCGGGCAGATGTGGCCCGCGCGGTCAGCCGAGGCAAGAGGCCGGGGAGCAATGCAGGTTGGACTTTTCGACCATGTCGAGCACGGCGAGCGCCCGCTCTCCCTGTTGTTCGACGAGCGCCTCAAGTTCGCCGAGGCGGCCGACGCCGCCGGCATCTACTGCCTGCACATCGCCGAGCACCACGCCACGCCCCTCAACATGGTGCCGGTTCCCGGCGTCTATCTCGGCGCGCTGGCGCGCACGACGAAACGCATGCGGCTCGGGCCGCTGGTCTATCTGCTGCCGCTCTATTCGCCGCTGCGCATGATCGAGGAAATCTGCATGCTCGACCATCTCAGCCACGGCCGGCTCGAGGTCGGCGTCGGCCGCGGCGTCTCGCCCTACGAGCTTGGATTCCACAAGGTCGCGCACGACGACTCGCGCGACATCTTCGTCGACGCGTTCAACTGCATCAGCGCCGGCCTGACGACCGGCTCCCTCACCTACCGGGGCAAGCACTTCGCCTACGAGAACGTGCCGATAGCTCTGCGGCCATTGCAGCAGCCGCATCCGCCGTTCTGGTATGCGTCGTCGAGCGCGATCGGCGCCACCTGGGCTGGCGCGCAGGGCCTGCATTTCGTGACGCTTGGGCCTACCCGTTCCGCCAAAGCCAGCATCGACGCCTACCGCGACGCTCTGGCGAAACGCGGTGCACCGGCGCAGCCGAAGCCGGAGTTTGCCGGCGGCGCGGTCATCGGGCTGTCGCGCTACATTTTCGTCGCCGAGAGCGACGCGGACGCCCGGCGCATCGCCGCGCCGGCGTTGGCGGCTCACGTCGCCCACGTCAAATGGCTTGCCACGCGCCACGGCGATACCGGGCTGACCTCGCGGCTGAACCTTTCGTTCGGCGCTTCCTACGAAGACGCCGTCGCCGACGGCACGGTGATCGCCGGCACGCCGGAGCAGGTACTTATCGAGATCGAGCGGCAAGCCGGCATGCTCGGCATCAACTATCTCCTGAGCTATCTCTTCCTCGGCAATATGACGCTCGCCGACGCGCTGCGCTCGCTCGATCTGTTCAGCACCGAGGTCATGCCGCACCTGGCGAAGCTCTGACGGTCATTCCCGGGCGCCGCGGAGCGGCGAGCCGGGAATCCATATCCGCGGGCGTTGGGGTTAGGGATTCCGGGCCCTCGCCACGCTCGGCCCGGAATGACGGCTTGATTCAGTGCCCGTCGTCGCGTCCCTCGCGATCGCCGCGCAGCGCCTCCGGGTGCGGCATGGCGATGACGTTGTAGCCGGAATCGACGAAGTGGATTTCGCCGGTCACGCCGGTGGAGAGGTCGGACAATAGGTAGAGCGCGGCGCCGCCGAGCTCGTCGAGGGTGACGCCGCGATGCAGCGGCGAATGCCGCTGCTGGAAGGCGAACATCATGCGCGCGTCGCCGATGCCGGCGCCGGCGAGCGTGCGGATCGGCCCGGAGGAGATGGCGTTGACGCGGATCTTCCGCGCGCCGAAGTCGACCGCGAGATAACGCACCGAAGCTTCGAGCGCCGCCTTGGCGGGACCCATGGCGTTGTAGTTCGGCATCGCCCGCTCCCCGCCATTGTAGGTCAGCGTGAGCATGGCGCCGCCGTCGGGCATCAGCGCGGCCGCGCGTTTGGCGGCTTCGGTGAAGGCGAAGCAGGAGATCAGCATGGTGCGCAAAAAATTGTCGCGCGTGGTGTCGGAATAGCGCCCGGTGAGCTGCGTCTTGTCGGAGAAGGCGATGGCGTGAACGAGAAAGTCGAGCATGCCCCACGCCCGCCCGATCTCCGCAAACACCTGGTCGACGGACGCGATGTCCTCGACGTCACAGGGGAGGATGAGATCGGCGCCTACCGAGGCGGCGAGCGGCTTTACCCGCTTGGCCAACGCGTCGCCCTGATAGGTGAATGCTAGCTTCGCTTCGTGCGCGGCGAGCGTCCGGGCGATGCCCCAGGCGATCGAGTGGTCGTTCGCGACCCCCATGATCAGCCCGCGCTTGCCGTGCATCAGGCCCGGCATGCGTCACGCATCCAGCCGCTTGAACACGACGCAGGCGTTGGTGCCGCCGAAGCCGAACGAATTGGAGAGCACGCAGCCCAGTCTCATGCCGTCGCGGCGCTCGCGCACGATCGGCATGTCGCTGAAGGCGGGATCGAGATTGTCGATATTGGCGCTCTCGCAGATGAAGCCGTTGTTCATCATCAGCAGCGAGTAGATCGCCTCCTGTGCGCCGGCAGCACCGAGCGAATGCCCGGTCAGCGATTTCGTCGCCGCGATCGGCGGACATTTCGCGCCGAACACCTCGCGGATCGCCTCGATCTCCCGCAGATCGCCGATCGGCGTCGAGGTGGCATGCGGGTTGATATAGTCGACCGGCGGCTTGACCGGGGCCAGCGCCATTTGCATGCAGCGCACCGCGCCCTCGCCCGAGGGCTGCACCATGTCCATGCCGTCGGAGGTGGCGCCGTAGCCGGCGACCTCGGCGTAGATTTTTGCGCCGCGCGCCCGAGCATGCTCGAGTTCCTCGAGCACCAGCACGCCGGCGCCGCCGGCAATGACGAAGCCGTCGCGGTCGGCGTCGTAGGCGCGCGAGGCCTTTTCCGGGGTCTGGTTGAAGCTCGTCGACATGGCGCCCATGGCGTCGAACAGAACCGACAGCGTCCAATCGAGCTCCTCGCAGCCGCCGGCAAAGACCAGGTCCTGCTTGCCGACCTGGATCGTTTCGAACGCATTGCCGATGCAGTGGTTCGACGTCGCGCAGGCCGAGGAGATCGAATAGTTGACGCCCTTGATCTTGAACCAGGTGGCGAGCGTGGCCGATGCGGTCGACGACATCGCCTTGGGCACGGCGAAGGGTCCGACGCGCTTCGGGCCCTTGGTCCGGGCGGTGTCGGCGGCCTCGACGATGGTGCGCGCCGAGGGACCGCCCGAGCCCATGATGATGCCGGTGCGCGGATTGGAGATTTCGCTCCCTTCGAGGCCGGCGTCGCGGATCGCCTGCTCCATGGCGACGTGGTTCCAGCCGGCGCCGCCGCCGAGAAAGCGCATGGCGCGGCGATCGACGGACTCGCCCGGATCGAGCGTGGGCGCGCCGTGCACCTGGCAGCGGAAGCCAAGCTCGGCGTATTTGTCGGCGCGCACGATGCCCGGCTTGGCCTCGCGCAACGAGGCCAGCACCTCTTGCGTGTTGTTGCCGATGGACGAGACGATGCCCATCCCGGTGACGACCACCCGCCTCATCTTGCTCCGCCCTGACTAGCCCCGGGCCGCCTGCGGCTCGGCGTCGCGAAACAACCCCACCTTGAGATCGAGCGCACGGTAGATCACCGAGCCGTCGGCAGAGAGCCAGCCGTCGGCGATGCCGAGCACGAGTTTCGAGCGCATCACGCGCTTGATATCGATGCCGTAGACGACGTTTTTCATGGTCGGCAGCACCTGGCCCGAGAGCTTGATCTCGCCCGTGCCGAGCGCGCGGCCGCGGCCGGAAGAGCCGAGCCACCCGAGAAAGAAGCCGAGCATCTGCCACAGCGCGTCGAGGCCGAGACAGCCGGGCATCACCGGATCGCCTTTGAAATGGCAGGGGAAGAACCAAAGGTCCGGCTTAAGCTCGAGCACGGCGCGCACCAGGCCCTTGCCGTATTCACCGCCCACCTCCGCGATCTCGGAAATGCGGTCGAACATCAGCATCGGCGGCAGCGGCAGCTGCGGGCCTTCCGCGAAAAGCTCGCCACGCCCACAGGAGAGCAGGTCTTCGTAGTCGAAGTTTGAACGCCGCTCCTGCATCCGCCCTCTCCGCCCCGCCCGGCCGCGCGATTCCCTAACATATGGGAACATAGCGGCAAAGCCGCACCCCCGACGATGCGCCGCCCGCCGACGGGCCGCGGCCTATTGCCTTCAGTGTTGCGGCAGGCGCCGGGCGGCGTATAATGATTTCACTTGCAACGATCTTGCCGGGCCCACCAACGGGCCCTCCGGGTGCCGCAATGACACAGTCGCGTCCAGTCGTTTCCGACGCCAGCAGGCTACTCGCACCAATCCTCCAGCTGCAGGCGGCAGGCGCGCGCACCGATCTCAACGGCTGTCCCTGGCACGACGTCAAGGCGAAGCTGCGCGAGGTCGGGCTGCGCCCGACGCGGCAGCGCATGGCGCTCGGCTGGATACTTTTCGCCAAGGGCGACCGCCACGTGACGGCGGAAATGCTCTACGAGGAAGCGACCCGCGCCAAGGTGCCGGTCTCGCTTGCGACCGTTTACAACACCTTGCACCAGTTCACCGAGGTCGGGCTGTTGCGCCAGGTCGCCGTCGACGGCTCGAAGGCTTATTTCGACACCAACAATTCCGAACACCACCACTTCTTCATCGAGGATCAGAACGACCTCATGGATATTCCCTCCTCGGACGTGGTGGTGGGCAAGGCGCCGATCCCGCCGGAGGGCTACGAGATCGCCCGCATCGATGTCGTCGTGCGGCTGCGGCGGAAGAAGTAGTCGTCATTCCGGACTTGCCGCGGAGCTTGCCATCGGGCCGGCCACTACGGGCTGGACCCGTTGGCCGCAATTCGGAATGATGAGGACTACTCGACCTTCTCGTCGGGATAGACGCCCCAGAGCTGCTCCTGCGCGATCCAGCCGTCGAAGCCATCGCCGACAAAGCGGCACCAGATCCCGGTGCAGTGCTTGACCGAGCCGAGCACGCCGGACTGCAATCGCGCCGTTTCGCCGCTGTGCGCGTCGGGCTTGGCGTAGAGCGGCGCGAGATCGCTCTTCGCTTTCAGCTGCACCGCGGCGGTGCGCTTTCCCGACAGCATCGAATGGTAGACCCAGCCTTCCGCGCCGTCGGAGTCACGGATGCGCCGCCAGTTTTCGAACTCGGCGATGATTTCGACCGGCCAGCCGACGCGCGTGTAGACCCAGGAAACGTCGTGGTCCTTGTCCGGCCCGCCGCGGACATTGACCCGGTCCGCCTTGACGCTGACAAAGCGCGGCACCGGCAGACCGCTGGTCGCCGCATCGTTCCCGGCCCGCGCTGCTGCGAGAGGCGCGAGCATGAGGAGGACCGCAATCGCGGCCCTCACCCCAACGATCATCAGCCCGCTACGCCGCAATGCGACACGCCCCACGCCGAGATGATTGTCCCCGCCGCGCCGGAACCCGGCGCGCTTTGTGAGAGCGCAGCCATCTGCTAGAGAGAAAATTGATGTACCGCCTCCCGGCTCAGTGTCGGCGAGGGCGGTTAAGGAGACCTGAACGGCGGACGCGGCAAACGCCCCTTCGTTCCCCTCCCGCCGCTCGCGGGCACAGAAGGGAGCCCGGGCCGTGCGCTGATCTGCGCAAGGGGCAGCGAATGGCAGCGGCGAAGAAGCCCTTGGTCGTGATCACGCGCCGGCTGCCGGAGAGCGTCGAAACGCGCATGCGCGAATTGTTCGACGCCCGCCTCAACCTTGACGACAAGCCGATGAGCCAGATCGAGCTCACCGAGGCCGCCAAGGTCGCCGACGTGCTCGTGCCGACCGTGACCGATCAGATCGACCGGAGCGTCTTGAGCCATTCCGGCGAAAAGCTGAAGCTGATCGCCAATTTCGGCAACGGCGTCGACAATATCGACGTCGCCACGGCGCTGCAGCGCGGCATTACCGTCACCAACACCCCGGGCGTCCTGACCGAGGACACCGCCGACATGACCATGGCGCTGATCCTGGCGGTGCCGCGGCGGCTTGCCGAAGGCGCCCAGGTGCTCACCAGCGATAGCGCCTGGACCGGCTGGAGCCCGACCTGGATGCTCGGTCACCGCATCTGGGGCAAACGCCTCGGCATCGTCGGCATGGGCCGCATCGGCCAGGCGGTGGCGCGGCGCGCCAAGGCGTTCGGACTGCAGATCCACTATCACAATCGCCGCCGCGTGGCGCCGCGCATCGAGGAGGAGCTCAACGCCACCTACTGGGAGAGCCTCGACCAGATGCTGGTGCGCATGGACATCGTCTCGATCAATTGCCCGCACACGCCGGCCACCTATCACCTGCTGTCGGCGCGGCGGCTCAAGCTCATTCGTCCGCAGGCCTACATCGTCAACACCGCGCGCGGCGAGGTGATCGACGAGAACGCGCTGGCGCGCCTCATCGAGGCGGGCGAGATGGCGGGCGCCGGCCTCGATGTCTTCGAGCACGAGCCGGCGGTGAGCCCGAAACTCGTCAAGCTTGCCCGTGCCGGCAAGGTCGTGCTGCTGCCGCATCTCGGTTCGGCGACGCTCGAAGGCCGCGTCGACATGGGCGAGAAGGTCATCGTCAACATCAGGACCTTCATGGACGGCCACCGCCCGCCGGACCGCGTGCTGCCGTCGATGCTGTGACGGCAGAGGCCGCCGCCGCAGGCGAAGCATTTTGTGCGCGCGCGACACGTGCGTCCGGCGTTCCGCCAGCGTAAGTGGAATCAGAAATTGAAGTTGTGAGGCCGCGCGTCTCCCTCTCCCCGCGCGGGCGGGGAGAGGTGGCGAAGCGCGTATCCGAACACGATTGTAGGTTTCCGCTCCATTCGGCCTGCTCGTCAGAGCGGGACCGCACCCATCGCCTCGGCGATCAACTGGAAATCCGCCGCGCTGATCGGAAAAAGCCCGAAGCGCATCTGATAGCCCCAGTTCGGCTTGCCGGCGGTGAACTCCAACCGGTCGAGCAGCGGATGAATGGGTGTTTCGTCGGCCGTTGCCCACGCCACATCGCGGCGGTAGGGCTTGAACCCGTTCCCCATGTCGAAAACGTAGGGCTCGCCCTCCTTGACAGTGCGGATGGCGGTGAAGGCCTGCAGCCGGTCCTTGCCGCCGAGCGTGATCGTCGGCGAATAGTAGACGACGCGATCGCCGGGCCTGATCCGCTTCAGCGGCGCCGCCTTGCCGTGGCTGACTTGCATGAAGCCTTCGCTCTTGCCACGCCGCACATGCTCGGCTGAGGCGACCGCGATCCAATGCCCGGTCATTGCCAATATCCTCTGGTCACGGGGCAAGCTCGTACCACGCGCGGACCGAGCGAAGCGAAGTCCGGACAAGCCTTCCAACACAATGGCAAAGGAACGCCACAAGCCGGTCCGGTTTGCGACGCATTGAAATCGAACTTCGCGCAGACTGTCTTGCCGTCCATTGCGTATGGAGGGGCGCGTGACCGCAAATGTCGGCCTGGCTCCAGTAGTCGCCGTGTTGCTCGTGGCGTCGGCAGGGGTGAGCCTCAATCCTGCTGACGCGCGCGCGGAGGCGAATTGTCTCGCCGCGCCGGGCGCGCAGGCGCCGCCGGGGCGCCATTGGTTCTATCGCATCGACCGGCCCCAGCAGCGCAAGTGCTGGTATGTGCGGGCCCAAGGAGCAGCGGAAGCGACAGCAAAGGTTCCGCCAAAAACCCACGTGCACGTTGCGTCCGCCGCACCGGAAGTAAAATCGTCAGCCGGTTCCGATCAGCTCGTGCCAGCAATCAGGCTGGAGCCTTTCGCCGATCAGCCGGCATCGGCCGGGGTGGACAACGGGACGGCGCCGCTGAGCATCCAAGACGGCGCCTTGATGGCGCGCAGGGCGGACGCCGACTCCGATGCGGGGCCTGCCGCTCCCGCGCCGATCGTTTCCGATGCCGCCGCGGCACCGAGCCTTCCGCCATCTGACGGTCGCACCTCGAGGTCTGCGCAAAGGATCGATGGGGAGAGCATACGCCAGGCGCACGGCGTAGCCGCCGCGGCCGCAAAGGCCGACGCGGATGCCTACGATGCGGCGGAAGCGGACAAGCCGGCGGGCGACCCGGTCCCGATGGAGGCGTCCGGGCGTGTGAGCCCGCTGGCCTTCCTGTTCGCCGGGGCCATTCTGGTGATTGCCGGAATATTCCTGCACCCGATCGTGCAGATTTTTGCCCGACGGCCCTTTGTTCATGTGGGGCGAGCGGCGCCGGCGTGGACGACGAGCTTCGGAGGCGAATGGAAGATGCCAGGATTTCTCGCGCGCTGGCGTGGCGCACGCGTCGACCGAGGCGAATATCATCTGGACGAAATCTAGGGCAGCCGCGCGTAGTCCGTCATTCGGACGTCAAATAGCTCGGCGCGGCCAATCGCGCCCTCTCCATGCGGGAGAGCTGAGAGATGCGCTATTCGAAAATATTGTTTATTGGACGTGTGCTGACAATGGACACTGATGAGGTCTCTCACGCCAGACTGCATATAGGTAGCAGCTCCTGGGCGCCGACGATCCCTCGTTCGACACGAGGTTAGCCTCCGGTATGCCTGCCGCGAAGGGAAGCGGAAGCATTGACCAGCCCCGCGGGCCGCGCGGCTCATGAGCGCCGTCACCGACAGATTTTGCGAAAGAAAAAGCGAGCCCACGATCCGCGCGACGCGATCACCGAGGCTCGCCGAGGAGCAGAACGAACAAAGTCTTTTTAGGTCTTTCCCGACACTCCCTTCCCCGTGTGATTGTGATCGCGCCAATAAGGCACCAGAGGGGCTCGGCTGGGGAAATACTGCGGCGCAAAATTGGCTCGATCCCCGCCCGCGCCGCCGCGTTTCAATCGTTGTCGGCTTACATGGGCGGATGCGCTTGCCATTGGTTCCCCGCCGGATCTTGGTGAAGCCGGAGAGGTAGCGTTCGACGGACGGTAGCCCTTGCATTAACGGGCGACACTGAACTCAGGCTGCAGCACCTCCCTTCTGCGCTATGTCCGTTCATGCCAATTTCCGACATCACCTGTGGTGCCGAAAGCGTAGCTAAGGGCCCAACAACAGAAGTCAGACTGCGTTATTCGATGACCCCATCGGGGGTGATCCCACGCGTTTCAAACGAGCCTTGTCAGCGCCGGCAGCTTCGGCGCCTGTTGACCAGGCGCGTACCAGCGTGTTGACGGCGTAACGGACGCGCTCAGCAATTGCCACCGCCGAAGGCGGACCAGCCATGCCGAGGCTCTGGCGCAGCACGCTCATTCCAAACCAGGATGCAACCAGTTGTTCTGCCGCCAGCTCGGGGTCCTTCATCGACAGAAACCCGCGCGCGGTCAGCGATTTCAAGAACGCCGCGACCCGCTTCAACAGTTCGCCGCGGCCTGCGGTGTAAAACGCGGCCGCCAAGCGCGGGTGGTCGCCAGCGCATTCCGCCATAAGCAGATTCATTCTGACGACTTCCGGCTGAGTGGATACTGACACGACCACTTCGCCAAGTTTGACGAGACGTTCGACCGAGGAGTTCAGGTCCGGACCGACCTGGAGGTCGAGTACGCGCATCAACTTGACTCTACGGTCGAACGCGGCCGCGAGCAGGGCCGCCTTGTCTTGGAAGTTTGCATAAATCGTCATCTTCGACACGGATGCGCGTTCCGCGACCATCTCCATGGTGGTCGCCGCGATGCCACGCTCAAGGAACAGGGCATAGGCCGCATCCAGAATGGCCTCAAGCTTGGCGAGATCACGGGGCCGGCCGGGGCCCCGGCGTTTGCGTTCGACAGACATCACCTACTCGTGATCATCAATTACTGGACCTATAAGTCCACAAATTAGTATATATGTACGACAGGGTACAGTAAATAGCCATCCGGCAACCCCGCCGGGATGGCGGGCCCCTCTAACTAAGCGTGGCATGGCCCCGTGTTCTACGATCTCGCTGCAGCCGGGGAAGCCGAGCCTCGAGTCCCCGCTCTCGAAAACGGATCCCTATTTTGGAACATGGGGAGGATTGGCCCTCATCCAAAAAGAAATTCGCGTCGGGATCGTCGGCGCGGACGCCAGAGCAAGCTGGGCGAAAGTGTCGCACGTTCCTGCGATCAAGGGTCTTCCCGGCCTGAAGCTCGTGGCTGTGGCGACCCGCAACGAGCGAAGCGCCCGGGAAGCGGCTGAAGCCTTCGGTGCTGATCGCTGGTTTTCGGATCCCTTCGCGATGCTCCGCGATGACCGGATTGATGTCGTAACGATCGCCGTCAAGGTGCCGGCACACCGCGCCCTCGTTCTGGCGGCACCGGATGCCGGCAAAGCGGTCTACTGCGAGGCGCCTCTCGGACGCACCGTCGCGGAGACCGAAGAGATGGCGAGCGCCGTAGGTTCACTTCCTACCGCGATCGGATTGCAGGGCCGTTTGAATCCAGCCGTGCGGCGTGCGGCGCAGTTGCTTTGCGATGGCGTCATCACCCAGCGCAACGTCGATGTTGGCGCATTGGTGCAAGGCAATGCCACGAGCGGCACCTTCATGTTCGAGATCATGCAGGAGGACGTGATTCGTGTCCGGACGTACGTCCCGCAGGACGCGGCGTTCGACGTGGCGCCCGGCATCGAGGCTGTTGTGCGCGTGCCGGAATTGCCTGATCGCGAGTTCCCCGGCACGGTCACTCGGATTGCCGATGCACTCCAGCCCGGCACGCGGACGCTGTTGACCGAAGTCGACATACCGAATCCCGACGGCGCCCTGGCGCCTGGAATCTACTGCACGGTCGAGCTCCATATCCCGCGCAAGATGCCGAGCCTTTCCGTGCCGGCCGAGGCGATCATCTTCAATCGCAACGGAATGCAGGTCGCGGTTGTCAGCAGCGGCAAAGCTGAGATGCGCAAGGTGAGAGTAAAGCGCGACTTGGGCGCCCGGGTAGAAGTGGACGCCGGCATCAACGCTGGAGATCAGGTGATCCTCAATCCGCCAGTAAACCTTGTCGACGGCAGCAAGGTCCAGCCGCGCACCGAGGCAGCAGCAGACAGATAGCCTGAGACGGGCGGCGCAGGTTGAGCCTGCAATCGAGACAAGCAGGTTAAGGCGAAATGATCATTGAGGAGCAAAGGTCATGGCAACACTGCAGGTCGTTGTGATCGTCCTCGCGATTTTCGCAGTCGAGGTTGCCGTCGGCATTCTGATCGGACGTTGACCTCTGGCGCCGGTGAGATGGAGAGCAGGCCATGAACGTTGAGATTTAGCCTCATTTCGCGACAGTGGAACGACGCCTTCCCTTCGAACGGGTCGCCCTGGTGTTGCAGGGTGGCGGGGCACTGGGGGCCTACCAGGCCGGTGTCTACGAGGCTCTGGGCGATTCGGGCATCCAGCCCAATTGGATCTCGGGCATGTCCATTGGCGCAATCAACGCGGCGATTATCGCCGGAAATACTGAGGATGCGCGGATCGACCAGCTAAAGCGGTTCTGGGACCAGGTGACCGCCGATGCGCCATGGTCTTGGCTTGATCCTGCAGGGTTCGGGTTAGCCAGGAGCGAGGGCGCGCGCCACCTTCTTAGTAGGCTCAGCGCTGCCCAGGCGCTCGCAAGCGGAGCCAACGGTTTTTTTGCCGCTCGCCCCATAGGCCCGTGGCTGCAACCGGACGGGACAATCGAGGCAACCAGCTTTTATGACACCGGCGAACTCAAAAGGACACTCGAGCGCCTGGTGGACTTCGAACGGATCAATGCCGGCGTAACTCGATTGAGCGTCGGCGCGGTGAACGTGAGGACCGGCAACTTTGTCTATTTCGACAATACCACGCACAGCATCCGGCCCGAGCACGTCATGGCGAGCGCGGCGCTGCCGCCCAGTTTCCCGGCAGTCGAAATCGAGGGCGAATATTATTGGGACGGAGGCGTGGTCTCGAACACGCCGCTGCAGTTGGTGGTCGACGACCAGCCGCGCGGCGACACCTTGGCCTTTCAGGTTGACCTTTAGAGTGCGCGCGGCGAGTTTCCCCGCAACATGCTCGAAGTCATGACGCGGGAAAAGGAGATCCGCTATTCCAGTCGCACGCGCGCCGGCACCGATCGGTTCAAGCATTTTCAGAAGCGGCGGTGCGCACTTGCGGCGCTGCTTGAAAAGCTGCCGGAAGATCTACGTCACTGTCCTGAAGCCAAGTTGCTCAGCGCCGTTGCCGACCGCAAGGTCTACAACATCGTTCACCTGATCTATCGGGCAAAGAACTACGAAGGCCATTCCAAGGACTATGAATTCTCGCGTCTCAGCATGGTGGAGCATTGGCGCGCCGGTTATCACGATGCCCGCCGCACACTGCGTCACCCTGCGGTGCTGAAGCGGCCTGGCAATCACGAAGGCGTCTTTACTTTCGATCTCGCCGCCGATGGGCGTGAATAGGTGCACCTACGGAGGGCGGAGCCCAGCATCAAGCTTTGGATCAGGAGAGCATCATGACGGAACTGGCCCTTCAGCTGCCATCACCAGATGAACGAGTGCTGCTGCATGAGCTGAACCACCGGATCAACAACGAGTTCGCCGCGGCAATCAGCGCCGTTTCCGTTGCCGCGGCCCGTTCCAGCGACCGAGCGGTCAAAGCGGCCCTGAGTGGCGTGGGAGAGTTGCTCCATCACTACGCAGATGTCCATCGCGCCCTGCAGACGCCTGATCATGACACGCCGGTCGACGCTGCGACGTACCTTCATCAACTCTGCGTCTCAATAAGTCGCTCCAAACTGGAGAACAGGGAAATCACACTCGCGCTTTCCGCCCAATCTCTGCAGTTGCCGGCAGAGCGTTGCTGGCGGCTCGGAATGATCCTCTACGAGCTCATCACCAACGCCGCGCGCCACGCGTTCGAGGGCGGGGGCGGGGAGATTCGTGTTGCAGTACGGCTCGACGGTGCGTTCGTGAAATGCAGCGTGCAGGACAACGGATCGGCGGCGCCAAACATGCATCCGGGGCGCGGGCTGCAGATCGTGGATGCTTTAAGCGAGGCTCTTGGCGGGTGCTTCAAGCAGACGTTTGGACCGCAGGGATCGAGCTCCCTCCTCGTCTTCCCTCACGACAGCGCGCCCGCCGTAATTGCCGGAGAAACGCGGAGCGGAATGGCGCCAGACGCGAAGCGCGCTGGGCAAGCTTTCGACGACGCGCCGAGCGCGCTGGCGTGCTGTAGCTGAAGGTCCGATCGATCCTGGTGAGGCGAATAAACGAATGGCACTGCGGATCGAAGATTACGCATTGATCGGCGACTGCAGGACGGCCGCCCTGGTCGGCCGTGACGGCTCGATCGATTGGCTGTGCTGGCCGCGTTTCGATTCGGCCGCGTGCTTTGCCGCCCTGCTCGGGACCGCAGACAACGGGCGCTGGCTCATTGCGCCGCCGGACGCGCCGCTCGCTGTCAATCGACGCTATCGCCCGGGCACCCTTGTTCTCGAAACCGAATTTCAGACCGATAGCGGCCGGGCGACCATCATCGATTTCATGCCTCCGTCGGACGGCGCCCATCTTGTGCGCATCGTAACTGGCCAATCAGGCCGAGTGGATTTTCGCACCGAGTTCGCGGTCCGCTTCAACTACGGCGCCACGGTGCCGTGGGTCAACCGACTGGATGACGGCGCGATCAGAGCGCTTGCCGGCCCAGAGCGGGTGGTCCTGCGGACCCCGGTTGCGCTTTGCGGCGAAGACCTCAAAACCATCGGGGAGTTCGCGGTCGAGGCTGGCCAGTCGGTTCCCTTCGTCCTCTCCCATGGATCCTCGCTTGAGGATCTGGGGCCACCAATCGATCCGTTTCGCGCGATGGACCGCACGGATGCGTTCTGGCGCGAATGGAGCGGCAGGTGTCCCGATGTCGGGCCGTGGACAGATGCGGTCAAGCGCTCGCTCATCACGTTGAAGGCTTTGACCTATGCACCGAGTGGCGGAATTGTTGCCGCCATCACGACGTCGCTGCCCGAGGAACTGGGCGGCGTACGAAACTGGGATTACCGCTATTGCTGGCTGCGTGACGCGACATTCACGCTCCAGGCCTTCATGCACCTCGGCTACTACGATGAGGCGCGAGCCTGGCGCGACTGGATCATGCGGGCGGTCGCCGGCAGCCCGGACCAGATTCAGATCATGTACGGCGTTGGCGGCGAGCGCTGGTTGCCGGAATCGATCGTCCCTTGGCTGCCCGGCTACGAGAACTCTTCGCCCGTGCGGGTTGGAAATGCCGCATACCAGCAGCTGCAGATCGACGTATTCGGCGAGGTCAGCGATGCATTGGCGCAAGCGCGCAAGGCAGGAATGGAAATCACCGAGCGTGGCCGAGCCATGCGGCCATTGGTCATCGACCACCTGGCTCGGGCTTGGCGCGAGCCCGACGAGGGCATTTGGGAGGTGCGCGGCGGGCCGCAGCATTTCGTGCATTCGAAGGTCATGGCCTGGGTCAGTTTTGATCGCGCCGCCAGTGAAGTCGCCGCTGAAGGGCTAAACGAGGAAGCGCGGCGCTGGCGCGAAATTGCCGACCAAATCCACGCCGAAGTCTGTGAGCGCGGCTTCGATCGCGAACTCAACACTTTCGTCCAGGCCTACGGCTCGAAGCGCCTCGATGCAAGCTTGCTGCTAATCCCCTTGGTGGGCTTTCTCCCGGCCAGTGATCCGCGCATTCAGGGAACGCTGCAGGCAATCGAGGAGAAGCTGCTGATCAATCGAGAATTCGTGCTGCGCTACGAGACCGAGAATGTCGCCGATGGCCTTCCTGCGGGCGAAGGAGCGTTTCTCGCATGCAGCTTCTGGCTCGTGGACAACTACATACTGCAGGCTCGCTACGCGGAAGCCCGAAAGCTCTTCGATCGTCTGCTCTCGCGCTGCAATGATGTCGGTTTGCTCTCCGAAGAGTTCGACCCGGTAACCGGCCGCCTGCTGGGCAATTTTCCGCAGGCCTACAGCCACGTGGGTTTGATCAATTGCGCTCTCAGTTTGAGCCGACAAGCAGGCCCGGCGGAAGAGCGTGCCGAATCACAGGGACAACCGGTCGACGTTGCGCCTGCGCCGTCGTCGGAAGAAAGCGGCCAACCGTGATGGAAGACAATTGATTGAGCGTCCTTGGGACCGCAGTCCTTATCGGCAGGGCGGGGACCAATGGTCCATGTGGTGACGCTAAAGAGTCAGGTTGCGAGTCGCGCGCCGGGCCGTGGCAGGAATGCTTCTCAATTGCTCGAGCTATTGTGCGAATGACGCCAGAGGTGGGCTGCGCTGACTGCTAGCGCGAACGCCGCGAGCTGCAGCGCGTAACCGAGGGCGGTGCGGTGTCCTATCGGTAAAAGGTCGAGCGTGCCGGAAACGATAGGGCCGGCCAGTTGACCGACAGCGAAAGCCGCGGTCATCAGACCGAGAAGCGCCGTGGGGTTGCCGGGTGCCCGCGCCCGGGCCTCCTGCATTCCGATCATCGTGACGACCATGAAGGTGCTGCCGACCAGCAGCGCCGCAATCGCGATCGTCACCGGGGCGAGCCACACGCTGGGCACCGTGACCCCAGCGGCCATGAGGAGATGAGCGACGGCCCAGACGCGCAGCCGGTTGGCATGACCGAAGCGCCTAGCGGTTGCGATGGTGGACAGTGCCGCTGCGACGCCAAAGACAGGCCACGCAAGGCCGAACAGCTGCGGGTCGTCCACCACCTCGCGTGCGAGAGCAGGCAGGAACGTGGCCGGTAAGATATAGCCGAAACCGAGCACGCCGTAGCAGACGACGACTCCAGTGTGAGGGCCAAGCGTGACGTCAGGGTGCGACGTCGAACGCGCGAGGGCGGAGGTCTTCAACGGCCGGCCCACAAAGGGACTGGAACAGGCGACCGCAAGCGCCGCCAGCGCCCCGAGCTCTAGCCAAAGCTGGCCGGCTGGCACACCCGGTTGGGCGGCCGCGACGCAGAACAGCCCGGTGAGCGCGATTCCAAGGCCAACGCCAGCGTAAACTATCCCGGAAAGATTTGCCCTTGCTGCGCGCGTCAGGTGCTGCAATGCCCACGCGCTGGTCGCAACGAGCGCACAGGCGCTGAGCACGCCAGCGACGAAGCGCAGAATTATCCATGCGGCCAATCCGTCAAACGCGCCCATGGCGGCCGTGGCCACGACGATGCCGGCTAGGCTCGCGCGCATCAGCATTGACGGCGAGAGCCCCAGCCGGCTCGCGGTCAGGGCGCCAGCCAGATAGCCCAGATAGTTGCTGGCCGCCAGCCAAGCGCCGGCGCTCGGCGCCAGCGACCCATCACGGACCATCAGCGGCAGGAGCGGCGTGAAGGCGAACCGGCCGATCCCCATGGCCACGGCCAGGGCGGTGGTGGCGATGGCGCACACACCCGTGATCGAAAGCGAGGGGGCGCGTGCACGGACGATGAGCCCTGATCCCATGCAGCGGAATAACGCCCGGCAGCTCAGCTTGCACAAATGAATAATTCTGCGATATCGTTCTCGTTATGAGAACGATCGACCTGGAGTCCCTGAAGATCTTCCGAACCGTCGTTGACGAGGGCGGGATCGTCCGGGCAGCCAACAAGCTCAATCGCGTTCAATCCAATGTGACAACACGCATCCGCCAGTTGGAAGAACATCTCGGCACCCGGCTGTTTCGCCGCGAGGGGCGCTCCATACGTCTCTCGGCGGAGGGACACACCTTGCTCACCTATGCTGATCGTTTGCTGCGTCTGGCCGATGAGACGGTCAGCGAAATGCGCGCCGGCAAGCCGAAGGGTGTATTCAGGCTGGGCTCGCTCGAGAGCACGGCCGGCAGTCGCCTTGCTCCCATCCTGTCGCGCTATCACAGCGTTTATCCCGACGTGGTGGTGGAACTCGCCACCGGAACGACGGGGGCACTGGTGACCCGGGTAGTGAATTTCGAGCTTGAGGCTGCCTTCGTCTCTGAGCCCTTTACCGCACCAGGCCTCCAGGCGCGCCGTGTCTTCGAGGAACGGCTGGTGCTTGTGACATCCAAGGCGATCCGCAAGGTGTCCGGCCCAGCCGACCTCGGACGCTCAACGCTCATCGCCTTCGCGCACGGGTGCTCCTATCGCAAGCGCATCGAGGAATGGCTAGGCAGCGGGAATGTGATGCCCGAACGGACTATGGAATTTGCCTCGTATCAGGCGATGATCGCTTGCGTCGCTGCCGGTACCGGATTTGCTGTGGTGCCCAAATCTGTTCTGGAGACCATGGGCGCGACCAAAAACGTACGCCAACACGCGCTCCCGAAGCGATTTTCGCACAACCGGACCTATATCGTGTGGCATGGCGATCCATCGCCGTCGCTGCAGTGCCTGCTATCGCTTTTGGTCACTGCCGCCGTATGATGGCTCCCTCGGAAGAAAAAAGGTCCACCAGCGGCGGTTCAAAACTCGCCGTATCACTCGACTTCTGATTCCAGGTACGAAGCGGAAATCACTTCCGACGCGCAGTGCACAATCATGTGAGCAGGCTCCGGCGCGGCAGGCTGTCCTCCAGCGCCAGGGACGCGACGCCGGCGGGGTCGTTTAATCTTCTAGCGGCCGGATAACCTCTCGGTCGTTCAAGATGCCGAAGAGCTGCTTGACGGTCTGATTCTCATTGGGGCCGTCCGGCTCCAGATACTGACAAAGCACCGCCTGGGCCTTCTTCAAGGCATCTCGAATAGTCTGTTCACCGTTGCGCATGGCCCAATGTCTCCTTAGGCCCTCAACTCTTGCGAGGCTGATCGGTTCAGCGCAATAAAGCACGGGCAGCTCGCGGCGAGCGCCCATCCGATAGGATCAGGGCGGAGATATTGCCGACAGACTGATGATCCCGCGCGCGATGCGCTCGAAAACCGGCGGTCAAGGGCTATGGCTTTCCTGCACTCCTTTGCTGTCGGCGATTTCC
This sequence comes from uncultured Alphaproteobacteria bacterium, assembly GCA_963833665.1. Lineage (GTDB taxonomy): Bacteria > Pseudomonadota > Alphaproteobacteria > Rhizobiales > Xanthobacteraceae > BOG-931. The sequence goes on along the minus strand of CAWHZA010000064.1, from coordinate 15,359 downwards.
TCGATTCGCTGGTAAGTCTGTTTGCTGCGTTTGTGCTCGGCGGCCTTATCGGGGCGGAGCGCCAGTACCGGCAGCGCGGCGGCGGGCTGCGGACCCATGTCCTTGTCTCGGTCGGCGCGGCAACCTTCGTAGATATCGGGATGCATCTCAATGGCAATCCCGGCGCGACCCAGATCATCGCCTACGTTGTCTCCGGCGTAGGCTTTCTGGGCGCTGGCGTCATCCTCAAGCAAGGAAATAGCGTCTCGGGCCTCAATACAGCGGCGACGCTATGGTGTTCCGCGGCGGTCGGGGCTTGCGCTGGGGCTGATTTGGCCTTTGAGGCCATCGCCCTGACTTGCTTCGTACTCGCCGGGAATACGCTACTGCGCCCGCTGGTCAACGCGATCAATCGCGCTCCCATCGATCAGGGAGCAACGGAAGCGATCTATGAGGTTCGGCTGACGACAAGCGCGGAGTATCTTGACGAGAACCGCGAATTGTTGCGGGAACGGCTGGAGTTGGCCAACTATCCGCCGCAAGACATCGAAGTCACCGAACGAGAACAAGGCGACGCGGAGCTTGTCGCAACACTGATGGGGACGACTGCCAATCCGGGCGAGCTTGATGAGATAGTCTCGCGACTCGAACAGCATCCTGGTGTCGAAAACGTCAGCTGGAGCTTGCGAACGACGGAATGAAGCGACCGACATTCCAATGAGGGGAGCGCAGTTCGCGACAAGGCGACTGGGGCTCGATCAAGAGCGGTCCCTATCCCGGCGATTGGGAAAACGTAGCTGGCATGATGGCGGGAGACCGCCCATGCTATCGACGATCTCCGCTCTCGTTATCGCGGGCTTCGCTGGGCCGCGCTCACTGCGCCCGCGCCATCAAGGTCGGACGGGTTAGCAGGAGACGCTTCGAGGCGACAAGCGTGCGGAGGCCGCGCGCCAGCGCGCGTCCGCGGAAGCTCCTGTCATCTGCGTTTTCGCGGGTCCACCACCACCGGCTTTGCCGCGTCGGCGGGCTTGGTCGCCACGGCGGCAGACGCCTTGCCGAAGCTATCGAGGTCGCTCGCCAGCCGCTGCGCGTCGGCGACGATGGTCTGGATGTTGTCAAGACTGGCCTCGCCGCCCTTCACCGCCTCGCCGATCTGAACGGCGGCCCGATTGAACTCGAGCTGGACCTTCAGTTCCTCGAGCCGGTCTATCTGCGTGACCAATCGCGTTCGTGTCTCCTCGACCGAGCGGTTGAGCGCGCGCAGTTCCGTGGTCTTCTGCTGAAAAAACCCTGCCTGCTTGCGAATCTCCGGGTCGGAATGCACTTCGGCACGGATCGCCAGGTCGCGAACACCCGCCTCTTGTTTGCGCAACGCGACTCTTGCTTCCGCGTCCGGCGCCAGCCGGTTGGCCGCCGCGCGCAACACGATGAGGCACTCGTCGATGTCCTTGCCCGTGGCCTCGACGTCCTGCTGGTTCTTTTTGAGATCGAGATCAAGATCCTGCAGCTTCTGACTTCATCCGGCGGCATCGTTCTTGAGGCGCGACGCCTCGCTCGATGATGGCCTTGGAGATGGTGCTCGGGTCGAAATTCTTGTCCTTGAGGCTCGGAGCGGCCGCCGCCTCTGTACCCGGCGCGGCGTCGCGTTTGCCGGTCGCCATGGGGCCCTCGGTCTGCGCGTACACCCGCGAATGCAAAGTGAACATCGGGGAAAGCAAGGCGATGGTGCCGGCAACGATGACTGCACGCCTATGTCGCATCTTTTTCCTCCGCCCCCCTCGCCGTGGCTTCCCGGCAAGCAAACCCCGCGTCGTCGACGTCACCGACAGACGCCGCCGCGTATCTGCTGGATGTTTTCGATCGCCTTCTGCGCGGCGTTCATTTTGTCGTCGAGGTTGAGCACGTCCTTTTGCGCCAGCGAGACCTGGGTCAACTCGTTGCGCAACGACTCGACCATGGACTTCACCAGGTCCGCCCCGTAGGACATGTCCGCTAGGCTCAGGTTGCGCAGCGAATCCTCGACGGTGTTGGTGCAATCGAGCCGCGCTGCGTATTCCTTGCGCAGCAGGGCCCAGCGGTCGCGGAACGTCTGCAGCGCCTTGGCGTGCTCGACCAGCCGTTCGGGTGATAGCTGGCAGATCGACTCCAGCGTCTTCAGGTTGGGATAGTCGGCGGTAATGATGTCGGCATAGTCCTGCTTGATCGAGTTCGCCTCCGCCAGAAGTGCGGCGACCATGCACGACAAATGCTCGCGTCCCCGGTAACAGCGATTGAGTTCGATTGCGGCCTTCGCACCCGGAAGCTTGATGGGTACGGAGGGCTTTGCGTTGCACTCCTGCAGCGCCTGGGCGAGCGGCTGTCGCCAAAAATCGGAAGTAGCGGCGCTTGAACTAGGCGGTGGTGGCGGAGCATTTAGGGTTCCGGCCGCCTTTGCCGCCGCCTCGGTCGCGGCCAGGCGCTCGCGCGCCATGGCGTGAGCCCATACGCTCAGACTGTTGGTTTCGGGCAGCTTCAAAGCGGCGGCAAAATCCGAGCGCGCGCCACGCAGATCGTTGAGGCGCTCCTCGACGAGGCCGCGCTTGGTCAGCGCGGCGGCAAAATCCGGCTCGAAGTGGATGGCCTGGCTCAGGTCGGCGGCCGCCCGATCGACCTCGTCCTTCTTCAGGTGCCAACCGGCGCGGTTGAAATACGCCATCGCCAGCCGATGGTGATCGCTGTCGGTCTGAATGATCGACGAACACGCCTCGATGGCTGCATCGACGTTGGCCGCGCGCTCGCAGCGCTCCTTGGCGGTCTCGACGGCGCCCGCCGACAGGCTGAAGGCCATCAAGAGGCCTGCCGAAAGCAACAGGCGCGACACGCGAGCGAGCCATTGGGATCCGATTGACAAGTGCGAATTCGGCATGGACGTCTCCCATCCGCCCGAAGACCAGCGTTCACCGCGATACGCAGTGCAATGAAAGTGCTTTGGATTTGCGTTGGACGATGCCGCCCCCCTTTTGCCAAAGCACCGCCTACGAGGCTTTAGCGCCCGAAGACGGCGAAAATCAGCCGTGCAAGGCCTGCGCATAGCCTGCCGGGCCAGGGTCCGCTCGTGAGTTCCCCCCGCTCGGGGTCCGGGCCCGGAGCGGAACAGCGCCGCGTCGAGGGCGTCGCGTCCCAGGCGCGCCTTTCGGGCAATTTGCGCCGGCGGCTCGAGGCCCCTATCTAATTTGCCCCATGGCCACTCGTTCGCTCCGGAACCGGATCACCCTCGCGCTCATCGCCCTGCTGGTGCTGCCCCTTCTGGCGCGCGGCGAAGACCGCGCAGCGCCGGAAATCGGACACGCGCCGGCCGTCGCCGCCGCGCAAGGGATGGTGGTGGCGCAGGAGGCGCTCGCCGCCCGCATCGGCGTCGACATCCTGCAGAAGGGCGGCAACGCGGTCGACGCTGCGGTCGCGGTCGGCTTCGCCATGGCGGTGACCTATCCGCGCGCCGGCAATCTCGGCGGCGGCGGATTCATGGTGATCCACCGCGCCGGCGGCGAGGATACGACCATCGACTATCGCGAGACCGCGCCGCAGGCGATCAACGCCAAGTCGTTCCTCGACGCGGAAGGCAACGCCGACCCGCAAAAGTCGCGCGACTCCGCGCTCGCCATCGGCGTGCCCGGCACGGTGGCCGGCCTCGCGCTGGCCGCCGAGAAATACGGCTCCGGCCGGTTCACGCTGGCCGACTTGATCGCGCCCGCGATCGCGCTCGCGCGCGGAGGTATCGCGATCACCGACGATACGGCCGACTCGCTCCCCAGAGACCGGTCGCGGCTGGCGCGCTGGCCGTCCTCGGCGGAAATCTTCCTCAAGCCCGACGGGACGGCGTTCGGCCCCGGCGAGCGGCTGGTGCAGGCGGATCTCGCCAACACCCTCGAAGCAATCGCCAAGGCCGGGCCGCGGGCGTTCTACACGGGCCCGATCGCGGAAAAGATCGCGAGTGCGGTGCAGGCTGCCGACGGCGTCATGACTGCCGACGATCTCAAGGACTATCGCGCGGTCGAACGCGCGCCCGTGCGCGGCACCTATCGCGGCTACGACGTCGTCTCGATGCCGCCGCCCTCCTCTGGCGGCGTCGTGCTGGTCGAGATGCTCAACATCCTCGAAGGCTACGATCTCGCACACGAGGGCGATGCGCAGTCGCTGTTCCTGATGACCGAAGCAATGAAGCGCGCCTACGCGGACCGCGCCTGGTTCCTCGGCGACCCAGACGTCGTGCATGTGCCGCTCGCGCGCCTCACCGCCAAGCGCCACGCCGCGGAATGGCGCGCCACGATCGATCCCGCGCACGCGACGCCGGCCGGCGAGATTCGCCCGCGCGCCGCCGTGCCGGCGGAGGGAGAGAACACGACCCATTTCTCCGTGGTGGACAGTTTCGGCAACGCGGTCGCGAATACCTACACGCTCAACTTCAGCTACGGAGTCGGCCTCGTCGCCGCCGGGACCGGCGTCCTGCTCAACAACGAGCTCGACGATTTCGCCGCCAAGCCGGACGCGCCGAACGCCTATGGCCTGCTCGGCTACCAGGCGAATGCCCCCGGACCGGGAAAGCGGCCGCTGTCGTCGATGACGCCGACGATCGTGCTCAAGGACGGCAAGCCGTTCCTGGTCACCGGTTCGCCGGGCGGCAGCCTCATCATCAACGCGGTGCTGCAGGTCGCCGTCGACGTGATCGACCGCGGCATGGATATCGCCGCCGCGGTCTCGGCGCCGCGCGTGCACAATCAGTGGATGCCCGACCTGATTTTCGCCGAGCCGGGCGTTGCCGCCGATCTCATTGCCGCGCTCGAAGCGCGCGGCGACAAGGTCATGGTGCGGCGCCTGCCGACGTCGGCCAACTCGATTCTGGTCGCGCCCACGGGCCTTGTCGGCGCCGCCGATCCGCGCACGCGTGGCGCGCTCGCGGCGGGATATTGAGCGCGCGCACCAGCCTTCAAACGAAGCGCCATCCCTTCGTGCCGCGCGCGACCGCCACCATCCGGATCAGAAACGCGGCCGAAATGGTCACGATCACGCCGATCTTGATCTCGTCGGGCTGCAGCCGTTCGCCCTCCCAGCCCAGGAAGACGGCAAGGGCGAGCCCGCAAACGGCGGCGATCTCGGGGTAGAGTTCCCCGCCCAAATTCGCGGTCACCCGGTCGTGGCGATACAGATCCCGCATCAGACCGCCGAACGATGCGGTGATGACCGCCGCTATTGGCCCCCACAACCAGAGTGGTTGGGCGGAGGTGTCCAGCGCGACCACGACGCCCACCAACGAAAGCGACGCAAAGACAAGCCACGACAGCAAGCTTCGTTGGCGGCCTGCGCTGTGGAGTCCCGCCAATCTTCGTCGCGGCCGGGGAATCACGATCCGCACTCTGCTGATGACCGAGGATCAAGTGCCAACGAGAGCAGCGCGCCACAGCGTGTCTTCAAATGGCCGTCGGGGCAAGCAATGCCGGCGTCATCGCGCCGGGGATCGGACGGTCCGCGCGTCCCGGACGCTGCGCTGGCCTCACGCGCGCAGCGCGGCGAGTACCTCTTCGGGGCGCTCGCTCATCAGCATGTGGCCGGCGCCGTCGAGCACCGTGACGCGTCCAGCCGGCATGGCGGCGGCGACGGCCTTGCCGCTCTTGGCCGGCGTCATCACATCGCGGCTGCCGAGGATCACGGCCGCCGGCACGGTCACCTTGGCGGCGGCGGCTAGCGCGTCGCGGTATTCGTTGCAGGCGGCGAGGTCGGTGAACAACACGCCGGGCCGGGCGCGCTCGAGCAGGCGCTCGGCCCCGCCCAGCATCCACAGCCCCGGCGCCAGCGAGCCGCCGATGGTCGCGTGGTAGCCGTTGCCCCAGATCGCGACCATGTCGATGGCGGCGTGGTCGTTGGCCTTGGCGGCATTGAGAAGATCGGCCGAAACCGTCATCGCCGCCGCGGTCGCGATCAGGCCGAGGCCGTTGACCTTGTCCGGGTGGCGCGCGGCGGTTTCCAGGGCGATGAGCGAGCCCATGGAATGACCGACGAGCCGCGCCGTGCGCGCGCCGGCAGCATCGACGAGCGCCGCCGTCCAGTCCGCCAGTGCGGCAATCGAAGCAAGCGGCGCGCCGGCCGAGCGGCCATGCCCCGGAAGGTCAGGCGCGAGCACGCCGCAGCCGTGATGCGCGAACGCACGGGCAAGCAGCGCCCAGACCGAATGATCGAGGCCGGCGCCGTGCAGGAAAACGACCGCCGGCAGCCCCGGATCGAATTCACGCCCGCCGGTCCCGACGTAGGTTTCGTTGCCGTCAACAATAATGCGCATGGCTCAAGCCCGCTGCGAGGCGCGCAGCGCCTGGGCGAAATCGTCGAGGATGTCGCTTGCCGCCTCGAGCCCGATCGAGAGGCGCACCAGTTCCTCGCCGACCCCGGCGGCCTTGAGCGCCGCCGCATCCATCTGCTGGTGCGTGGTGCTCGCCGGATGGATGACCAGCGTCTTGGCGTCGCCGACATTGGCGAGATGGCTCGCGAGCCGCACCGCCTCGATGAATTTGCGCCCGGCGGCGCGGCCGCCCTTGATGCCGAAGCTGACGATCGAGCCCGCGCCCTTCGGCAACAGCTTCTGCGCCAGCGCGTGGTCGGGATGGCTTGCGAGCGAAGGGTGCAACACCCATTCGACCGCCGCGTTCTTCTGCAGGAAGGCGAGCACCGCCGCCGTGTTTTCCATGTGCCGCTCCATGCGCAGAGCGAGCGTCTCCACGCCCTGCAGCAGATGGAAGGCGTTGGTCGGCGACAGGCAGGCGCCGAAATCGCGCAGGCCCTCGGTGCGCGCCCGCATGATGAAGGCCGCGGGGCCGAACTCCTCGGCGAAGACGATGCCGTGATAGCCGGCATACGGCTTGGTCAACGTCGGGAATTTGTCGGTCGCCTGCCAGTCGAAGCGGCCGCCGTCGACGATCGCGCCGCCGATGGCGATGCCGTGGCCGCCGATCCATTTGGTGATCGAGTGCATCACCAGGTCGGCGCCGAGCTCGATCGGGCGGCTCAGATACGGCGTCGCGAACGTGTTGTCGATCAGGAGCGGAATACCGGCCGCGTGCGCAATCTCCGCCACCTGAGGAATGTCGAGCACTTCGAGGCCGGGATTGCCGATGGTTTCCGCTATCACCAGCCGGGTGTTTTCGCCGATCGCCGCGCGGAAGCCGTCGAGATCGCGCGGCTTGACGAAGCTCGTGGTGACGCCGAAGCGCGGCAGCGTGTGGGTGAGGAGATTGATGGTGCCGCCGTAGAGCGAGGCCGAGGCGACGATGTGGTCGCCGGCGCCGGCGAGCGTCGCGATGGCGAGATGCATCGCCGCCATACCGCTCGCCGTGCACACCGCGCCGACCCCCTGCTCGAGCGCGGCAAGGCGCTCCTCGAGCACCGCCGTCGTCGGATTGGAGATGCGCGTGTAGATGTGCCCGGCACGCTCGAGGTTGAATAGCCCGGCGGCATGATCGGCGTCGTCGAACAGGTACGAGGTGGTCTGATAGATCGGCACCGCGCGCGAACGCGTGACCGGGTCGGGATGCTGCCCGGCATGCAGGCTCAAGGTCTCGAAGGCGGGCGGCTTTGGCGCGGGCATTGCGTCCTCGTGCGGTGGGATCGCGGGCGGCATGCTCTCATTGAATCGGGGAGGCTGCCAATCTGTCACTGCCAGCCGACCGTAGCAGCTTGTAGCCCGAATGCAGCCAACGGGTCTGGCCCAAGTGGCCTGGCTCAAAGGCGACATTCGGTTGCCCGGCCGACGGCAAATTGCGATCCTATCGCCTCTCATTTGCTTTTGCAGAGGGCGGGCGCTGTGGCGGTACGCTTGGACTACGAGGCTTCCTGTAAACGACTCCACGAGTTGGGCTGGCCCGATAGCGAACCCGCTCCGCCCATCCCTGAGCGCAAACCCCGATACGACGATGATGAGACGCTCGGCGTCAGTTTCTTTCGAACGCGCGTGGTGGGCGATCTGTCCGGCCTTACGCTTCCGAGGACCTTTTTCGGACGTTCCGAAATCAAGGGAGCCTCTTTTCGCGGCACGGATTTGCGCGAATCGAGACTTTGCTGGAACGATTTTATTGACGTGGATTTTAGTGAAACGATTCTGAGCGACGCGGACCTTCGCGCGTCGCTGTTCGAACGCGTTTCGTTCGCCGGGACTGACCTTAGATTTGCCGACCTTCGCCGATCCACCTTCACGAACTGCGTGTTTGATCGTGCGTCGATGAAGGGGACAATCCTGACCCGGCGGCTGGGAAAGACGCTGGCATTGTCTGGTTCACAGCTCTCGGAAATCAACTGGACCGACGACGACGGCGAAGAGCCGGTTGGCGGATAGCTTGTAGCCCGGATGAAGCGAAACGAAATCCGGGATAGGATTCGCAAATGGTCCGATGAATTTCGGCGCGCGCAGAGGCTGACCCCGGATTTCGCTTCGCTTCATCCGGGCTACTGCTCAAGCGGCTAATTCGTAAAATCAATCACCCAAATATTCTTGGTGACGCCCACGCCGATTGTTTTCCATTGCGGCGTCAGCATGTTTTCGCGATGGCCCGAGGAATCGATCCATTTTTGCAAGATAAATTTGGCGCCGCCGCCGGTGGAGCCGCTGCACGCCGCGTTTTCACGAAATCGGCGGCCCGGAAATCGCGCGCGCATGCGCTCGTGATAGTTGGTGTCATGATAGAGAAACCAGCAAGCACTCTGGCGGTTCAGTTGGTCAGACCAATATTGCGCTTCATGGGTGACCGCGGCATCCAATTGGACGGGTTTGAGGCCGTGCTTGACGCGGTACTCGTTGACAAGGCGGCACATGAGCGCATGGTCGTCTTTTCCGGGACAATTCGGATCCTGAACCGCCGCAGGGGCCGGCGGGGGATTTGATGAATTGGATTGCTCTTTCGAATTGGGGTGCTCTTTGGAATTGGATTGCTCTTTCGAATTGGATTGCTCTTTTGGTGAGTTGGTTTGCTCTTTGGAGTTGGATTGCTCTTTGGAATTGGTTTGCTCTGCAGCCAGCGCGATCGACCCAAAGGGCGGCCACCCTGCGCAACCGATCCAAGCCGCACCGGCAGCAACGGCGACAACAAGTGCGCCGCGCCACGAACCACGCTTCTTCATGCTCTCCCTCACTCGAAGACGCCGATGTTACGGTTCAAGCACGAGCGCGCCTGCTTGTCAGCAGGTGGAGCAGCGCCCTGGCGGCAGCGCTGAGATAGCCGTTTCTGGGGCGAATTGCCGTGATCGGAAGCCCGAAGACGAGAAGGGACGGGCTTGTCGACCCGTCCCTCCGCACTTCGCCAGCGGGGGCGACGGATGCCGGCAAAGCGCGCTCGGCTTTCGTGGCCTCGCGCCCTGCCTGGCAACTGAGACAAATCACAGTGGGAAGCACCAGGAGCATGGATTGAACCAACGGCCCGAAGTGGCCAGCCGATGGCTCAATCCGAACTACTTCTATTTCTCCGCGGTCACGACTTGGGGCACACTATGCCATCTCCCGGGCCGCCGCTTTCATGTCGCGCTTGACTTCAACCCAAGTTCCAAGGGGCGCGCCGCAGTTTTTGCATGATATGACAGTCTCATTGGTCAGTGCATCGGGAAGGTCGAGCCGACCCCCGCATTTTCCGCATTTGAAACTTCTGTCCGTGATTCCATTGGCTGAGGTTGAGTTTCCTCCGGATCGGCTGCTGCTCATTGCTGATCACGCTTAGCCGTGCAGCCCGCCGAATAACCAAATCACGAGGATGATAGGAATCGGAATGCCGATTAGCCATAGAAGTAATCCGCGACCCATGGGAAGCTCCTTCGCAGGTGTCCAGGGAAACCAGCGCGATTCGCTGGTGTCTGAGAAAACAACGCGGCCGCACTCTTAAACGTTCCGCGGCCTGCCGGACAACGCGACTGCGGAACATCCAGCCTCGGGCGAGGTTTCCTCCTAACACAGTCTCGCAGGAGCAGTTGCAATGGATGAGAATAGGATCGCCGGAACCGCCAGGAGCTTCGGCGGCAAGGCGGAAGAAGGCGTCGGTCGTGTCATCGGCGATGCGAAGACGCAGGTTCGAGGAATGGCCGACCAAGCCGCCGGCGCCGCGCAGGATATATACGGTCAGGCACGGGATACGGCTGCGGACGCCGCTGGCGCCGCCCGTGACACTGCCGCGTCGTTCGAAAAGTGGTTGCGCAGGACGATCGAGACCCAGCCCTACACCGCCGCTATGGTCGCCCTCGGCGTCGGCTGGTTGTTCGGCCGTATGCATCGGCCTTTGTAAATCTTCGGCCGGCGACGAACACACACCGCGTAGGGCGGATTGGCGAAGCATACTGCGCCAATTCCAACATATCGAGCTGGCGGGTTACGTCGGAGCTTGCCATCGGGCCGGCACTTCGGGGCTAAGCCGTTTTCGGCTAACCGCCCTGTGCGCTCAGACCGGAAATCGCTTCGCAAAGGCCTCGTGCGGCAGGCGGAGGCTGTTCGTCAGGTAGCTCACGGTCCGGTAAAACCCTGCGAGCATGACGATTTCGACCACGGCCATCTCCGCCACGTGCCGCCGCAGGTCGCCCCACGCTTCGTCGGACAGATCGGCCGTCGCGTGCAATTCGTCGCAGGCGCGGATGAGCGCGCGCTCCGCGCTTGACCAGCATGGATCGTCGCCGTTGCCGAGGACTAATGAGCGCTGCATCGCGTCGTCGAGTCCCACGCGCTCGGCAAAGAAGGCGGTGTGAACCCCCCATTCATATTCGGACCTGCACTGCGCGGTGACGCGGCCGATCACGATCTCGCGCTGGCGCAGCGTGAGATGACCCTTGTCGAGCAGGCCGCCGCCGCGGAAACGCTCGAACAGGCGCGCATCGCGGGCGAGCGTCGTGAACAGGACGAGCGGCGGAACGCCCGGAGGCATGATGCGGTCCAGAAACGCCTGCAGATCGGGCGCAAAAGGCGGATCGAGCGGGGCGAGTCGTGCTGACATGAACGCTCCCTTGATGCTACAATAATTGTAGCATAGCCCATTTCCAGTGCTATGGAAAGCGTAGCATGACGAGCTTCGTCAACAGCCGCCGGGTCAGGGGGTCGCGGACAGGCCGGCCGATCATGGCGCTGCTCGACCTGCTCGGGCGGCGCATGAGTTTGCGCATCCTTTGGGAGCTATCCCGCGCCGATGAGCCTTTGACATTCCGGGCGCTGCAGGCTGCGGCCGACACCAACCCGACGGTGCTCAATCAGCGTGTCAAGGAGCTGCGCGCGGCGGGATTGGTGACCCGCGACGAGAGCGGCTATCGCCTCTCTCAAGACGGCGCGGAGTTGACGGCGCTTTTGTTGCCCCTCCACGCCTGGGCCGAATCCCAAGTCCGGCGCAGCAATCGTCGCCCGGCTTGAGCCGCCGGGTCCGGCGCGAAGTGGCCGGCCCGACGACAGGCTCCACGAAAGCCGGGGCCGGGCGAGCACTTGAATCCCGGATTTCGCTGAGCCTGTCATCGGTCCAGCCACTTCGCGCCGGACCCGTTGGCTCAATCCGGGCTACTTGCTTGGCAAGATCGCTGACGCGCCGCCAGCCCCGGTCATCACCGCCGCCGGAACTGGTGCCGCTGCGGCGGCGGGTGCGATGCGCCGGCGCGTTCGCTCTTGTGGCGGAAGATCAATCGCCCCTTTTCCAGATCATAGGGCGACACCTCGACCGTCACGCGATCCCCGGCCAGCGTCTTGATCCGGTTCTTTTTCATTCTGCCGGCGGTGTAGGCGATGAGCAGGTGTCCATTGTCGAGCTGAACGCGATAACGGGCATCGGGCAGGATCTCGGTGACGAGACCCTCGAATTCCAGGAGTTCTTCCTTCGGCACGTTATGTTCCTTCTCAGTGACCAGGCTGATGCGGCGCGCGTTGAGCGCGGTGGCGCGCCGGCCGGCCTTTGCCCTGCATGAAGGCAACGGAAGCGATGCCGCCCGCGGCCTCATTTGGGTGATCGCGGCCATTTTGTTGATCACGGCCGTTTTGTTGACCACGGCCGTTTGGTTGACCACGGCCATTTGGTCGATCACGGCCGTTCGGTTGATCCCGGCCACTTTGCCTGCGCGGCGGACCGCCGCGTTGCCCGTGCCGCTGCTGTTTGGCATCGCCCGGCGACCGGGCAGCGCCGCGCGTCGCGGGCGATCCCTCCGCCCGCCGTTGATCGGTGCGTCGGTCGCTCACCGGAATTGTCATGCGGATGAGCTTCTCGATCTCGCGCAGCAGCGCCACCTCCTCGCCGTCGCACAGCGAGATCGCTATTCCTGCCGCGCCCGCGCGCGCCGTGCGGCCGATGCGGTGCACGTAGGTTTCCGGGACGTGCGGCAGATCGAAATTCGCGACGTGGCTGATGCCATCGACATCGATGCCGCGCGCCGCAATATCCGTGGCCACCAGGGTCCTGAACTCGCCGTCGCGGAAGGCGCTCAGCACGCGTTCGCGCTGGCTTTGCGATTTGTTGCCGTGAATCGCCTGGGCGTCGATGCCGGCATGGACCAAGCCGCGCACGACCTTGTCGGCGCCATGCTTCGTCCTCGTGAAGATCAGGGCACGGTCGATCGGCTCCCGCCGCAGCACGTCGATGAGCATCGAAAGCTTCGCGCCGCGCTCGACACGAATGACGCGCTGTTCGACGCGCTCTACCGTCGTGGCGACCGGCGCTACGGCGACCTTGACCGGGTCACGCAGCATCTGCGCGGCGAGTTCGGCGATGGCGCGCGGCATTGTCGCCGAGAACATCAGCGTCTGCCGCCGGGCCGGTAGCTTGGCGACGATCGTGCGGATGTCGTGGATGAAGCCCATGTCGAGCATTCGGTCGGCCTCGTCGAGCACGAGACATTCGACCTCGCCCAAGCGCAGCGCATTGCCTCTGACGAGATCGAGCAGCCGGCCGGGCGTTGCGACGAGAACGTCAACGCCGTCAAGCAGCGCGCGAACCTGCCCGCCCATCGGTACGCCGCCGATCGCCAGCGCCGTCCGCAGCCGCAGGTGGCGGCCGTACGTGCGGAAACTGTCGAGGATTTGGCCGGACAGTTCGCGCGTCGGGCTGAGCACCAGCACCCGGCAAGTCTTGCGCCCCGGCTGCCGGGAATTGGCTGCGAGATGATGGAGAATCGGCAGAGCGAAGGCGGCGGTTTTGCCCGTCCCGGTCTGGGCAATTCCGATCACGTCGCGGCCGGACATGACGATCGGAATGGTCTGCACCTGGATCGGCGTCGGGGTGAGGTATTTTTCCTCGGCAAGTGCACGCGTGATTGGGTCGTTGAGTCTGAGGTCCTGAAAGGAGGTCAAAGAATAAGCTTTCCTGTGTGCGCGGCCGCATAGCCGCTACGCCATGCGCCGCGACCCGCTTTGCGGGTGCAAAAGACACCCCGCGCGATCTGGGCTGTCACTGAATCAATGGGTTAAGCGAGCCAGAAACCGTTTGACGGGATCCCGTACACGCGGCTCGCCGCTGGCCTTAAGGCCGCAGCTTTCAAGTGGGCCGTAGATGTGTTCGTTTCAAGGCGCCGTGCTGATCTAGCCCGAGCGCTCCTTGTCGGCCGCCTCTTTGGCCAATCGAAGTGCCTTCAATTTCTCGGTCTTTTCCCGCACCAGGCGGCTGTTGGCCTGATATTCCATCATGGCCTTGGCGCCCTCCTTGGCGCGCTCTTCCTTCCTGAAACTTGCTTCGGCACGGGTTCGCGCCTCATTCGATCGAGTAGTTGCCAATGTCTTCTCCTCTTCGGCGGGGTGGCACTCTTGCGTTTTCCGTGGCGCACCAAATCAATTCGAACGTCTCCACCGGCCGGCCGCCCCGCTTTATACCCGCTTTATATATGTTCATCCTTGACAATTTAAACTCGGGCGACGGCTAGCCTGCTCTCGCGACGTTAACCAATGCCCCGGAGATTCGCCGCATCGATCAGGATGTTGTCCACTGCCGCATCGGCGGCGGTTCGTCAGCCATAGCCCGCAGGGCGGATTGACGTAGCGTAATCCGCCAATTCCAAACGTATCGAGCGGGCCGGTTACGCCGGAGGCTTGCCATCGGGCCGGCACTTCGGGCGGACGCGTTGGGCTAACCCGCCCTTGTAATAGCGAGATCAATTATCGTCGGCATGTTCCGAAAGGAATGCTCTGCCGCGGACGGCCATTCGCGGCAGAGCGGCTGGCGATCGGATCGAACCCACCCTGAGCCGTTTCTGGCTGCAGCGTAGCGTGATCGCGTCAGCGCCTTCATCGGACCCGGATGGTTGCCGGAACACATGGTTCGCTCAACAAGGCGGGGTCGACGAAGATGACGCAGATTAGCACGACGGCAGGTATCGATACATCGAGAGCCAAGCTCGATATTGCGGTTCACGGCGGCGTCGAGCACTGGCAGGTCGAGAACACGTCAGTTGGTTGGCGGCGTCTTGCCGTTGGTCTCTCACAAGCCCGACGCGCTGCGCTCGCTCGCATTTTCGAAGTGTTATGATCCGGCAGCGGTCGCTGCTCGGTGATCGAACACTGATTTCGCATCAGACGGAAGGGAGCACCCCGTGACATCAGCAAGCAAACAAGTCTCAGTCGTCATCTCCAGGGACGGGCCCTACATCGTTTCAGGCGATGCGGCGCTCAGCGAGGAAATCATCGCCGCCAATACTGGGGGCGAATCCATAAAATGGCAGCGGGGTAAGGCATATGACTCTCCCGCAAAATATGCGCTCTGCCGCTGCGGCCGGTCGTCCAAGGCGCCATTTTGCGATGGCACCCACGCGCGGGCCGGTTTCGACGGGACCGAAACGGCGCCGCGCACACCCTATGCGGCGCAGGCATTCGTCTTCGACGGACCGGTCCTTTCGCTTATGGACGCGCGGCACCTTTGTGCGGATGCGCGCTTTTGCGACCCGAACGGCAAGGTCTGGAACCAGGTCGCGCGCACCGACGACCCAGCCGTGCGCGCGATGTTTTTGAGTCAGGTCCACAATTGCCCGGCCGGGCGCCTCATTGCCTTCAACAAGGTTGCCGGCAAGACCATTGAGCCGCATGCGCCGTTGGCGATTGGTTTGATCGAGGATCCGGTGGAAGGCTGTAGCGGGCCGATCTGGCTGCGCGGCGGCGTGGCGCTGATTTCGGCGGACGGTCGTCAATACGAGGTCCGCAACAACATGACCGTTTGCCGCTGCGGGGCATCGAAGAACAAACCGTTCTGCGACGGCAGCCACGCCTCGATCGGATTTCGCGCAACGCAGAATGCATAGCCGAAAATTCAATCCATGAATGCGCAAACCTTCCTGACAGTTAGAGCCGCGGCAAGACGACGAGGTCAGGGCCGGCATAGCCGCCGCTGCTGATCGGCCCTCAGTTCGCAGGCGTTCTCAAGCTTTTTCGACAGCATCGA
>CAWHZA010000063.1:0-42377 GCA_963833665.1 uncultured Alphaproteobacteria bacterium | reverse complement strand
ATTGTCGAGGATCAACTTGATCGCTGTGTGGGCCGGATAGGCGGCGTCGAGAAGCTTGAGGAATTCGATGAATTTGCGGCCTGCCATGGCGATCCTTGACCAGCGCATGGACCTTGCCGGTGACGAGGTCGATGCCGGCCAGCAAGCTGATCGTGCCGTGACGTTCTTAGTTCACGCTCACGTGCGAAGGTCGCATGCACGCCGGGCTCGGGCGGCAAGTCGGGGGCGGTCGTTGCGATGGCCTGTATGCCGGGCTTCTCGTCGTAGGAAATGATCGCCATCGCGTCGCTCGGCTTCTTCTTCGAGACGGGTGCCGGCCTGCTTCAAGATTTTCACTTGGCGATAAACGCACAGCACTTCGGCCATCTTCTCAGCAAAGTCGGGATCGCGCTGTTCCAGGTAGTATCGCACTTTGTGCGGTTTCACCTCTTCCTGGTCGAGGATCTTGCACACTGTGCCCTGGGCGAGGTTGGCGAGGCACGCATGTCCCTCCGCGGGTCCATGCTCGCGAGCGTGGCGGGCCAGAAGCCGCGTTGTCCACAGTTCGTGGGGATAGCCAAGTTCCTTCGCCTTCCGGCACGCCAACGACACCAGCCATGCCTTGGCCTCGGGAGTGATCGTCGGCTCTCTACCGGGGCGAGGGCGATCATCCAGCGCAGCCAGCGGGCCTTCGGCCACGGCGCGCTCGACGCAGCGCTGGACCGTTTGATGATGCAGCCCGAGTGCCCGGCCGACCGCAAAAAACGAGGGGTCTTCTCGATAGGCCAGCAATATCCGCGCCCGCTCCACCCGGCTCGCCGGTTCAGTGCGCGACTGCGCTATCGATCTCAACTTCGCCGTATCAGCTTCTCCAAGCGACAACTCAATCGCCCGCCGCCACGCTGCCATGACTTCTCATCCCGTTCTCTTGTGGGCACGCGCGACATATGTGGAAATCCGAAAACCAAGGTGATCCCCCCTATCACAACTGACACCTTTCATGGAATCGATCGTCTAGTGATTTCATTCACCGGCAAAAGCTCATTAGAAGTAACTAGGGGTGCTTCCATCTGAGGGGACTTTCTCGTCGCTCAGGTGGTCTCCTGTCTCCAGGCCATCCACCCAGTCCAAAATTCGGCTCTGGCTCCGCGTCGCGCTTGGGAGGCCGTCAGCCGAGGTCATCATCTGTGAAGAACTGCTTTGGGACCTTGAATGGCCGCCAGCGACGGCGGCCGAATTTTCAACTCCCATCACCATGACGCCGCACATCAATGTCACCCGTTGTGCGGCGGCCATTGCTCGCGCCGAATTGGCCGCGAAGGCACCGCCGATCGACTACTCCATACCGATGGACAGCGTCGACATCATGGAGCGGGTGATGCGTCACTTTTACCTGCGGGCCATGATCGAGCAAAGCATCGGAGTACAGGCGGACTGGAAGCGCTGTATCCAGTCGGCGGTGGACGCCGTGCCGGACAACGCCCTCTACCCCGCTCGTCGGTCGCGACGAAGAAATCGCAATGTTGCTACGGCGCTGGGAGCGCGTGCGGCGGAAGTCGACGGGCAACTGCTGCTCATTGTCGGCGAACCGAGGTTGGCAAGAGGAATTTCATTAGCGGAGGCGGGAGCTTTTGCGCCTACAGCGACATCGAGGCGAGGCTCCACCGGGAATGCGAGCGCACGCGGGGGACGCCTCGAGGCGCAAGAGGCGCAATTGGCGCGGTATGGTTGCACAACGTACGTCATTGTGGCATATTGTGGCCAAGAGTGTGTTCGCACGATGGACCCGCCAAGCCACAGTAAGGTCACTGCCTTAAACGAACGCGCTTCTTGTACTCTTGCCGAAGCCGCCCATTACTTGCGGCTGCGTGTCGCTACGCTTCGGTCATGGGGACTGGGTCGCCAATATACGACGGCAGGAGGCGGCAGCGAAGTTCCCTGCGGCTGATCGGCCAGCATCGCGGCAGCCCCCTCGATGCTGATTTATCGAGAGCATTCCATTGCTCCACGACACCACAGCGTAATGGCGAAACACTGCAAAACTTCACACCGGGTCAAGACGCTCAGTGACCGAGATACCTTCTTGACGAGGCTCCTATGACAACCGCAACAACGGTTCCGACTGATCCGGGCTCACGCATAGCAACAGTGCCCCGCGCGCTCATAGCAATCGTTATCATTGTCGTGAGTACATTCAGCGTGGCGCAACTGTTCAAATTCACATTCGGCATCAAATTCGAGTACATGAAACTTCTCGACACGCTCATCCAAAAATATGAGGTCGTGCTCACTTTAGCAGCTCAATATGTCGAGCCACGGATTAAAGAGTTCGTTGATCGCTGGCTGCAACTGCACATCACGTTCCACCCAGTGTGGAGGCACGTGTTCGTCATTATGTTTGCCTGCTACATTTTTCGAGATGCCCGCAACTACTGGAAACTAAACTACAAAGCAGGCGCGATTAGGTCGTGGACAAACTTAATCCAGATTCGGATGCAGGCAAGCAGCACGAAGGCGGCGAAGCTCTCGATCAGCTTGTCGTAGCGGGTGGCGACACGGCGTGAGTTCTTCGCACGATTGAAGAAGCGCTCGATGCGATTGCGCAGGGCATAGAGAGCCTTGTCGACGGCATGCTGTATTTTCCGGGTTGCAGTGCTGGGGATTGCGGCTTCACCACCACGTTCCTCAATGTCGTTGCGGACGGCTTCGCTGTCGTAGCCCTTGTCACCGAGCATCTGTTCCGGATCGCAGTCGATCTCCTGCATCAAGGCCGGAAACGCGGTGACATCGTGTGCCTGCCCGGGCGTAATCACAACGCCGATCGGCAGACCCTCGGCATTGGTGCGGGCGTTGATTTTGGTTGAGAAGCCGCCACGCGAGCGACCGAGCGCGTTACGCTCGGCCCCCCTTTTCCACCGGCTGCGCAATGATGCGCACGGATGATGGTCGCATCGATCATCTGCAGCGCGGCGTCCGACACTCCGCTTCCCGCGAGCCCTTCCAGGATCACGTCCCAGACGCCACTGTCGGCCCACCGCCGAAACTGCCTAAAGATCGAATTCCAGTTGCCGAAGCCCTCCGGCAGGTCGCGCCATGGTGCGCCGGTTCGCATCAACCAAAACACCGCGTCGAGCACGCGGCGATGATTGCGTGGCGGCCGGCCGCCGCCGCGATGGATCAGGAACGGTTCGAAGTACGCCCACTCATCGTCGGTCATCAGTCCGCGAATCAAGGCTGCCCTCCGCAAAGAGCAGCCTTGAATCAATTTGCGATTCTCGCGTCAATAGGTTTGTCCACCCGACCTAGCCGGATAGTAGGTGGGTTCCTATTCGCTCTCGCGGCATCACTCGTGGTCGGAGTCTGCCTCGAACCCTCGACTTGCCGTACTCCGCGTTTCTTGGAATAACCCTCCTTTTTGATCTGCTTCTTCATCCTTGCAGATTTCGTCACTGGGATCGCCAGCACAAGAAACGAATCCAATGCGGCAGCTCGAGTCAGTAAGCGTTGGCTCCTCTACGTTGCCGCTGTTCTCGCTTTAGTAGAGATGGGTTCCGCGCTGATCTGCTCCCTCCTCAAACGGTCATTATCCAGTTCCTGATCACTGCCTTACCAATTTCGGTCCTCTACCTCTACTACTTGTTCGCGCATGCGACGGTACATGTTCTTCGACCGCTCAGCAATATCCGGCTATCTCCAAGCAGCAGATCAGGGCGCTTTCAATTTTTTCTTTAGCCGTGCGCGCCGGTGGACTGCTGTCTATAGCGTCGGAATCCTCATTGCTGGCGTTACCTTCCTGATACTCCGCGTCGACGCCCCAAACTCAGGGCTCCGCCTCTTGGTTTTCCTACTTGTTGGACTTGGTCTTTTCTTCCTGTATCGAGCGTGGCGCACGGCTAACGTTTCGTTCTGGCAGTTCATTCTGGCCCTATTCGGCCTCGGTAATAGAGAAGTCGCAGGCAATCTCGCGCTAGGCCGGGCAATGCTCCTACCGTTCTTTGTGGCCGGAAAAATCCCTCGCGATAGATTTTTTCCTCTTCGTTCGGCCCATCTGACGCTCACGATCACCGGGATGCGCCGACCATAAGCTTGCCATTCCATCGAACCAGCCTGTGTAGAGCCGGTTGGCCAAGCTACCCCCTCAGAAAGTCGGCGGCGGATACAAGCAAGCGCCGAAAGAGGGCAGGGAAGCAGGGGCAACTCCTTTAGCTAGCGGAAGGTGGCCGCCCGTTCTGAAACCCAGTATTTTAAGAACACACAAGCGACGTCGCGGAAAACCGCGAAAATCCGGCTCTTGCATCGGCGGAATTTCGGAGGGTTTTCGGAACAGTCGCTCAAGAGCGACCCCCGGCAGTTGCGCCGACCGCTGGGTCGGACTGCTGCACATCCGGAGAGCGACTCCGTGCAACCCTTTCACGGCGGAAACACGGGTTCGCGCGCAACTGCCGCGGCTGCCGGTGATCGGTTTTCCGGCAGCGCGTCGCGGACGGATATGCGATCATCTGCGCGCGTTCCGCCCACTGTGCCGCCGCGCCACTGGAGAGAACGTGCGTGCCTTAATTCGCTTCGATGCTGCCCAATGCGCGGGGGGCATTCTCAATGCGGAGAGTTGCCCATGAGTGAAAATGGTAAAGCCGGCATGGCCCTAGTTTTGGCAACGTGTGGACTGCTCGGCTGGGCATGTAACCCGGCTGCGGCCGCCGTTCACATCGAAGGCCAGGTCCAAGCGGGCGGCGGTCCACTCGCAAATTCCACCGTCACCTTATGGGAAGCAAATGCAGGCGATCCCAAACAATTGGCTCAAACACAAACCGATAGTGATGGACGTTTTGAACTTGGCACTGATGAAACGCCCAGCGCGGATGTCAGTCTATATTTGGTTGCCAAAGGCGGCCAACCCACTGTCAAAAAGGGCAGCGGCGATAATGCGGCCATCGCCCTGATGAGCGTGTCGGGCGATACACCTCCGGACCAAGGTTGTCATCAACGAGATGACTACCGTCGCATCGGTTTGGACCAATGCGCAGTTCCTTGACGGCACCGCGATCAAGGGTCACGCGCTCGGCCTGCGCATCGCCGCTGGCAATGTGCGGAACTTCGTTGATCTTCCAACGGGCGGCTGGGGGGTCGCTATTCAAGACCCCCTCAACAGGCACCGCCGTGCCTGGCCGCGTGCCGCCGAGCCTGATGATCGCTCTTTCCAAGCCGATCACCGATGCCGAGGTGGAAGCGGCTGCGGCCTATTTCTCCGCGCTGCGACCGCGCAAGCGCATCAAGGTGGTTGAAAGCGACACTGCGCCGAAAACGTACATAGCGGCGTTCCTCTGGGCGGCGGCGGAGGGCAGCGAACGCGAGCCGCTCGGGGAGCGCATCGTCGAAATTCCCGACAATCTGGAGCAATTCGAGAGCCGCGATCCGCGGTCGACTTTCACCGCCTATGTGCCGGTCGGCAGCTTGGCGAAAGGCGAGGCGCTGGTGACGAAAGGTGGGCCGGGAAAGACAGTCACATGCGCCCCGTGCCACGGGCCTGACCTCGAGGTTACTCGGCCTTTGCAGCATCCCCAGCCGCTCGCAGAGCTACATGTTTCGCCAGCTGTCTGTGACTTCGGCATGGCCACCGGACGGCGGATGGAGCCCGCTGATGGCGCAGAGTAAGCAGTCAGACAAGACGACATGCTCAATATGGCCTATCTTGCTTCAGTTTGATCCATGACGCGGATCCGGGCGCCACCCGGTCATGGCAGAGGACGAAGGAAGGGCTCCAGCGGCCCCTGTTCCCGAGAGCCTCGCTCACGATGCCAATTCTGACAAGGTGCAACAACCTACAGGCCGTGTGAACCGAAGATCTAATTCGTTGTCACGCTAAGCCAAGGAGAAATTTTACCGTTTGCTTTCTGTGACGTGACCACAAGCCTTCGATTTCCGGGTGCCGCGGTTCTACCATAGAGTTTTCACCGGCCTGGTCATCTTCGACTGAGCACGCGCCAGCAGCTTCCGCAGCCGCGGAAGACTGAGCATTCGCTTCACGATCTGACGCGGATCGGCCATGAGCGACCTCGCGCCTTCGGCCTCCGAAGTGAGCCGCCCAACTGATCGCGCCTCCTCTTCGACAACATCTTCAAGGTACAGACGTGGCATCGGCTGGTGTGCACCGCCTCCTCGCCATGGGCGTCGGACGCCGCGATGAGCGCTTCAACCTTTCCCTTGAGATCGCCAGTGCTCGAAGCCCGCGCTTCATGGCGGATACCTCCACGAAGCTCAGGATATTCTCGACAATGACCTCGACGCGACCTACAAGCGCCACGTTTCGTGTCGAAGGCCCGATACGCGGCCCAGCCGTTCGCCATGCCCATTGGACAGCAGATCATGCGCTGGTCGGGTCCTAGCACAGTTCGTGATGGTGGGATGCGACGGTACGCATACCAACCAGGGCCCGTGGCTCAAGATGAAGTCTCTACTTCCAATCATCCACCCGCGAAAGCCTCGCTCGCGATTCCAATTCTAACGAGGTCCAGTTCGGGTCAATCGCGGCGAAGCGGTCCGCGTGCTTCAGCGGCGCATGTCCGTTGCTCCCCGAAAGCGACAGTCAGCCGCCAAAATGCGTGCCGTCGTTAAGTGCCAAAAGGGACCTCGCCATACATCATTCTGCAGCGATTGCCGCCGACGAAAACCGCTTTCGGCATCCATTTGCGGCCTGTAAGGTTAAGATGATCGTTGGCAACGCTGGCGTATATGCTTGGTTTAAATCGCAGCCGCCGAGCCGACGGACGTGAAGCATGATCCAGTGAGGCTGACGGCGAGCGTTGCTCACACGAACAGGAGTATTTGCGATGGCACGAATCTCGCTCCGAAGTGCGCTGCTCGCCTCCGGTCTCGCGGCATTGCTCGCTGCACCTACCGCGTTACACGCACAAGCCATCGGCAAGGTGGGCGACGTCGGTTTTCCCGTCTCTTGCAGTGCCGAGGCGCAACAGCAATTCACGCGCGCCGTCGCGCTCTTGCATTCATTCTGGTACGAGGAGGCTGTCAAAGCCTTCACTGTCGTCGCAGCAACTGATCCTACTTGCGCCATGGCGTATTGGGGCGTGGCGATGAGCAATTGGTACCCGCTCTGGTACCCGCCCAGCGAGGCCGCACTCAAAGCAGGAGCGGACGCCGTCGCTCAGGCACAATCCATCGGCACGAAGACTGACCGGGAGCGCGACTATATCGACGCGATCGCCAGCTTCTATCGCGACAGCGACAAGCTCGATAACCGGACGCGTAGTGTCGCCTACGAGAAGGCGATGGAGCAGGTCTACCTGCGCTATCCCGATGACCGGGAGGCAGGGGTGTTCTACGCTCTCGCACTCAACACGACAGCGCTGCCCACGGACAAGACTTACGCTAACCAGGAGAAGGCCGCGAAGATCCTCCAGCGAGTGTTCGCGGAGCAGCCGAACCATCCTGGTGCGGCGCACTATCTGATCCACAGCTACGACTCAGCCCCGCTCGCTGACTTCGGACTGCCGGCCGCAATCTGCTACTCAGAGATCGCGCCAGCAGTTCCGCATGCGCTGCACATGCCCTCGCATATCTTTACGCGGGTCGGCCAATGGCAGAACTCCATTGCGTCCAATCGCGACTTCTGTCGAAGCGGGACAGGGCTACGCTGCGAAGGCGTTCGGTCCAGGCGTTGTCTGGGACCAATCGCTGCATGCGATGGACTATCTGGAATATTCCTATTTGCAGACCGGTCAGGACTCCCAGGCCAAGCGCGTTGTTGACCAACTCGCATCCTACCAGAAGGCAATCCCAAGCAGTCTTGCTGCTGCTTACGCCATTGCCGCTATTCCAGCCCGCTACGCGGTCGAACGACAGAAATGGGCCGAGGCCGCAGCTCTATCCGCGCCGCCGATCGCGTTCCCTTGGAGCCTATTTCCCTGGACTGCGCCAATGATCACCTACGCGCGGGCGCTCGGCGCGGCGCACACCGGGGACCTCGTAGGTGCTCAAGCCGAGATCGACAAACTGAAAACCGCCACGGACGCGCTGATCCAAGCGAAGAATACATATTGGGCGGGCCAAGTGGACGTGGAAGTCCGGGCCGCGTCAGCCGTTCTAGCGCAGGCTCAAGGCAGGAGCGACGAAGCGCTGACATTAATGCGCTCCGCTGCAGACCTCGAAGACTCCTCGGACAAACATCCCGTCACGCCGGGCTCGATCGTGCCGGCGCGCGAATTGTTGGGCGATATGTTGCTCGAGGCAAACCAGCCAGCGCAGGCACTTATCGAATATGAACGCTCGCTCAAGTCGGCACCCAACCGGTTCCACGGTCTGGCTGGCGCTGCGGTGGCCGCGGAGCGGGCGGGCGATGCTCCCAAGGCAAAACTTTACCGCGAGAAGCTGGTGCAGCTTGCTGCCGCCGACAGCGACCGGCCTGAACTGCTGGCAGCGAAACACTTGCTGACGGATAATTGAGTTCTCTCCGGGCAATCGTGGAGTTTTACGTCGCCCAAAGCGTCCGATCAAAAGTGGTCGATAAGCCTCACGTTGGCTTCGAGTTTGCGCGACTGCGCGCTGGGACAACGCCACTATCCTAAAAGATTACAGCGAGCCATGTTCGCTTTTCACCTCAAAGCGTCCGAGTATCCGCTATTCGGGCAGTTCACCTTGGTGCCATTACCTACCGGAGCGCAGCAAAAATCTCACTATTCGATCACCTCGTCCGCCCGGACCAGGAACGACTTAGGGATTGTCAACCCAAGTGCCTTCGCGGTCTTCAGATTGACGACGAGATCGAACTTAGTCGGCTGCTCGACGGGAATATCGCCGGGCTTCGTCCCGCGCAGAATTTTATCGACATACTCAGCGGTGCGCCGGAACAGTGCGGTGTAGTTCGGTCCGTAGGATAAGAGGTTTCCCGCCTCGACATAGTCCTTCACAACTGTAATTGTCGCCAGCCGCGCGTCTTGCGCCAATGCGGCGATTCGAGCGCGATTGGTGAATACGATCGCTTCGCTCGGCAGATAAAGTCCTTGCGCACGACCCGTGAGCTTCTTCAAAGCGGGCGCGATATCCTCGGCTCGTCGAATTTCAAGCTTTACCACTTCGAGCCCGAGCGTGTGGGCTGCATCCTGAACCTCACCCGCTTCGAGCACCGCAGCAGCGTAGTCGACGTTGGTCAAGATCGCCAAACGGCGAAGACCGGGGGTGACTTCGCGCAAGAGTTCGAGTCGTTTGCCTGCGAGATCGCTGGACTGGATCGATAGGCCCGTGGCGTTGCCGCCCGGCCGTGCCAGACTTTCGACCAGCCCCGCACCCACCGGATCGTTTGCTATCACGAACACAATCGGGATAGTCGAGGTTGCCCGTTTTGCTGGAATCACTCCGTTTGCCGCCGTGACAATGACATCGACCTTCATCTTCGTAAATTCGGTGGCGATCTCGGGGAAGCGTTCGGTACGCCCCTCCGCCCAGCGATATTCGATCCCGACGGTTCGGCCTTCGCTCCAGCCGAGTTCGCCTAGTCGCTGAACAAAAGCAGCAACCCAATGGCGCCACGATAGAGGCGTGGCCGCCCCCAAGACCCCAATAGTCGGCAACTTCTTGGATGGCTGCGCGCGCGCTGAAGGCGGCCGCGATACCGCGGCGCCGCCGAGAAGCGCGATGAACTCACGACGCCGCAAAAAGTCCTCCCTCAAACGACCAAGCCTTGGGACACGCGGAGTCTACCACTTTCTGTCGAGGGGCTGGGAGATGCTTTGAAGGACCGCTTCGGGTCACAAGCTGCCCTGGATGACCTTTGGTGACATGTCCGCTCATCCCCCATTTCCGACTACACACCGCGGTGCGACAATGACGAGGCGTTCCGGAAACGGAAGTCGCAGGACCCTACGGCGCCAAGTCGGCCAGCAGCGCCTTCGCCTCCTTCAAATCGCGCGTGTCGAACCCTTCGGTAAACCAGCCATAGATCGGAGCGAGAAGCTCGCGAGCCTCATTGCGCTTGCCCTGATCGCGCCAGAGCCGCGCCATGCTCATTGCGGCGCGCAGTTCCAGGGATTTTGCTTGTTGGTCGCGCGCAACTGCGAGCGCGCGCTCAAAATACGCTTCCGCTTTCGCCGCATCCGGCTCGGGCGACACGAGCGCGATTTCGCCTGCGAGGCGATTGGCCTCGGCTTCGAACCACCTTTCCCCGGTTGTTTTAATATCCGTCATCGCTTCCCCAATGCCGCGCCAGGCATCATCGAATTGGTTGAGTTCCGCACAGGCCCATGCCAAACACGACAAGAACAACGGAAACATGAGTGTTGCGCCGGATGGCCGGTGTGCAGCAATAACGGAAGCAATCATTTGAACTGCCATCGAGGCATTGCCGGTAAGGGCCGATACGTAACCTCGTGCGCTCATTCCGACATTCTTCCAGTACACGGCGCCCTTTTCTTCTGCCAAAGCGATAAGTTCATCGATGAGCGCGGTAGCAATTACGTAATTTCCGCAGTTGATATGGATGATCAGTACGTGCCACAGGGCATACATTAAGTGTGGCCGCCTGACCAATCTCACGCGCCGCCGTAAGTGTCTGACTGGAGTCAGCGAGAGCTGCCTCAGGATAACCAAGCAACCACGAAGCCATCGACCGGCCGGACAAAATCGTCACACCGATGTCTTGGCCAAATCGCGTCGCCAGCGGACGATGCGCGGTAGGATCGTAAAGAGCGATCGCCTGATCGTAGTGCGGTCGGCTTTCCGTGATGTCGCCGGTACACATTAAAGATGTTCCCATGAGGCGATGCCCGATCATAAGCGGGACCGGCGCCCCGTGCCTCTCCGCGAACCCCAGGAACTGCGCAGCAAGCTCGCGCAAGGCGTCGCCGTTGAACGCAACATAGTTGACGACCCAAAAGCCGTAGGGGACCAAAAACAAGAGCAGTGGGTCTTCGGGAGGCTCGCCGAGCGCTTCAGCTCGTTCAACCAGCAGGCGGGCCCGCTCCGCAGCCGCCTTGGTTTCAGGTGCGGCATACCCTTTGACATACATTAGCGGCGTTATGAGCGCGACCTGAAGTTTGATCTGCTCGCGACGCAGCGCGGGGGTGGCGGGCAAGGTCGCGATCTGGGCAATCGCCCGCGTGAATTGCTCTGCGGCTTCGACCAGCGCAGACCGCTCCACAGACCGCTGTCCGGCTTTGCCCCAGAAGCCCGCCGCCTTCTCGATCTGCCCAGCTTCAGTGCAGTGACGCGCCAGCAACTCCGGCTGGTTTTCGGCAATGTCGCTGAACTGACTTTCGAGGACTTCGGCGACCCTGGCATGAAGCGTGCGTCGGGGCTCCCGCAGCAATGTGCTGTAGGCAGCGTCTTGCACCAGTGCATGTTTGAACAGATACGTGGCATGCGGCGGCACACCCTGCCGGAACAGCAAACCAGCCGCAATAAGACGATCAAGCGCCGATTTGAGTTCTGCTTCTGGCTTACGCACCACCGCAGCCAGCAGCGTGTGCGAGAATTCCCGCCCGATAGCTGCCCCTACCTGCGCCACCTCTTTGGCGGGACCGAGCCGGTCGAGCCGCGCCATGATCGGAGCGTGCAGGCTAGCCGGAACCGCCAGCGCTGGGGGTGGAACCACGCCAATCGCCCGCTCGGTTGCACCCTCGCTCTCGGCTTCCAATACCGCTTTCGTCATTTCCTCGACGAACAACGGAATACCGTCAGTGCGCTCGATGATGTCCTGCCGAATATTTGCTGGAAGCAACTTATTCCCGACTACGCCGTCGATCATCGCACTGATGTCCCGCTCCGCCAGTCGATTGATTGTAAGGGTCGTCACGTAAGGCCGTCCGATCCATGGTGGCTCGAACTCTGGGCGGAACGTCACGATCAACAGCACGCAAAGGGTCGATAGCTTGTCAACTATTCGACTAGACAGTTCGAGGCTCGTGGGGTCCGCCCAATGTGCATCCTCGAAGATCATCAGCACCGGATTTTGGCGCGATAAGGCGGCAACTTGTAGAATGAGCGCTTCGAGCGTTTTTTGTCTGCGCTGTTGCGGCATTAGTTCGAGCCCCGGATAACGTCCGTCGTTCGGCAGCGAGAGCATCTCTGCAAATAGTGCTGCATCGTGATCCGAGGTCGAGGTCTGCGCAAGCAGGGCGTCGAGCTTGTCGAGCTTCGATTGCACGGTATCGCCGTGTGCTAGTCCGGCTGCCCGTTCCATTTGGCCAATGATCGGATAAAACGCGCTGTCGGTATGCTGTGGCGAGCAAAAGTAACGCAAGCGCGTGTGCGGCTCGGTAGCGAGACGCTCAAGAAGCGCCGCCGTCAACCGCGACTTACCAATCCCAGCTTCGCCGGACAGGAGCACTACTTGACCTTCGCCGGTCTTTGCCTTTGACCAGCGCCGCATCAGCAGTTCGAGTTCTTCCTCTCGACCTACAAGCTCGTTCAATCCGCTCGCGTGCAGAGCCTCGAAGCGGCTTTCGACCGAACTTGGTCGTAGTGCTATCCAGGTTCGCACCGGCTCGCCGATGCCCTTTAGGTCCTTGGCTCCAAGGTCCTCAAGCTCGAACAGGTTGCCCACGAGCTTGCGGGTGCTCTCAGCAACCACGACGCTGTTCGGCTCTGCAAGGCCCTGTAAGCGTGCGGCGAGGTTCGGCGTCTCCCCGACAATCCCACGTTCCTGCGCCTCACCCGACCCGATCAAATCACCGACTACGACCAAACCAGTCGCGATGCCGACGCGCGTCTGAAGCGGAGTGCTGGACTTCAATCCACCCACTGCTTGGATCAACTCTAGACCCGCCCGGACCGCGCGCTCAGCGTCGTCCTCGTGGGCCTGCGGATAGCCGAAGTACACGAGCACGCCGTCGCCCATGTACTTCGCTACGAACCCCCCGAAGCGCTGCGCCACCTGGGCGACGCACTTCTGATAGGCGGAAATCACCTCACGCAGATCCTCCGGGTCCATGCGTGCCGACAGCGCTGTCGAGCCGACCAAGTCCGAGAACACCACGGTGACTTGGCGGCGCTCGGCGGTGTCCTGAACCTTCGGCTCCGCGAGTGTTGCCGCGCCCGAAGCCACTGCGCGTTCGCCGATGGCTTCTAAGAGGCGCATTCGGTGGCCGAGCGAGGTGACGCCGAGTTCCTTTAGATTGGCGTCTGTGAGTTTCGTGAGAAGAGCAAAATCGATGTCGTTCTCGGCAAATCGCTTGGCGTATTGTCCGAGCCCGAGCTTCTCAAGCCAGTCAGCGACCTGCTGCATCGCGGCGGCGCCCCGGATTGCCGGGCTGCGTCCGCCCGCGGGGGCAACTTTATCCGAGAAACCCGCAACGCAGTAGGCAGCATATTTTTGCGAGCGGCCGCACGCGAGTAGCGCGCGGCGAGTGGGGGGCAATGGGGGAGGACGTCCGCCGCCAAACCGCGCCAGCGGCGTCCGCGGGCGCAACCCAGGGCCCATTCGTGGGCGGCAACCGCGCCAGCGGACCGGCGCGGCCCACCCATGCGCCAAGGCCGATGGTTCGCCCGGTGCAGCCCCCCGCAAAAACCGCACCCGCAGCAAGCGCAAACAGGCTGGAAACGCGGTGCCGGGCTCAAGCCCCTGGGCGTCGACCGTGCTCGATCGCTCGACCGCCGTCCGTCCCCTCTGGCTCGCGCACAATCTCCAGATCGAGGATCGGCCCGAGCTTGGTCAATTGCGTCTTGACCCGCACCAGCAGTTCATCGAGCGTGGCGCCGTTCGTGGGCTTCTTGTTGAGTTCGCCGGCGAGGCGCACGGCCGACACCTTCGGATGCCGGTAGGTCGCCGGCCCTCTTCTTGCCGAGGTTCATCGCGGTTTCGCGGCTACGGACGTGCAGGGAGGCCGTCAGCTTCAGTGCAGTGACGCGCGAGCAGCTCAGGCTGACTTTCGGCGATATCGGTGAATTGACTTTCGAGGGCTTCGGCGATCCGGGCATGGAGCGCGCGTCGCGGCTCGCGCAACAGCGTGCCATAGGTCGCGTCCCGTACCAATGCGTGTTTGAACAAATAAGTCGCGTGTGGCGGCGCACCCTGCCGCCACAGCAACCCTGCCGCCATTGGACGGTCGAGGGCGGATTGCAGTTCCACTTCCGCCTTGTGGGTCACCGCGGCCAATAGTGCATGCGAGAACTCCCGCCCGATAGCCGCCCCGATCTGCGCGACCTCCTTGGCGGGGCCGAGGCGGTCGAGCCGCGCCATCAGAGATGCGTGCAAGCTTGCGGGGACTGCCAAAGCCGCGGATGGCACAGTCGCGGCAGTCCGTTGCGCTTCTTCCTCGCTCTCCGCTTCCAGCACAGACTTGGTCATTTCCTCCACGAACAGCGGGATGCCGTCCGAGCGCTCAATGATGTCGTCCCGGACACTCGCCGGGATCAACTTGTTGCCGACAACGCGGTCGATCATGGCCTCGATGTCGCGCTGCGCCAGCCGATTGATGGTGAGAGCCGTCACGCGAGGCCGTCCGATCCAGGGCGGCTCGAACTCTGGACGGAACGTCACAATCAGCAGCACAGGAAGGGAGCGAACCCGGTCGATCACCCGACCGAACACTTCCAGGCTCGATGGATCGGTCCAGTGCGCATCCTCGAAGATCATCAGCAAGGGGTTTTGCCGCGACAATGCCTCCACCTGCGCGGTGAGCGCTTCCAGCGTTTTCTGCCTGCGCTGTTGTGGTTCCAGCTCGTCGAGCGCTGGATAACGCCCGTCGTTCGGCAGCGACAGCATCTCGGCTACCAATGCCGCATCCTGCTTAGAGGTCGATGTCTGCGCCAACATCGCGTCCAGCTTGTCCAGCTTCGTTTGCGTGGTGTCGTCATGCGCCAACCTAGTCGCACGCCTCCAGTTGGCTGATGATCGGATAAAACGCGCTGTCGGTGTGCTGCGGAGAGCAGAAGTAGCGTAAACGAGTGTGCGGCTCGGTAGCGAGGCGCTCCAGAAGCGTGGCCGTCAGTCGAGACTTGCCGATCCCCGGTTCACCGGAGAGCAACACCACTTGGCCTTCTCCCGTCTTTGCCTTTGACCAGCGCCGAAGCAGAAGTTCGATTTCTTCTTCCCGACCGACCAGCTCGGTCAGTCCGCTCGCGTGCAGTGCCTCGAAGCGGCTTTCGATTGAAGCAGGTCGCAAGACAGCCCAAGCCCTCACAGGACTGCCTATGCCCTTGAGGTCTTGTGCGCTTAGGTCTTGAAGATCAAAGAGATTGCCGAGGAGCCTCCGCGTGCTCTCAGCGATGACAACAGTGTTCGCCTCGGCAATGCCTTGAAGACGTGCTGCGACGTTCGGTGTCTCTCCGACAACCGCTTGCTCCTGAGCCGCACCTGATCCAATCAGATCACCGACTACGACCAATCCAGTGGCAATGCCGACGCGGGTTTGCAGTGGAGCGCTGGACTTCAACCCGCCTACCGCTTGGATCAACTCCAACCCTGCTCGCACTGCGCGCTCGGCATCGTCCTCGTGGGCCTGCGGATAGCCGAAGTAGATCAGCACACCATCCCCCATGTACTTCGCTACGAACCCGCCGAAGCGCTGCACGGTCTCGGCTACGCCTTTCTGATAAGCCGAAATGGCCTCGCGCAGGTCCTCAGGGTCCATGCGCGCCGAGAGTGCTGTCGAACCACCTAAGTCTGAGAACATCAACGTGACTTGGCGACGCTCGGCAGTGTCCGTTGCAGACCTGTCGACTGTCTTGAGGTGCTTTGGGTAGCGACGCTTGCGTATCACCTCGGAGAGCCGCAATGGCGTCAAGCAGTATGCGGCGATGCCCGAGAGCGTTGACGCCTAGCTCCTTCAGGTCCTCCGCCGTCAGGTTCGGCAGGACCGTCTCGTCAATCTCGTTCTCGCGGAACGCCGCCTCATACCTTTCGAGGCCAAGGCTCCGCAGCCAATCCCCGATATCCATGATGGGCGTCCTAATTCCTCGGGCAAATTGCTGCCTTACGGTAACGGACAGCAACTTATTCCTGCACTTGGAACGGGCCGCATTTGGCACCGGTGCCGAAGCGCTGATCGAAGTCGACGGTGCCGCCGCCCACGGGAATGCTCGTCGGCGGCAACTTGCGGGTATATTGATTGACGATCACTGTCTTGCCATCGGCCTTCATAGAAACTTTCACCGGTTCAAGCGGTTTGCCCTTGCCCACTTCACTGAGGTCAAGCGCGTAATAGCCGATCACAGGCTGCGCCAGCGCGCGCGCAAGCGCGGGACCACTCAAAGCGATGGATTGCGGAATGTAGACTTCCATGTTTGCATCGGTGCCTTTGCAGGAAAGCATCCGGATCATGTAAGCTTCCTGACCCGGATCGTTGGCTGCGGCGGGAAAGGGACAGCACAGCAGCGGCAATGCCAAAAATACTCCACGCGTCATGTACAGGGCCTCCTTACCCAACCGACAATATCACTATTCCTGCGTTCGAGCAGCCTTAGAGGCCGTTTCGAAATTCGTTGTCAGGAGTGCAGCTCGTAAAGGAGAGCCTTAGCCTCTTTCAGATCGAGCGTATCGAAGCCTTCGGTGAACCAGCCGTAGACCGGGGCGAGAAGACGCCGCAGCAATATAGCGACCGTAAAAGGGTCGGCCCAAAGCCTATGGACCGCGTTCAAAAATGACGCTCAGATTATTGGCGGGCATAGGTACGGTCTCTCTCAGGGAAAAAGCGTGACGCTGCGCCAAAGCCGTGACCTCAGCGAGGTCTCGTACGCCCCATTGAGCGCTCTGCGTTCGCAGCCAAGCGTCGAACTCTTCGTTGCTCTGGGCGGTGTGACGACCGTCGATCTGGTAAGGACCATAGAGGTAGAGAACGCCACCTGCCCGGAGGTGCGCTCTGCACCGGTCATCAGGCCTTTGCAGGCTTCCCAAGGCGTGATGTGGATCGTGTTGATGCACACTAGCGCATCGGCGTGTTGAACCGGCCACTGCTCCGACATTGCATCAAGCCGCAGTGGGGAAAGCAGGTTCGGGGCATCAGCCGCCGTTCGATGCGCGGCGATACTCGCAAGTGCGCGCGGATCGAGGTCTGTAGGCTGCCACAAAAGAGTGGGCAGCCTTTTCGCAAAGTAGGCGGCATGCTCGCCGCTCCCGCTTGCTACTTCGAGTACCAGTCCCTGAGGCGGCAGTACGCGCCTCAACACTTCGAGTATCGGCTCGCGATTGCGAGCGACGTGCGCATGATACAGGCGTGGATCGGTTTCTTCGGACATCCAGGAAGTCAGCAGGTCGTTCGACGGCTCATGACCCCAACTCGCCTAGCAGCGCCTTGGCCTCCTTCAGATCGCGCGTGTCGAACCCTTCAGTGAACCAGCCGTAGACCGGAGCGAGAAGCTCGCGGGCTTCATCCCGCTTGCCCTGATCGCGCCAGAGCCGCGCCATGCTCATTGCGGCGCGGAGTTCCCAGGATTTGGTTTGTTGTTTGCGGGCGACAGCGAGGGCGCGATTGAAATACGACGCCCCTTTCTCTATCTTGTGATGCGACATCAGCGTCACCTCGCCCGCAATGCGATAAACTTCGGCCTCTGAAAACTTTTCCTTTGTTGTTTCAATAAGCGTCACAGCCTCTTCTATGCAGCGCCAAGCGTCGTCGAACAGGCCGACTTCCGCGTAGACTCTTGCCAAAAATGACAAGTAGGTTGGGATAAAAAGTGTTGCTCCCGTTGAGCGGTACGCGGTGATGCAAGCGGCCACCTTTTGAGCTGCGTAGCCAGTTTTTGCGGTCATCGCGGAAAGCAAGGCTTTGTTCAACATTCCAAGCGCTTTCCAGTACGAAGCACCTTTTTCGTCCGCCAGTGCGACGCCTTCATCCACTTGCGCGCTCGCTACTGCGTGCTCTCCGCAAAGGAAGCGGACAATCGGCGTATAACTTAGCGCATACATAAAAGTGGTGGCGTGGCCGATCTCACGGGCGTCCCGGAGCGCGTGGTCTGCATCCGCCAGCCCGGCCTCGGGATAACCCAGCACCCACAGAACACCTGCTCTATTTGTTAGGGCTACTACCCGAGTGTCTTGTCCAAATCTCGTCGCCAGGGCGCGATGCGCAGCGGGATCATAGAGTGCGACTGACTGATCGAGATGCGTTCGAACTCCTCCGCGATGTTTCCGGTCTGTGACAGGGAAATGCCCATGAGACGATGCCCAATCATGAGCGGGTCCTTCGCCCTTTGTTTTTCAGCCAGTGCGAGGAACTGCGCCGCAAACTCGCGCGTAACATCGCCGCGAAAGGCTATCGTGTTGACAATCCAGAAGCCGTAAAGGACAGAAAACAACAGAAGCGGATCTTCCGGATGTTCTCCGAGCGCCTCGGCTTTTTCCATTAGCTGCCTCGCCCGGTCCACTGCCATCCTTGTCTCCAACGCAGCATATCCCTTGACATGAAGGAGAGGGGTTATGATTGCGACCTGAAGCTTGATCTGCTCGCGACGCTGCTCCGGAGTAGGGGGTACGCTCGTGATCTGATCGAGGGCACGCGTGAGCTGCTCGGCAGCCTCAACGAGTGCCGAGCGTGCCAAGGACCGTTGTCCCGCCTTGGCCCAAAGGCCCGCTGCCTTCTCGATCAGTCCGGCCTCGGTGCAGTGACGCGCCAGCAGCTCGGGTTGGTTCTCGGCAATCTCGGTGAATTGAGTTTCCAGAACTTCGGCAATGCGAGCGTGGAGTGCCCTTCGGGGTTCGCGCAGCAACGTGCCGTAAGCCGCATCCTGAACCAGTGCGTGCTTGAACACATAAGTCGCGTGTGGGGGAACACCCTGGCGGAAGAGCAGACCAGCGGCAATAAGACGGTCGAGCGCCGAGATAAACTCCGCCTCTGGCTTGCTCACCACTGCAGACAGGAGCGAATGCGAGAACTCTCGCCCAATCGCCGCGCCGATCTGTGCCACCTCCTTTGCAGGCCCGAGCCGGTCGAGGCGCGCCATCAATGACGCCTGCAGGCTTGCAGGAACCGCAAACGCGGGTGGCGGAATGGAGGCGGCAGTTCGCTCTGCCGCTCCCTCGCTCCCTGCTTCCAGCACCGCCTTGGTCATCTCCTCGACGAACAAGGGAATGCCATCGGTGCGCTCGACAATGTCCTGCCTGATCCTCGCCGCCAGCGGCTTGTTGCCGACAACACTTTCGATCATGGCTTCAATGTCGCGCTGCGCCAGCCTATTGATGGTGAGAGCCATCACGTAAGGTCGTCCGATCCAGGGCGGCGCGAACTCTGGCCGGAACGTCACGATCAGCAGCACGGGGAGGCTTGGTATTCTGTCGACGATGCGACCAAACAGTTCGAGGCTCGTGGGGTCGGTCCAGTGCGCGTCTTCAAAGATCATCAGCACAGAGTTTTGGCGAGCCAAAGCTTCCATCTGCAAGACGAGCGCTTCCAGCGTTCTCTGCCGCCGCTGCTCGGGGGTCAGTTCGAGTTTCGGATAACGTCCATCGTTCGGCACCGACAGCATGTCCGCAAATAGTGCCATAGTATCAGTTGAGGTCGAGGTCTGCGCCAACATTGCGTCCAGCTTGTCAAGCTTCGTTTGCGCGGCGTCGTCGTGCACAAACCCGGCAGTGCGCTCCATCTGACTGATGACGGGGAAGAGCGCACTGTCGGTGTGCTGCGGGGAGCAGAAATAACGCAGGCGCGTATGCGGCTCGCTCGTGAGCCTTTCCAGCAACGCGGCGATTAGCCGCGACTTGCCGATACCCGCCTCGCCAGAGAGAAGCACCACCTGACCTTCACCGGTCTTCGTCCTCGACCAGCGTCGCAGAAGCAGTTCAAGTTCTTCCTCCCTCCCGACGAGAGCGGTCATTGCTGCCCCATGCAGCGCCTCGAAGCGGCTCTCGACCGCGCTTGGCCTTAGTGGCGCATAAGCCCGCACGGGCTCGGCGATGCCCTTGACTTCCCTGGCCCCGAGGTCCTGCACCTCGAACAAATTGCCGAGCAGTTTTCGTGTGGTCTCGGCGATCACGACCGTGTTTGGCTCGGCCACCCCTTGCAGGCGCGCCGCAAGGTCCGGCGTCTCGCCGACAACCGCATGCTCCTGAGCCGAACCCGATCCGATCAAGTCGCCGACAACGACCAGCCCCGTGGCAATGCCCACACGCGTTTGGAGTGGGGCACTGGACTTCAGCGCTCCCACCGCTTGGATCAATTCCAGGCCCGCCCGCACCGCCCGCTCAGCGTCGTCCTCGTGGGCCTGCGGATAGCCGAAATACACGAGGACGCCGTCACCCATGTATTTGGCGACGAAACCGCCAAACCGGCCCACGGTTTCGGCGACGCACTTCTGGTAGGCGGAAATAATCTCGCGCAGGTCCTCGGGGTCCATTCGAGCCGCGAGCGCGGTCGAACCAACTAGGTCGGAGAACATCACCGTGACCTGCCGTCGCTCTGCGGCATCTTGCGCTTTCGGCTCCGCTGCAGCGACTGGTTTCGGCACTGCCGGTGGTGCGCCAGCAAGGTCTCCTATAGCCGCCAGCATTATCCGCCGATGCCCGAGAAGGACCCCGATGTCCTTTAGGTCTTGATCGGTCAGATGGCGGAGCACCTCGACAGTCAATGCCGTTTTCGGCAAAACGCCGGACGTACTCGGACATGCCGAGTTTTTCGAGCCACTCCGCAATTTGCTGCATTCGGGTCCTCCCGCGTCATGCGGCGGGTTCAACCCGGATGTCGATCTCGTTGCGGAGCGTGACAAAGTCGATCGGCTTGGTCAGAAGCGCCTCGGCACCACCCTCCAGCGCCTTGCGCTTGGTCTCCGCGTCACCGTAGGCAGTGATCATGATGATCGGGACGTCGGGGCGCGCCGTCCTCGCCTTGGGCAAGAGTTCAAGCCCGCTCATCCCCGGCATGTTGATGTCCGACAGAATCAGGATGAGCGAACGGTCGCCTGCGTCGGTGATGCGCTGGAGTGCGGCGGGGGCGGATTGGGCAAACTCCATGGTGAACCGGCCAGCACGAAGGTCTCGGCGGAATTGCTGTCGGAACAGCACTTCGACATCAGGCTCATCATCGACGATGAGAATGAGCAGGTTCACGCGCGTTCTCCTGACTTGATGAGGGACGCCCCCGCACGCGGCAGAACGATCCGAAATTCGGTGAATTCACCGGGCTGCGTATCGACCTCTATAGACCCGCCATGTTGCTTGACGATGATGTCGTGACTGATAGACAGGCCTAGCCCAGTCCCTTCACCAGCTGGTTTGGTCGTAAAGAACGGGTTGAACAGCTTCTCTTTCACCTCGGGCGGGATGCCGGTGCCGTTGTCGCGGATTCTTATTTCCACCCGATCGCCAAGGTTCTTGGTCGCGGCAGCCAGTGTGGGCTCGTAATCGCCCTCATTAGCTTCCACTTTGCGCTTCGTCGCGGCATAGAAGCCATTTGAGATCAGGTTGAGCAGCACTCGGGTGATCTCCTGCGGGAACAGATCGACCTCACCGGCAACCGGGTCGAAGGACCGCTCCAGGGCGATATTGAAGCCCTGCTTCTCGGCCCGCGCCCCGTGATAGGCGAGATTGAGGCTCTCCTCGACCAGCGCGTTGATATCGACCGGCCTGTGCTCTCCAGAGCCCTGTCGGGAATGCAGCAGCATGTTCTTCACGATCGCGTCGGCGCGCTTGCCGTGCTGCACGACCTTGTCGAGATTGCCTTGCAGCATATCCGCGATCTCACCGATCTCAGCGCGCAGCTTTTTGTCGAAGTGAGCGCGGGTAAGCGCCTCCCGTAATTCGTCAATGAGTTCGACCGAGACGGATGAGAAATTATTCACGAAATTGAGTGGATTCTTGATCTCATGCGCGATCCCGGCAGTCAGTTGGCCGAGCGACGCAAGCTTTTCCGTCTGCACGAGCCGGTCCTGCGCGGTCCGCAGGTCCTCTATTGATCTCGCCAATTCCTGCGTACGCTGCTGCTCCGCCTCGAACAACCGTACGTTCTCGATGGCGATCACCGCTTGGTCTGCAAAGGTCGTCACCAAGTCGATCTCGCGCTCGGTAAACGGGTCAACCCGGCTCCGTGCCAGCCCGATGACGCCGATCGGCTCGCCTTCGCGCATGAGCGGCACGCCGATCATCGAGCGACCCTTTCCGATCTTGGCTTCCTGTTTTTTCTCATAGAGCGGATCGGTCCATACGTCGTCGATCCGGGCGACTTGCCCGGTCATGGCGGCACGGCCGACGACCGTTCCCTGCCCCGGCACAATCGGCGTTTCCCGCTCAATTTCCAGATAGGCCGGATCGAGGCTGTAGCCAGCCGCGAAACGGTAAATTCCATCCTCCCGTCGAAAGATCACGCCCCCTTCGGCGCGGCAGAGTCGCGCCGCGGTGTCCACGACACTCTGCAGGATGGGCTGCAACTCGAACTTGGATCGGCTGATGACGCCAAGAACCTCTGAGGTCGCGGTCTGCTGTTCCAAAGATTCGGTAAGGTCGTCGGTGCGCTGCCGCAGCTCGTTTAGCAGCCGCGAGTTCTCAATGGCGATAACCGCCTGAGCGGCGAAGTTCGTCACCAAGGCGATCTGTTTGTCGGTGAAGGGACGGACTTCTTGGCGGTATACAGTGAACACACCGATCAGTTCGTTCTCCTTCAGCATCGGGACAGCCAGAAACGTCCGTACGCCCCCAAGTTCGACAGCTGCGACGTATGACGGATCGCGTCGTTCAGTGTAGGCCTCTTCTGCTGCAAGATCGGCGACGTGAACCACTGTTTTGGTCGCTATTGTGCGACCGACAGCATTTCTCGGTTTTGGATGCCACGGTGAGCGCCCGCGATACTCTGCAAACGCAGACGGCGTACTATGCGTCGCCATGAGGTGCAAGGCGTCGCCATCCCAGCGATGGATATTTCCAAAGTTGGCGTTGCAGATGCGTACTGCATTCTCCAGCATAGATGTAAACACCGGCTGCAAATCGCCGGGAGAGCTGCTGATGACCTGCAGCACCTCTGCGGTTGCCGTCTGCTGCTCCAAGGACTCGGTAAGATCAACGGTACGCTGGCTGAGATCGGCGGTGCGCTGACGCAGTTCATTCAGCAGCCGCGTGTTCTCGATAGCGATGACTGCCTGGGCGGCAAAGTTTTTGACTAACTCGATCTGCTTCTCGGTAAAGGGACGAACTTCCTGGCGGAATATGAGGATGCCTCCGAGCAATTCGCCGTCTTTGAGCATGGGAACGCCCAGCAAGGTGCGGGCACCGGCTTCGTGCACTAAAAACGGCCCCTCGAACCCAGTCGGAGTTTCAAGAACACCAGACTCCGCGAGGGCGTCGGCGAGATGGACTGCCTCTCTTGTTCGTGACAGACGCCCCAGCACAGTATTAGGAGCCATGCGCAGAAGGCTGCCCTCTAGCTTCTCCTTCACCGGTGGTTGCACGCCCTGAACGGCGGTTACGCGAAACTGGTCCTGTTCGCATAAATTCAAACTGCCAAACTCGGCACCGCAAATGCGGATGGCTTTCTCCAGGATGGCCGCAAATACCGGCTCAAGATCGCCTGGAGAGCTGCTGATGACCTGGAGAACCTCTGAGGTCGCAGTCTGCTGCTCCAGCGCTTCGTCTCGCTCGCGTGTGAGCCGTGTCAGTTCGTCCAGTGGAGAATGGACTGGGACGGGGCTTGGAGACGTTGCGGCCCTTTGGCTTTAACCCCTTACCGGGGCGCGCTTTCGCTAGTTTGCTGGCTGCTTTGGAGCGCTTCTTCATGCCTTCGCCCCTCGCTCAGGATCAAGCATGGTAGCGGGTGGGGAGGGCACCGGCCATGGGGACCGACTGCAGCACGAGCGCCAGGACCGCAGCCGTTGCCAACGCCGTCAGCCATCTTCTTGCGAGGTCCGGGGGTCGTGCGGCTGGACCGACCGCCCGAATAGTCTCGCTGCCACATGGCTCGCCAAGATCGGCCCTGGGATTCGTCGAGGACCGGGAGGCCCCGCGAGTCCACCGGCGTGGAAAAGCCGCTCAGCGACTCTCCAGACGCGAATGCGGGTGCTCCGACCGTCAGCTCGGCGGAGGGCAGAGACTGAAACGCCCCTGAGGGGGGCGGTCTAGCCCAGAAACGGGGTCTGGATTCGCCCGAGCGACGGGAGGCCGTTTGGGGCCTACTCGATTGCGAAAACGCACCAGCGATTCTCTGGACGGCTTTGCCGACGCACTTGGCAGCGAAGGTTCGACGCTCCCTGCGCCGCTCATCGACCATGGCCACGTCGACGTAGGCTGGCGGTCGAGGGAGCCCGCCTTGGAAAGGCAAGGCCTGGAGGAGCCTTGATCCGAGATCGCGTCCTTCGGTGCGGCCTAGCACCGCCTGCTAGACGTAGGCCGCTCGTTGCGGAGTCTTAGACCCAGTCGCTGGCAACTGAAGGACCACCGCCTCCTGGCCTTCCATCAGGTAAGTCAGCAGCACGATCTCACCATCAGGAAATTCCAAAGCATCGTGATGCGCGTGCGGGCTGTCTTGATTGACTTGCCGGAAGATCGCGGTCTTGTGGTGGATAATGTTCTTGCTCCACGGCCATAAGCCGGAGCGCTTAACTTCGAAGGCGAAGGACATCTCCGTGCCCGGAAGCAGGCAGACCGCAAGGTGGATATCTTCCGGCGCACAAAAGCCTCCTGTAGCAGACCAAAAGCGGTGGGTGACGACCTTGTCACCGACTCTGGCCGGTCGCGTTTTGACCGTCTCTAGGCTGTAGTCACACATTGGGGCTGCTCCAGTTGCCCCCCGATGTTTAAGCTTACCCGCTTCGTACCGTCCGCGCCATCGGGTTCGCGCATGCTTGACGGTCGAGAGGGAGTTTAGACGCTGAACACAGCGCCCTCTCGGCCAGCAGCTGCCAAACAGGGCATCTTGAAGCGACGGATCGAATCTTCCAGCAACCGGTCTAGCATGTCGTCATCATGAGACGGATCGTGATGGAAGGTGATCAATCGCTTCGCACCTACTTGGGCTGCAAACTCGAAAGCGTGCTGGTAGGTGCTGTGTCCCCATCCAACGCAGCTTGCGTATTCGCCCTCTGTGAACTGGGCATCGTGAACCAACAAGTCGGCATTGCAAGCCAAGTCGTAACCAGAAACCCAATCCGGAGCAGGCCACCGACCGTTCGGTAAGGCAAGGGCAGGCTCATGGTCGGGCAGATAAGCCACTGAGCCCCCGTCTGCCTCTATCCGGTAGCCAACAGTCGGCCCTGGGTGACAAACCAGCGCGGTTTGGATGCGGAACGGACCTATGTTGAATGGGGGACGCGGCACCTCGTGACAGACAACCTTAGGCAAGTCACGAAGGTGCACCGGAAACAGGGGCGGAGATAGGTAGCGCGAAAGGCGCGCTTCAAGTCCAAGCATACTGCTGGCTGTCCGTCGTCAGAGATTTTGAGACAGGAGGCGGCCTGAACCAAGAGAGAGTTTGGCGCATCATGGTTGATGTTACGCGGCTTGTTTGTGGTGAAGCAACCGACGGTTTTGGATGGTCTTGCGTTTGATCCTTTCTCTTTCCAGCAGGATGGTTTGACTGCGCCCGAAGTAGACGTCGGCCGGGGTGAGATTGTCGATGCTCTCGTGATAGCGCCGGTGGTTGTAGTACGCGACGAATGCATCGATCTGAGCTTCGAGATCGCCGGGCAGATAATAGTTCTCGAGCAGGATGCGGTTCTTGAGCGTTTGATGCCAGCGCTCGATTTTCCCCTGCGTCATCGGATGATAAGGCGCACCACGCGTATGTCGCATGTCCTGCCGCTCGAGCCATTTGGCCAGGTCGCCGGAGACGTAGCTAGACCCGTTGTCCGATAGCAGACGAGGTCGATGCATCACCGTAGCCTGATCCAACCCGGAAGCCTGCAGAGCCAGCTTCAACGTGTCGGTGACGTCCTCGGCTTTCATCGTGGTGCAGAGCTTCCAGGCGATGATGTAGCGCGAGAAGTCGTCGAGGATCGTTGACAGATAGAACCAGCCCCAGCCAGTCACCTCAGGTAAGTGAAGTCGGTCTGCCAGAGCTGGTTCGGCGCAGTCGTCTTGTTCTTGAACTCGTCCGCGGCCTTCATCGTGATGAAGGCTGGGCTGGTGATCAGGTCGTGGGCCTTGAGCAGGCGATAAACCGAGGCTTCCGACACGAAGTAGCGCTCGGCATCGGTGAAGCGCACGGCCAGCTCCCGTGGCGAGAGCTCCGGCTCGTCGAGGGCCAAGGTGACGACCCGCGAGCGGACGTCATCGGGGATACGGTTCCACACCCGATCAGGCCGAGGACTGCGATCGTCCAGCGCCTCTGGCCCGCCGGTCTGATACTGATCGTACCAACGATAGAACGTCGATCTCGGGATCCCGATTTGCCCTAGCGTGCGACGAACCGGCAGGTGGGATTGTTCGACCAGCCGGATGATCTCCAGCTTCTCCGAGGCGGAGTATCTCATGCCTCGTCCTCCCCATCCGCCGTCACGCTTTTTTTGAGCAGACGGTTTTCCAGGGTCAGATCGGCGACAACCTCCTTGAGCGCGGTCGCCTCACGCCGCAGATCCTTGACTTCGTCAAGACGCTGCTGATCGTCGGCCTCGGACAGATCGGCGGCCGGCTGGCGCAGCTCGCCAAGGCGTTCGACATACGCGTGATCGGCATCCGCCGCGACCCGCGCTCCGGTGCCGGACACGCGGATGCGGTGCACGCGATGTCCGACCTCCACGCACTGCTGCCGCAGGCCGATTTCGTTGCCCTCACCTGCGCGCTGACGGCGGAAACCGAGAAGCTGATCGATGCCGATGCGCTCGGCCGCATGAAGCCGTCCGCGTATCTTCTCAACGCAGCGCGCGGGCGCGTGGTCGATGAGCCGGCGCTCGTCGACGCGCTCGCGCGACGGCAGATCAGGGGCGCCGCGCTCGACGTCACGGTCGAGGAGCCGCTGCCGGCGGCCTCGCCACTGTGGGCCATGGAGCACGTGCTCATCACGCCACATACCGCAGGCGAGACCTGCCGCTACGAGGA
Organism: uncultured Alphaproteobacteria bacterium; assembly: GCA_963833665.1. GTDB lineage: Bacteria > Pseudomonadota > Alphaproteobacteria > Rhizobiales > Xanthobacteraceae > BOG-931. The sequence continues at coordinate 15,505 of CAWHZA010000063.1, read as the reverse complement.
CGATGTGCTCGCGATCATGCAGGAGAATCTCGCGCGGCTCTGGTGCGGCGAGACCGAGTTGCTGAATCAGATGGTCTAGATGATCGTCAACAGCCACCGTCAACATTCCCGAAGCCGGCTAGCAAAAAAGGAGACCGACGAGCGCGTCGAGCGCGCGCTGTAGCGCGGACGCCGGGTTTTCCCCACCCAACCCACGCTGTCCTGTCTGGCCAGTACCCGTTCGGCACATCCCCAGGACGCCTTGAAACCTGTTCCGCCCGGCGCCGCGGCCGCTGGTGCGTTCTAGTAGTTGTCGATCTCTCGGGTGCGCCCCGGCCGGAAAACGCACTGGCGGCTCGCTTAGTGCGTTACGCGCCGTCCAAACCAACAAATGGTCTAGAGCCCTTCAATCAGGTATCTTCGCCGGCAGCATCGCATGGTGCGTGAGAGGGTGCGCCGCAGTGCAGGAGATTGCGGACTGGCTCGCCGAGCTCGGCATGTCCGAGTATGCCGAGCGCTTTGCCGAGAACAGGATCGACTTCGATGTCCTCCCGGATCTGACCGATGAGGACCTCAAAGACATCGGTGTGGTCCTGGGTGATCGTCGCAAAATCCTGCGCGCAATCGCCAGGCTTAATGCCACGCCTGAGCCAATGGTGCCGGAGCCCAAGCCACCGTCCAGCCTCTCCCTTGCATCAGTGCAGGGTTTACCGACCGACGAAGGGGCGAGCGAGCGGGGCAATGTGACGCTGTACGACGTCGGTCGGGAGACCGGCGGCGGACATCCGAGGGCCAACTATCATCGGCTCATAGCCCGTGCCGTGAAAGGACTTGACAGGAGTAGCGCGGAAGCTCGCCAACTGATTTACGAGCGCGCGCGCAAAGCTTTGATCGCGCATTTGCGCTTCAACCAGCCCGGGCTTCCGAAGGAGGTCATCGTCAAGGAGCGCTTCGCCCTTGAAGATGCGATCCGCAAGATCGAAGCTGAAGCGACGTGCAAGTCGGGAACGGAAATTCCGCTCGGGCGGCCGCCTGTGATGCCATACCTAGGGATGACCCACGGCGGTGCCGCTTCCGAGCCGGCGCGGCGCGATATCGGCTGGCCTGCCGTGCGCGCCGATCCGGGCGAACAACCGTTGAGCCAGCGGCCATCAATGGAGAGAGAAGCGGAAACGCGATTTCGAGAGGTGGTCCGCGAAGTGCATGATTTTGACGCGGCAACGCCCAGGTTGATGCAAACTGCGCCGCACACGCGTGAAGCATATGAAGAGGAGGCGATCGAACCCATCGTCGATCCTCATGATTTGTACTGGTTCGAGTTCGATACACCGCAAGAGCGGGACCGCGACGATGTCTATGGGCCGGAAGGCCGGCAGCTAACAGCGCTCCCGCACGTGCGGCCTACACGCGGCACGGCACCAGAAGCCGAGCGGATGCGCGGCTCACTCTCGTACGGCGCTTTGGCAACGCTTCTGGTGGCGCTGATTATGATCGTGGGATCGGCGACAGCAGTTTTCTGGGAGTGGTCTGCGATTAAGGAATTCTATGTTTTCCTCAATCACACTGAATCGAAGCCGCAAAGTCAGGCCAGCCACCAAACGACGTCGACGCAACCCAAAGCGGCCGGACGGGTCCCACAGCAGAGCAGCGTAGAGGCTCCAGGAACAACGATGCCAAGCGGACAAGCTGCAGCCACTCAGCGTGTCGTGCTTTATGAGGAGAACCCGACCGATCCGCCAGGGAAGCGTTACAGCGGTTCCGCACTCTGGCGGACGGAATTGGTTTCGCCCGGCCCTGGGCTTGCCACAGAGCTCGCGGTTCGCGCGGACGTGACCATCCCCGAACGCAGCATGGCTGTGACCTGGGCGCTGCGCCGCAGCGCCGACAAAGCTGCCTACACGATCGAGACCACATTCAACTTGCCGGCGGATTTCCCTGGCGGCGCCATCGCCAACATGCCAGGCATTCTGATGAAGCAAGCCGAGCAAGCGCATGGCACCCCGCTCGCGGGACTAGCTGTCAAGGTGATGAACGGGTTTTTTGTTATAGGACTTTCCACAGATGGCATCAACGCGCAGCACAACGAGCAACTTCTCAAAGAGCGCTCGTGGTTGGACATACCGATCGTATACACGAACGGCGGTCGCGCCATTCTCGCGATCGAAAAGGGCCCACCTGGTGACCGTGCTTTCGCCGAAGCCTTTGCCGCCTGGGAAAGGAAATAACCGGTCGTCCGCGCGTCCAGGGTCACTGAAAGACGACCGGTGGGCTGTGAAGCCATAGCGCGTAACGCCAGCGCGGCGCATAGCATCCGGAATCACATTTCGCTCGTGGTCCGTGTCAAGCTGCCGTGAGCGCGTTTTAGTCGAGTTTGTGCCCAATTTTCCGTCTACGGAGAGCAAGGCTGAAAAAGGCACTTGCGCGATGATGACGAACGAAGAGGCCAGAGCCGCCGTCGAGGCCGAACTCTTCGCATTGAAGCTAGCACAACGCATGACGCTTCCGGACAAGATAGCATTTTGCGAGAGTGCTTATCGTCGTTTGGTTTTCGAATCTGATACAGATCGCCTGAGAGAAATCCTCGTGTGGGCGGAGACCTGGCAATCACTGTGGCTGCCGGACAAACTTACGGCCGGTGGAAATGTCGATCTCAGCATGGGGGTGACTAATGCTGTCGAACCACGTTTTCGGCTACCGTGGCCCGCATGGGCGCGAATCGTGTCACGCATCGTCGTCGCCTGGCGGGCAGTCGTAGGTCTCGTATTCGCCAGGCGGCGTGCCGCTGTGCCACAGAACGAGAACCAACTTGACGAAGTACGGGACCAACTTGCTGAAGTGACGGGTGAGAGCGTTTGGAGGCCGCGCGGCTCTAGCGCCCGGTGATCAGTGAACCCTTATAGACGAGGATGCGTGCGAAGTGATGTACGCATGATTGATGATGGGCCGCTCTACGAGGTGGAGGATTTCTCGAGAGGACATATGCAGCGACTTATTTGCGAGGTTTATTCGCGAAAAAATGGCAGCTTGAACTGGGAATCAAGGCCGAACCAAAAATCCTAAGCTGCGTGATTGGGTGCGACGATTGTGACGAACACCGCCGTCGATTCGCAGTCACCGAAAGCATGATGGGCTATCTTCGGTCGCCTCAATCGTCTTGACGGAGATTTACCTCGGCCTGCGCTATTCGCCGCGATACGCATGGCATCGTCGTGGGCGGTTGCAGGGTGACGTTCTGCTCACGATGGACGATCAGTTGGCGAGTAGAGCTTTCACCGCGCTCTCAGTATGGCCAACCAACAGAGGCTAGATCCACGAGTTGCGCGCGGCAATAAGCATGGCGCGGCTCTGGAGCGGTCAGGGCAAGCGGGATGAGGCTTTCGATCTTCTCGCTCCGGTCTACGGCTGGTTCACCGAGGGTTTTCACACGCGCGACCTGAAGGGGGCGAAGGCGCTCCTGGGCGAGCTGTCGCCGTGAGCCGCCTAGATTCTTGCTGCCCGCAATCGCAAATTCCAATGCGCTATGCTTGTTCACACCCCGATTTGTTCGCCGTCCACGACGCGTCTGACAGCAGGCCGTTCGATCATCCGGTTCTTAAATGCTGTGTAGTTCTTGAGCTCTCCCATCGGGAGCTGGCGGCGCAAACCCCACGTGTAGAAGACGAAACCATAGGGATCGAGCACGGTGTAGCGATCGGAGAACCATTCGCGTTCCGCTAGCATGCCGTCTATCTGTTTCACGTAGCCGTGAAAAGCCTTGAGGCCGGTGTCTTTGAGCGTGGGGAAGGCAGTCGAATCGGATGCGTAACGCTCGGGTCGGCTGACATGGGCGAATGCCACATGCACACTGCTCGCGAAGAAACCGATGAGCCATAGTGCCTTCGCTTCAGCAAGCGCGTCCTCAGGCCAAAGATTAAATCGCTTTCCTAGAAAAGGAAGGATAGCCGTGTTCTCGGCCAACGGCTCGCCGTTGTCGAGAAGCAGCGCCGGCACGCGCCCTAGCGGGTTAATCTTGAGATAGGCCTCCGTGCGCTGCTCGCCGCCGGCGAGATCGACCTTCTTCGCCTCATAGTGCTCGCCGCTCTCTTCGAGGACGATGTGTGCCGCCATCGAGCACGCGCCAGGAGTATAGTACAACGTCAGCATACCCAGTCCTTCCCTCACAAAAGCTCAATGGTACTATTCGTCGGCGAAACCAACGTGGTAATGCGCTAAGACTATACGGGATGAGAACACCAGATGGTAGTCACTGAAATGTTGGTCGCTCGCTGGCATGGCTTGCACCCAGTCGAGCTCGTGATGTCACGCCAGCAATGCGATACAGATCGATAACAAGAAGCGTTGCCGATGCGCGAGAGCAAGTTTTACTGCTGTTCAGCAACCTTGGCACCCCGACTAACCTTGCGATTCGCAGCTATATGAACGAGAGGAAGGTGCCGCACCTGTCTATTATTTCCGGTGCCGACGCCTTTAATGACCCGAAACACTTTCCATGGTCGGCGCCGGCGCTGGCCAGTTATCGTCTGGAGGGCAGCATTTATGGACGCTACATCACCACGAACCTCCCCGATGCAAAGATCGCCGTTCTTTATCAGAATGACGACTTCGGAAAATCCAAGCTGCTCGGCCTGCGCGAAGGTCTCGGCGATAAGGCCGACAAGCTGATTGTCGCCACGCAGAGCTATGAAACCACCGACGCGACGATCAACTCGCAAATACTGTCGCTGCGCGCAAGCGGCGCCAATGTGCTTTTCGTGGTGGCCCTCGCCAAATTCCACGCCCAGGCGATCCGCAAGGTTTGGGACATCGGGTGGAAGCCGACGTATTTCGTCGATCTCGGCGGACAGTCCCTCAAGGCGGTGATACAGCCGGCGGGTGTCGAAAAGGCCATTGGCCTCATTTCGGCGAATTGGAACAAGTCAATGACCGACCCGCAGTGGCACAACGATCCCGAGTACAAGGAGTGGCTGGCGTGGATGAAGAAATATAATCCGTCCGGCGATATCTCCGATGATCTTAACGCAGGGGGATACCAACTGGGGCACTATATGGTTCACGTCCTCGAAGCATGTGGCAATGACCTTACGCGCGAAAACGTGATGAAGCAGGCAGCCAGCATTCACGATTATCGGATTCCGCTTTTTCTGCCGGGTGTCGTGATGTCTTCTAGTCCAGAGGATTACGAGGGGATCAAACAGATGCAGTTGATCAAGTTCGAAGGCAGCGCATGGAAGCCGTTCGGCGAATTGATCTCCGGCGTCAGTAACTGACGGTCGATGAAGATACGACGAAGCGAGTGGCCGGGTGGAGCGCGAGTGTCACTAATCGTTGGTAAGCGACTCATTTGACTCCGAAATCCCAGGAACTGGTTGACTCGTGCTTCAGTGAAGTTGGGTACTAGACAGCGCTCCCAGATACCCCCTAAGTTTCCCCTTTGGGGCGCATCCGCACCGATGGGGGGCAGATGTGGAAGCAGGCGGGCGTTGCCGAGCGTGTCCTTGTGGTTCTCGTAGGCTGTGCGGCGGTCTTGCTTACGATCACCGCTGCCACGGCGGAGCCGAAGGCGATTGTCGTACTCTCTAGCTTGCACAATTTAGACTATGCCGAAGTGGCGTGCAGTCGCCTGCGTAGCGTAGCCGACATAAAAGACATTGCCGAGGTCCTGAACAACGCATCCGACTACGACCCGGAGGACGTCAAATTCAACAAGCAAGAGTTCGACGGGATTTCGGAATGCAAATCAGTAAAGGACCCGCGCGAACTCGGGCGGCGTCTCGAAGACAGTATCATGGACCAGTTTGCTGTGAACACGCGCTGTGGGGGCGTGGCACCTTACATCGAAGGTTACGACAAATTTGACGGCAAATTTAACGCGGTGGCGATGCAAGCTGAGGAGCGGAATGACTATTGGGGGCTGATGGTCGACTACGCGCCGGGAAGCCAAGTCTATAGCTGGGCGCTGTTCCCGACCGCGCGCAGTGGGCGACCAAATGGTCGGATGATCTCCGGTGAGGGCGCCGCTTCTCAGATCGCAGAGCAAGTCTGCATCGTTGTTACAGGGCGAGGCGCTAGTGTGCGCTGAACCTAAACGCTTCGGCGGCAACGCGCTCCGTGTGATTCGCAGGTGGCGCGAATGATCGCGGCGAGAAGTTCGCCGCTCTGGCCCGCTGCAAATCTTGCATGAGTTCTGCGAGGCTTGTTTTGAGGTCGTGAGCGCGACGCTGCAGCTGTTCTTACCCAGATCAATGCCGAGAACCGCGATATCCATGGATGCGCTCCTTGTTTCCGAATTGCCCCCTACCAGCTCAGCAGGAGGGGCGGGCCATCCATAAGGGGGGAGCATAAGCAGGCTGTTGGCCGCTCGCGCGGAGGGCGCAACACGAAGATACACGCACTCGCAGATGCTAAAGGACGCCTTCTCGCTATCCTCTTGACTGGCGGGGAAGCACACGATTGTCCGGTCGCGGAGCGCCTGATCCGTAGAGTGAAGCCGCCGAAAAGGATGCTCGGCGACACGATTGCCGAGGCGGCAAATCAGGCGGCGACACGGCGTTCTGCGTACCAGTAAACCGATTGACTTCGCAAAAAATGCCACTAAATCCACTAAAGTAGTATCATCCAATGACAACCTACAATGGTATCGTAATCAATAACAACCTATAGATGGTAGCCGATGCCGAATGAAAACCCACCAGTTAATGCCTTCAAGAAGGGCCACAAGAAGGTAGGTGGCCGCCCGCCTGGACGGCGCAACATCCTGACCAATGACCTGAAGGAGGCGCTGCTTGAGGCCGCTACACGGGTGGGCTTTGTCCGGGAGGTTGACGTCCTCGACAAGGACGGCAAGCCCACTGGTAAGTCTAAGCCGGAGTGGGATGGCGATGGCGGGCTTGCGGGCTACCTCGAATGGGCGGCCGTTTACCAGCCTGGGCATTTTATCCCACAGCTCGGCAAGGTCATGCCGATCCAGATCAATGCAGTAGCGAGAACGGAAACGAAGCCCATCGTTCACTACGAAACGGTCGAGGAGCGCCGCGCGGCGATGCTCGCCAAGGGCTGGCATCCGACTGCACTGGCGGCGCTTGAGGAGGCGATGGAGCCAAAATTCCTCCGCGACATGCGGGAGGAGAACGAGAGGCAGGGCGAGGCTATGATCGCCGCCGCGCCTGATATGCTCAAGGCGCTACGAACAATTGAATTTGATGGCCGAGGCCGATGTACCGCCTGCTTCGGCTGGGATGGAAGTTCAGAGAATGACCACAAACATGCTAACGATTGCATCGTGGCGTCCGCCATCGCCAAGGCGACTGGGACATGATGAAGATAGGTCTCGGATTCATTCATAGACGCCGATCGGGCCGCCAAGCACGATGACGAGATCGGGAGCGAGGAAGCTTTCAACGTCGAAGCGCTCGATGCCCGCATCATGGTAGCGGACATCGTAGCCGCGGTCGGCGAGAAGCGGACCGAGCAGGCCGATATCCTCGAAGGCGACGTGGCGGACCGCGAGGCAACTCTTCGTCGGGTTTTTGGTCATGCGCGACCGAACTCAGTTAGCGACCGCCGCCAATTCGGCGGGCAGCGCATAGGCCCATTGCGTGATCGACCCGGCGCCGAGGCAGACGATATAGTCGCCCCCCGACCTCGCGCGCCGTGATCGAGGACTACCTTAAGCGGTCCGGCCTAGATATCATTCCGGCTCATGAGGTGGACAACATTACCCAGCACATTGACGTCGTGCATTTTGCCGTCGGAGATGTGGATGAAGGTGGGGATCGATCCCCGCAGATCGAGCAGCGTGTGCAATTTCACGGCCGCCTTGGTGGAGCGAAACGGCGCCCACGGGAACATCGACAGGCACAGATCGAAGGTCGTGGCATCGAGGGCATACACCGTATTGGCCAGTTCTACGCCGAAGTCCTCGTCGACGTAGAGCGCGCGAGCCTTGGTGATCAGCCGTTGAGCCAACTCGAAGTAAATGCGCCAGTCGCGCGACTCGTTAGCATCGGCCAGCGTCGAGCGAGCGACCGCCGCACTGATCCCCATGTGGTAAAGCTTGCCGGCTTGAGCTGCCAAACACACTTCGATATCGCGCAAGCTCTCGCGGTAGGTCAGCTGCGCGAAGGCCATGACGCGAAACTGCTCGGCGCAACTGAGGCTACGCGTCCGGTGGTCGCCGCCGTATCGATTGACGATGCGGTGGAAGGTCTTCCACGGCAGAAAGTCCATGGCCTGCGCGAACAGGGTCTTGCCGAGATACATGGCGACTCCGGGGTGGCGAAAACCCGGGACGCTAGCGCAAACGGCCATTTCCGATTTAAGTCGGAGACACCCCATGTCACCCGAAAAGCCCCGCCGCTATTGGCTTTCTGACCAAGGCCTCTCAAGTTAACCGGACAGTACTGATACAAAGTGTCAATTTCTTCAAATGTATCAAGGCAAAGGCCACTCAAGGCGAGCGTGGAGAGGCTGGACCGATCGGGCCACAGGGAGAGCCCGGTGTGCCCGGTACGAAGGGCGACAAGGGCGATCCCGGGCCGCCCGGCCAGCTGCCGATCGCCAGAGCGTTTGTGCCAGACACCGTGTACTATGCCGGCGATGCGGTGACCCATGCCGGCGCGCTGTGGCAGGCGACCAAAGACACCGGCCAGGCACCGCCGCATGCCGATTGGATTTGTCTCGCGGCCGACGGTCAGGACGGCATCACGCCGGCGATCCGCGGCACCTACGACCCGGCCGGCATTTATGCGCGGCTCGATATCGTCGCGCTCAACGGCTCGTCGTTCATCGCCCGCAAGGATCAACCCGGCCCATGTCCTGGCGAGGACTGGCAACTGATCGTCAGTGCCGGAAAACAGGGCAGACCTGGACCGCCCGGGGCCAAGGGTGAGCGCGGCGAGCCGGGGTCGAAGGGCGGACCCGGCGCGCCTGCGCCGACCATCCTCGCCTGGAAGGTCGACCGCGAGAGCTACACGGTCACACCGATCATGTCGGATGCGAGCGAAGCGCCTGCGATCGAGATGCGCGCCCTGTTCGAGCAATTTCATGACGAGCGAGGCTGACAAAGACCGCGATGGTGTCGTCCTCTGCTCCCAGGTCTGTCGTGATGGCCGGCGCGGGCGATCCGGTCACGGCCGGCCTCGTCGACGCAGTCACGTCCTGCAGTTTGCAACACGAATGAGGGCCTCCACTTAGAGTCCAAATTTATATGCGAAGCCGACGCGGAAATCGCTGATCGGCGTTCGGGTGCCACCATCAGCAATATTTGCCGGGACGTTCACGAAGCCCGAAGTCTGAAGATCGGTATATCGGTACTCGATCCGCCCGAGAATTGTGTCAGTAATCGCGTACTCGATGCCGCCGCCGGCAGTCCAACCGTTGGATTTGCCTCCAGTCGTGACGAATGGCGCGCCTCCGGTCAGGGCGAACGCCGTCGAAGGATTGCCGGCGGCCCAGCCACCAGTGCCGAAGACCAGGAAGCGGTCGAACGCGACGCCGAGACGACCGCGGATCGAGCCGTAGTCCTTGGTTGTCGTGGAAACCGTGAAGGGACCCGACGGAAGCGCGCCGGCTGAGCCTAGCGCCGCAAGGACTTGGTTGTTGCCGGCCAGGTTGGACCATTGCCAATCGCCTTCGACTCCGAGCACGAACTGATTGAACTGATAATTGCCGCCAACAAAAGGCCCGGCGAATGGTCCGGTCCCGCCGTAGCCGTATGGCGTCAACACAGCGCCCGAAGCCGTCGTCAAATTGCCGGTCGTCCGTTGCCAGGCAAAGCCGCCGTCCGCGCCGAAGTAGAAGCCGGTCCAATTGTACGGAGAACGAGCGCGGGACATTTTCAGAAACAACCGGACGTCGGCCGCCGCGGAAACGGGAGCAAATGGTCCCCTGCCGTTGAACATGTAGTTCACGCCGATTTCGATGGCGCTGACCTTCGTCGTCGACGTTGCCGATAGCTGGGACAGCGGCAGTGTGAACGCTGTGGTTGCAAAATCCGTGTAGCGATACTCGGCGAACACGTTCCAGTTCTGCGCGACAGCGACCGAGACCCCTGCACCCGCCGTCCACCCGCTGGAATACTGGTTCACCGCCTCATCCGCGCCCGCAGTGGCGTTGTTGAGCGTGCCCGTAAGCTGGGTACGGACGTATTGATTGCTCGACCACACCCACCCCGCCGTTCCATAAAGGAGCACAGTGTCGAAGGCGTAGCCAACGCGGCCACGTACGGTCTCGCTGTCGAATGCCGTGGTCTGGTTGGCGCTGGTATCAAAGGCGTCGGTGACCGTCGTCGTCCGGGTACCGCCGGAGGTCACGTCAGCCGCAACGCCGATCAGCAGGCGCGACGGCATCATGTAGTCGAAGCCCAACTGAAGTCCGCCGTGCCAGTTCGGCAGGTTGCCGTTGACCAGAGGCGCTGCGGCGCCGGTTGCCAGGTTGACGGCACTCCCGCTGGTGCTGGCCCAACCGTATTCGCCGAACCCGCCGACGTAGAAACCGGTCCAATCGTAGTTTCGCGATGGCGGTGCGAAGGTCGGGATGGCCCGCCCGAACTCGGCGGCCATTCCGTACACGTCGATCGTATCGAGTGGTCCGGCGAGCGTGAGCCGGAAAGCCATCGGCTCGATGGGGTGGATCGAATAGTCCATGAAGCCGTTCTGGCAGACCGCCAGCGCAATTTTCGGCGTGGGAAAGCACTTTGCGAACAGGGCGTCGGTTGTAAGCAACGCGCCGTAAGCGTAGCTCGCGTTGTAAGTAGTCGAATTCAGGAGATTGAGCGCGTCGATCTGGACCCGCCAGCCATTGGCGAAGCGATAGCCGACGTCGGCGTTGAAGATGTTCACCGGCGGCGACTGAAAGACGCCGTCCTCGGTCAGTGGCCGCGAGCTGATGTAACGCCAGCGCAGAGCGCCAAACCAGCCGGTCTTTTCACCCAAGCTGACACCGGCAGACGCCACCATCCATGGGGCCTCGGGAATGAAATTGCCCGGCGCATTACCGATCTGCGACTGCGGAAAGCCGGCAAGCGATTCGAAAAGTTGCTCCTGGGCCGTGTCGAAGCCGTCAAACCGAGCACGCGACAAAGCAAGATCGGCGTCAACGCTCATCCATGAGGCGAGCCGGTAGTTGTTGGTGATCTCAATGCCGGTGCGCGTACTGGGCGGCCCCGGAGAGGTGGTACCGGTATCGCCTTCGAAAACCAGCTCCGAGCCCTGGTGCAGGTAGAAGAGGCTGATCGAGCTGTCCAGGTTCGGTATCGCCTTGGTGCGGACGCCGATCTCGGCGCCGCGCGAGCGAACCAGAAACGGCGTGCTGTCCTGAGGCGTCGTCGGGTCGCCGGCAACTTGCGTCGATGTCACGCCACGCGCGTCGTTGCTGTGATACCCCATGCCCGCGCCGACGAAAAATTCGGTCTTGTAGAAGGGACCAAACGTCATCGTGAACTTCGGACTGCCGATCGCGGCCTGCGCATTGCCGGAGTTCGCCGGCTGCAAGATCGAATTCACCGACGTCCAGAAATAGTCGCCCCGCCAGCCGGCCGTGGTCCTGAACCAGTCGGTCCAGCGCGTCGTATTCTGCGCATAGATGCCGACGTTGCCCTCACCGACGTGGTCGACGAGGGTGTTTGACAGAAACAGACGACCGGCTGTGTTGCCCAGGCTGACGTCGATGTCATCGTACCGAGTTTGCACGCCGAAAAGCGTTTCGGTGGGACGGCTGAACAGCGTGCCGTTGATCGTGCGCGACACTCCCGCGCCGCCATAGATACGACCGTCATGCTGGTGAAACTGATCGCCGTTCATGGGGTCAGTCGTGAACCAGGTGAAGTTGTTCCACAGGTTCATCGTTTCTTTGACGAAGTAGGCATTCGCCTTCCACAATCCGGCATCATCGGATTGCGCAAACCTGGTCGACAGCATGAAGCGGCTGGTGTCGCCACCGTCCGTGGGGTCGATCTCGCCAAACAGGCCGATCTGTCCGGTGGTAATGGCGCGCAGCGCGACCTGATCGGATGAGTTCCAGTTGTTGGTGTACCCCATCGCGGTTGCGGAAAACCCGTTCGTCGCCGTGCCCTGGCTGTAGCGCAGAAGACCGCTGAACCTGCGGACGTCTTCGCCGGTGACCCAAGGACCATCGTAGGTTTTGAATTCGCCGGCATAGAGCAGCGATCCCCCGCCGAGCGCGGTCGAGCCCAGCGTCAGGAACCGGTCATAGCCGAAGCTGCCGACTGTCGCGGAGACGATGTTCTGTGGGACGCTGTCGCGGAGGAAAAGATGCAGGTCGCCGGCGTTGGCGAAGTCTCCGACGTCGGCGAAATAAGGTCCCTTGCGGACTTCCAATCCGCTGATCGTTTCGGGAATGAGAAAATTCAGGTCGGCGTAACCCTGGCCGTGGGCATTGGTCGGCAAATTGATCGGTATGTCGTCCCAGAATATCGCCAGGTCGGTGCCGTGGTCGAGATTGTAGCCGCGCAGATAGTATTGGTTGGCCTTGCCGGAGCCGGAGTGCTGGACGACGGCGAGACCGGGCGCCGCTTCGAGGATTTCCGTGTTCGTTGCCACCGGACGGGAATTGAGCTCCGCGCCCGAGATCGTGGTCTGGCTCGCCAGTTGCGGCACTGCGGGCGTTCCGCCCGCAACGTTGGGCGCGCCGGTCTCGTAAGCTGTTGGGGGCCTGGGCGCCGGCGCCTGCGCCGGCGGCCTTGCCGTGCGCGTCGGTTTTGCCTGTGCTGGCCTGCTCTTCGGCGCGGTTACCCGGATGGTGGGAAGTTGCGCCCCCGTCCCCGCGGGTGCCTGTCCCGAATCTGGGGCGGTCCCCGGCTGCGCCTCGCCAGCCGTAGAGGGCGTGGGTAACGGCGCGGTTGTCGCGTCAGTCGGCGGAGGAGGCGACTGCGGCACCGGTGGAGGCGCCGTCTGCGCCAATGCACCCGCGCAAAGCGACGAAATCAAAAAAGAAGTCGACGCAAGCAACCGCGGACGCAACGACACAGAAGCCCCCTGTCAGGAGAGTAGGCAACTTCCACGCCGCACGCACGAATTGGCGAACGCAAACCGACAGTCTCAGCGACGTTAAAGCCGTTTCTCCCAAATAGCCATCACCTGCTACGGCCAAGGCCGCCCTGGTAATGGGGACAATTTTGCTGGTGGCGTATGATATTGTCAATAACTGTGCATACTGTTTATTGGCACCCACAATGCTTTCTGCCACGCTCTCACTCAAAAGTTACTATAGTGAATCGAGGAGAGACTGCACCCTCCAACCAGGAGATAGCAATGCAGCGCGTGACCATTACCATCGACGATGACTTGGACGCTGAGCTTGACCGGTTCATGAAAACACGCGGCTATGACAACCGTTCAGAGGCGATCCGCGACTTGGCCCGCACCGGCCTCCAGCAGGCAGCCATGGAGATCAGTGGACCGCGTCCTTGTGTGGCGGCACTAGTCTATGTCTACGACCACGAAGCGCGCGAGTTGCCAAAGCGCCTCACCCGCGATTTCCACAAGCACCACGATCTCGCACAGGCGACGCTGCACGTGCATCTCGATGAGCAGAGTTGCATGGAAGTTACTGTACTTAAGGGACGTGGCTCGGATGTGCAGCACTTTGCCGACCACATCATTGCGGAACGCGGCGTGCGTCACGGCCACGTAGTCTACTTGCCCTTGCACAAGACCCATTCACACGTCGAGACCGTCAACCGCATCCGTTCGTCCGGACATCGACATTGAGCATGATCGTTCAGCCGATATCGCCAATGATGGGTTTGGCTCCTCAAGCGACGTCAGCAGCTCGTCAGCTTTCCAACCAGACAGCAGACATTTCGCGCTTACGTGTCACAGACTGCACAAGGCGCGCCGTACCTTCTGAATGCGTGAAACGCCGGAAATTCCGGAGAGCGATGTTCTTCCGCGCGTACAACATAAAGTGGGGCGATGAAGCGGCCGGATTTGGAACAAAATTTATCTATATTAAGCGGCCAGAACGACCATTCGAGGGCCGAGCCGCCTACTCCCGAATCCTTGTCATGATAGCAAGTCGGCCGGCTAGTGGTGCGATCCATTCGAAAGGGTCCTACCCTTCCCGTGTCTCAAAGTAAGAATCCAGCGCGTTTGTAACACCAAACTAGGCAGCGGCTGATTGAGTCGGACCACTAGGTCAGCATCCGTCACGCAAGGTGAAGACGATGGCGCGCTGCGACGCGTCCCCGCACTCTGTGCGGGTTGAGGAACTGTCGGTTTCATAAAACCAGAGTGTTGACCGGTCCCCTGAGCGAGGCGCATGATACAACAGCTCAAATCGACAAGCTCCTGGAACGAGCCGCGCGAATGCGCAAAAGCTTGGCGAAGCACCCGTTACGATGGCGCGTGATCGCGCTCGTTGGCGCTTATGCGATCGCACTATCGAGTTTGCTCGCGAGCGGCGTCGCCGCACGCGCCGCGGCTGAATTGGTCGCGCAATCAGGCGGGATTCTTTGCCACACCGATGTAGTAGGGCCGTCCGCGCCAGCAAGCGACGAAAAAAACAACAGGGTTTGCGCCGATTATTGCTGTATCGGTTGTCTGACTCTGATGGCTGCCGTATCCTTGCCTCAGGCGAGAAACATCGTCTTAGGGACACTGTCGAGCCAAGTCGTTGCGCCGCTCGCGATGATCGTAGTCGCCGGCAGTCCGTCCGCCAAATCTCATCGGTCACGAGCGCCTCCACGCGAGGCGGCATGACGGCGACATGATCCGCCGTCATATCGTTGGCCCGTCGGCCTGAACCACTTTCATTTCGTTGAGAAGCAGAACACAGGGCAGCGCGCCTGTGTGTGCAACCTCAGGTACGGAGCAACCCCATGACATATCGCCCCGAGAAGGCCGTTTCGTACGGCCTCGCGACCGGTCTTGTTCTGCTCTCGGCCCAGCTTTTGACCACGTCGGGCCGGGCATCCGATTACCGCATCGGCTCTATGGTCATTACCCAGCCATGGGCCCGGGCGACCCCGAAGGGCGCATCGACAGGCGCCGCCTATATGACGATTACGAACACTGGCAGCGCGCCTGATCGCGTCAGCTGTGTTTCAAGCGACGCCAGCGCCGAGTGTCAAATCCATATCATGGCCATGGATAGCGGCGTAATGAAAATGCGCCGCATCGAAGGCGGCCTCGAAATCAAATCAAACGAAACCGCGGTATTCAAGCCGTCCGGCCTGCATCTGATGTTAGTCCACCTCAAGCATCCACTGGACGAGGGCAAAATGGTGAAAGTCACGCTCAAATTCAACAACGCAGGGACGGTGGAGGTTGGATACCCCATCGAGGCAATTGGCGCAGCCGCACCCGATGGTTCTGCAGATGGCAGCGGTGCCAGGACGCACGAGCACGGCGGCATGATGCAAATGGACAAGCACTGACGATCCGTCTGGACCAGCCAGGCGAGCTGATCGCCTGGAACGATGCAGTCCTGTACCATAAGGGAGACATACATGACCCGTATCTCAACGTCTTGCAAAGTGGCTGCGCTTGCACTTTCGTTCAGTTCGCTG
>CAWHZA010000062.1:0-73557 GCA_963833665.1 uncultured Alphaproteobacteria bacterium | reverse complement strand
CGAACGACCCGTGGTTCAGGTAGGAGACCTCGGGGTCGAGGTTCCACGGCGAGCGGTCGAACGTGCGGCGGACCACATGCCGACGATAGACCACGCGCGTCAGAAGATCGAGGGTCTGCGCGCACCACCCGCCAGGGGAAGCTTCCAGGCCGCGCTCGTCAGATTGCCCCCGGTGCGGAGAGGTTTGGGCCCGACGCGGCCCCCGGCGAGCCTCGCTCGCGTCCCGTGCTCCCCCGCGAGGGGACAAGGCGACCCTAGGGCGCCGCCGAAGACCTCCCCTGCACGGCGACGAGGCGACCGTCCGGCGCCGAGAGCGCCCCCGCTGCGTCGGCCCGGCGTCCTCAGCGGTATTCCACCGGCGGCTTCCGGCCCCGGTGCCTCGGCGCCGGCGCGCGTGTGGGCTCCACGACGCCGGGCCCGCCGGGCGGCGTCACGTTGATCACCCGACGCGCCGGTGCCGACCTGGCCCCGAACAGCCGGCCCACCTTCTCCAGCCGTGCCGGCCCGATCGCGTAGGGCAGCACGAACAGCACGACGAGCACCGGCAGCAGGTACTTGGATCCCGCGCCGGCGTCGATTCCGACGAGGATCAGGGCCACGTAGGTCACCCACGAGGTCAGCAGGGCGCCCGAGGTCCAGCCCGCCTGGTGCATCCGCCGCACGGGCAGCATCGCGAGCAGGGCCGCCAGCAGGAACGTCAGGATCAGAGCAGGGCTCATATCCTAGGCATCATAGGCCGCCTGGCCGGTCGCGAGCCGCGGACCCGCCATCGGCGACGGCCGTCGGCTCGGCTAGGATGGGCGCCCCGTCGCCGAGGAACCTCCCGTGTCATCCCGCCTCTCCGCCTGGCTTGCCCGCTGGAGCCTGGTGCTCCCGCTGCTGGCGGCCGAGGGGGTCATCGCGCTCGGGTTCGGCGCGATCCTGCCCATCCTCTCGATCTTCTACACGCAGCACGGCGTGGACCTGCCCGAGCTCGGCATCGTGGTCGCCGCATGGCCGGCCGCCCGCCTGTTCGGCGAGCCGCTCTTCGGACGCCTCGCCGATCGAGTCTCGCGCAAGGCGATGATGGTCGTCGCGCTCGTGGTCTCGGCGGTCGCCGTCGTGCTGCCCGTGGCCGTCAGCGGGACGCTCGCGTTCATCGTGCTGCGCGCCATCGCGGGACTCGGCTGCCGCCGCGTACGACCCGGCCGCGCGCGGCTACCTGATGGACGTCAACCCGCCCGACCGGCAGGGCGAGACCTTCGGCCTCTACAGCGCGGCCCAGATGGGCGGCTTCATGGTGGGCCCGGCCGTGGGCGGCCTCGCCGCCGCGATCACCGGCGAGCCAACGGTCGTCTTCTGGGTGTTCGGCCTCGCCTACGCCGTGTCGGCCGTCGTGGTCCTGGTCCGCGTGGCCGACCTCTCGCCCGAGGAGGCACGGGCACGGTTCGCGGCGCCGGCTGCGGGCGCTCAGCCCGAGCACGAGACCGAAGCCGGGCCTGCGCCGACGCCTGCCGGGCCGGGCGCGGCCGACGGCGAGGGCGCCGCCGAGCCTGTCAGGCTGCTGAACCGGCTGCTCTTGGTGGCGCTGATCGTGAACGTCGGCGCCTTCCTCGCCGGCGGCACGTACGAGGTCATCTGGAGTGTGTACATGACGAGCCTCGGCGCGAGCTTCGCGCTGATCGGCGTGTCGTTCTTCACGTTCTCGCTGCCGGTGCTGATCCTCTCGCCGTTCACGGGCCGCTTCGTGGACCGGCAGGGCGGGTTCCTGGCGCTCGTGCTCGGGGCCATCGGCGTCGCCGCGTGCGGCCTCGCGTACACGGTGATCCCGAGCGTGTGGTGGATGATCGGCCTGGGTTTGGTGGAGGGAACGGCCGCAGCGTTCTCGTCGCCGGCCCTGTACACGCTCGTGGCCCGCGCCGCGCCCCCCGGCAAGAGCTCGACTGCCCAGGGCCTGTTCGGGGCGGCGGGCACGAGCGGCACCATCGTCGCCTCGGTCGCCACGGGCTACCTCGCCTCGATCGACCTGCGGCTGCCGTTCGTCGCGATGGGCCTGGCGATGCTCCTCATGCTCGCTGTCGGCCTCGCGATCGGCGGGCGGGTGCTCTGGGATGTCCTCCAGCCGCATCCGGCGCCGAGCCCACCCGCGGTTGCCGAGCCCGCCACATGATCGACGCTCGGTGGCGCGCCGCGGTGGCCGAGGGCGTGCCGCCCGCCCCGGTGGTGCTGGTCCTGGGCGGGTTCATCACCTCGCCGCCGATGTACCGCCCGTTCGCCCGGGATCTGCTCCAACGCGGCGCCTCGGACGTGGTCGTGGCGCGCGTCTGGACGATGGACTGGCTGCTCGCGGCCCGACGCGGGTCTCGGCCCCGATCCTCACGCGCTCGGGCCGGGCGCTGGTCGAGGCGTCGGAGCGGTCCCAGGCGGTCGCGCTCGGCGCCCCCGTCATCGTGGTGGGCCACTCCGCAGGCGGCATCACGGCGCGGCTGCTCACCTCGCCGCTGCCGTTCGCCGGGCGGCAAGCTCAACGCTTCGGGCCGGATTGGCGCGATCGTCACCCTCGGCACTCCCCACGTGGTGGCCGAGCCCGGACCGGGGCGGCCCGCGATGGGCGCCGAGAATGCCCTGTTCGCCAACCGAGCACGTCCCGGGTCCGTTCTTCGCGCCTGGCACCGGCTACCTGTCCGTGGGCTCGCGGCATCGTGTGGGCCGACGCGAGGGCACGCTTGCGGAGCGCCGCACGTGGCGCGGCTACCACGCGCTGTCCGGCTCGGGCGAGCCCGTCATCGAGGGCGACGGGCTGATCCCGCTGGCCTCCGCACTGCTGCCGGGCACGACATCGCTCGTGTTCGACGACGCTGCACACGGCCAGGGCATCGGACGCGACTGGTACGGCTCGCCGCGCTGCCTTGACCGGTGGTGGCCGCTCGCGCTCGAGGCATGGCAAGCAGCGCTTCGGGCGCGTGTCGAGGATGGCTGGCGACGCGGCGCGGGCGGGGACCCAGGGGACGCTGACGACCGCCTGTCCGCCAGTACCGGCGAGGACGTCGCCCGGACGATCGGATCTAGCGCCCGGCGTGTGGCCGGGCGCTTCGCCGGACGCCACTTTGACGGTTCCGTCGATCGCGGGTACGATGACCGTCCCATCGCGGGGTGGAGCAGCGGCAGCTCGTCGGGCTCATAACCCGAAGGTCAGGGGTTCGAATCCCCTCCCCGCAACCAACTTCGCTTCTTCTGAAACCCCCGGACCCGACCACCCGGGGGTTTCGCCTTTTCTGGGGCACCTGCGGCCGCCGGCCTGAGGGCGAGCCGCGCCACCAAGAGGCTATGGGTTCGCCCGCTCATGTTCCCTAACCGCTCGCCTGCTTGAGGAGGTCGGCGATCATCGTGCTGCCGGCGCCGAAGAAGATGTGGTTGCGCAGCTTCCCGGACGCGTCAACGAGGTAGACGTCGCTGGTGTGCGACATCGCGTAGTCGCCGTTGCGAGTCGGCGGGCTCCGCGTGGTACTGGACGCCCCACGCCGCGGCCGCGGCGGCGATCTGGTCCGCGGTCCCGGTCAGGCCGATGAACCCGGCCTTGTACGCGTCGAGGTAGGACTTCATCGCGGCTGCCGTGTCGCGTGCCGGGTCGACCGTGACGAAGACGACCTTCGCCGGCAGGCCCGCCTGGCGCGATCGCGGTCCGCAGGTCCACGAGCGTCGTGGGGCAGACGTCGGGGCAGTGCGTGTAGCCGAAGTAGACGAAGACCGGCGTGCCCAGCAGCGACGTCAGGTCGAACGGCCTGGCCGTCCTGGTCGGTCAGCCGGAGTGGCGGCTCCGGCCTGGGCGGGTCGTACGCGGTGTCGCGGACGCCGATCGGCGCCGGGGTGGCGCTGGGGTCGAGCATGATCACCGAGGGTGTCGGGGCGCCCGCAGCGCAGCCCGCCAACGCGATCGCGGCGGCCGTGAGCGTCACGGCGAGCCGGCGCGAGGCGCGACGTTCGCGAGGTCATGCCCTCAGGCTAGCGCGATGGGCCGGAAGCCGCCCGCACGGGGATGCCGCGGCCCGGCGCCGCCGCCGTACCGATCGTCAGGCCGTCGCAGCACTGCCGCGCGGACCCCTCGCGGATCGACGGCCGAGGATCGCGGCCACGACCAGCACAGCGACCAGCAGCGCGCCCGCGAGCGCGGTGCCTGCCACCAGCGGGGTGGCCCACTCCTTCACAGCCACGCCTGCGTAGGCCCAGACGATCACCCAGCCGTACGCGGCGTCGCCGAACCGCCCGACGAACCGTGCCGCGATCGCGAGCCCGAGGAGCAGGACACAAGCCGCGATCAGGGCGGGCTCGATGCCGAAGCCGTCGAAGCCGAGCGACGAGAGCGTCTGCGCGACGTTGGCGATGGTGGCCACGGTGATCCAGCCCAGGTACACGGACCACGGCGCGCGGACGAGCCAGTAGGCGCGGCCCCGCAGCGCGGTCCGGTGGGCCCACAGCCGGAAGTGGATCGCGATGAGCGTGACCAGCAGGGCCACGATCACCGGCACGGTGAGCACGAAGACGCGGTACTGGAACAGGACGATCCAGACCGAGTTGAGCGCGCCGCTCAGGGCCGGCAGCCATCCGAGGTCGCGGAGGACCGCCTCCGCTCGGCTTCGGGGCAGCGCCTGCCAGACCGTGAACGCGCCGAGCAGCGTGTAGATCAGCCCCCAGATGGCGAACACGTAGCCCGCGGGGATCACGTAGCACGTGGAAGCTGTCGCTGATCACGTTGGTCGCCTGCCCGCCGAGCGGGATCGTGGTGGCGGCGGTATTGAGGGCGATCGTGAGGAGGAATGCCAGGACGGTGACGGCCTGGCGGGCGGTGTCGGAGCGCACGGAATACCTCTGGGCTGGTCGCTGTTCACCCTTGTTCGCGGCAGACGCCCGGCGGATCGCTGCACGGGGAGCCGGGCTCGCTGCCTTCGGGCCGACGAGCGCCTGCCGAACGGGGCCGACGGGTGGTTGACGGTCAGTCCCAGCGGAACTTGCGGGCGGCGAGGCCCGCGAGCAGGACCGCCCACACGGCGAGGACGACCACCGACTCGGTCGCGTCGCCGGTGGCGCCGCCGAGGCCGATCGTCAGCACCTTGTCAGCGCGGCCGCGGGCAGCAGCCCGGACGCCGCTGCGACCGTCGCCGGCAGGCGGTCGAGCGGCAGCACGATGCCGCCGATCACCAGCGAGAGCAGGAACAGCAGGTTGGCCAGCGCCAGCGTCGGCCTCCGCGCGCAGCGTGCCCGCCATCAGCAGCCCGAAGCCCGGCGAACGCGACGGTGCCCAGCACCAGCCCGAGCGAGCACCAGCGGCGCGAGGCCGTGGGTCCGGCCGTCCAGCCGAGCGCGCACCGCGATGGCCGACGAGCAGCACCATCTGCACGGCCTCGACGACGATCACCGCCGCCGTCTTGGACGGCACCAGCGCCGACGTGCCGGCGGGCGACCCGCCGAGCCGCTTGATGACGCCGTACGAGCGCTCGAAGCCGGTCGCGATCGCGAGCGACACCATCGACGCGGCGATGACCGCGAGCGACATCGAGCCGGGCAGCATCCGGTCCACCGGCTTGCCGGTCGCGGTGCCGCCGGACAGGTCGAAGGCGGAGAACACCAGCAGCACGCCGGCCGGGATGACGAACGTGATCAGCAGGCTCTCGCTGCGCCGCATCGCCAGGCGCAGCTCGTTCGCCGTCAGCGCGAGCGCCTTCGCGCCCCACGACGCCGGCGGCGCGGGCGATGCCGCGTCGCCCAGGAGCCGGGATCCGTTCGCCGCGCTCATGCCCTCGCCCTCCGCCTCGGCCGCGGCGTCCGCGCCCACCAGCTCGAGGTAGCGCTCCTCGAGGCTCGCGGCGCCGAGGCGCAGCTCCGTGATCAGCAGCCCGCGCTCGGCGCACCACGCGGCGAGCCGGGCGACCAGCGCCGGGTCGGGCGCGTCGGCGAGGCCCTCGAGCTCGTAGTGGTGGCCGACGCCCGCACCGACGACCCGTGCATCCGGGGCGTGCGCCCCTGCGACGGCGGCGGTCGCGAGCGCCACGCCGTCGCCGTCCGACAGCGCCGCCGACAGCCGGAACCGGACCCGCGGCGCGCCGGCGCCGGTCGAGCTCGGCCGGCGTTCCGTACGCGACGATGCGCCCGCGGTCGAGCACCGCGACATGGTCGGCCAGCCGCTCGACGTCGCCGAGCTCGTGGGTCGTCAGCAGGATCGTGGTGCCGGCAGCGCGCAGCCCGGCGATCCGCTCGCGCGTCGCCTGCTTCGCGGCCGGGTCCATGCCCGCGGTGGGCTCGTCGAGGACCAGCAGCTCGGGCCGACCCGAGCAGCGCGATCGCCAGCGAGAGGCGCTGGCGCTCGCCGCCCGACAGGCGCCGGTACCGCGTGGAGGCGGCGCGCGCGAGGTCCACCGACTCGAGCAGATCGGTCTGGGTCCTCCGGGTCCCGGTAGAACCGGGCGTACAGCCGCAGCACCTCGTGCGGCGTGGAGCGGTTGTCGATGCCGCCCTCCTGGAGCATCAGCCCGATCCTGCGGCCGCAGCGCGTCGCCGTCCTTCGCCGGGTCGAGGCCCAGCACGCGCACGGCGCCGGCATCGGCCCTGCGGTAGCCCTCGAGGATCTCGACGGTCGTGGTCTTGCCGGCGCCGTTGGGCCCGAGCAGGCCGAGCAGCTCACCGCGGCGCACCTCGAAGGACACGCCGGAGAGGATCTGGCGGGCGCCGTACGCCTTGCGGACGTCGCTGACGCGGACCGCGATGCCGTCGGCGGGGTCGAGCACGGTCACGGCTTGATCTTCGCGTACTGGGTGTCGAAGACGTCCGCGGTCATCTGGCCGATCTGGATCGCGCGGATGACGCCGTCCTTGTCGATGAAGAACGTCTGGGGCGGCGCCGTGATCCGGTAGGCGCCCGCGATCGACCCGTCGGGATCGGTGACCGTGGGCCAGGTGGCGCCGAAGTCGGTCACGAACGACTTGGCGAGGTCGGCCTCGTCCTTGTACAGCACGCCCAGGACGACGAGCCCGTCGGCGGGGCCGAGGGCCGTCAGCTTGTCCCGGAACATCGGGAACTCGTCGCGGCACGGGCATGCACCACGACGCCCAGAAGTTGACCACCACGGGATGGCCCCGCAGGCCCGCGAGGCTGACGGCCGACCCGTCGAGCGCGGTGCCCGCGATGGCGGGCGCCTGGTGGCCCACGGCGGGGAGGGGGCCGGAGGTGTTGCCGCACGCGGCGACGAGCAGCGCGATCGCGAGGACCGCGGCGGGGAGGGTGAGCAGACGGCGAATGGCTCGATACCTACTTGACGGTCAGCGTCCCCGTCATCGCCGGGTGGACCGTGCAGACGAACGGGTAGTGGCCTGCGGGGAGGGCAGGGAGGTCGTTGACAGTGACGACGGGTCCGGTGACGATGCCGCCCTCGAACAGCACCTTGCCGGTCGCGTCGCGGATCTCCAGATTGTGGGGAAGGTTGTCGCGGTTGTCGAACGCCCCGCGAACCGGCCTTCCGCCACGCCCTCGTGCGCTACACCAAGTACAGCACCGAGAAGAGGACAACCCAGACCACATCGACGAAGTGCCAGTACAGCGACACCGCCTCCACCATGTCGTGGCGGCGGGCGCTGAACTGCCGCGCGCGGCCCCGGTAGGCCACGAGGGCGAGCATCAGCGTGCCGCCGAGCACGTGGAGTCCGTGGAAGCCGGTCAGGGTGAAGTACGTGGTTCCGAACGGGCCGGAGCCCAGCGTCAGGCCCTCGCGCACGAGGACGGTGTAGTCGTAGGCCTGGAGCAGCAGGAAGGCGACGCCCATAACGAGCGTGACGCTGATCGCGCGGACGAACGTGCGTTGGTCGCCTCGCCGGATCGCCCGCAGGCCGAACTGGCAGACGAACGACGAGAGCACCAGGGTGATCGTCGCGGGCAGGATCACGTTGAGCGCCCCCGACTCGGTGGTCAGGCGCCACGGGTTCAGGATGCCCGTGTCCTGGACGGGCGGCCAAACGTGCGTCGCCACGCCGTTGACGAGCTCCGTGTGGCCGGCCCGGATCGAGAAGTAGGCGGCGAACAGCCCGGCGAAGAACATCACCTCGGAGGTGATGAACAGCAGCATGCCGAGGACCGGGTTGCCCAGTCCGCGTGCGGCGTGGCCGACCGGCTGCGCATGGCCCGCCGAGGCGGGCAGGGCGGCGGCGTCGGCGCTCATCGTCACCTCTCCGTCCGGCTGGCGGCCACGCCGGTTCGCCGGGAGCCGAGCCGCAGCCGACGTCCATCATATCGACATCGGCCGTGATGGGGTCCGAACGGCCCATCGGCGGCGTGACCCTCGGCACCCAAGGTCGACACGCCGGCGGGGGCGGATTTCCGGGAATCGGGGACAATGCCCGTCGTGGCCCGCCGGATCGTCCTCGCCGTCCCCGCCGCCTCGATGGGCCTGTCGCTCGCGCTCGTCGCAGCCCGCGTCGCCCTTGCCGACGACGCCGGGGTCCTCCCCGCCCCCACGGCCGCCTCGTTCGTGCTCGACTGGGCGTTCGACCCCACCGTGTGGCTGCCAGCGATCGCCACGCTCGCGCTGTGGCTGGCGTGCGTGCGTCGCGTCAACCGTGCGCACCCCGACCACGGAGTTTCAGCGGCCCGCACGGCGGCGTTCGTGGCCGGCGTCGCGGTCGTGCTGGTCGCGCTCGACTCGGGGATCGGCGTGTACGACGACACGCTGCTCAGCGACCACATGGTCCAGCACCTGCTGCTGACCCTGGATCGCACCCCCGCTCCTGCTCCTCGGCGGGCCGGTGACCCTGGCCCTCCAGGCGGCGACGCCCGACATCCGCCGGCGGTGGCTCCTCCCGGTGCTCCACTCGCGCCTCCTGCGGGTGCTCGCGCGGCCGGCGGTGGCCTGGGTCCTGTTCGCCGCGGTGCTCTGGGGCACGCACTTCTCGCCGATCTACGAGCTGTCCCTCGAGAACAACTGGGTGCACGATGGCGAGCACCTGCTGTACCTGGTGTCGGCGCTCCTGTTCTGGCTGCCGGTGGTCGGCCGCAACCCGGCGCCGTGGCGACTCAGCCCGGCGGCGAGCGTCCTCTACACGGGCCTCCAGATGCCCCAGATGACGTTCCTGGCCCTGGCGATCTTCATGGCTCCCGAGCCGCTCTACCCGCACTACGCCGACGCGGGACGAACCTGGGGCTCGACGGCGCTGCAGGACCAGCAGCTCGCCGGCGGGATCATGTGGGTCGGCGGCGACCTGATCTTCATCGTGATCGTGCTGCTGCTCGTGATCGCCTGGATGCGCGATGAGGAGCGGCGGGCGGTCCGGGCGGACCGCCGGCTCGACACGGCCGACGGCCGGCTGCTCGCGGGTCAGCCCTCCGGCGGCACCGACGCGGCGAGGTACTCCCGGTAGCGGTCGGGGTCCACGTTGCCGCCCGACACGACGCCGACGATCGGGCCGTCGGCCGGGTCGAGGCCCAGCTCTCGGGCATGGAACCGCATCGCGGCGACCGGCAGAGCGCCCGAGGGCTCGACCACGAGCCGCGCCTCCTCGGCGGCCAGTCGCACGCCGGCGGCGATCTCCACCTCGGAGACCGTGACCACACGGTCCATCTGCACTGACAGGTGCGCGAAGTTGAGCCGCCCGAGCGACTGCGTGCGCGTGCCATCGGCGATGGTGCGGCTGACCCGCTCCGCCTCCCAGCGGACGATGCGCCCCGTCTCGAGGGACTCGCGGGCGTCGGCGGCAAGCTCGGGCTCCACGCCGATCACCCTGGCCCGGGGTGCCAGCGCGCGGATCGCCGCGGCAACGCCGCTCGCCAGCCCGCCCCCGCCGACCGGCACCAGCACGACCGCCACGTCGGGCATGTCCTCGGCGATCTCCAGGCCGCACGTCCCCTGGCCGGCCACGATCCGGCGGTCGTCATAGGGCGGGATGATCGCGAGGCCACGCTCGGCCGCGATCCGCTCGGCCACCCGCTTGCGCTCGTCGGACGCGGTGCCCACCACCACGACCTCGGCGCCGTCGGCCTCGACCCGGGCCTTCTTGAGCGGGGGCGCGTCCGACGGCATGACGATGACGGCCGGGACGCCGAACAGCCTGGCCGCCCGCGCCACGCCCTGCGCGTGGTTGCCCGACGAGTACGTGATCAGCCCGCGGGCGCGCTCGTCGGGCGGGAGGACCGCCGCCGTGTGGTACGCGCCGCGCAACTTGAACGCGCCGATGGGCTGGAGGGACTCCGCGCCCTCGTCGCGCTACGCGGATGCCCGATGTGCTGGACTGTGGGCTTGGTCGAGACGCTTTCGCAGGGCCGTCGCGATTTAACGATAAGATAGTTGTTGGCGTGCGTGAGCCGGCGCCTCGATGTCGGGGCTGGCGCGCCACGGTCGATGAAGATGGACACTACGCGTTCGCCATCGGGCTATGACGCGCACGCTGGGATTTGTGAGGCCGGAGCAACATCATGACCAGAGGCTTGGCAGTTCTGGGGTCGGCGGTCTTTTTTCTGATTGCCCCCACGACGGTCGCCGGTGTCGTGCCGTGGTGGATTTCGCGATGGCGTCTGCAAGCGCCGTTCTTCGATCTCCAGCTTATCCGATGGTTCGGCGTGGTTCTGATCCTGCTCGGCATTCCGGTGTTGGTCGACACCTTCACACGATTTGCGCTGCAAGGCGGCGGCACGCCAGCGCCGGTCGCACCAACGCTACATTTGGTGATCACCGGCCCCAATCGTTATGTCCGCAATCCGATCTATCTTGCCCTAGTGGCGATTGTACTTGGCCAAGGACTGATCCTCGGAAACGCAAGGCTTCTGGTCTACGGCGCGCTACTGTGGATTGGCTTCCACATCTTCGTTCTGGCTTATGAGGAGCCGACGCTGCGTAGGAGATTTGGAGCGGAGTACGACACCTATTGCGCCAACGCGTCGCGCTGGTTGCCACGCTTGCCCGGCTCTACGTCGGCGTCGTCCTGATCGACCGCGAGTGCGAGTGCCGCGGCCATCGTCGCCGGATCGTGGGCGTTGTGTACGATCACATGTGCCAGCAGCAGTGTGACCAGCGCATCGGCTACGGCGGCGGGGTTACGACCGGGCAACATGTCCCAGATCGGGGCGCGTAGCGCCTATCTCGCATTGCGGGATTTCGATCCGGCTAATGTCTCTTGTGGGTCAAACTGCGACATGGCAGCAAGTCGGCGCCACTTCCGCTCTTCCCCCTCAAAGCAGACATGCGCTAACGCGATTGGCACGTCAGTTTAGGGCCAACACCGGACATCGGATGTTTACAGGTTGAAGGACTGAAAACGCCGCCTGGAACGCGCTACATTGGCGGCGTTCTACTTGCTGCGGTTCTTTTCGCAGCAATCTTCTTTTTCAGATTCAACTGAAATGCACGGCGTTGCTTTGTAATTTCATAGAGCACTATACCAGACGACGTACCCAAATTTAAGCTTTCAATAATTCCGTACATGGGGATGTTAATGCAAAGATCACTCCTTTCGAGAGCCGTCTGACTGATGCCCCTTCCTTCGTTCCCAAACCAGATCGCAAGCTTTTTATAAGGAGTGTAGTCGTGATCATGTAGCACTACGTTTCTCAGTCCTTTGACGTGAGGCGACGTAACAAGCGAAATGAACCCGTTTTTCTCCAAGTGATCCATGCAGCTATGGGTATCCTTAAATATCTTGACGAAACTCCATTTGATCGCTGAGGCGGATATGGCGTTAAGCTTCGGTTTAACACGCATTTCCTGCCATTCATCGGGTAGCAACTTACGATTTGTGATTATGTAGGCCTTTTCGGCGCCCAGCGCGTTTACGTTTCGAATGATGGCGCCAATGTTTCTGATGTCATCGGGATGCTCAATTACGACGATCAAGTTCTTGCATCGGAACTCCTTAATCCTTTCGGCCCTTGAGCGAAGCGTGGGCTTTGATGCCGGCTTGTCCATGAGAGCTACCAGTGTCCGATGCTAGAGACCTTCTCGGCGACACTGCACTATAACCCCGGCTCCAGCCGACTGCTGATGTCCGTTATGGGTCAAAATGCGACTTGGTCGCGCCGTCCAGGCATGACCGCTCTTGCTGCAGAAGCCGACTTGAGTTGAAGCCCCAAGAGGGCTTGACCTTCCCCGATCGGACTACAGAAGGGGATCGGCACGCTGAGGCCCGCTCGCTCGTCGTGCCCCGCGAACGCAAGGGTTATGCTGCTTCCAGCCGCGCCATTTCGGTTTCGAAATCAAAGCGCAACTGCGCGCCCTCATCTTCCGGCAAACAGCCGGTCATCTGAGGAAAGATGTACGATAGAGCGCCGTCCGGTCCGCGTCCCAAGGGATCGTCTTGGCCGCGCGCGCCTCGCCGAGAATCCGTGACGTTGCCCCCTTGAATTGATCCAAGACGACCTGGAGTCTGGTCCACG
This sequence comes from uncultured Alphaproteobacteria bacterium, assembly GCA_963833665.1. Lineage (GTDB taxonomy): Bacteria > Pseudomonadota > Alphaproteobacteria > Rhizobiales > Xanthobacteraceae > BOG-931. The sequence goes on along the minus strand of CAWHZA010000062.1, from coordinate 61,176 downwards.
GGAAAGGACCAGACGATGAAGCGGAAGCGGTATACGGAAGAGCAGATCATTGCGATCCTGAAGGAGCACGAGGCCGGGATGAAGACGGCCGATCTGTGCCGCAGGCACGGGATCAGTGAAGCAAGCTTCTACAACTGGAAAGCCAGGTACGGCGGGCTGGAGGTCTCCGAAGCCAAGCGGCTGCGGGGGCTGGAAAGCGAGAACGCCAGGCTGAAGAAGTTGTTAGCGGACGCGATGCTGGACAACGCGGCCCTGAAGGACCTGCTAGCAAAAAAATGGTGACGCCCGCTGCCAAGCGAAAGGCTGTCGCTCACTTGCGTACTGCGTTCGACATGAGCGAGCGGCGGGCGTGCAGGACGATCGATTGTATGCGGATGACAGTGCGGTATCGCTCGCGCCGGCCGGACGATACCGAGCTGCGGCAGCGGCTACGGGCTCTGGCCCATGAACGCCGCCGCTTTGGCTATCGGCGCCTGCATGTGCTGCTACGGCGGGAGGGTTTTACGGTGAACCACAAGCGTCTGTTTCGGCTCTATCGCGAGGAAGGGCTCACGGTGCGCCGGCGCGGCGGGCGCAAGCGGGCCCTGGGAACGCGGGCACCGATGCTGGTGCCGCAACTGCCGAACGAGCGCTGGTCGCTCGACTTCGTCGCCGACCAGTTCAACGACGGCCGTCGCCTGCGCATCCTGGTCGTGGTCGACGACTGCAGCCGCGAATGCTTGGCGCTCGTTCCCGACACCTCGATCTCAGGTGTGCGGGTCGCCCGAGAACTCGACCGGCTGCTGACCGATCGCGGCACGCCGAAGATGATTGTCTCCGACAACGGCACCGAACTGACCTCGAACGTCATCCTGCAATGGGCGGACGATCACAAGGTGGCTTGGCACTACATCGCGCCGGGCAAGCCCGTGCAGAATGCCTTTGCCGAGTCCTTCATCGGCCGCTTGCGGGACGAGTTGCTCAATGAGACCTTGTTCCGATCGCTGGCCCATGCACGCACTGCGCTCGAAGCCTGGCGCGCGGACTACAACACCAACCGGCCGCACTCGCGGCTCGGTTGGATGAGCCCAGCGATCTACGCTGCGGACCGGCGGTCCGCTGCGCTTCGCTACACGGACGGCTCCGCTCCGCGGACCGCCGCCATCACCACCCAAGAGGGTAACGTCGAACGCCAGACTCCAATCGCCGCTGGATAAAAACTGGGGGCAACGTCATCCGGTGCAGTTCCTCGCGCAGCCTGTCAGGGTCCGGATAGTAGACCGGCGTCTCGAAATCATCGGCCCTTCGTTTCCGAATAGATGGCCTCGGCGTGGAGCGGTCATGCGTTGCACGATTCCGAAATGAAGCGTGCCGACCATGCGCGAAGCTAGCGGTTCGCGCGAGCGCCACGGGCAAAGTTCTCCCCGTAGCTCACCGAAGGCGCCTAGGCCTTGCTTTTGCTCTTGCTTTTTGTCGAAACTTCCTCTGCGACGTGTGTAAGCGCGTCGCCGTTGCGCAATTCGGTCGCTCTTAAGCGCGGCGTGATGGGGACGTTCCACAAGATGTGCGCGAAATATACGCCGCTGTACGTTGCCTAATTTCAATTCCGGCATAGCAACTGGAACAACCCCGACATGTTTCGGGACGGCGATAGCAGGCTGCTGAGGCGTGGTCACTGGCATCCGTCTCAGCTAACCGACAACGATGCCAGCGAGCCTGAACCGGAACAATTGGGATTGCCATTTCCAAAGTAAAGCACTCCATCATTTGAGTTGCTCTCGCATTTTATCGATTCGGCTAGTGCATTGATCGATCCATGTCTTGACGTTGTTTAATTCATTCCCGGCTGACATGCCTTCTCTGCTGATTATTGTTAGCACCCAGTTCAGAGTTTTTGAGTCAATGCTATCGTATCGCTGAAGAGTGCTATCTAGATCACCAGTAAATGCGCGACTGAGTTCCAGAAATCTATGGATGGATGGAATTTCTATGCTAACAGCACCGGTCAACGATTTACCGAGGACGGAGGCTATTTCCGATCGATAGCGCGGATTTTGTCGAACGAGCTCGTCCAGATACTCCGACATATTACTTATGCGACTATCAGTAAGTCCAACCTCGCGCCGTCTCTGCACAAGCAGTGGCTTTACATTTGGAAGAGGATTGTTGAAATTACTTGCTTCCGCAAAACCAGCCACTCCGTCATCAAAAAGCCTTCCAACGACTGTTAGAAGGTTGCCCAATTCAATCTTCTCGTTAGGAAAATAGTTTTTAGGCGGCGGCGGTTTCGTATATGCCTCGCCGAACATTGGCGGTCCAGTGAGCGTGGGCTTCTCGGCATCGTCGGTTGGCGTTTGAGGTGGCGCAGAAGCGGATGGCCTCGCCAAAAGATAAATTCCAAACATAAGACCAAGCGCGCTCACGATTATGACTGCAATCGCCATTGGCTTTTGCCCCCGCCCCGTGACCCTCATCCACGCTACTGGCGAGGCATAAATCGCCAAGCCAGCAAGCATAAGAGCAATACTCGCCCACGGCGGCAAAGAGGGGTGCTGCGTATCGACAAAATGGGCGACCAATGGCGCGATGAAACCGAGCGCGCCAAGCCAATTCTTGAGCGCCCCCGCCATCGTTTCCGATGCTTCGTCTGCCATATTGATCCCCAGCAGCCGCAGGAGAAACCATTTTACCGTTTCTCCTACGAAGCGTAGGAGGGGCATATTCCTTTTTGTCAGCGGCCGGATAATCGCCCTGTCAGAACCTGTCACTTTTTCATTGACATCTGTCTCCAATTCAGATACAGACACCAAATCTCGCTCGATTGAGGGCGCCTTTCCGGAAGGCATGCCGCAAAGACGAGAGCGAGCTGCGGTGCCCGCGGGCGGAGGATGCCGCTCCGCACCCGGGCGGCTTCGGATCCCCGGTCGACCGGCACAAGGACTCCGCACGGAGCGTGCTTAACCGCGGCAGTTTGGCGAAGCGGGAATAGCACCCGTCAGTCAAAAGCGCGGGAAACCCGGTTCTGGAGCCGAGCCATCGGGGTAGAAGCCGGTGGCGAGTGCCGCAAGCGTGAGCGCCGAAAGGCGGCGCGCCGCCAAGACAGCAGCGCGCGGCCGCGCTTGACGCGGACATTGGTTGGACAATGCGCCTTTCGGCGCTCCGCTTCCCTCTTTTCGCGGGAGGCAATGCTTCGTAGCTTTTGCTTTGTGGCGGCGTGTGAACAAACCTCGGGCGCAGACGATGCGCCGCGAGAACGCTTGTCGTGAGTTGTCAAACAAAATCAGTGCTGGAGTCAGGCGATGCGGCGAAAGGTGACGGCGCGGGATTGGCGGTTTCCGCGGCGGATGACCCGAAAGCAGTGGAGCGTGCTGCCCTATGCTGAGCGCCACGCCGATGTGGCGCAGGCGCAGTGCGATTTGCTCGGCTATTGGCGCGACTGCGCCACGGCGCGCTGCCGCCGGGCGCGGCGCTGCCTCTCTCCGCATCCCTGCTACTGGGATCGCAAGCAGGCCATGACGCCGGCGGAATGGGCGGCAGCGGACGCGGTCTGCCGGCCATTGCGGGCGCTGCTGTCGATCGGATCGCTGAAGGGTTCGGAGGGGCTGTGGCTGTTCTGAAGCGCGGAGGATGAGGCGAGCATTTGCGAAACACATCATGCCGGTCTTGGAACGGTGGTGGGTTTCGCCTCGCTCACCGATCTGCCCTCCCGAAGGATTGCAGACGCGGATGCGGCGGCCGATGGCTCCTGAGTTGCTTCTCTACACTTCAAGAACCACCGGCGCCCCAGCCCCATTGCGAAGTCACCGGGATTGGCACAAAAGGAGCCCGGCGAACGCGGTTGCCGGGCCCGCGCCAACACGGAGCCTTTCGTGACCGAAACGGTCGCCGAGATTCTGAGCGCCTATCGCGGCGGCGCTGCAAAGCCTGAGGACGTCGTCGCGCGCAGCTTTGCGCGCATCCGTGCCCACGCCGATCCGGCGATCTTCATCGCGCTGCGGGAAGAAGCCGAGGTTCTCGCCGAGGCGCGCGAACTCGCTGGCGCCGCCGACACGTCGCTTCCGCTCTACGGCATCCCCGTTGCGGTCAAGGACAATATCGACGTCAAAGGCCTGCCCACGACCGCCGCGTGCCCCGCCTACGCTTACCGCCCAAACAAGGATGCCACCGCCGTCGCGCGGCTGCGCGCGGCGGGCGCGCTCGTTCTCGGCAAGACCAATCTCGACCAGTTTGCGACCGGCCTCGTCGGCGTGCGCACGCCCTACGGCATTCCGCGCAACTTGTTCGACGCGAAGCTCATTCCCGGCGGGTCAAGCTCGGGCTCGGCGGTCGCCGTCGGGGCCGGGCTGGTTCCGCTCGCGCTCGGCACCGATACGGCGGGATCGGGCCGCGTCCCCGCCGCCTTCAGCAACGTGGTCGGCCTCAAGCCGAGCCGCGGCCTCGTCTCGGCCGCAGGCGTCGTGCCCGCCTGCCGCACGCTCGATTGCGTGTCGATCCTCGCCTTCACTGTCGACGACGCAATGACCACGCTGAGCGCGATCGCCGGCGCTGATCCTGCCGATCCGTTTTCGCATCCGCGGCAGGTGCACCCGGTCGGACCGATGCCGGACGGATTGCGGCTCGGCGTGCCGATTCCCGGCCAGCGCCTGTTCTTCGGCGACCGCGCCTCGGAGGCGGCCTACGCGGCGGCGCTCACAGATTTCGCCGGTCTCGGCGCGAAGATCGTAGAGATCGACATTGAGCCGTTCTACGCGGCGGCACGTCTTCTTTACGAGGGGCCGTGGGTCGCCGAGCGCTATCTCACGGCGCGCGCGCTCGTGGCCTCGTCGCCCCAATCCCTGCATCCGGTGACGCGGCAGATCATTCTCGCCGGCGCGCATGGCACCGCGGCCGACGCGTTCGCGGCCTTCTATCAGCTCGCGGAGCTGCGGGGCGTGCGCGACCGCACCTTCAGCGCGATCGACGCGCTGGTGCTGCCGACGGCTCCGACCATCTACACGATCGAACAGGTGCTCGCCGACCCGATCGGGCTCAACAGCCGGCTCGGCACCTACACCAATTTCGTCAACCTCCTGGATCTCTGCGGCCTTTCCGTACCGGCCTCGATGCGCCCTGACGGCATCCCGTTCGGCGTGACGCTGGTGGCACCCGCCGGCGAGGAGGCCGCACTGGCGGCGATCGGCCGTGAATTCCACTTCGCCGCCCGCCTGCCGCTGGGCGCGCTCCAGCACCCGCAGCCGCCGCTTGCGCGGACGGCGGCGCCCGGGCCCCGGGAAATCCCCATCGCCGTCGTCGGCGCGCATCTCTCCGGCATGCCGCTCAACGGCGAATTGCGTGCGGCCGGAGGCCGCCTGATCGAGCGTGCAGCAACGGCGCCGCACTACCGCCTCTACGCGCTTTCCGGTGCTCGCCCACCGAAACCGGGCCTCCTGCGCGTGAGGAATGGCGCCGGCGCCGCGATCGAGGTCGAAGTCTGGGCGCTGTCAGACAGCGCGTTCGGCCGCTTCGTCGCCGCGGTGCCGCCGCCGTTGTCGATCGGCACGCTCGAACTCGGCGACGGCCGCAAGGTCAAAGGCTTTCTGGTCGAAGCCGAGGGGGTCGCCGGAGCGCGCGACATTTCGAGCTTCGGCGGCTGGCGCGCCTTCATGGCGCAGGAGGCAGCATCGGTTTGATGGGATTGCGGGTGGCGAAATTGTCAGCGCGGCTCGTCGATAAAACTCACGTGGGCAGCGACGACCCGCCAGCCTTCGGGAAAGCGGACCCAGGTCTGCATCTGGCGCCCGATCTTGCCGGGCACGCTGGCGCGGTGAAACAGCGTCGAGGCGACCGCGCAGTCGCGGCCGTAGGTGCTGATGACGGTCTTCGACCGCGTGCGGCCGAGGCCGACCGGCGAACGCGCGGTGCGAAACGCCGCGATCTCCGCATAGCCGTAGAGATTCTCCGTCCCGCCGTAGCGGATCGTGCGCGGGTCGTTGTGGAACATCGCGTTGAGGGCAGCGACGTCGTTCGATACCAGTGCTTTCTCGTAACGCTCGAAGGCGGCGGTCACCTCGGCAATGACCTCCGGCAGGTCGATCTCCATGTTCTTCCTCCAGGCAAGCATTCCACCTCGGTGAAGGCGGCGTGCGCCTAAATCTCCGGGCGCGGTGCCGCGACAACGCCCTTCATCTCCAGCGCATGGGCGATGCGCAGCACGATGTCCTCGCGCCAGGGCGCGGCAATGATCTGCACGCCCATTGCCAGCGGCTCGAGCAGCACCGGCACGGCGGCGACGGGAAGGCCGATGAAGGATATCGGCTGGGTGTAGATGCCCAGATTGGCCCGCACCGGCAGTTCGGTATCGCCGAACATGAACGTCTGCTGGCCGATCAGCGGCGCGGTGCACGGCGTCGCCGGTGCCACGATCGCGTCGACCTCGGCGAACAGCTTGAGTACCTCGCCGCGGTACCAGCGGCGGAATTTCTGTGCCTTCATCACCAGCGAGGCCGGCACCATGGCGCCGGCGATCAGGCGGTCGCGCACCGCGGGATCGAAGTCGCGCGCGCGCGTCCGCAGCCGCGGAAGATGCAAGCTTCCCCCTTCGCTCGCGGTGATGACGAAAGCAGCGGCGCGTGCTCGCTCCGCCTCCGGAATCTCGATCTCGCGATTGGCGCCGAGCGCCGCCGCAACGCGGTCGACGGCGCTGACCACCTCGGCGCTGCGGCCTTTGAAATACCCGCCGGCAACTGCGACGCGCAGGTCCTCGACGCCCCGGTCCAGAAGCGCGACCACCGGCTCCGCCGGCCGCTCGGCACACACCGGATCGTCGGGGTCGTAGCCCTGCATGGCATCATAAGCGAGCGTCAGGTCACGCGTCGTCCGCGCCAGCGGTCCCGTATGATCGAGGCTCGCAACGAACGGAAAAGTTCCCGCGCGGCTTAACCGTCCGAAGGTGGGCTTGAGTCCAAACAAGCCGCTCAGCGAGGCGGGCACGCGGATCGATCCGTTGGTGTCGGAGCCGAGCGCGAGCGGCACGAGCCCGCCCGCGACCGCGGCGGCCGAACCGCCGGACGAGCCGCCGGTCATGCGCTTGAGATCGTGCGGATTGTGCGACGGCCCGTAGTGCATGTTCTCGCCGGTGAAATCGTAGGCGTACTCGCCCATGTTGAGCGCGCCGACGAGCACGGCGCCGGCCGCTTCGAGCCGCCTGATGATCGTCGCATCGCGTTTCGCGGGCGGCGCATCGCGATTGATCTTGGCGCCGGCGAGCGTCGTCAGGCCGGCGATATCGAACAGGTTTTTCACGGCGAACGGCACGCCGGCGAGGGGAGGGAGCGCGTCACGCCGCGCCCGCGCTTCGTCGAGCGCCCGTGCGCGCGCCAGGGCGCGCTCCTCGGTCACCACGGTGAAGGCGTTGAACTGCGGGCCGCGCTCACGGATGCGGGCGAGCGCTGCCGCGACGATGCTCGCCGCGGTGCTTCGTCCGGCGGCGACGACGGCGGCGATATCGGCTGCCGTGCTCCACGCGACATCGATGGCCTTCGCCTCATGCATGGAACACCGGGGCGGGCTCGGCGTCGTCGGGCAATGGAAACTCGTCCACCCGCCCTGCCACCATCAATAGCAATTGGAGGTTGAACCGGACGCCGCCGCGCCAAGCCGGGTCGATCGGCAATGCAAGCGCCTGCGCACTGGCCGTGACCAGGGCGTCGATTGCGTCGGGCTTGCCCCGCTTCGCTGAGCTTGCCGAGCGCGCCGGCGGCCTCGCCTTGCGCGCGGTATTCGATCTTCGCTTCATGCCGTGAACGTCTCCCAACCGCGCCTAAGCCCTTGATGTTGTGTGATTGTTGCACGCGCTTGGACGAGTGCCAAGACCCCCCGGACAAGACCAGCGACAAGCACCGCGGATGCGCGCGCCGCTCGCGACGCAGGCTTCACTGCTATGCTGGCCCTGTTTTTGCAGGCCGTTTCCGGTTGGGCTTGGGGGGAAGCAATGCCGAACATCACTTTCGAAGCGGAACCGGCCCCGCTTTCGGTCGAACTCGACCGCGCCGCCTTGCTGATCATCGACATGCAGCGCGACTTCCTCGAGCCCGGCGGCTTTGGGGCCGCGCTCGGCAATGACGTGTCGCGCCTGCAGGCGGCCGTCGGTCCCTCTCGGCAGGTACTCGGCGCCGCGCGCCGCGGCGGCATGCTGATCATTCACACGCGCGAAGGGCATCGGCCCGATCTCTCTGATGCGCCGCGGCACAAGGTCGAGCGTGGCGATCCGGCGAACCGCATCGGTGCGCGCGGGCCGATGGGGCGGATTCTGGTGCGCGGCGAGCCTGGTCACGACATCATCCCCGAACTCTATCCGCTCAAGGACGAGCCGGTGATCGACAAGCCGGGCAAGGGTGCGTTCTATCAGACCGACCTCGAGCTGATGCTGCGCAACCGCGGCATCGATACGCTGTTCGTCTGCGGCGTCACCACGGAAGTCTGCGTGAACACGACGGTGCGCGAGGCCAATGACCGCGGCTTCCGCTGCGTCGTGCTGTCCGATTGCTGCGCTTCCTATTTCCCGCAATTCCACGAGGCCGGCCTCGCCATGATCAAGGCCCAAGGCGGCATTTTCGGCTCCGTCGCGGCGTCGCAGCCGCTGCTCAATTCGCTGGCAGCGCTGCCCTGATCGCAGCGCGCTGCGGATTTTGGCTGAGAACGCGGAAACGAATTCCAATCTGTGCGGTGCGCCGCTTGCTGTTTTTATGACAGCAAATGACCATTGTTTGATCGCTGCAGGGCAGTCGACGTCGTCGAAGAAATCCAGTTGCTAAGACACGCTACGGCGCTGATCTAATCTGATTCTATTGCTAATTCATCGTCTTCATCATTTTGAGCGTCCTCGAGGCGCGCAGCAAGTGCCGTCTGGCATGCACCTTGCGAAGCTCGTGTTGGCAATCGTCACGATTGCCGCGTGATCGGCGCGGGCTTGGAATCTCCAAGGCACGGATTTGTGCTTGTCGAAGAGGCGGCGGGTGACCAGCCTGTAGGCACCGCGTCGCGCCCTACCGAGTCCGCCACGAAAAGGAGCTCGCGATGACGACCAGGACAGCGACAGCGGCGTACAGCCCGCCCGTGTGGACGAGCGGCGACTGGAATGCCTTCTTCGGCTTCGGCACCAACATCCTGGTCAACATGCTGGTTCTCACCGGCCTGTTGCGGTTCGTAGTGAAGATGCCCGATTCCATCGTTTTCGGCCGCATCTTGCCGGCGCTCGGCCTGATGTTGTGCCTGTCGACGATGTACTACGCCTTCCTCGCGTACCGGCTGGCGCAAAAGACGGGACGAAACGACGTCTGTGCGCTGCCTTCGGGCGTGAGCGTACCCCACATGTTCATTGTCACCTTCGTGATCATGCTGCCGATCGCGCTGAAGACCAACGATCCGATCAAGGGCTGGGAAGCCGGACTGACGTGGGTCTTTTTTCAGAGCTTCATCCTGATGGCCGGCGGCTTCATCGCTCCCTTTATTCGCCGGATCACGCCGCGCGCCGCGCTGCTCGGCACGCTGGCCGGCGTATCGATCACTTTCATTTCCATGCGTCCGGCGTTGGAAATGTACATGACGCCGGTGATCGGCCTGACCTGCTTCGCCGTCATCATGGTGAGTTGGTTCGGCGGCTTCAGATACCCGAAGGGCATCCCGGCCGGCTTGGTGGCGATTGCGGTCGGAATGATCATCGGCTGGGGGTCTAATCTTTTCGGTCTGGACTATGGCGGGTTGAGCGTGAAGGGCATCGGCGATGCTTTCACGAACTTCGGGTTCTCGGTACCGCTTCCCGCGATCGATCACGTCTTCTCCGGCTTTCAATATCTCGGCGTGATTCTGGTCACCGCGATCCCGTTCGGCATCTACGACCTCGTCGAGGCGATGGACAATGTGGAGAGCGCGGAAGCCGCTGGCGATTCCTATCCGACGACGCGCGTGCTCACCGCCGACGGCGTCGTCAGCCTGATCGGCTGCCTGATGGGCAACCCTTTCATCAACGCCGTCTACATCGGCCATCCCGGCTGGAAGGCGATGGGCGGCCGCATCGGCTACTCGGCCGCGACCGGCATCATGGTGATCATCCTGTCGTGGTTCGGCGTCATCTCGCTGATGCTCGCGATCATACCGGTGGTGGCGATCTCTCCGATCCTTTTATATATCGGCATGCTGATCGGCGCGCAGGCATTCCAAAGCACGCCGAACACCCACGCGCCCGCGATCGTGCTGTCGCTGGCGCCGCATCTTGCCGGTTGGTGCAAGACGTTGATGGACGGCGCACTGGCCGCCGCCGGCACCACGGCTGCGGCGATCGGCATGGCCAAGCTCGCCGGGGTCGGCGTGCTTTACCAGGGACTCTCGGTTCTCGGCGGCGGCTCGATCCTCGCCGGACTCATTCTCGGGGCCATCGCCGCCTTCGTGATCGACAAGAAATTCATTGAGGCCTCCGCTTTCGCCTTCGCCGGGGCCGTGCTCACCTTCTTCGGCTTCATGCATGGCGAATCCGTCGGCTTCGCGGTGACACCGACGGTCGCGGTCGCCTACGTGATCGTGGCTGCGTTCTTCTGGGTGTTGAGCCGTGCGCCGGCGAGCGCACTGGACCGCTCAGCTCCGCACGAGGCGATCCCTGAAGGGGCTTTGGCGACGCCGGCGGAATAAGCAACACGGACCGGTGGCTGCGTTCCGTTTTATAGGACAGGACTATTCCGCCGCCGCTTTCGTTGCGCGGGGGCGAAACGAGCGCGGGAAAGTCGTCCGCGCGGGGCATCGCGTAATCCTGAAAGCTGCCGGTGAGCGGCTTGCCCGCCGGCATCGAACACGATCCCTTCCATGAGCACCTAGCCGGCGCCCTCGAATCGGCGGCCCGCTTGAGCGCGTTGCCGCCGACATGCTTTGACTGCGGTCCCGTGCACAATCGCCGCGCCTAAGCGGTCATTTGACGGGTTCGGTATGATACGTTTGCCGGCACTGAGAATGGCGGAGGCGGCCGTCTTGGCTGAACACGCTGCGCAGCTCTCCCTTCAACGACCGGGCGCCGCCGAGGCGGTCCTGTTCGGTCACCCGCGGGGCCTTGCCTTCCTGTTCACCACCGAGATGTGGGAGCGCTTCTCCTACTATGGGATGCGCGCGCTGCTCGTTCTCTATATGACGAAGCATCTGCTCGCGCCCGAGCAGGCCGGGAACGTGCTCGGCCTCGCGGGCGTCAGGAGCGCGCTCGAAGCAGCATTCGGTCGGCTCGACCTGCAGCCCTTGTCTTCGCAGATCTACGGGCTCTACACGGCGCTCGTCTATCTGACGCCGATTTTCGGCGGTCTCCTCGCCGATCGCGTCCTGGGACAGCGCCGCACCGTAATACTCGGCGCAATCCTCATGGCGATCGGCCATTTCTTGATGGCGGTCGAGCAGCTGTTCCTGTTTGCACTCGGCGCGCTGATCCTCGGCAACGGCGCCTTCAAGCCGAACATCTCCACCCAGGTCGGCGGGCTCTACGCGCCCGGTGATCCGCGGCGCGACCGCGCCTTCTCCATCTTCTATGTCGGCATCAATGTCGGCGCGTTCCTGGCGCCGCTGGTCTGCGGCACGCTTGGCGAAATGCTCGGCTGGCACTACGGTTTTGCCGCGGCCGGCGTCGGCATGCTGGCCGGGCTCGCCATCTATCTCTACGCCATGCCGCTCCTGCCGCCCGACGAGCTGCAGAAGGCGAAGGCAGGGCGCGTCGAGCGAAAGCCGCTCGACCGCGACGAATGGCGCGCCGTCGTCGCGTTGCTTGTGCTGTTCCTGCCCAATACGCTGTTCTGGGCGACGTACGAGCAGCAGGGCAACACGATCGCATTATGGGCCGATGCCAACACCGACCGGACGGTCGATTTCCTCGCGTGGACTGCCGAAATACCGACGACCTGGTTCCAGGCCTTCAATCCCTTCATGATCTTCGCGTTTACGCCGTTCGTGGTCGCGTTGTGGAAGCGGCAGGCGGCGCGGGGAACCGAGCCATCGACCTTGACCAAGATGGCGCTCGGCTGCTGCGGCGTCACCGCGGCAAACCTCGTCATGGCGCTGGCGGCCTTCCACGCCGACGGCGGCAAGGCGAGCTGGCTCTGGCTGTTCGGGTATTTTGTCGTCATCACTATCGGCGAACTTTATCTCTCGCCGGTCGGGCTATCGCTCGTCACCAAGGTCGCTCCCGGCCGCATCCTGTCGATGATGATGGGCGTTTGGCTGGCGACGAGTTTTGTCGGCAATTTCCTTGCCGGCTTTATCGGCAGCTTCTGGAGCCAGACCGACAAGCCGGTGTTCTTCCTGGTCGTCGCCGCCATTGCCGCGATCGCCGGCGCGGCGATCTTCGCCTGTCATTGGCCGCTGCGCGGCACGTTGCGGGAATGACGCGGAGACACGCGAGCCGAGGTTCGCCGCGCGCCAGACGATGGGCCCCCGCTGATGTGTTTCGCGCAGCGGGTGCGCCGGCGCGGCCGAGGAATTTCACGGCATGAGCGAACTTCGCGAGTGGTTGCGCAGGCACAATCTCGAGCAATACGCGGACGCGTTCGAAGCGAACGACATCGGCATGGATATCCTGCCGGAACTCAGCGAGCGCGATCTCGAACAGCTCGGCCTTTCCCTGGGCAATCGCCGGCGGCTCTTGAAGGCCGTCGCCGGGCGCGCGGCCGAAGCGGCAAGTCCGCAGCAGGAATCGCCCGCGCAGGTCGCGGCAGAGGCCGAGCGTCGCCAGGTCACGGTGCTGTTCTGCGACATGGTCGGTTCGACGGCGCTGTCGAACGCGATCGATCCCGAACTCCTTGGCGGCGTGATCCGCCGCTATCAGGATGCCGCCGCCGGCGCGATCGGCCGCTTCGGCGGGTTCGTCGCCAAGTTCATGGGCGACGGGGTCCTGGCCTATTTCGGTTTTCCGCGCGCCTTCGAGGATGCCGCGGAACGCGCCGTTCGCGCAGCAATCAACATCCTCGCCGAAGTCGGCGGCATCGAGCTGCCGGACGGTTCACGGGGCGCGGGCCCGGATCGAGATCGCGACCGGTTTGGTCGTGGTCGGCGAGATCGTCGGCTTCGGCAGCGCGCAGGAGCGTACCATCGTCGGCGACACGCCTAATCTTGCTGCGCGGCTTCAGGCGCTCGCCGAGCCCGACACGATTCTCATCAGCGAGGCGACGCAGAGTCTGCTCGGCGGATTGTTCCACCTTGAATCCACCGGCACGCACGAACTCAAAGGATTTGCCCACCCCGTGCCCGCTTGGCGCGTGCTCGGCGAAGCGGCGGTCGAGAGCCGCTTCGCCGCGATCCGCACCGGTACGCTGCCGCTCGTCGGCCGGGCGCACGAAATGGGGCTGATGCTCGAGCGCTGGCGTCTCGCCCGCTCGGGCGAGGGTCAGATCGTCACCGTGGTCGGCGAGGCTGGTATCGGCAAATCGCGCGCGATCGAGGCGTTGCAGGAAGATGTCGCCCATGAGCCTCACACCCGGATTCACCTGCAGTGCTCGCCGTATCACCGCGACAGCGCGCTCTATCCGGTCATCCAGCATCTCTCTCGCGCTGCCGGATTTGCGCCAGCGGACTCTGCAGACGCCCGCATCGACAAGCTCCGGGTCATGTTCGCCCGGCGGGCCGCGTCGGACGAAGCCGCGGTCCCATTGCTGGCTGAGCTCCTGTCGATTCCGGCGGGGGCCTCGCTGGCGCAATTGTCGCTCACTCCGGCGCAACGCAAGGCGGCGACCATCGCGCTCCTTGTCGACGAGATCGTCCGTTTGGGCGAGAGCGATCCGGTCTTGGTGGTGCTGGAGGACGCGCACTGGATCGATCCCACCATGCTCGAATTGATGACGCGCTTGGCCGACAGCCTTGGCCACGCGCACCTGCTTGCCCTCGTGAGCGCGCGGCCGGATTTCGCGCCACCCTGGCTCACGCGTCCGCACGCCACCCTTCTGACCTTGAATCGCCTGAGCCGCGCCGAATGCGCCCGGCTGGTCGCCAACGTCGCCGCCGCGCACGGCTTGCAGGCGGAAACGGTCGCGGCGATCGTGGCCAAGACCGATGGCGTGCCACTCTTCGTCGAGGAATTGACCAAGAGCGTGGTGGAATCGGCGGGCGAGGACAGCGCGGCGGTGCCGGCGACGCTCAAGGATTCATTGATGGCCCGGCTCGACCGCCTCGACGAGGCGCGCGAGGTGGCGCAGATCGCCGCGGTTATCGGCCGGCAATTCGCCTTCGCGCTGCTTGTCGCGATCGCCGCCAGGGACGGTGCAGCGCTCGACGCCGCGCTCGACAAGCTGGTCGCGGCGGGCATCGTCTTTCCTGAAGGGCGCGGCCTGGAACGCAGCTACAGCTTCAAGCACGCGCTGGTGCGGGACGCCGCCTACGAGAGTCTGCTGTTGGGCCGCCGGCGCGAGTGGCATGAGCGCATTGCGCGTGCGCTCGAACAAGGCTTCCCCGAACTGGTGGCCAACGAGCCGGAGCTCCTCGCCTACCATTTCGCCGAGGGCGGATCGCTCGCGCAGGCCTGTGACTATCGCATGCGCGCCGGTGACCGCGCCGTGAGCCGATCGGCGTATCAAGAAGAAGTTGCGCATTTTTCGGCTGGTCTCAGATTGGCCGATGCGCTGCCGGACCCTGCCGATCAGGCGCGCCGTCAGCTTGATTTCTTGCTGAAGCTCGGCCCGGCGCTGATGGTCGTCCGTGGGATGCAGAGCGCCGAAGTCGAGGACGCCTACCGCCGCGCCGCCGACTTGGGCATTGGGTTAGGCGACGACGCAGCTACGTTTAAGGCCAAATGGGGCCTCTGGCTCAACGCCACCATCAAAAGAAAGACAGCGCTCGGACGTGAGCGAGCGCGCGAACTGGTGACGCTCGCGCAGCGCTCCAGCGACGGCGAGCTGTTGCTGGAGGCTTATCATTGCCGCTGGTCGACGGCCTTTTTCCGTGGCGATGTCGCCGAGGCTTTGGACAATACCCTGGTCGGGGTCGAAACCTATGATCTTGCGCGCCACCGTCACCTTGGTCATGCCTTCGGCGGTCACGACCCTGGCGTCTGCGCCCACGTGGTACGCGCGAACGCACTGCAATTGTCCGGCGACGCGCTGGGGGCGAAGGCGAGCGCTAGGCAAGGAGTTGCGCTCGCCGAGACGCTCGGTCATCCCAATACTCTCGGCCATGCGCTTCACAATGCGTGCATGGCTCACCAACTCGGCGGCGAGCGTGAGGCTGCCCTCGCGGCCGCGCAACGCGCCGCAGACCTGGCCGAGAAATTTGCGCTCTCGCCGTGGCGCGCTAGCAGCTTGGTGGTGAAGGGTTGGGCGACGGCGGTAGTCGGTGTGGAGGAGGCAGCCCAGCTCATCGACGCCGAAATCGACAAGGCCACGGCCGCTGGGCCAGTGCCGCAATATTATCTCGGTCTGGCGGCCGAGGTACTGCTCGCTGCGGGCCGGCCCGCCGACGGTCTCGCTCACCTTGACCGCGCCATCGCCACGGGGGATGAACCCGGCGTGGGCTTTTATCTGCCGGAAATCTACCGCCTGCGCGGCGAATGCCTGCTCGCGCTCGGCCGCGACCGAAAGGAAGAGGCGAGGCAGGCATTCGCGACGGCCCGCGACGTTGCCCGGCAGCAGGGCGCCGTGATCTTCGAACGCCGTGCCGAAGCATCCCTTGCGGAGGTTGCAAACATCACCGGCGTTTGATGGATTGGACGGAGTGCGTTTCGCAACATCGGCCCTCATCGACGGGATTGCGGAAGCATCATCGAGGATGCGGCGGAAACACCAGTACCAGCGAGCAGATGATGCCCATGTCGTCGACTGAGCCTTCGCAAAACAACCAAGCCCCGCTGCAGGGGCTGCGCGTTCTCGACCTCTCCTCGATGATCGCCGGCCCGCACGCCGCGCAGATACTCGCCGACTACGGCGCCGACGTGATCAAGATCGAGCCGCCGGAAGGCGATCTGATGCGCAGGGGCATCGGCGCGGCTCGAAGCGCCGACATGGGGCCGCTCTACCTGCAGCTCAATCGCAACAAGCGCAGCCTCGCTCTTGACCTCAAGCAGCCGGCGGCGCGCAAGGCGCTGTTGCAACTGTGCGCGACGGCCGATGTCCTCGTCCACAATATCCGTCCGGCGGCGATGCGCCGCCTCGCGCTCAGTTACGAGGATGTGCGCAAGGTCAATCCGCGGCTCGTCTATGTCGGCGTGATGGGGTACGGCGAGAGCGGGCCCTACGCCGGCAAGCCCGCCTATGACGATCTCATCCAGGGCTTCTGCGCGCTCCCGGCGCTGGTCGCGCGGGCGGCCGAATGCGAGCCGCGCTACGTGCCGATGACGGTGGTCGATCGCATCGTCGGGATCAATGCCGCGCACGCCATCCTCGCGGCCGTTCTGCGCCGCGACCGCACCGGCGAAGGTCAATGCGTCGAGTTGCCGATGTTCGAGACCATGGCGCAATTCGTGCTCGGCGATCACCTCGGCGGCCGCTCGTTCGAGCCGCCGACCGGCGACGCCGGCAACCCCCGGCTGGCGAGCGGGAGCCGCCGGCCCTACGCCACGGGTGACGGCTATGTGTGCGCGCTGGTCTACACCGACAAGCAGTGGAAAGCGTTCTTCGAGGGCCTCGGCCGTCTCGATCTGTACGCCGC
This sequence comes from uncultured Alphaproteobacteria bacterium, assembly GCA_963833665.1. Classification (GTDB taxonomy): domain Bacteria; phylum Pseudomonadota; class Alphaproteobacteria; order Rhizobiales; family Xanthobacteraceae; genus BOG-931. The sequence goes on along the minus strand of CAWHZA010000062.1, from coordinate 44,565 downwards.
TTATCCGCATTTGATGGATTTTGCTTCGCGGCGGCACCACTTCAGCGAAGTGCAAGGCATCATCGCGGACGTCTTGCGCACGCTGACGACGGTGGAGGCGCTCTCACTCTTCGAGCGTTGCGATATTCCCTGCGCGCCGATGAACGACCTCGACGCATTGATCGACGACCCGCATCTCGCTGCGGTCGAGTTCTTCCAGACCAGAACGCATCCGACCGAGGGGCAGATCCGCTACAACGGCATCCCCAGCCGATGGAACGGCGCCGCTCTGAAAATCACGCGGCATGCGCCGCGCATCGGCGAGCACAGCGTTGCCGTGCTCAAGGAAGCGGGCGTGCCGGCTGCGGAGATTGGCGCGCTCCTCGAGAGCGGTGCCACGGTCGACGGCGGGTTGGTCGCCGAAGCCGGCGCCGCGGCGCTGGAGCCGGTTGCCGGGAAAAGTTCGATGCCATAGTTTCGCGGCGCGACGACGAACACGAACGATTGGGGAGAGCGCGCATGGTCCGGCGTTGGTTTTCTGCGGCGCTGATGACGTTGCTGACCACCGCGGCCGCGCTCGCGGCGGACGCGCCGGCGGAGATCAAGCTCGGGACGCTGTACGCTTCCTCCGGCCGCTTTGCCAGCATTTCGATGCCCGTCCATTACGGGCTCAAGCTGTGGATGGAGCGGAAAAACGCCGAGGGCGGCGTCTACGTGAAGGCATTCGACAAGAAAATTCCGCTCAAGCTGGTCGCCTATGACGATCAGAGCAGCACCGCGACCGCGGCGACGCTCTACAATCAGCTCATCACCCAGGACAAGGTCGACATCCTGATCTCGGATTCGGGGTCGGTGCTGACCTCGGTCGCCGTGCCGATCGCGCGCGACCACAAGATGTTTTTGATCGATCAGACCGGCACCGGCGCAAACTTTTTCACGGCCGACAATCCCTACATCGCGCTGATCGCCGATCCGGTCTCCAGCATCTGGCCGAAGCCGCTTGCCGATTTTCTCACCCAGGACGGACCGCCGCTCGGGATCAAGCGCGTCGCCGTGCTCTACGCCACCAACGATTTTACCGGCACGCAGGCGAGCGCGGTGCGTAAGTTCATCAAGGAGTCGAATTCCGGCGTGGAAATCGTTTTCGACCAGGGCGTCCCGACCGAAACCTCGAACTACACCGTGTTGCTCAACAATATCCGCGCCGCGAATCCCGACGCCGTCCTCCACCTGGGCTACGCGCCGAACGACATCGCCTTCCTGCGCAACGTCCAGGACAGCGGCGTCAAGTTCAAGCTCCTGTTCTGCGTCTACCCGGGTATCGAAACCGAGCTGCTGGAGAAGAACCTCGGCAGCAAGGCCCTGAACTACGTGTTCACCTACGTTCCATCCTCGCAGATCGCCTACGAGACCAATTTCGGCATGTCGCTGAAGGAATACAGCGCCGAATGGCACAAGAAGTACGCCAACGCCCAGGTCGAGTTCGGCTTCAATTCGGTGGCCGGCTACACCACCGGGCTGGTGCTGGAAAAGACGCTGGCGACGGCGACGAGCCTCGAGCAGCTCGAACTGCGCCGGGCGATGTTCAGCCTTTCGGGCAACCTCAAGACGCTCGACGGCACGTTCGAGCTCGATCCGACCGGCGCCCAGATCGGCGAAATCACTCCGCTGGGGCAGCTCGTCGTCGACGACCACGATCACCTGAAAATCGTGACGGTATGGCCGCACGCGGTCGCGACCGGAAAGCCCATCTATCCGCGCCCATGACCATGGCCCGGCGGGGGTCAAGCGGGACCGGCGGCGGAGCGCGCTGAATGCTGCTCTACAGTGTGCTCGCCGGCGTCCTGTTCGGCCTCTATTTCTCCCTGATCGGGCTCGGGCTCAATCTCGTGTTCGGCGTCATGCGCATCGTCAACCTGGCGCACGGCGACTTTTTGATGCTGGGAGCCTTCCTGGCGTTCTGGCTGTTCGCGCTGTTCGCCGTCAATCCCATACCCGTCCTTCCGATCGCCTTCGCCGTGTTCGTGGCCGTCGGGTTGCCGCTCTATTACCTCCTGGTTCCGCGGCTCCTGAAGGCCAAGGACCCGGAAATGCTGTCGTTCATTCTCTTCTTCGGGCTCTCGCAAGTGATCGAAGCGGTCACGACGATCGCCTTCGGCACCAGCGAACGCTCGATTCCCGGTGACCAGCTTGGACGCGCGGTCGCCGCCGTGGAGGGGGTGTTCATCGGGCACGAGGTGGAGAACGGTCCGGTTGAGATCTTGGGCCAGACTTTCCCGGCGGCGTGGGTGGCGAGCGGCATCGCCAGCGGCTGCGCCGTGCTCCTCGTCTACCTTTATCTGTACCGGACCCGGCTCGGCTACCTCACCCGCGCAGTGATGGACAACCGCGAGGAGGCGGTCGCGACCGGGATCAACGTCCATCGCATATCGGCGCTCGCCTTCGGCATCGGCATCGGGCTTGCGGCTATCGCCGGCGTCTTCGCACCCTTCATGCTCGGCAGCATCACCCCGGCGATGGGCGGGGAGGTGACCGTGACGGCATTTGCCGTCATCATCATCGGCTCGCTGGGCAACCCGCTCGGCACGGTGCTGGGAGGAGTAATCTACGGCGTCTCCTACATGCTGATGCAGAGCTACTACAGCTCGTGGGCCAATCTCCTGCCCTACGTCCTGCTCATCGCGATCCTTTTGGTGCGGCCCAGCGGCCTGCTCGGACGACAGGTGCGCCGTGCCTAGGATTGCGTGGCATCTGCTGTTGATTCTGCTGCCGGTCGTTGCCGCGTTCGCGATCCTGCCCGGCCTCTACAGCAATCACCTGATGCTGTTCAATTTCATCATCTTCATGACGCTCGCCCAGGGCATCAACGTGATCTACGGGTTCACCGGCTATCTGCCGTTCGGCTATGTCGGCTTTTTCGGCGCCGGCGCCTACGGCTTCTCGCTGATGGTGATCCACCTGCATGCGCCGCCGCTCATCGCGCTTCCCGTCGGCGCCGCCGCCGCCATCGTGCTGGCGCTGCTGCTGACGCCGCTGTTCCGCCTGTCAGGAGCCTATTTCTCGATCGCCAATCTTGCCGCCGCGCTCGCCGTGCTGCAGGTGGTGTCGAACCCGAATCTGGAAGAGATCACCAAGGGCCCCTACGGCATCAGTCTCAGCGGGGTCTTCGATCCGGCGCTGAGCTACGCCACCGCGCTCGCGGTCCTCGCGGCGACGCTCGCGCTCGTGATCTATCTGCGCAATTCGCACTTCGGCATGGCGCTCAAGGCCATTCGCGAGGATCCGATCAGCGCCGGCATGGCCGGCATCAATGTCGTGCGCGAGCGCGTCATCGCCTGGCTCTTGAGCGCCCTGATCGCCGGCCTCGCCGGCGGGGTTTTCGCCTGGTACGTGTCGGTGTTCTATCCGGAGACGGTTTTCAGCGTCGAGTTCACGATCTTTGCCATCGTGTTCGCGCTGTTCGGCGGCAATGCCACGGTGATCGGGCCGATCCTCGGCGTCGTTATCCTCTACGGCATCTACAACGCGGTCGGCATCTCGACGCCGCAATATTTTCAATTGCTCTACGGCGCGCTGATCATGGGGCTGGTGATGTTCCTGCCCAACGGGCTGGTGTCGTTATTGCAGCGATGGGGCATCGATGTCCCCTGACGCGCCGCTTCTCGCTGTCGATCGTTTGGTGAAGCGCTTCGGCGGCTTCCGCGCGCTAGATGTTCTTAGCTTCAAGGTCGCTGCCGGCGAAATTCTCGGCCTGGTCGGGCCGAACGGCTCCGGCAAGACCACGTGCATCAATGTCATCTCCGGGCTTTACCCGCCGGACGGCGGCACGGTTCATTTCGCCGGACGCTCGATCGGCGGCTGGCCGTCGCACCGGCTCGTGCACGCGGGCATCAACCGTACCTTCCAGGTGCCGAAGCCGTTCCTCACGCTGACCGTGCGCGAGAACGTCGAGATCGCGAAGACCTACGGAGACAGCCGCGACGCGCCCAGTGTCGAGGCGCTCCTGTCCGCGCTCGATCTTGCCGACTTCGCCGGTCATGCCGCGGGCGAGCTCAACACCGCGCAGCAGAAAATGCTCGATCTCGCGCGGGCGCTCGCGACCGGTCCGCGGCTTTTGTTGATCGATGAGCTTGCGGCCGGACTGAATCCAGCGGAACTGGAGCGCGTCGCCGCCAAACTCAGGGAGCTGGCAAGCTCGGGAATTGCCCTTCTCGTTGTCGAGCACCTGATGGGATTCATCGATCAGATCACCGATCGAATCATCGTCATGAACGCCGGTAAGGAGATTTTCGAAGGCCGGCTGGCGGAGGCGTCGCGGAACAGGCAGGTCGTCGAAGTCTTCCTCGGAGACGAGAATGCCGCATGACGCGCCGCGACCGCTGCTCGAAGTCGCGGGCATCGCCGCCGGCTATCGGCGTTTGCAGGTGCTGTGGGGCGTCGATCTCGTCGTGCACGAGCATGAATCGGTGGTGCTGCTCGGTGCCAACGGCGCCGGCAAGACGACGCTGCTCAAAGCGATCATGAGCCTGGTCGAGGTTTGGGCCGGACGCATCGATTTCGCTGACGAGAACATCACCCGGCTGCGCACCGATCAGCGGGTGCAGCGCGGCATCGTGTTCATGTCGGAAACCTCAGGTTTTCCGGGTCTGACCGTCGAGGAGAATGTCCTGATCGGCGCGCAATTCTTGCCGGCGAACCGCGCGCGCGGGCGGATCGACGAACTCTACGCCATATTCCCGGCGCTGGCCGAGCGCCGGCGGCTGCCGGCCGGCAGCTTGTCCGGCGGCCAGCGCAAGATGCTCGGCATTGCCAAGGCGCTGGTGGGCAACCCGCGGCTTCTGGTCATGGACGAGCCGTCGGCCGGCTTGTCACCGCTCTATGTGAAGGAAGTGATCGCGGTGCTGGCGCAGTTCCGCGCGAAGCAGTTGGCGCTGTTGATCGCGGAGCAGAACGTGAAATTCCTGGTGCTCGCCGACCGCGTCTATACCCTCGACAATGGCCGCATCGGCTTTTCCGGCACCGTCGCCGCCATGCAAGAGAACGATGCGCTGCGCCGCGCCTATTTCGGACTGAAGTAGGCGTGAAGGAGCGCGCTCTACAGCGGCGATTTTGGCGCCCGCCGCCGCTCGCTCCGGCGGACCGGAGAAAGAAGGATCACTGCGCCGCCATGGCGGCTTCCGGATTCTCCATCGAGGCGATGCGGCTCTTCACCGCCTTCTGCACCTTCTCGAAGGCGCGGACCTCGATCTGCCGCACCCGCTCGCGTGAGACGCCGAACTCGTCGGCGAGTTCCTCGAGCGTGATCGGGTCGTCCGCGAGGCGGCGCGCCTCGAAGATGCGGCGCTCGCGGTCGTTGAGCACGGTCAGCGCCTCGCCCAAGGCCTTGTGCCGGTTCTCGGCCTGCTCGGAATCGGCGAGGCGGCTTTCCTGGCTGGCGCCGTCGTCGACCAGCCAATCCATCCATTCGCCGGAATCGCCGTCTTCGCGGATCGGCGCGTTGAGCGAGGCGTCGCCGCCAAGCCGGCGGTTCATGTCGATCACGTCCTGCTCGGTCACGCCCAGCCGCTTGGCGATCAGCTTGACCTGGTCGGGCCGCATATCGCCTTCGTCGAGCGCCGAGATCCGGCTCTTGGCCTTGCGCAGGTTGAAGAACAGCTTCTTCTGGTTGGCGGTCGTGCCCATCTTCACCAGCGACCAGGAGCGCAGGATGTATTCCTGGATCGCCGCCTTGATCCACCACATGGCATAGGTGGCGAGGCGGAAGCCCTTCTCCGGCTCGAAGCGCTTGACGGCCTGCATGAGGCCGACATTGCCCTCGGAGATCACTTCGGAAATGGGCAGGCCATAGCCGCGGTAGCCCATGGCGATCTTGGCCACGAGCCGCAGATGGCTGGTGACGAGCCGATGCGCCGCATCGCGGTCGCCGTGCTCGCGCCAGCGCTTGGCCAGCATATATTCCTCCTGCGGTTCCAACATCGGGAACCGCCGAATCTCTTCCAAATACCGAGTCAGGCCGGTTTCACCCGACAGGATCGGCAAAGCTGCAGTCTGGGCCATTGACAGCGCCCTCCAAGGCAACGCCCCCGCATGACGGCGGGCGATCTGATGCCGTCGCTCCCCGAGCCGACGGCGGAAAGTTCCCATCTCGCACCCGCAACATACACGGTCGAGTCGGGCCAGTGGAAGTGAACCCCGTATCACTTCGGCGCGACGCGGCCTTGATCCCCCTTGGCCGGGATAAACCCGGTAAAACTCTTATTTCTCGCTGGAATCAGCCTGCATGGCCGCCAGCTCCCTACGCAAACGGGCGAGATCGGGCGGCAGTTCCGATCGGAACCGAAGGATTTCAGCGCTCTTGGGATGCTTGACTGACAAGATATGGGCATGGAGGGCCTGTCTGCCAAGGGCCTTGAGCGCGCCCTGGGCTTGCTGCGGCAAAAGCACGCTCTTGGTGCGAAAACCCGTCCCGTAAACCTCGTCGCCCAGCAAGGGATGTCCGATCGAGGCCAAATGCACCCGAATCTGGTGGGTGCGGCCGGTTTCGAGGCGGCACAGGAGCAGGCTGGCGACTGGCTCTCGTGGCCGCGTGCTTCTCCCTGCCGCCGCGCGAGGCCCGTCCGCCGTGCCGTAGCGTTCGAGCACTTCCCAGTGGGTTATCGCCTCGCGCCCGCCCTGGCGCACTGCCATGCGGTCGCGCGCCTGCGGGTGACGGTCGATCGGCCGGTCGATGGTGCCGCGCGGCCGATCCGGTGCTCCCCAGACGAAGGCGAGATAGGCGCGCTCGAACGGCTCGCCGCTGCGGCCATGGTCGGCGAACTGTGCCGCGAGCGCGCGGTGCGCGCGGTCGCTCTTCGCTACGACCATGAGGCCGGTCGTATCCTTGTCGAGCCGATGCACGATGCCGGGACGCCGCTCGCCGCCGATGCCGGACAGGCTCTCGCCGCAATGGGCGATGAGCGCGTTGACGAGCGTTCCGGTCCAATTGCCGGCGGCGGGATGTACGACGAGGTTCTTGGGCTTGTCGATGACGATGATGTCGGCGTCTTCGTAGACCACATTCAGCGGGATGGGCTCGGGCGCAGGCTTGGCGGCCGCCGGCGGCGGAATGTCGATCTGGACTGCCGCGCCGGAATTGACGCGATGGCCGGGATCACGGATCGTGCGGCCGTCGACGGCCACGGCGCCCGCCTCGATCAATGCCTTGAGTCGGGTGCGCGAAAGCTCGGCAATGTGCGTGGCGAGCACGCGATCGAGCCGTCCGCCGGCCTCATCGTCGGCGACGCGGACGGATTTCATGGTCGACGTCATCGGCACTTCCTGCGGGCACCTCAATGCGCAACTTAGCCGCCAGTAGTTCGCGAAACCATGCGGAGGAGATCGTTCGCGACGCCGCTGTTGCGGAAGCAGACGAGGCAGGGGAGTCAAATAGCGCCGCTGCCGGCATGATCGCGCGGGCGCGCTGGCTGATGATCGTATCCGGCCTCACCACCCTGATCGCGCTCGCCGCTGTGATCGGTGTCATCGGCTATCGCGTTTTCCACGCCGGCGGAAGCGCCGCGACGCCCGTCGACACGATTGTCGCGCTGCCGAAAGGCGCGCGCGTCACTTCGAGCACCGTGGCCGGCGACCGCGTCGTGGTGACGCTCGATATCGGCGGCGCGATCGAAATGCGCACTTTCGACGTAAAAACACTGAGGGAGACCGGACGGCTCAGGTTTGCCACTGAGCCTTGAAGCCGCGCCGCCGCGAAAACGAACGCGCTTGCACCTGCGCGCCTTCGGGTTTATTTCGGAAATCAGGCTCCCTTCGTCTAGCGGCCCAGGACGTCGCCCTCTCACGGCGAAAACAGGGGTTCGAGTCCCCTAGGGAGCGCCAATGATTTCAATCACTTAGATGGCTGCGCTAAGTACATGTCCAATGTATGTCCAATAAGCATGCGTGGACGCCTGTAGACGGTCGGTCACGAATTCTCGGCAGCCTGTGACGTGTAAATTTGCAACCGCGACAAATGATTCGGCGCGTGGAAACCGGCAGATCGAAAAGCTGAAGCCCGTCTGCTGCGCTAACTCGTATTGCGACTAGCCGAGGTGAGTATGCCTGAATTCCTTCAAGGCCGCTCTGGTATCATACGCGGAAGCCGCCCCTGGTCTGGAATTTAAGGACCGCGCCCACCTCCAAAGGTGGTCCGACGACGACCGAGCGGACGAGGAGTGGCAGACGATTGATCGCGCCGCCCATGAGCACGGGTTACTGATCCCTCCGAATGTCTTTATCCGGGAGATACTAGCGATAAGGCGTGTCACCGAAGCCATCGCCTGCCGAGGGAAATACCGAGATCGTTATCGCACGTATGCGGAGAAGATGCACGAGGTCGCTCAGTTCTTGCGCGAGCCGCACCCGGCCGGCATGCCTCCAACTCTGCCTGAAAGTGAAGAACTTGCCCGAATGCTTGAGAACGCCGCTGGGGTCTTTCGCATGGAAGTCGATCCATCCCGGGACGTGCCCGGTGTCGTGAAAGTAACCCGCGAGTTCGACACGCCTGCCGTCTTCACGAATTAGGTGAGCAACTACTTGAAAGAAATCACCGGGCGGTGGCTGGACGACCAGGCGGCGGTGCTCACTGAGATCGCGTTCGAAGCAATTGGTGATGTCGAATCGGAGCGGGTGAAGTGGTTGCGCCGCAAAGTTAAGCGCAATATTGCCGTCGGCAAGCCCGCGTCCTAAATCTTCAACAAGCAGTTAATTCCAATGGGGTGTGCACTGTACCTCCAATTTTAGGCTGGAGTGCACACATAGCGTTCGAAAAAAATTTGCGATGTTGACGCCGAGCACGTGAAATGCTTGCACCGGAACGTCAGGCGCAGGCATGCGGTCGCCACGGCCGACCACTGAATCTAAAAAATTTGTTAATTCGAATGGGGTGTGCACTCAACCTGCGATTCTAGGTCTGAGTGCACACCAGCAAACTCGTCGCATCGTGTTCCAATAGCGTAGGCCTCAATTCCGAGGTCCGTGAACAAAGGAACAGCTATGAGTGACGACGTTGAGTTTGATCCTGCTACCGAGCAGGATCGCATCCCTTTCGGCGAAAGGCTGACGTGTTCAGTCGACGACGCGGTCAAGGTTTCCGGCCTGGGTCGCTCGATGATCTACAACAAGATGAAGAGCGGCGAGATAGAGTGGATGAAAATCGGCACACGGAGATTGATCAAAGTATCGTCGCTGTGTCGGCTTTTAGGGGAATGATAATGCCAGCAGGAAACGCCACCGATCCTTCCCCGGAAGAAAAGAAATCGCGGATCTCGGGAAAGGAAGCGACCTACCTTGCAATGGAGGCCGCGAAATATCCGCCGGTTCGCATCAGTGCAGCGGACAATTCAGCCCAGGGCTCAAACGTGGCCGAAGTGACGGAGAACCTTCCAGCGCCTATCAAGGATGCGCAGGATAACTGTGAGCGGCGCAAAGCTCCCCCGCGGGTCCGCAAGCCATCGCCGATTCATGACCAGTATCTAGCACCCACGCCGGACCTAGACGGCTATCGCGCCCGACTTCGCGAAGCTTTCGGCAACACCATGTCCGACGAGTTCGTCGACGTCATGCTGGGAAAGGTCGTCGAGGCGCTCAAGCCAACCCCGTGGGACCAGCTTGAAGAAACGACGCTCAATGCTGCTCTGGCGATCATCGCCTCAGCCTACTGTCGGTCGGAATTGGAGGCCCTTATCGCGGTTGAAATCGTCGCGACGGGGTTCGCGGGACTTCGCTTTCTGCGTCAAAGCCAGCGGCACATGACTGACGACTATATCAGCACTTACGGCCCCTACGCCAACAAACTGCTCAGACTTCAGCTTGATTTGATACAGGCTCTGCATCGGCGGGGCCACAAGCAGACAGTAGAGGTCCGGCACCTCCAGATACAGGCAGGAGCCCAGGGGGTGGTCGGAATCGTCAATGCCGGGGAGCGTAAGGGGGGAGACCAGAAATGACACACGACCCCATGCGTCAGGCGGATGTGGCGCGACGATTGGCGAATATGGCCAAAGCTCGCCGATGCGGGGCAAAGACCCGCGCCGGTCACCCCTGCCGGCAGGCGGCTGTAAGAGATCGGAGCCGGTGCCGAATGCACGGCGGGGCTAAAGGTTCGGGTGGACCTCGGGGGAACCGCAACGGAAATTACAAACGTGGGCTCTACACACGCGAGAATCAGTCGATCCGAAGGGCCATGCGGGCAAAGGTTCAAGAGATTAGAGCCCTGATTCAGCCGCCAACCCGCGCCGCCCAGATTGATCTTCGCTGCGGATGGGCGCCGGTTCGGTTGCCTAGAAGCGCGACGCGTTCGCGGCGGTGGGGGGCCAAGATTCGAGATCAATCCCATGAACTCAGAATTATGAGACCAGATAGCCACCATGCAAACCAACGACCAGCCCAAGCGCGGCCGACCGTCTGACTACAGCGCCGAGATCGCTGAAGCGATCTGCGACCGGCTCGTCAACGGTGAAAGCCTCAGGGCCGTCTGCGCCGATCCGGCAATGCCGGCCAGAGCCACGGTGTTCCGCTGGCTCGCCAGCAATCAGGAATTTCGCCAGCTGTATGTTCTCGCGCGCCAGTGTCAGGCGGAAGACCTCGCCTACGAAATCCTCGAGATCGCCGACGACAGCAGCGACTACGTAAAAAAGACCGGAGCCGATGGCAAAGTGACCTGGGTCTTTGATAAGGAGAACCTCGCCCACCAGCGCCTCAGGATTGCGACCATCAATAGGATCTTGGCCTGGATGGCGCCCAGAAGGTACGGTGACCAATAAGCCACGCTGCGAAACTCGGGCGCGCGTCGCTCTCGTCGACTGCGAGGCAATCTTCCGGGCGCAGGAAATGAATAAGCGCATGAAGGACAAGGCGGCTGACGCCTGCCGCGCGCTGTGCCGCGCTCGCGTAGCCGACCACAGCCATGGGTGGAGTGCACCGCTGCCCACATACCCCTGCGTCACAAAGCGGTCGATCCGGTCGGCAGGCGAGACGAGAGTACCGGAGACCTGAGCGCTCAATTCTAGAAGGAGCGCCGGATGCTAACGCAAAGCGACTGTCCGCCGATTTGCGGAGACGCTTTGCGGCTCTTGAAGGCGAACTCCGTACATTGAGCAGGGGTGACCAGCCGGAGCTAAACTGCGCGTTGGGGGAGGGGGATTACAACGCGTTGGGTCCGGACGATCTCGACCCCGTTTTTCCCCTGACAACCGGCACCTTGTTCAGCTCAACAGCGACGGGCGCTTCTTCGTCTTTAGTACTGATGACGCAAAGCTCGTGCTGATCGGCGCGTATGTCGATGACGAAATCATAGTCGCGACAGATGACGGGCAATTTGATGCCACATATGAAGGCGCGCAGGCTGTGCAAGTTCGCTTTGCCGGGATGCCGGGCTTACATCGCTTCAATCAGTTTGAGGCGACGCTGCGTCGGCCAGGTCTCGCTATTGCCGTTGTTGCCCGGGAAAAGGTACCTCCACCACCAAGTGCGGTTCAGGCCCCGCCGTTGGCCGAGCTTGTGCTAGATCCTGCGGCGAAGAATGGCCGCCGCGTAGGCAGTGTCAGAGCTAGTAGCGAGAGCGAGCTCGCCGCCATCCGCGTCTATGTCGATGGTCAGCTGACACAAACCATCCTGACGTTGTGTTCCTCGATTGCCACCGCGATTGCGCCCTCCTCGTCCTCGGCATACACGACACCGACGAACGCAGCCGGCGACCCCTTGTGGCGGCCGAAGAACGCGGCCGGTGACCCCTTGAGGCGGTAGACCTCCCAGGCTGGCCGCTTCGGCTTCTTCGACCGGGACGGGCGGCTGGCCACGGTACGCTCCTTCACGCAACCCTGTACGTCCCAAAGATGGGGCCCTGGCGGCCGTTCACCTAGCGGCCACCGGTGCGTCCGCCAGTCATCAAGAAGTTACGTCGATCGAGCGCCGCAACGTTCTGGCATTAATCAAGACCCCGATCACAGCCTGTGTCATGCTGATCAAAGTCAGCATCACAAACTCAGTGTTGTTGAAGATGCCGAGGTATTTGACGCCGGCTGCCCCAAGAGCAAAAAGTAACACCTGAACGGCGGCGATGGCGGCCATCAAGATTGCTTCTATGGTGTTGTCGACCCCAGGATGCGATACTTTCAACTGCTCGGCGATTGCCATCATGGCGGCGGCGACCAGGAGAACCTCGACCCAAGAGATGTGATACCCGTCCCACAACTCCCAACTAGTTCTGGGATCGGGAATGATGAAACTGCCAGCTATGTACAGAGCTAGGATGTACAAGAAACCGGGCACGTATTTAAACGGGCTTCTTCTCGCAGGACCATAGGCAACGGCGCTGCTTGCGGGTGCGCGATCAGAATTTGTTGTCATTTGACCTCCCCTGCCCGCTTGACGCGCGCGATTAAACTGATGCCGTCAGCGAGGAGCACGTGGTGGCCACTGCCGCCAGAGCAAGACGCCGAGTTTCCTTTGTCGCGCGGCTCCGCGATCTGTTACATACTGGCCCCTTCACCCGCGACGAGACAGAGCTTACACGAAATGCTCTCGAATAACATAAGACGTGGAGGTCTTTCGACCGGATCACGACCCGGATGCGCGGTATAATGTCCAGCAACGCAATGGAACCGAAACGCCTAGTCCAAGCCGGTAGTATCTTGGCCGCTATGGTTCTTTTGGCCGTCATGGGCAATGGCGGCCATCCGGTTTGCTTTGTGCAAGTCTTGGCCGGGGTCATGGTCGCGTCCGCCCTGTTGCCGTTCGTCATGAAAGATCGTTAGATGTAGGGTGTTGGGACTGGCGTTGCGGTGGCCGGGCCTATTGGTGCCGTGGTCGCCGGAGTAGTCGGTAATAATGCGCTCGGCAACTTCGAGCTGCTCGTTATCTATGGCCTGTGCAAACTCAGCCCACAATGCCAGCCAATCCACGTCACTCGTAGGATGGTCCTGCAGTTAGGACGCCGCGCTTCAAATGCGATCGTCGCATTATCTCGTCTTCAGCCGCCCGCGCTCAACCATCCCCAAGTCAGCAGCACCCCCCAATCAAGATCGTTGGTCCAACAGTCACCATGGCTCGGCCCCCGATGGGGGTGCCCGCCGCTGCCTCAAGTGTCTCGTCGGAGGCTTCGCAGAAGAAATCTTCGTCGGTCTGGTCGAGTTCGGCGGCGCTGTGGTTCACGAGATTACCCCTCTTCGCTTGCTAATGCTGCAGCAGTTCAGGCAGCTTTGCAATGTTCGCCGCGATGCGGCGGGCCTCGTCGCGGGCGAGCAAGTGCGCAGCCGAGCGCCTGCCCGGCTCGTCCTCGAAATCGACGTAGGCGAGCGCCTGCCCGTTCGCGTCGCGGACAATTAAGCAGGCGTCGGTCTCGTCGGCGGACCAGGGCGGAAAGCGGCGCTCGGGCATGGCCGATAAGAGCACACGCGGCCATTAATCGCCCTTTGGATGCCCCGCGCCGATTTCGCGATTATCGCGGAGAATTTTTCCTCGACGTGGGTGATATTAATCAAGGGCCTGGTGGAACTTCGTGCCGCGGCATCGCTCGCACCAGACAACGCTGGGATTTACGCCAATCTAGTTGAGGGTCTGGTGTACGCGGAAAAGTACGAATTGGTACCGGAAGCCTCGGAAGCGCTGCGTAATGTTGCTGAAGGTCATCCAGAGCGACAAGCATATCTCAATCTCGGCCTCATGTACGAGACGATAGCACTAGCGTGCGCAGGCCGTGACTTCTCGGGCAGCTCGCAAGCTATTTGAGGACACACTTAAGCTCTCGAACGTCGATTGGTCATTCGACCTAATAACTAGATGGCTTTCTTCATCATCTCATTGTCCAGGAAGTGCCAAAGGCATCGCTAAGAAAATGATCGACGAAAGAACGAAGTTTATTCAGTAATTCGCATGCATCTTCGACGAAATGGCTGGGTCGTGATGCCTCGGCTCCGCATTTTCCCGCTGGGATGCATGCGATCGATCCCTGGATATGGCTCAACAGCCCATCGCTATTGCGGGATCGAAAGGTTTGCCCGTTTTTAGAACACCGAAACACAGCACCAACAGCTTCCGCATCGCGGCCACGACAATCTGCTTGGGTTTGAGGCGACCTCGGGACTTCAACCGAGTTACTAGCGCCACGATTGCGGGATTGTACCGCATGGCGGATAGGGCCGGCATGTATAGTGCAGCGCGAAGAACAGCGTTGCCAATCTTGGAGATACGTGTCGCTCGATCGACAGACGTTCCCGACTGATGCTGCCGCGGGTTCAATCCCGCATAGGCAACCACCTCGCCGCTCGAGTGCAGTACATTCGGACCAGGCAATTCGGCCAACACGACGCCAGCCAAAGTATCACCAACGCCACTGATGCTTAGCAGAAGATCGCGTTTCGATCGCAGGTCGGAATCATTTTCGATCGCCAGTGCGATGGCTTTGTCGACCGCTCCGATCTGGCTCGTGAAGTGCAAGATCGTCGCATCGGCCAGGGCTTGAGCCTCCGCGTCGACAATGCCGCTGTTCTTGCGATTCTTCCATTCCGTCAGACCCGCGATAATGCCACTCCGAATCGTCTGCAACTCACCCAACCGACGGTGCGCCTCCGAAGGCGGCGCCCATGGCAACGGCTTGAACAATTCACAATACTCACGAATGCGCGACGCATCGATCCCGTCGGTCTTGTTTCGACCCAACTTGGTGCGCACGAAGTCTCGAACCTGAGCGGGATTGATGATGCTGACAATATGACCGGCCTCGTACAACGCACACGCGATGCCAAGACTATAGCGCCCGGTCGATTCCAGACAGGCGTGAACTCGTCGGATCTTTTGGGCGACCAGCCAATCCAAAAGATGGTGCCACCCGTCAGATGTATTTGCAAAGCTCTTGGTGCGCACCTTGCTGCAGCTGGAGATGCTCACGTCGAGCGTATTCTTGGAAACGTCGATACCCAATATTCCGTCGATCACTGTCTTATCCCTCCATCTCGTCTCTGCAGCACGAGCTCCGCTTCGAGCAACCTTGTACGCAGGATCTACGCTCTTGCGCGTCCCAGGATACCGTCCAGTCTGAACAGCGGAGCTTGGAAAAACGGGGCCTAATCTACCGCACAGGCTCATTCGCCAAAGGGACGCAAGAGGCTCACCGTTCTCCTTGCTGCTCAGCAAACGTGTTTATTTACTAAGCAACCCGCAACGTACAAGGGACGAGGATTACTCCTCGCCCCCCGCACAGATCCCGGCGTGCGCTGCTAACGCACCGGGCTCCTCCCTCGGGTCGAACGTCGCCGCGCGCGGTTTGAAAATCGCATGCGGTCCGGCGCACAGCCGCCAATCGGATCGACGTGACAACTCGGCTCAGTGTCCGAACCACGGCCGTCTGTCGGCTGTTTCCCTTGGGTGAGACCCTTCCCTCCACGACCTCCGCTGGAAGTTGCCTCCCTTTGTTCGGCCGCTTCCTCGGTACTGTAGCCTCATCCGACTTCTCATCCACGTGCATGCTCGGCGTGCGGCTTGTGGCCTTCCCGAGCCGGCCCGACATAGCGTCCGGGCGTGGACGAGATCTCCCAGGTTCCGCGCAAAGAACGTCTCCACGTGCACAAGGTCTCCGACTGCGCGAGGCTCTTCTCATGCAAGCCATTTGCCATGAGACGATGTTGCCTTCTCGTCAGCGAACTAGATCGGCACCTCGGAATTAGACCCGTTTCGCAGCTCAATACTCGGCCCGTGGTCTCCCCTGTGAACGCTTCACGTCGGCCCTCACGAGACGACGCGCATCACTCGGGGTCGGGGCGGTTGGCTAGCCTTACCCCGTGAAGGACTTACACCTCCTATTCTTTGCCAGCTTATCCTGGCGCACTCCGCTTCGGGTCAAACTGCGACATTGCAGCGAGTTCCGCGCCACTTCCGCTCTCCCCCCTCAAAGCAGACACGCGCCACGCGATTGGCACGTCAGTTTAGAACCGGTCGAGGCTGCCTCGGCATAACCGGCCCTCGCGATCTCGGCGAGTTCGTCCTGGAAGCATGACGACGGCATCGTCCCAGGCGGGTCAGAAGTCGCCACTATAATTGACGGCGACGGCGGAAGGTGATTGAGTATTACCGCTGCGATCCGATGGGATCGGCGGCAGGTAGGGCGGCCTGTGCGGCTTGGTGTCCCCCTTGCTATGGGCTTGCTGGCGACGACTGTCATTCGCGTCGGCGCAGCGACGGCGCAGATTTCCGACGATGTCGTTCGGATCGGCGTCCTCAATGACCAATCCAACGTGTACGCTGATCTAGGCGGTCCGGGCTCGGTCATCGCAGCGCGCATGGCGATCGAGGACGTCGGTGGGAAGGTGCTTGGCAAGCCGGTCGATATCTTGGCAGCGGACCATCAGAGTAAGGCCGACATCGGCGCCTCGATCGCGCGCCAATGGTTCGACGCCGACAAGGTCGACATGGTGATCGGTTTCGACAACTCGTCGGTTGCGCTCGCGGTTGAACAGCTCGCGTTCCAGAAGAACCGAATCGCAATCGCCGGCGCAATTGGAACGACGGCTTTTACGGGGAAGTCCTGCACACCCAACGAAGCCGCGTGGGTCTACGACGCTTACGCGCTCACTAACACACTCGCGCGATCAGTGGTGGCGCGAGGCCAGGACACCTGGTACTTCATCACCGTCGACTATTCGCTGGGCCATTCGCTCGAGGCCGATGCCACAAGCGCGGTCGTCGCGAGTGGGGGAAAGGTACTCGGCAGCGCTCGCCATCCCCTGAACACCGCTGATTTCAGTGCGTACTTGCTGCAGGCACAGGCATCCGGGGCCAAGGTCGTAGCGATGGCCAACGCCGGTGGCGATATGACTAACGCCACCAAGCAGGCCAACGAATTCGGATTGACGCGCGCTGGCCAGACCGTCGTGTCGCTGCTCACCTTCATCACCGATGTCAATAGCGTTGGGCTTAAGGCTGCACAGGGTCTCACCTTCGTCACAGCGTTCTACTGGGACCGAGACGATGAGAGCCGAGCCTGGTCGAAGCGCTTCTTCGAGTTGCACAAGCGTATGCCGACTATGGCACAGGCCGCCGTCTATTCCGCGATCCGACACTATCTGACCGCGATCGAAGCGGCCGGTACGGACGAGGCGAAGGCGGTAATGGCCAAGATGCGCGAGATCCCCGTCAACGATTTCTATGCGAAGAACGGCAGGGTGCGCGAAGACGGTCGTATGGTTCACGACATGTATTTCGTGCAGGTCAAGACGCCGGCGAAATCGACCGGCCCCTGGGACTATTACAAGATCCTGTCGACCATTCCGGGCGATCAGGCCTTTCGTCCCCTGGACGAAGGCGGATGCCCCTTGGTCAAACAGCGATGAGCGGATGTGCCGCTAGTGGTGACCCACCGATCCTTGATGAAGGAGGTAATAACCCATGCCGAACTTGACGATTAACGGTCAAAGCTACTTCGCCGACGCCCCTCCCGACACCCCGCTGTTGTGGGTGATCCGGGAGGACCTCAGACTCACCGGCACCAAGTACGGCTGCGAAATCGGCCTGTGCGGTAGCTGCACGGTGCACATCGACGGGCAGGCGGTGCGTTCCTGCTCGATTCCCGTCAGCGCGGTTGAAGGCTCAATGATCACGACCATTGAAGGCCTGAATCCGGTCAACGCCCACCCAGTACAGCAGGCGTGGATCGAACACCAGGTGCCGCAATGCGGCTACTGCCAATCCGGCCAGATCATGCAGGCGGCCGCGTTACTTTCGAAGAATCCGAATCCGACCGAGCAGCAGATCGTCGACGGTATGACCGGCAATCTCTGTCGCTGCGCCACCTACTCGCGCATCGTCGGTGCCGTCAAGCGGGCCGGCGAGATCATGAATCGGGCCGCCGAGACCACGAATGACGGAGCAAGTTCATGCTTAGGTTCACACCGTCTGCAGCGACCCGGCGCGAATTTCTGGTCCGTTCCGCGGCGACCGCCGCCGGCACCTTCATGAGCATTGGCTTACCGGTCCTTGGCAGCGGCACTGCCAAGGCAGACGCCATGTCCGGCTTCACGCCGTCGATCTGGTTTACGCTGACGCCCGACGGCAAAGTAACGATGCATATCGTGAAGGCCGAGATGGGCCAGCACGTTGGCACCGGGCTCGCCCAGATCATCGCCGAGGAACTCGAGGTCAAATGGGACGATGTGCGTCTCAACTCGCCGCTAGAGAGCGTCGAAAACTTTGCCATCTACGGCCTCGCCTACACGGTCAACAGCGGCAGCGTCACCACCGAGTTCGACCGCCTGTCACGCGCAGGCGCGGCCGGCCGCATGGCGTTGATCGAGGCTGGAGCCAAGGTCATCGGCGCAAGGGAGGCGGACTGCACAGCAGCGAATTCTCGCGTGATCGACCGCGCCTCGGGCCGCTCCATCGGTTATGGCGAGATCATTCGGCAGGTGAAGATCGACCGCAAGTTCGCCTACCCCGAAGATTTCAAGGCGATCAAGCTCAAGGCGCCGGGGACTTACAGCATCATCGGCAAATCGATCCCGGCTCTCGACATCCCCGCCAAGACCAACGGGCAGGCGAAGTACGGTATCGACGTGTTCCTGCCGAACATGGTCTATGGCGCGCTCGTCGTGCCGCGCACGCGCTACCGCTCCAAGGTGCAGAGCATTGACAATTCCGAGGCGCGCAAGATTCCGGAATTCGTCAAGGCCGTGAAGGTGGACGACAGCATGGGCAAGTGCACCGGCTGGGTCGTGGCGGTGGCCGAGAAGTTCCCGGCTGCTGTAAAGGCCGCTCAGGCCCTGAAAGTCCAGGTCGACCCCGGGCCTTATGGCGGGCTCGGCTCGAACGACCTGTTCTCGGAATTTGCGCAAGCGACCAAAAACCCCGCGGCCGGCGCCAATTGGGTGCTCGAAGGTGACGTCGACAAGGGTCTGGCGGGAGCCGAGAAGGTCCTGGAAATGGAGTACACCACCGACATGGTGTGCCACGCGACCATGGAGCCGCTCAACGCGACCGTGCAGTTCGTCGACGGTGCTTGGCATGTCTACAGCGGAACGCAGAGCACATCCTTCGCGCGCATGACCCTGACCGCCTATCTGTCGAAAGTGCTGGGTCAGAAGCCGGAGGACATCAAGATCTACGTGCACGAGAGCCTGGTTGGCGGCGGCTTCGGCGGCAAGCAGGACTACGACGAGATCCTGGCGGCGGCGTACTGCGCCAAGGAAGTCGGCCGCCCGGTCAAGCTGATCCAGACCCGCGAAGTCGACGTTCGCAACCAGTTTCGCGCGCACGCCGACCTACCACAAGCTTAAGGCCGGTCTGAAGAAAGGCCAGCTCGTGGCCATGGACCATGACATCTGCTGCGGCTGGATGGGCGCCCGCTTCTCAGTCGGTAAGAAATTCGGGACCGACTGGCTGCAGCTCGATTCCTGGGACGCCAAGAAGGAGGACATCGATCAGTGGTCGATCGGCGGCAGCGACCATTGGTACGACGTCGAGAACAATCGCGTCCGCGCCTTCGACAGCGACCGTACCACCTGGGCCGTGCAGGCCAGCGCACTACGTACGGTTTCGAACTCGTACAATATGTTCGTGGTCGAATTGTTCATGGACGAGGTGGCACACGCGCTCGACCGCGATCCGCTGGAATTCCGCCTGGCCCTGCTCAACGGCAAGGGCAGCAGCCGGGGCATTCCCAATTCCGGCTACGCCCCGGGCACGCCCTCGGACTACTATATGGATCGGCTGTGGATCTCGCTGCCGTGGCCGAACGACAACTCCTGGCCGCTCTACGAATCCACGACCGTTGGCGGAGCCTTGCGCCTCGCCAATTGCCTGCGGGTCGCGGCTGGAAGGGCAGGTTGGGGCGCAAAGAAGCTGCCACCCAACACCGGAATGGGCATCGCCGTATCCTCCGCCGAGGAACGGCAGAGCCCAACCTGGGTCGCCGGCATCGCGGAGGTCACGGTCGATCCCAAGACCGGCCGTTACAAGATCAACCGGCTCACCATCGCAATGGATCCGGGCACTGTGATCAATCCGCTCTGTGCCAAAGCGCAAATCCAGGGGTCGGCGCTCTGGGGTGCGAGCCAGGTCATGGCCGAGCGGCTGACCCTTAAGGACGGTGCGTTCGAGCAGAGCAACTTCCATGACTACACACCGATCCGTCTGGCTGATGTGCCACCGATCGATGTGGAGCTGATTGATTCGGGCCACCACCCGAGCGGTGTCGGCGAGCCCGGGTCCACGGTTGTGGCCCCGGCGGTCGCCAACGCGATCTACAACGCTGTCGGCGTACGCGTGCGGCATATGCCGATCACGGCAGAGGCGGTTCTGGCAGGTTTGAAAAAGAAGGCCTGATCCTCCATCGGGATGTTCTGACAGAACACGCAGCGTTACGAGCCCGGGCGCGGCCTAACCGCCTCGCCCGGTTCTTTACGGGAAATCTGATTGGCCGAAGACGTCCTCTCGAGTTCAGCCGCTGATATCGTCGCGCTCTACCAGTCGAGGCAGGTTTCGTCCGTTGAGATCCTGACTGCGACGCTCGATCGTATCGATCGATTGGATCGCTTCTACAATGCTTTTGTCATGATCGATCGCCAAGGTGCACTTCACGATGCTCAGGCCGCGTCGCCTCAGCCCAAGAGATCGCTGTTGCCCTCGATACTGCGACAACATCGGCGCTACGGCGCTCAATGTTCTGGGCAGCCCGATGTTCTTCGCCTTTCGTCAATTAATTATCGAGCGCGCCTTGGCGCCGCGCTTGCCAGCAATGTATGATTATCCAGACGTGGCACAGGAAGGGGCTTTTGCTGCCTATGGACCCGGCATAATGCACATCTTTCGAGACATTCACGCCCGACAACTCGTTCAGCTCTTGCGCGGCGTCAAGGTCGTCGACATCCCGGTCGAACAGCCGACCAAATTCGATCTGGTGATCAACCTCAAGACCGCTAAGGCTATGGGTGTGACGGTTCCAGAAGCATTATTGGCGCGCGCCGACAAGGTGATCGAATGAGGCGACGCGAATTCATTACGATGCTCGTCGGGGCGGCGGTCGCGTACCCATTGGCCGCGCAGGCGCAGCAGGCGAGCAAGCTGCCGACCATCGGCTTCATGGGCGACAGCGCTTCTGCGTTCGTTCAACGGACCGCTGCGTTTGTGGAGCGATTGCGTGAACTCGGCTGGGTCGAGGGTCGCACCGTCGCCATCGAGTATCATTGGTCGGAGGGACGAACCGAGCGCGTCGCCGATATCGCGGACGAGTTCGTGCGGCAAAAGGTCGATGTCATTGTCGCGTATGGAGGCGCCGTCGCTATACTAAAGCGGCTACTGCTTCCATCCCTATCGTGTTTGCAATCGCGATCGATCCGATTGGAGCGGCTTCGTCGCAAGCCTTTCGCGACCGGGCGGAAACGTCACTGGATTTTCCGATCAACGACCGATATTGCCAGCAAGCGCGTCGAACTCCTGCGTCAGCTTGTCCCTAATCTTCGCCGGTTGGCAATTATGTTTGATGCTGACTATCCCGCATCAGTGCGTGAGATGGGCAATGCTCAGGCTGCGGCTCGTAACCTCGGCCTGGAAGTTGCGCCCCATGGGATCCCGCGAGCAGAAGATATTGCGCCCGTTTTTGATGCCCTCAAAGGCCAGGCGGACGCACTTTATATCGTTGAAAACGCTCTGCTCGGCATAGCGGCGCGCACATTGCTGCGCTTGCACGCGAAATACAACTGCCGACGACCTTCATATCCGGCGATTCCGTGCGAGCCGGGGTGCTCATGTCTTACGGTCCCAACATTCCAGCCCTGTACCGTCGCACTGCCGACTATGTCGATAAGATCCTGCGAGGGACAAAGCCGAGCGATCTGCCGGTCGAGCAGCCGACCAAATTCGATCTCGTGATCAATCTCAAGACTGCCAAGGCGCTCGGTATTGAAGTGCCAGCGAAGCATTCTGCGGTGGCCGACGAGGTGATCGAGTGACCACGCCGGTTTGCTTATGCGATGTTGGCGGCGATGCGGCGGGCCTCGTCGCAGGTTGGAGCAGTTTGGCCGAATGCCAGGTCGTTAGACAGAGCGTCGCGAGACTACTTGATGCCAGATGAACAACACGATCAACGCACCCACCGTAGCCCCGATGAGACCAGCGCCTTGATCGAGACGATACCAGCCAATCATCTGGCCGATGAACGGTCGCCACGAATGCGCCCGCGACACCGAGAACTGCTCGCGAGGATAAAGCCCGTCGGATCGTTGGGACCAGGGGCTAACAATTTAGCGATGATGCCAGCAACGAAGCCGATAAGAATGATCCAAAGGATATTCATGACAGGTCGCCTTTGCGATTAAAGCCCAGCTATAACTGATTTAGATCAACGTAAACACGGCGTCTTCGAGCGAAATTGGCAAGGTCAAGAGCTGTGCGAGGCCTTGTATTGGTGGCATGGCGACCGAAGATCTATCATAGGGTCTTGCCCTCAGGAGGTTACATATGGGACTGCTCGACGTTCTCAATGGCACGCAACCTGGACCGCGCGGGCAGCCAAGCCCAACCGCGAGCAAAGGCCGCATGTCGCCTATCACCATGGCGATACTCGGGGTGCTGGCTGGCCTACAAGGCGTTGAAAAGCTTCACCAGCCAGCCGGGCGCTAATCCGGCGATACCTGGCCGTACCACCGGCCCTGCCGCCTTGCCAGGTACGAACGCCGAATGCCGGCGGCGGTCTTGGCGATCTTCTCAAGGGCGGTTTGGGCGGCTTGCTTACCGGGGGCGGCGGGAAGCGTTTTGAGTGGTGGTCTGAACGACTTACTCAAACAATTCCAGCAGACTGGTCAGGGCGAGGTTGCCAAGTCCTGGGTCGGTACCGGACCGAACGGCGGCGATTTCGCCGAACGATCTCTCGAAGGCGCTAGGTGAGGATCAGATCAACACGCTCATCGCGCACTCTCGGATTGTCGCGCGATCAGTTACTCGCCGGTCTCAGCCAGCACTTGCCGGAAGTGATCAATCATCTCACGCCGGAAGGAAGACTGCCGACCGAACAGGAAGTTGTCGCGCGCGATCTAATGACGTACCGCCCGCGATGGATGACTTGTCTGAAAGTTCAGCACAAGGAAGGCCAGCCATGGCGATACCCGTCACGTTGTCATTTGAGCCGGAGCACTTCTTGGGGCAATCGCTTCAGGAAGCGCACAGGCGACCTGAACTCGGAGCACGAGTGCGGTGCCAATACAAGGCAGCGCAGACTGCGGAAAATACGCTCAGTATCGAAGGCAATGAAGAGAGCCGCGAGGGAGTCGCCGCCGCCCGCCGTCTCGTTTGCGAGCGCTGCGAGGTAATTATCGGCGCCGATGGAGAGGCGCGCTCGATTCACGATCCCCGATCCGCCGAGCGTAAAATCGTCCTCGAGCTAGGCCTTGAGGGCAAATCACTCAAGGATTCAACCAAGAAAAACTAACTGCAAATTGTGGGCCACGGGCGGCCCAGGAGCATCGCATCCTTACCCGGTGGCGCTTTGCTGACACGCGCGATAGCGATGAACGCCGCAAGCTAGTACCCGGAATCATCGATGCGCGAAACGTGGTTCGAGGCGTTTTTGATGGACCTCTGACTTGGTCCAGGCAAACGGAGCGGCAGTGGTGTTGTAAGCCTTGATGAAGGCATCGATGTGCTCCCTGAGTTGTTTGACCGAGGTAAAGGAAGCGCCGTGCAGCGACTGGCCCTGCAGGATTGAGAACCAGATTTCCACCTGATTGAGCCAGGAGGCCCGGGTTGGCGTGAAGTGGAAATGAACGTTGGGGTGGCGCCTTAGCCAGCAATCGTTCCTGGGCTTGTCGGTGTCGAGATTGTCGAGGATGACGTGAATGGCCGTGTCGGCGTGAGCGGCGACGATATCATTCATGAAGTCGAGGAATTCGATGCGCCGCCGACGCGTCTTGTGCGCGGCGGTGACCTTACCGGTTGCCACCTCGAAGGCAGCGAACAAGGTGCTGGTGCCATTGCGCTTGTAATCATGGCTGTGGCCGGTCAATGCCCGGCCGTTCGGGAGCTTGAGATAGCCCTGTGCCCGCTCCAGCGCCTGGATCGAGGGCTTCTCATCAACGCAGATGACGATGGCGTTCTCGGGCGGTGCCATGTAGAGCCCGACCACGTCGGCGGCTTTGGCGACGAACGCGGGATCGTTGCTCTCGCACCAGGATTTGCGCCCGGCGAGGTCGATCTTCTGCGCGCGCAGGAAACGCCAGACATATTGGACATCGACATCGTCGAGGCGCGGCCGCCAGCAAGGGCCCTGTCCAGCGTGCATGAAGCCTCCGGCTAGGCAATCGCAGCCTCGGCCCCTCCTGATGGGCGCAGGAACTGAGGACGCTCTGCCGGCGGTTTGTGATCGGAACGGGGAGCTTCCGCCTCAATTCTCGGTTTCCCCGCTCCCGGGGGCGCCGCTCGCCTTTGGGCGGCGCCCTGGCGCTCGACCTAAAGAAGAGGCTCGTCTTTGCTAATCACAAGCCTATTTGACCCCAGTGGTGGACCCCCCATAGCATTATTGATCCAACACCGATTTCCTATCGGTTGCACCGGCCCTGGCCCAAAGCGGCCAGCTGGCGTGTAACAGAAAGCTCCAACTCGGGGGACCTGACCTCCAACCGGAGGACCTCAACCGTAGGACCAACCGGACCTCTGTTCATGGCCCACGCTCGATACCCATTGCCTTTGGCATAAGCAGGGTCCTCTACGCTGTGCCAATTACGTGTATACTGGACAGCGAAACTGTGGACGCCCCATTCCCGGTATTGATCCACATGGGTCAATTCATGAGCCCAGATGGACAGATCGTCCGCCTCACTTGGACCACGAAAGACAACGACGTCGATCAAAGTAACGGCCGATGCGGCACCTCCCTGTTCTAAAAGGTGCGCAAGGTTGGCAAAGCCGTTGTCGCCGATCTTGAACCGGACCTCGGTTCATCGAGTCCTCGCTTGCGTAGCCCGTTAGCTGTTGTCTGATCAGGGGAGGTATTGGCATTGCGCCGTTGATGGCCGTATCGTGCGAGGCGATGATCGCTCGTTCGAGCGTCGGCCCACTCAGGACACTTGCTTGGAGTTCGTTGATGGCATTGGCCACGTCCTGACCGGCTTTTGCCACGGTGTTGGCAGCGTCCTGACCGGCTTTTTGTGTCTGTTTTGCGATATTGCCGGGACTCAGTCCACCATGCTCCAGATTGCATTTGGCATCTAAAAAACCGCCACATGCGAAAGCGACCGATGCTGGTAGTAAAGCGCTCAGCGAAATCCCAAAGGCAATCGGTAACACCGGTATCTTGCTGCGACGTATCTCCGATTTACGGGACATGGCTACTCTCCTCACGTTACCGACATCCCCGGAGCTAAGATTACCCCCTCCGTTCAGCCATCGTTGTGATGCCCAGCACACAAACAGCAGGTCCCGCCGCCTCCCGTATGACGCGCGACGAGGCGCGGCGGTTACAGCCAACATCGCCAATTTGCCGGAGCTGTTGGGCAAGACAAATCCTTGACGCCACTCCGGCCTCGGCGCCCCGACGCGCGTTCTTTTCAGGCGGCCGTTTAGCCGGTATTTCGAAGACGAGTCCCGCGTTGATGACCGTCCGCATCGGATGTATCCGATTCTGACAGCGCTACCCGCACTACATCGAGCTGATCTGCCAGATGTTCGATGCCATGTACGCGCAAAAGAATGGCGGAGTCGTCCAATCCGCGGGCGATCCACCGAATGTCTTCCGATTTTGCTATGGTCATGACACACACTCACGGTTGTCACCCGATTGAATATGCAGCGCAGCAAGCAGCTGGAAAGTGACGCACGTCACAAGTCGGCGACTTTCACGCCAACGTCGAAGCAGAATAACCGAGACTGTCATCGAAGTGGTCGCGAGCAGGCGGTGCCGTTGAAACCGATGGAGCACGCCATCCGACACTCTCATTTCAAGGCCAAAATCGCGGAGTGGCTGGGGATCGCGTCGAGCGGCGGCGGGCCAAAGCGGCCTTCATGCAGGCCGTGCGCGGCGGAGAAGGTGGTGCGCTACCGTCACGCGCAACTGTCGGCGATCAAGCTGGCTGGCGACATCAACCTCAAGAACTATGACCACGCATGGTGGATGAACTCCTGGCGAAATTAAATGCCGAATTAGGCAAGCTCGGGCACCGAGGAGCTAGCGCCGGCCGGGCTCGATTGGATCAGCTGCCTGAGGGCACCGCAGATCGCCGCGCTCGCCGCGGACACTGCGCCGTTGCAGTTCTCCCTGTTTGACGACCGCGACCTGGCCGAGATCAGCTCGCCCGACTTCCCGGCGAGCGGCTCGTTGCCTGCCGCAATCCGGCGCTGGCCAAGGAGCGCGCGAGGAAGCGCGAGGAGCTTCTGCAGGCGACCGAACGTCGGCTGACCCGCATTGCCAATGAGGTGCGACGCAAGCCCGCAAAGCATGATGCCGGCGTGATTGGGCTCGCGGTCGGAGCCGTGATCGACAAGCACAAGATGAAGAAGTACCGATGGTTCTGTCGATTAGGGCTCGACGGTCAGGTGCCTGACCATTCAACCTTCTCGAAGAACCGGCATGGCCGCTTCCGTCAGAGCGATCTTCTGCGCCGGGTTTTCGAGACGGTTTTGCAACGCTGCATCAGAGAAGGTCTGGTCGGCGGCGAGGCCTTTGCGGTTGATGCCAGCCTGATCAGAGCGGATGCCAACCGGCAGAAGGGCATCGAAGGTGCGAAGGGGCTGCCGGCAGAGGCGACCGGCCGGGCCGTCAAAGAATATCTGGCTGTGCTCGATAACGCGGCCTTCGGTGCGGCGACCGAAGTAACGCCCAAGTTCATCTCGCCGGCTGATCCGGCAGCGCGCTGGACAGGCGCCCATGGTGGGCAAGCCTTCTTTGGCTACTCGACCAACTATCTGATCGACCTTGACAACGCGATCATCGTCGATGTCGAGGCAACCACGGCGATCCGGCAGGCCGAGGTGCTCGCCGCCAAACACATGATCGAACGCTCGATGCAGCGCTTCGATCTCTATCCGGCCAAGCTCATGGGCGACAGCGCTTATGGCTCGGCCGAGATGCTCGGCTGGTTGGTCTATGAGCACGGCATCGAGCCGCATGTCACGGTGTTCGACAAATCGACACGCCAGGACGGCACCTTCTCCCGCGACGACTTCACCTACGATCAGGCGGGCGACGTCTACTATTGCCCTGGCGGCAAGATGCTGACCACGACCAGTTCACCTGTGAATGATGGAGCGACGCTACGCTACCGCGCGAGCAAGTACGATTGCCAAGCCTGCCGCTTAAAAACCCGATGCTGTCCAAAAGAGCCGGCCCGGTACGTACCGCGATCAATCTACGAAGGCGCCCGCGACATGGCGCGCGGAATCGCTAAATCTTGGGAAGGCCGGGTATCGCGGCGGCTGCGCAAGAAAATCGAGATGCTGTTCGCGCACCTCAAACGCATCCTCAAGCTCGACCGCCTCCGACTACGAGGACCGAACGGTGCACGCGACGAGTTCCTCCTAGCAGCCACCGCCCAGAACCTCAGGAAGCTAGCGAAGCTGATACCGGCACCGAACCTAAAGCCGGCATGAAACACGGACCAAGTCAGCATCAACGGACGGCAGGGCGTCCCCTCGCTCTACTTCGATTTACTGGCAAGACGAGGTGGAACAATCTTTGAGGCGGCCTTGCCGTCAGACTGACGGTAGGTCCAAGCAGACATACGATCTCACCTCATCCATCGTCCCGCGAGGGACATCATTCCACTGCTCAGTGGAACTCGAGTTTTCCTCCTATCGTATTTGATCCTGCACGGCTCTCATGCTGCTGCCGCGGCTTGTTCCCGGGTCCAGCGGAATTCGGTGCCGTCAACCCATATACGATGCATGATCACGGCCAACCGGCGTGCCAGGGCCACGATCGCCTTTTTCATCCCGCGGCGCCTCGCGATCTGCATCGCCCAGGCCTTGAGCCAGGACCATCTTTTCGAACGCACCAGCATGCTCTGGGCTGCTTCGTAGAGCATGACCCGCATCATCTCATCTCCGCAGCGTGATATTCTGCCACTCCAGTCGATCTCGCCGGATTGATACTTGGAGCACGTCAGTCCAAACACCGCCCCGACTGCCTTGGATTTACGGAACCGAGCAGGCACGTCGACGGTGGCGCGATAGGTCAGCGCCACCACGGGGCCGACACCGGGGGTCGTCATCAAGCGCCGGCACACCGCATCATCCCGAACAATGGCCAGCAGGCGGCGGTGCAGGATGACGAACTGCTCGCGAAGTACCCGCCGGACGACAAGCAGCGGTTCGACCAGTACCGCCAAGTCGGGAAGGCTCTCGACGAGTTCCTTGATGCGGGCCTCGAACTTCACCGTCCCCACCATGCCCACCTTAAGACCGAAGTTGCGCAAAGTACCGCGCAGGTCATTCTCGATGGCGATGGCCTTCGACTGCAACAGCTTGCGATGGGTCAGCAGCATTCGCAGTTTCTGACTGCGTAACGTCTTCACATGCACCGGGCGGTAAAGCCCTACCCGCATCATCTGCGCGATGCCGCGCGCATCGTTGCGGTCAGTCTTGTTGATCTGCGCCTTCAGCACCGCCTGCATGTGCCGCGTCTCAACGCAGACCACCGGTAACTCTGCTTCGGCGAGAGCGCCGAACAGCCATTGCGATAGCGGTCCAGCTTCCAATCCAATTCGCTTGAAGTGATAGGCGGGGTTCTTCAGCACCGACAACAAAGCCTCGGGCTCGCTCGCAACCTTCACCTCCCGAACGATCTTGCGAGTGTCATCCACAATGCAGATGCTGGTCACCTTGACCGATACGTCTAGTCCAGCAAAATGGTCCATGCTGCGCTTCTCCTTCTGATGTTTGAGGTCGTACGCACGGACCTCGTTTCCACCATCAGCCTGAAGCGCAGCACCCAAAATCTTCAGCTATCCACAAGCTCGCCGGCCGATTACCCCATCTCTGAGGGGGAAGAGCGGAAGTGGCGCGGACTCGCTGCCATGTCGCTGAGTGACCCACAAGAGACGTTTAGGGCCGAGACGGAAGCATTGCAGCGCGTCGTTTCTTGGGGTGATCCAGCTCCGAGACAGCCAGTGCGCGATGTAGTAGTCTTTCGGCCGAACAGAGCGAGCCTGAGAGACGGCGCGAGTCCATCACCCTTGTCGGTGGCACGGCAGCATGGCCGCTGGCCGCACGTGCGCAGCAAACGATGCCGGTGGTTGGGTTCCTCAGCAGCAAATGTCGCCTGACAGGTTCGCAGGCCGTTTGAGCGCGTTCCGCCGAGCAATAGCCGATACCGGTTACATCGAGGGGCAGAGCGTTGTGATCGAATTTCGCTGGCGGGCCTTGGTGGCTCGGGCGAATCTTTAGAAGGAGGTCAGCCATGGCTGCAAACAACACCGGTGATGACATCACGATCGGACAAACCAATGCCGGCCAGGATGGGACTGAGCTGCGTGCGGACGCAAATGATGAAGGGGGCTTCGGAAACGACTTTGTGCTGCAACTCAGGGTTTCTCCTATATTAACACACCGGAACGCCGTAGATGGTCTAAGAAGCATCGCCGTCGGTGGCATCGCCGATGGCGGACTTTTGACGTTGTTTGGAATGTGATCTGCAGCACAAATTGCAAAACGCCATCATGTGCCGGGTGTCACATTCCCCTCCCGAAGATTGGTGATACGAGCCGTGCGGTTCGTGGATGATGGTGGTCTTTTAAAAGCGGGAGGTTGTGATGACGACGATGACTCTTCGCAAGACGACCTCGGCGCTTCTGCTGGTGGGGTTGTTTGCGCTGCTGCAGTCAGCTACCTCGCGCGGCCAAGAAGCCATCGGCAGTGCCACATCGGTGAAACCACAAGCGGAGGCCAATGCAAGGACGCTTTCGGGTGGTAGTGCCGTCTATTCAAAGGAACTGATTCACACGGGGGATGCTGGCGTGGCGGATTTGCGATTTCACGACAACAGTAATCTCAGTGTGGGCCCAAAATCGAGCGTACGGCTCGACAAATTCGTTTATGACCCCAACAAATCTGCTGGTGGCGTCGCGGTAGAAGCAACCCGAGGCTCATTTCGGTTTGTCACGGGCTCGCAGAGTAAAGGCTCCTACCAGGTAAAGACGCCGTACGGCACGCTCGGCATACGCGGCTGAGCCGTTGCTGCACTTACTCACAGCAGTAGTCGGGCATGTCACGGAGGGCGAATATGAAGACAAGCGTTCTGGGACCCCAAAGGGTGTTCCTATTCGGTGTCGCTATCGCGCTTATGTTGGCGCAAGCGGGACCCGCATCGGCGCAGATGAATGAAGGAACGTTAAGCGGAACGTTAGCCGCCTTCGGCACGGTCGAAACAACGACGACGGGCAAAGAGCGATTGGTGCTCGCCTTTGACGAAAATGGGTTGAGCGTCACGAACGGGCCTCTCGACCACATGACGTGGCATTGTTCAGGCTTGGCCGACTTCATCAACGGCCTAGGACAAGCGCGGGGATTCTGCGCCGGCAACGATCCAGCAGGAGACCAGGTCGTATTCAATTGGGAGTCGGAGGAGCACACGCCTGATCAGAAGGTTGTCGGCGGAACGTTCAGCTGGACAGGTGGCACGGGAAAATACGCCGGGATCCGCGGTGCTGGAACGTATGTGGACTATGCCGGAACATTCCGGCCGCTGGCTGAAGGAACCATCGTCAGCTATCTCACCTTCGAGGGCAGTTACAGTATTGCCGCGATGCACTGACCCTAGAGGCCAGAGATAGGCTAAGAATACCTGCGCTACCTCATTTGCAGGGCCAGGCTTTTGCCATCGCTTCATTTGCCATAAGCCCAAATCCGTCCTTCATTCTCTCGGGTCGAGCTTCAATGTAAGCGGCAATAACGCGCACCCGATCAAGGTTGTTGGTGGCTTCTGGAGGACAAAACAACTTGGTACCCGAACCTAAATCATCAAGAACCTCCACGGCTCCAACACAACGCCCGCTTAGGAAATTGGATCTCCCAGCAAGAAAATCCTTGCAGCCCGGCAGGTAAAAATCAGCCTGATAAGCACGTGGGACTGATTGCGGGCCCGCATGTGCCATCGAACCGAATAGCGGCAACAGGATCGCGAAAGCAGGTCGCAGCAAAGTCATGTCTCCTGCTCCCTAAACGGTTGAAACTACGGCGCAGCCACAATTCGCCCTCGCTCGAGTCGAGGGCATCTTGTTAATCTCCGCACGGTATTAGGGCACATTTTCAATTCTTCCGCGGTTTTGCGATTGAGCCGCCAACCTCTTGAGATCGCCATCCATCCAGGCGGGAGTGCTTGCTGCACTTGGCCAGCCGCCACTCCACGGGGTGTAGCAGCTGCCCAGAATTCTGACTGGTCGCCCTTGATCACACTTACCACGTGGACAACCTTCGAAAATACCTTCTTCATGTCCGTGGTACCTTTGATGCCCAGCAAGGAAAGCAATCCGGCGGTAAGCTGGCCGATGAACTTCGCAAAGGTTACTGTGCCCAGCGGCAATCTTCTGTGATTCCTGTCACGAATTTTGTTTTTTAACGCCGCATGGCAAAAACTGCGCTTAAGTGATGGCACCCTTGGACGGCACGGGCGGCCGGATTGGTCAGTGGAAAAAAGCGCCGGCCCGAAGGACCTATTTGAAGTTGGACGGACGGACGCGGACGGACGAAAGGAAAGTTAGCGCCCCAGGGGGGAGGACTAAAGCGGACGGACGGACGGACACACACCCTATAAAAGGGTGTGTGTCCGTCCGGAGTTCCGTCCATCGTCCTAGTTCGTTTGAAAAGAAACGATGCCCCGCGGCAAACGGTCCGGCGGGAACCAGCCGGAAAATTCTCACGTCACCGAAACAGCACCTTATATCGGTTCTTAGCAGGCCCCGTCCGGACGGCACCCCCTCGACATCCCCCGACGCCCGGACAGAAGAAGCCTACGAGTTGAGGCAACAACTCAGTGAGCCCCGAGGTGTGTAGATTGCTCGGGGCTCTTCCTACCGGCCGTCATAGCTTAACGCTGTATTTACCCGGCACGTTAATCATTGCGTCCCAGCTTGTTCAAAGGGCGTTTCCAGGCCGCCGCGTGCCGACGTTAAGCCGCGCGGCGGGGAAGGGAACTTGGCATACGCGTATTGCTAATCGAAGACGATAGCGCCACGGCGCCACGGCGCAATCGATCGAGTTGATGCTGAAGTCCGAGAGCTTCAAGTCTAGTCATCCGATCTTGGTCGGCAAATGATTCGAACCATGGAAGCGCCCGACTGGCCAATTGCTAGCCAAACATTGCGTCGTTCCTATTCGACGGATTGGTTTCTGGCATCCGGAACCATAGGAGAAGCACTGCGGCCAGGGCAACGGTTGCGATGCTCAGAAATCCAGGCGCGCGGCCAAAGCTTCCGGCAACGAGGCCAGTTAGTGTAGTGCTAAGCGATGCGCCGATTCCGGACATCGTCCCGACGAAGCCCTGCGCTAAGCTGAACCGCCCAGTGCCCGTTGTGAGGTCAGCAACGATCAAGGCCGTGAGCACGCCCAACATCGTTCCACTGACACCGTCGAGGATCTGAGCAGCGATGAGAACCATCGGATTGGTAGTCCAGGCAAACACCAGAGCGCGGAGTGGTAAGGCCGCGAATCCGACGAGCAGAAGGGGTCGGCGCCCCCAAGTATTCGCACGGCGGCCCGCCGATGATGCCATCAGCGCCACGACCACCTGGGGGACAATGATCAACGCTGAGACGATGAGCGAAGAAAAGGCCTCCTTGCTGTACACCAGCGCCTCTCCGGCAAGTGGCAGCATCGACGCATTGCCCAGCTGAAACAAAAACTCGCAACCTGCGAACGTAAGCAAGTCGCGGTTCTTCCAAAGGCTAGAGCGCCGTGCTCTCGTGCTCAGCCCTCCCAGGGAGCCGGAGACTCGACCATAATCGATTCCTGAAAGCTTGATGCGGCCGAGAGCAGCGAGCAGCGGCAGGACCAGCGCGGCAGCGGCGAAGAAAATCGCACGATATGAAAGAAAATAGCCGATAACGCCCATGAAGCCGGCCGCGATAACGCCTCCCATTGAGGCGAAGCGCTGATTGCGTCCGAGTCGCTTCCCAAGCGCGGCGTGCCCGACCAGGCCGAGGCTGATGGAGGCAATCGCCAGTCCCAGGAACCCGCCGGTGATTGATTGGAGCACCAGAGCGGCCAACACTAGGGGGAAACTCGGGCAAAGTGCTATAATCAGCGCGCTGGTCGCAACCATAATTGCACCCGACGCGACCACAACTCGCTTCGACCGGATGGCGTCAAGCAATTCACCACTGGGTAGCTGACTCAGTAATCCGGCGAGCCCGCCTGCCGTCAGCACAAAGCCAATGTTCTGTTGGGTCCATTTCTGCTCAGCTAGAAATACGGCGATGTACGGTCCGAAGCCCGACAATGCTCCGGCGAGAAATAAGTTGACAGCGTCGAGGCTGCGCAAGCCGCTACGAGACGGCGGTGGGTCAGTTGCGGCCATGTCTCAAAGGCGGTCTTGGGGTGATATCAAAACGTGCGGTTTAGCGCGCGGATTGCAGCGCAATGAATTACAATGCAAATCGTCAACTACCGGGAGATTGGGGTATCTCAGTGGTTTCAACTCGCGAACCGTGGCATTTCTGCCGCACTGCTGAGCGTCTTTTCATCCTTTGCTTGGATATGTGCTGCTGTTGGAATAGTCGCAGCGTGTCCTGCCAGCGTATTGCATACAGGATTATAATCTCGACGGTTGTCGCCTCGTAGGACGGCTAGGAATTCTCGTTGCCATCGATCGACGTCGTGTTCGCAGACCGCGGCGAACAACGCCTCGTGGCGGGCGCGTCTTTCCTTAAGCGGCATTGCGAGCGCCCTTGCGAGCGCGCCGGCGACCGATTCCGCATCACAGGGATTGACCAGCAGGGCGTGGCGAAGGTTGATCGCGGCGCCGGCGAAGCGGGACAGGATGAGGACACCCGGATCGTCCGGATCCTGAGCAGCGACATATTCTTTCGCAACGAGATTCATTCCGTCGCGCAATGGTGTCACCAGGCCGACGCGCGCCGTCCGATAAAGTCCCGCGAGCACCGACCGGTTGTATGCGCGGTTCAGGTAGCGGATCGGCGTCCATGACACCTCGCCGTACTTTCCATTGATGCGGCCGGCCGCAGACCCCAACGCCTCTTCCAGTTCGGAATATTCGGGAATTTCGGAGCGGTTTGTCGGTGTGATCTGCAAGTACGTCACTTTGCCGAGCCACTCGCAGTGGTGCGCTAGGAAGATGTCGAAAGCCTCGAGCCGCTGGATCAGCCCCTTGGAATAGTCTAGGCGATCAACCCCGATCACGAGGTCGCGGCCACCGAGGCTCGCCACCAGGTTCTTGACCAATGGCGACCGCACATTGCGGCGCGCCAGTCGCGCAAATGCGCGCGGCTCGATACCAACAGGAAAATCGCCAATCAGCGTCTGCTGACCTTTCACGCTCAGGGTGACCTGGCGGCCGGCGGCCTGGAATACCCGCATGTCCCGCGTGTGGTTGCATTGGGAGATCATATAGCGAATGAAATTCTGGGCATCGCCCTCGGTCTGGAAACCCACAACGTCGTATTGCATGAGCAACGGGATGAGGTGCTCATGGTTCGGCAGCCAGGTCAGAACCTCCGGCGGGGGAAACGGAACGTGCAGGAAAAACCCGATCCGGTTGCAGTGACCACGGCGGCGCAACGCGTCCGCAATGGGGATCATGTGGTAGTCATGGACCCAGATCAGATCATCGCTCTGGATGATTTTCTCGAGCTTGGTCGCGAAACGATCATTGACCCTGAAATATCCGCTGAGATCCCTGGGCGCGAACCCAGCGAGGTCCAGCCGGTAATGCAAGATTGGCCACAATAGCCGATTTGCAAAGCCGCTGTAATATTCCTCAAAATCCTCCTTGGACAGATCCGTGACTGCATATTCGACGTTCTTATGCTGGACCGAGCGCGCTTCCAGCTCGTCCGCCGGCGCGACCTTGCCACTCCAGCCGAACCAGACCCCGCCCTTGTGCTGGAGCGCTGGCCGCAATACGACTTCGAGCCCGCCAGCCCGCTTGATGCCGTCGCCAGGAATGGAAACGCGATTTGAAACGACCACAAGTCGCGCCATTCCCCAACCCCCCGACAGTGAATCCAAAATTAAACACGTTCGTGGCTTTCTCGGGGCGGCCAACCTCGCAGACCGCGCGACGATAAATGAGCGGCGCATGGCCCGCGACCTTGGACGGTATGATCGATCAAGCGCGACGACATCGTTGCCAGAGTGGCTCCACGGCGAGCCATCCGCGCCAGCAGGTCGTCAGGTGCCGGGGTCTTCGCGTGAACACAAGATGCACAAATCGCGGGAGCCAGATTGTTTGCTGCACATCTTGGCTGCTGAGCGCCGCAACGACTTTCTTCGAAAGACGCATCAACGGCTCGCGGACGAATTGCGTTTCCACGATTGTGTTCTTGGATGCGCCTATGAGTAGTGACCAGTAGCCCTATTTGTGCCTGCAACCCCCGCACGGGAGCCCATCATGCGCTACCTTCGTGCCCTCGTTTCTTTTGGCTTCGCTGCTCTTTCCTCGGGCATCAGCAGTTGCCAGCGTCCTGACAATTGCTGATTATCAGGGCTTTCCACGATCCCGATCTGAAAATGCTTTCCATTGGAGACGATCCTTATGAACTCATAACCAAAATAACCTGTGGCGCACTCGCCGGATTGCCTGATCGAGTTGGCTTTTAAATTCGACGCAGTTCATGCCGATTTGCATACGGCAGGTACGCGGGGGGAGTCGCTGCTAATATGGCGGACAACGCAGACGAATTGCGAGTGATCTACTACCTTGATCTTGCGGCTTGGGGGTTCATAGAGAAATTAAAATACCATCAACTCATACTTAACAGCGTTGTGAGTAAATGTACTGAAGCCGGATGTACTCTCTAAGAGCCAAGAAATCACGCGCACCTGGAGTGACGCCGCTACCTTAGTCTAGTCGCTCGTCAAAAAGATCGGCGGAAGCCAGTCCGCGAAGGCCGCACCGGTAGAAAGCCCCGGACAGTGGCTTTAAGAGAGATGGCCTTCCAGGAGAGGCGCAAAACAAATGACACGCTGTGGGGAGCTTGAGATTGCCCTCCGCACTCCTTCAGACACGGCGCTGAACTGGCTCACCCACGCACCTCCCTGGCGCAGTCACCGGCTTGGCAAGCCGCGCGAAGACAGCCTCGATCTGGCCATCGTCGTGGCACCGACGCCCGCATGACCTCGACGTTGAAAGAGAAGAAGGAGTAAACGTCTGTTTTTGAGGGAAGTCGCGGGGTGATCAGCTTCAGCACAACGGGTAATTGGGTAGGAGTGTTTCCTCACGGCAACACTCGTCAGAAATTGTTGGTTGTCCCCGAAAATGCCCCTTGCCGCAAAAAAAGACCCCAAGCTAGGCTTGGGTATGAGTCGTTGCATCACCAGCCGCAGATCGGAACTCCATTAATGCGCCGGCGGCATGCCATATCAGAACCTCGTGAACCTCAATATTGGCAGCAACCGATCGACGAACAGAAGCGTGCAACGGACGACAACGGTTGCCGGTGGGAGTGGAAATTCTCCCTAGATGCAGATCGGCGCCCCGAGCTTTCGTGTCGGTGTCGGACCTGCGGCGTTAAATACTATCTATCCAGTTGGCAGTGGACCCTCGACTCAGGCTGGGATGCGAAATGTCAACCGCCGACGGGCAAACATTTGCGCGAGACCTCCGGGATTCACAAGGTCGCCAATTGCTCAAACCGAGGATCGCGGTGAGTAAGTTTGAAAACGGTGCCGCGCCAGGTAGCGTCCCTCCCTGGATGGTTTGTCTTCGCCCTTAGAGCCTTGGGCATACGCCTCACAGCGCCCGGATGCATGACACCGGGGTGGTTCATTTCCGAGAGGTTTCAATAAAGGCGAGTAAAAGCCTTTGCCGTAGGCTCGGCTGACATCAGCAATGCGAGCTTCTGAAAAACGCTTGTATCAGCGCACACTAGCGCCTCGCCCTGTAACAACGATGCAGACTTGCTCTGCGATCTGAGAAGCGGCGCCCTCACCGGAGATCATCCGACCATTTGGTCGCCCACTGCGCGCCGTCGGGAACAGCGCCCAGCTATAGACTTTGCTTCCCGGGGCGTAGTCGACCATCAGCCCCCAATAGTCATTCCGCTCCTCAGCTTGCATCGCCACCGCGTTAAATTTGCCGTCAAATTTGTCGTAACCTTCGATGTAAGGTGCCACGCCCCCACAGCGCGTGTTCACAGCAAACTGGTCCATGATGCTGTCTTCGAGACGCCGCCCGAGTTCGCGCGGGTCCTTCACTGATTTGCATTCCGAAATCCCGTCGAACTCTTGCTTGTTGAATTTGACATCCTCCGGGTCGTAGTCGGATGCGTTGTTCAGGACCTCGGTAATGTCTTTTATGTCGGCTATGCTACGCAGGCGACTGCACGCCGCTTCGGCATAGTCTAAATTATGCAAGCTAGAGAGTACGACAATCGCCTTCGGGTCCGCCGTGGCAGCGGTGATCGTAAGCAAGACCACCGCACAGGCTACGGGAACCACAAGGACACGCTCGCCAACGCCCGCCTGCTTCCACATCTGCCCCTCCCCATCGGTGCGGATGCGCCCCAAAGGGGAAACTTAGGGGGTATCTGGGAGCGCTGTCTAGCCTCAAACTGATAGGTCGTAGTTCGCTGCATGGCCGATGGGCGCAATCCTTTAAGAGGCAAGCAGAGTGTCGAACCTTGGCGGCTGCGTCACGTCTGGCAGTTCTTGCGACAGCCCGCCGTGCCGTTTGAGCCGGTGCTTGGATGTCCTGAGCGGCAACTCCGGCCACGCTAGGGGCCCTCAGAGGTCATGCGGTTGACGCTTAGCAGCCGCGCGCCTGGGTTCCAGGTTCATAATCGCGTCGTGGTTCCCGCTCAGACTGTCCATCGGTGTCGGGTACTATGAGGGTACCCATGTTGAAGCTGTATTTCCCCGAAATGCTCATGCTGGCAGCGAGCGTCGTCGTGGTCGTCGCTGGCTTTCATTTACGTCTTCGGCATCTGCGTCGTTGCCGCCATATTGTTCGTACGCCTTGGCCCTCAAGTTCCTCATCGTCTTTGTGACCGCTGTCGCAGTCGCAGCAAGACTGATGCCCTAACCGCAGTGGGCCTGGGAAGCATATGGTTGATCGATTTCTCACAGAATTTGCGCGGTCAACCAGGGACTTGCTGAACGTCATGGACGCAGTTGGGAAGGCCGGGGCGGGCTTCCGCTCACTCGCAGACCATTGGGCGGATACAACAACCCCACATGGCCGATTAGTGTCGACCGTCCTTGGTGGCCTTGCCGAATTCGAAAGGGAGTTGATCCGAGCCAGGACCGATGAAGGACGGAGGAGAGCGAAGGCCAGAGGGGTCCGATTTGGGAGGAAGCTCAAGCCCACACTCCATCAGCGCGCGGAGGCCATCTCGAGACGGGTGGCGGGAGAACCGCCGGCCGAAATCGGTCGGAGCTACAACGTTAGTCACTCGACGATTTCACGATAAACTACAGGCGCATAATCGTCGCCTTAGACTTCTTGTCCTCCATATTATCCACAGGAGATGCGCCCCTCCCCACGTCCACGGAACGGATGTAGCTTGGTCATCCGTGGCCACGGCCTTACAAGCGAAGGGGGGTAAGCTATGTCAGCCACGATCATTAATATCATCATCCAACTGATAGCCGGTGCAGTCGGCGGAAACGCAGCAGGTGCTGGGCTCAAGAACTACGATCTCGGCACCCTGGGCAACACAATTGCTGGCGCGCTTGGCGGCGTTGGCGGTGGGCAAATCCTGACCGCCCTTCTGCCCATGCTCGCCGGGGCTGCTGACAATGTCGATATCGGCGCCATTGTCGGACAAGCGGTAGGTGGCGGCGTCGCAGGTGCAATCGTCACCTTTGTGGTCGGCCTAATCAAAAACGCGATGGCGGGCCAGCCGGCGAGATGAACGGCACCTGGCTGCGTGAATACAGGGCACTACCCCGATCAGAGGAAGATCGGGGCATTTTTATCACTTACGGCTAGCGTTGTAGCCCGCTAAACGTAGGCCGCGCGTTGCTGAGCGTTGGACCCAACCG
Organism: uncultured Alphaproteobacteria bacterium; assembly: GCA_963833665.1. Taxonomy (GTDB): domain Bacteria; phylum Pseudomonadota; class Alphaproteobacteria; order Rhizobiales; family Xanthobacteraceae; genus BOG-931. Next base: position 5,424 of record CAWHZA010000062.1, on the reverse strand, counting down.
CATCCGCCGGCAACTGAAGGACCGTGGCCTCCTGCCCTTCCATCAGATACGTCAGTAGCACGAGTTCGCCGTCAGGAAATTCTAGGGCGTCGTGGTGGACATGCGGGCAGTCTTGATTGACTTGGCGGAAAACAGCAACCTTGTGGGCGATGATATTTCTGCTCCACGGCCACAAACGTGAGCGCTTGACTTCGTAAGCGAACGACAGCTCCGTGCCCGGAAGCAGGCAAACTGCAACGTGGATATCTTCCGGCGCACAAAAGCCTCCTGTGGCAGACGAAAAGCGGCGGGTGACTAGCTTGTCGCCAACTTTCGCAGGCCGCGATTTGACGTTGTGAAGGCTGTAGTCACACATCTCGGAACTCCCATATTTGAAAGCCCCTCGGCCAAGTCAAGTTTACCCTTTTCTCTCTCCTCGCGCATTAGCCAAATGTGATCCGAGGCGTTCCTTGCTCTAGCACTGGGCTATTAATTCCGGGTCGGCGCTCAGTACTCCTCCGCCAACATGATCGTAATCACGCGCTCGGTGACCGATGGATCAGCCGGGTCTGGCGAGTGGTAGCTGCGTGATTTATCGAAATAATCGATCTTAAAAAATATTGTCTGGCCATCGACCTCGAACGACCCAAAGTCATGTTCCTCGTATGGGTCTTTGGCGTGGCAGAAATCGTCATAGACGCCAATTGTCTTGACGATGCGCGCGACTGCTTCGGCGCCCAAGGCGGCAACACCAGCCGTCATTACAGCGGTACCGGTTGTAAAGTTCTGGCGCAGTTCATCGTTGAGCGCACGAATAGCCCTCGTCTTCGTTGTCATCGTGGTCTCCTGAAGTGGGTGAGGCCCGGCCGTGAAGCAGCGTCTCGTCGCGCGACCACCGCTGCGGCCGGGCAAAGGGGAAAAATCTTTGGGCGGCCGGCCGGCTTTGCTCGGACCCGCTGAAGGTTCCCGAGCGATCCACAGTGGCTTTCAGGAAGCGACGTCGGGACAGAGCAGTGCCAAGTCGAGCCGTGGCCGCGTGATCGGCGGAGCGCTGGCATTGTCGCGCCAGCGCAGCTCGAACAGATCGTCAGCGTTCTCGCCAACGACGGCCACGACACACGCGCCATCCAGGCCTATCTCGGCCACCGCTCGATCATGTCCACGGTCCGCTATACGGCTTTGACGCCCAATCGGTTCAAGAATTTCTGGAAAGACTGACCTTCTGCCCCTGCATAGCGCCGGTCAGGAGGCAGCGCGAAGCGCGCGCAAGCGGCAGTCATTTAATAATGGACGACGCAATACGCGCCTGCCTCATCGTCCGCGACGGCAATGGGCAGGCGCTCGCCTACATCTATTTCGAGGAGGAGCCGGGACGACGCGCGGCTTCGGCCATTTTCAAACTCGTCGAAGCGGGAGATTGCGGTCGGGTCAGCGATTCCACGTCGCAAAGCCTGTCGCTGTGCCGTCCTGCCAGTTGACCTCAGTCGTAGCAGCGAAGGTATTATTTGACCCGCTCGATTCCGCTGTATTTCCCAGTGCCCCCTGTATATTCAAAAGTTCCCGTGCAGTGTACTGTGTCGCCCTCACATTTCCAGGTGACGTAGGCTTGCTCACCGCCGGCATCACTAAGGGTGCAGTAGCCACCCGCCTTGCCTTTCTTGTTGTTCAGATCGAGGTCATTGAACGCGGGACATTTGACCCCGGCCTTATCAAATAGGCTATCCTTGCCTTTGTCGTTGAAGAACGTGCCGCTGAATTCGCCGACGAAATAGACGTGGCCTTTCTCGATTTGGTAAGCTTTGCCGACTGCAAGCCAACCAAATGATCCTGTTACCTTCCAGTCCTCTGCGTGGGCCGTCCCGCAAATGGTGAGACCGATGGCAGCAGCAAATGCGCATTGCAGTGCTTTGGAACTTAGCATTTCATCCTCCCGTCGGTGTTCACGGCTCCGCAAACCCTGTTGCGGGCCTTAGCATCTGGCTACACCGTTCCTTCGCCGTGACTTTGATGTAGCGCAAAAATCGGCCAGGGGTTGCGCACCTCCTAACCCGTGACGAGGCGTGGCGCATCGCCGCGAACATCGCCAAGCAGCCGCAGGGGGCTGCTTCAGAAGCCATGGGCCTCTATGGACCCCACTTCCGCTATGACCTCAACTTCGGACTTTCCCCGGACTGCGCTCACTGACGTCATGGGCCATTAGCAGCCATCGGACTGCGGCGTAGAGCGACGCTGTCTCGGCGCTTGACCGGTTCCCTGGTTCCGTCCAATTTACTAACGGTGGTTCCCGCAAGGGATCAAAAGGGAACGCGGTGCGTGCGCATGAGGGGGACGCACACAATGCCGCGGCTGCCCCCGCAACTGTAAGCGGCGAGTGTCCGGCCATAGTGCCACTGGGAGCGACGCTCCTGGGAAGGCGGCCGGAGACAGCGACCCGCGAGCCAGGAGATCTGCCACCGGCAACGGTCACGCGCGAACGCGTCGGGCGGGGTGTCCTGGCGAGTCTAGTCCGGTTGTTGTGCGGTCCGCGTAAGGGCGAAAGCGGACCTCATCAGCCAAAATCGCGGTGACGGGACGTTTGTCGCCTCCGGGGCGTGACGTGTTTCCTGTCAGCTTTAACGGCCGCCGTCGCGGCCGCTGTCTTCTCGCGCGTGCCTTCTCGACCCTGCTTGCAGCACTCATCCTGAAAACGACCGCAGCCGCTGCGCAAAACGCGGCGGGACCCCAACAGGTGAAGCCCGGGTCGCGAACCCCTCCCGCAAATAAGCGTGTCGGGGCAGCGGCCGGCGCAGCGCGCCGCAATCAAAAGGCATCCGACAGGGAGGACGGTCACTGCCGTTCCAGTGACGACAAATCAGCCTCCACCGCCGCCGTCGGCGCAGCCGCCGCTCGCGGGGATACCGATAACTCCGCTGAACGATGTGCCGCAAAGCGCCACGCGCCTGGGGCTGCCCGTCATACAGACCCCCGCGTCGGTGGAAATCGTCACTGAGCGAACCATTCAGGAGCAGGGCTATCGCACCACCACCGACACCGCTCAAGGCGCCGTCGGCGTCTTGTCAGGCAACTTCGCCGGCGCACCGGCCTCTTTTTCCATGCGCGGCTTCAGCGGCAGTCAGGTAAACATCCTCTACAACGGAATTTGGACCGGCCCCGGGGACATCACCTCGCGTTGGATGGATACTGGCGGTCTGGCGCAGGTCGAGTTCATGAAGGGTCCTTCCTCGATCATGTCGGGCCTCAACGCCATCGGCGGCTCGGTCAACTACGTCAACAAACAGCCGACTAGCGGGCCCGTCCGCAATGAAATCGATGCCAGCGTGGATTCCTTGGCTCGTTCCGCACGCACCTCGGCTCAGGCGGCAACACCGGGGTGCAAGGGCTCGACTATCGCTTCGATGCAGTGGGATCGAAGCTGAACAGCTTCATCGACGGCGATTTCCGCGATTTGGCCGGCCTCGCGGCCCAGCTCAACTATCGCGTCACAGCCGACTTTGCGGCCTTTGCCGCCTTCGAATACAAAAACGACTACGGTCATGCCTATTGGGGCACGCCGCTCGTGCCGGTCTCCTTCGCCGGTTCGCACGCCGTCAGCGGCGTCGTATCGGGCACGGCGGTCAACACCTTTGACGGCTCGATCATCGGCCCGCTGACGATCAACTCCCGCACCCTGACCACCAACTACAACGTTGCCGACAATGCGACCGGCGCTCACGACCTTTGGCTGCGCGGCGGTTTCGCGTGGACGCCGCTCAGCAACGTCACCGTCAAGGATCAGTACTATTCCTATCAGGCCAAACGAAGCTGGTTCGACAGCGAAACGTATGCCTTCGACAATGCGACCTCGACCATCGATCGCGACCGATTTTTCGTAACCCACAATCAGCATATCATCGGCAACAATGCCGACCTCACCTGGGACACCCTTATCTTTGGAATGGACAACCGCTTCGCCGCGCAACTGCAGGCCAGCAGCAACTCGATCACATTCGAGCAGGAAGGAAATCCGGACGCTTTTCCGGCCGACACCGTTTCCGTCATCAACCCCTCGCCCGGCGTGTACGGCCCGGAATTTCCCAATACGCGGAACAGCCGGCTCACCGACGTCGCTGGATCGTTCGAGGACCGTCTCAAGATCACGCCGGTCTTTGCGCTGATCGGCGGGGTGCGCCTGGAGCAATTGACGCTCAACAGGTTCGGTGTGAACTTCGACGGCACCATCCCGGACGGCCAGCCTTTCTCCAAGACCTGGAAGCCGGTTTCCTATCGGGCGGCCTATACCTATGAGCCGATCCCCGGTCTCACCTTCTACAGCATGTATGCGACCGCCTACGACCCGGCGGGCGCCGCCCTCTTCTCCGTCACGCCGGACACGCTGCAATTGACGAGCACCCGGCTCTACGAAACCGGCGCCAAGCAAACGCTGTGGGACGGCGGGGCGGAGTGGACCGTCGCCGCCTACGACATCAAGCAGCGTAATGTCCTCGTCCCGGTGAATACGACTACCGTGGACGTAGCCGGCGAGGTCGCCAGCAAGGGCGTCGAATTGGCCGCTGCCGTTCGGCCCATCGACGGTCTGAAGCTTTGGGGGAATGCCGCCTTCATCCACGCCCGGTTCGTGAATTTCGATGTTTGGTCCGGAAACACCCCGCCGAATGTCGCACCGCTCATTGTCAACGCCGGTGCATCCTATCGCTTCAATCACTGGCCATGGCCGGTCGAATTCGGCGGTTCGGTGCGTCATGTCGGCAATCGTTTTCTGTTCCCGGACGACGCGACGACCTTGCTCGCCTATACGACCGCGGACGTGTACACCTTTGTCGACATTCCCGGCAGATATCTGTTGCGGCCAGTAATCGAGAACCTGCGCCTGGGCTTTCGCGTGCGCAACCTGACCAACGTCGTCTATGCGCAATGGGCGGATTCGACCTACCCGGATCAGGTTCTGCTTGGCGCGCCGCGCACCTACGAGGTTTGGGCGTCGGCAAGGTGGTAGGCAGCATCGGCATGGGCGCGCTTTGGGAAGCGTCATGTCGCAGACGGGTCACGAACTGCCGCGCCACCTCGCTGAACGCGCGGCAGTAATGCCCCCAAAAGCCGCCGCGCCGTCACGCGACCAGGGCGGCAGAGGCGGGCCATAAGCTGCCGTAGCAGGTGCAGCAAGATGAGAGCGTCCGCGTCCGTGTATGGTCCTATCCTCGTAATGGGGTCATATTCATGGCTCTTGGCAACGGGAGGAATGCACGATGCTTCAGGAGTTCAAGAAATTCGCCCTTCGGGGGAACGTCGTCGATCTGGCCGTGGGCGTGATCATCGGTGTCGCATTCGGTGCCATTGTTACCTCTATTGTCGCCGACATCATCATGCCCGTCATCGGCGCCATAACCGGCGGGCTTGATTTCTCCAATTACTTCTGCCCCTTTCATCGAAGGTTCAGAGTGGCTTGAG
>CAWHZA010000061.1:0-34731 GCA_963833665.1 uncultured Alphaproteobacteria bacterium | reverse complement strand
GAGACGATAGCGACGGCTGGGATTGTCAGACCAATACTTGCGAGCGCCGATCCCAGCGCGAGGTTCAAGCTGGTTTGCAACCGGTTGGATCGGGCCGCTCGGACGGCAGCTAGACCTTCGGGCAGCAGCACCAGCCCGGCAATCACAATTCCCACCACAGCTTTTGGAACGTCAACACGGGCTACACCCATCTCCAGCGTAGGTGTGAGAGATTTTGCAAGGCCCACCACGGCTACGAGGGCGGTAAGCAGGAGCCCGGCACTTACGACAGCGGTCGTACTCTCGAGGGAGGCGGTGCATGCGCTTCTTCACCGGCGCTGCCAACCGGTAAAAAGTAGTCGCGGTGTCGCACAGTTTGGACGAAAACGAACGAGGCATAGAGCACCAGTGAGACAATTCCTTCAAAAATTAGTTGCGATTTGGCGAGCGAAGGTCCGGGTGTGCTCGTCGTGACATCAGGCAAAAACCGGGTGAGGACGGTGAGCGCTGCCAACACTGCCAATGCAGCGCTTGCTCCATGAACCTGAAAGCCTTGCTCGTGGTGACGTACGCCACCCCAGAGCAGGCACAGGCCGACGATGCCATTGCATACAATCATAACCGCGGCGAACACTGTGTCGCGCGCCAGACCCGCCTTTTCCGCTGGCGCGCCAATCATGATGGAGACGATCAGCGCGACCTCAATGGTTGTGACGGCGACGGCGAGTACAAGTGTCCCGAATGGTTCGCCGGTTCGAAGGGCGACCACCTCAGCGTGATAAACGGCAGCGAAAACGGTTGTGACTAGAGCTACTCCAGCAACGGCATCAATGAGCCCGCCTTTGACAAAAGGCGTCATCAATCAGAACCGCCCAAGCTAACAAAGGCCACGTGTATGCCCACCAAGGGGTTCGCGCTGCCGCCATTGCCGAAAAGGTCCGTGACGCGGGCCAGCAGGATAGCGAATTGGCGCGGATCAGTCAGTCGATATCCACGCCGCTGGAGGCCGAGTTGGGTCACGTGTGGACGGCGCCCTGGCAAGAACTTTCTGACGTTTCGCGCAGCATTGTCGGGTGCGGTCACGTGTCCGGCCTGTTGATGCGGCGCGGATGGCCGCTGGCCCTAATGCTCTGCGCGGATCGGGTCCCAATCGTTTACACGCACTCGGGAAATGCTAGACCCAAGCGGGTTCTCCCGATTTCCTCGGAAACGACCCGTATCTGCATTACGTCGTCATGCCCTCGCCAATTCGTTGCACCCTCGATCAACTCTCGACTATGCCGCCTGCGAGAGCAATCTCGGCTCCTTGAAACGTTCGCCATGCACCATCATGGCCCAGGCCATACGTGCGATTTTGTTGGCCAGCGCGACAGCAGCGACCTTGATCGGCCGACGTTCCATGATACGCGCCGAGCCAAAGCCGTTTCGTACCGTGCTGCCGCGCGTATCGAATGACAGCCATAGCTCCAGCGATGAGCAACCATCGTGAAATATCGATTGCCCTGCTTTGAGATCCCGCCGAGACGCTCCTTGCCACCCGTCGAATGCTGCTTTGGAACAAGACCAATCCAGGCCCGCTAGGTTGCGTCCGGACGAAAATGCTTTCCAATCGCCGACCTCGGCAACCAGCGCAGTGGCGACGATCGGGCCCACGCCAGGGATCCCCTCGAGCCGCCGACTTTCTTCACATGATCTGTGCCAGGCATGAATATGCTTCTCAAAGGCTCTGATCTCTGCCGTGGTATTGGCGTATTGCCGAGCAAGAGCGTCGAGGCTCAATCGCGCAACCGTTGGAACGCGGTCATCATCCGCATTAGTAATGATCTCCAACAGCTCGACCGTGCCATTGCGGCCCTTGGCCGAGATGATGCCGAGTTCCGCCATGTGCCCGCGGATCGCATTCGACAACATGGTTCGTTGACGCACCAAAAGCTGCCGGCCGCGATGCAACATCAATCCCGACTGCTGCTGTTCAGATTTTGTCGGCACGAAACGCATCGACGGCCGCGTTACTGCCTCGCAAATCGCGGCGGCATCGTTGGCGTCGTTTTTGCTCCGCTTGAGATAGGCCTTCACATAGCTCGGCGGCATCAGCCTTACCGTGTGGCCGAGCGCCTGAAGCTTGCGGCTCCAATGATGTGCGCTCGGACAAGCCTCAATACCCACCAGGCACGGCGAAACAGCCGCAAAGAACTCCAAGACCTTCGCACGGCTGATCCGCTTGCGGATCACCACCGCGCCATCAGCATCCACGCCGTGAACCTGAAAACACCGACTTCGCAATGTCGAGACCAATTGTGCTAACCTCGCCCATGGACGGTTCCCCTCATAGTGGTTCGCTTTAACGCAACCACCCTTTGGCACATCGATGCCGTAGAGTGGGCGCCGTCCACAGCATCATCTTCGACATTTCGACGATGTCCGGGGGATGTCGGCTTGTGCTCCGATTGCTGACATGATGTGCGTCATCGCGTACAGCTGCGAAGTGCCAATAGCAGACAAAAAAGCGGGCGGCTGTGAGAAGGCCGCCCGCCGTGGGAGCTAGTCGAACGATGTGGCGTCTTACTTGGCTACCGCCGCCCGTGCCGCTTCAATCTTGGCCTTGACCGCATCGAGGTTGAAGCTCGCACCCTTCTGCATCGGCGGGAATTCCACCGCGGTCATCGCAAGCTTCTCAACCTGCTGCTGGACAAATACGAAGCGCCAGAATTCGTACTTGAACCAATCGAAGTATTGCTGCGCTCCGAACTTGGTGCCGCTGTCGGGCCAGCCCGTTCGCTCGAATGGATCGAGGCGCAGGTTGATCAGGTAGGGCACGTCAGGTTTGGTTTTGTCACCCAGCCAACCTCCCGGTTGGTCGATGAAGCGATACTTGTAGTCGTCGATACGCACCGCACCAAGTTCGCTTTCCCCGAAGTACCAGACTTCGTGGCGGTTCGACGGCCCCTTGCCGGTGATCATGTTCGTCTGGTCGTAGCCGTCCAAATGCACCTTGTAGGTCGTGTCACCGATCTGCTTGCCCTGCTTGAGTTCGGCAACGATGTTCGGATTCCCGGCGGCGGCCAGGAACGTCGGGAACCAGTCGAGCCCGGAAATGATGCCGTTTTCGACCTTGCCCGCCGGCACCTTGCCGGGCCAGCGGATCATTGCCGGCACGCGGAAACCGCCTTCAAACACCGTGCCCTTGCTCTGCGCGAATGGCGTTTGTCCGCCATCGGGCCAGGTGAAGACTTCGGTGCCGTTGTCGGTGGTGAAGACGACGATGGTGTTGTCGTCCACACCCATGTCCTTGAGCTTCTTCATAACGAGACCAACGTCGTCGTCGAGCTGCGCCATGCCGGCTTCATGGATGGACCAGCCGTTCTTAGAGTTGCGCAACGCCTCGTATTTGGGCGAGAGATGAGTGACGATGTGCATGCGCGTCGGGTTGAGCCACAGGAAAAATGGTTTGTCGTCGGCTTTGGCCTTTTCGATGAACTTGAGCGCGAGGTCGCGGATCTCGTCGTCAACGGTCTCCATCCGCTTGGGATAGAGTGTACCGGCGTCTTCGATCTTTTGTTTTCCGACCTTACCCCAGCGCGGATCGACGATTGGGTCATCTACATCGGTCGCATAGGTGTGCAGCATGTTGCGAGGACCGACGACATTCAACAAGTCCTGCGGATAGTTGGGGTGTGCAGGGTCTTCCATTGCGTCTAAGTGATATAAGTAACCGAAGAATTCGTCGAAGCCGTGCACCGTCGGCAGAAATTCGTTTTTATCGCCAAGATGATTCTTGCCGAACTGGCCGGTGGCGTAGCCCAACCCCTTGAGCGCGGTGGCAATCGTTACAGCCTGCGCGGGTATGCCAATGGCTGCACCGGCCTGCCCCACCGTTGTCATTCCGGTTCGGATCGGCAACTCGCCAGTGATGAAGTTGGCGCGTCCCGCCGTACAGCTCGCCTCGGCGTAGTAGTCGGTGAAAATCATGCCTTCGGCAGCGATCTGATCGAGGTTCGGCGTACGCCCAGCCATCATGCCGCGATGGTAAGCGCCGATGTTCCACATGCCGATATCGTCGCCCATGATGACGACGATATTCGGCTTTTGGGCAGGCTGCGCGGTTGCCGGCGCGGCCGCCATCACCATCGCGGCAGACGACGCCACGAGACCTAGCCGGATAATTCTAATCAAACTCATTGTTGCGCTCCTTGCGGTTTGGTTCCTCGCAACTGCCCAAAAGGGGCTGGCAGCCGATGCCTCTCAGTCGCACCGCGCGTTCATCGTGAAAAATTGAAGTTGGCGATCTTAGCGGCGACGGACGCCCCTTCAGGCCCCACATGCATATTTCGCTCTCCCAACACACGTGCGAGGCCCGCAAAGGGTACGTGCCAGAAGTATTTGGAGGTTGAATGACGAGCGGATCGTAGTCTACGCAAATTCCGCAATGCGGCGTCACTAACCCGTGATCGTGACGCCCCACGAGGTCGTCGCGACGCCCTAGCGCCGAAAACGGCGTGACGGCCGTCGACGGACATCGCTTACGTTAACACGGAAGTTCAGGACAGGGCCCGGGGCCATTTCTGCACGGATTGTCGTGCTAGTCTGGGCACTCGACGCCCTCAAGCTCACCTGAGCGGGCGTTTGTTCGCGCAAGACTGGAGGGTGAGTTGTGAGACCCCTGTCGATGTCCGTGATTGCGTTTGCATGTGTCCTGGGCGGGACGTTTCTCGGCATATTTCTTCGCAACAGGTTGCCCGAGCATCATCTGAGCGCGGCTACTAAGGATGTTGTGAGGCTGGGAACAGGACTGATTGGGACAATCGCTGGGCTTGTGCTCGGGTTGCTTATCGCGTCGGCAAATAGCACTTTTCAAACTCAGAGCACTCAAGTCCAGCAGTTAACCGCCAACATCGTTCTGCTCGACCGCACCCTGGCGCAGTACGGGCCGGAGACGGATTTGGCCCGTAATCTGCTTCGTCGGGGGGTCGCCTCTATGGCTGATCGGATTTGGCGCGAAAACGGAGCGGACTCTGGGAAGGTGGCGCCGTTCGAAGCGAGCGCCGCAGCCTTATCACTCTACGATGAGATTCTGAAGCTGTCACCCCGGAACGAGATGCAGCGCTCTCTCCAAGCCAGGGCGCTGGACACCGTTCAAGATCTCGGAAAAACACGTTTGCTCCTGTTCGCGGAGGCGGGGATGGCAATTCCCATCCCCTTCCTTGTAGTACTGATTTCCTGGCTCACGATAATATTCGCGAGCTTCAGCCTCTTCGCCGATAACAACGGAACCACCATTGTCGCCCTCGGCGTCTTCGCGGTTTCGGCGTCTGCCGCCATCTTTCTGATCCTGGAGCTAAGTCAGCCATTCACCGGCCTCATGACGATTTCCAGCGAGCCACTACGCAACGCGCTCGCGCCCCTCAGCACTTAACAGGCTTCGAGCCCAAGGCCTTCATGGTAGATGCCGGGCTGCATCCATCCGATGTCGTCGCCCATGATGAAAAGGATGTTGGGCTTCTGCTGTTGCTGCGCGGCTGCGGGCGTGCTTGCCACCGTCACGGCGGCGAACACCGCGAGCAGACAGAAGTACATGCCGCTGGTTCTACTCATCGTTCCTCCTTACCTCTTGAGCTAGGGAGACCATCCAGTTTGCACCCAACGAGAAATGTTTGTCAGTAGCCGGAGGCCAAAGGTTCCTCATGTGACAGATTTATGAAAGGCGCGCACCGCTCGACTGCGCTATCGGAAAGCTTTTGCGCGGCCCCGCTAAATGCGACGCAAAAGTCCGCGGCTTCCCGCGTACCCATTTCCCTTTGGGAAGCATTAAAATCCGATAAAGCGGTAGTTCAGACCCGCTCGTATCTCGCTGGTATGCGAGATTTCGAGTGAAACACCGGTGATATACAGATACTCGAGTTTTGCACTCAAACTTGGGGTAAATCCATATTCTATGCCAGCTCCCAATGCCGCGCCGATTGCGCGATCGGTACCGCTGCAGCCGCTAAAAATCCCGCCGCAAACTGGCCCGACCGGGGTCGTCAGGGTGGTCTTGGCCCCCTGCAGCGCCAAGCCTCCGGTGACATAGGCCATCACGTTGTTAAACGCCCAGCCTGCGCGCAGCCTTGCCGTGCTTTCCCAATCGATCTTCGTCGCCGCGTTGATCGGAAATGCAGTGACCGGTATCCCCCCGACTGTCGGGATGACGCTCGTCGAGCCCTTGATGTTCGCCCAGTCGAGGTCCGCCTCCAAGCCCAGCACGACGTAGCTAACTTGAACCTGGGCCCCAATCGTTCCACCGAACAGTCCACCGGAAATGCTAGTAGACAAATGATCAAAGCGGTTGGTGATGAGATTGAGGGGGTCTTGGCTACCCCACGCCCCGCCGCCGTTCACGCCAACGTAGACGCCTGTCCAGCTATAAGCGGGCACCGGCGACATTATTGGCGCGGGTCTGTAGACCGGTGCGGGGGCTAGATCAGCCCCGTAAGCAAATCCGCACGTCGTGAGTGCTGCAGCCATAGAGGTGACAATTACTGAGAGGGGTCTGTTCATATTCATCTCCGGTTCAAGAAACCCGAACACCAAAATTCGCGTAGTAAAGGTAGCGAAGATGCAGCCTGTGCACTAATTTCGTGCACCGATTGTGTCTGGATTCGCTTTTCCGAACGAATTTTTTGAGCTGTGGCAAGCACGCCACATGCCGAGGGCCAAGAGCAGTCATTGTTTACGGCACGCCTGCCACGTAGGCTCAGAAATTGATCGTCAGCCGAAGCTCAGTCTTGAAGTTATAGACCGGATACATACCATTCTCCTGGTGCCGAAGAACGCTTTGATGCGCAGGTGCTGCTTGATCCATTTGAAGAACAGTTCCACCTGCCATCGGTATTTGTAGCTTGGCGATGGTGAGTGCGTCGAGGCGAAATTGTTGGTGAGGAACACCAGCCGCTTGCCGGTTTGTGATGTTGAACTTGATCCGCCGCAGCGGACGGTCGAAGCCCTGGCGCGAATGAAGCCGGTACGAGAACCGTCTGGTCGCAGATGAGGCCGGTCGAACGATCGACCGGCGTGAATAGCGACGGCGAGCCTTGAGGTTGACTTGCGGGTGACGAAGAAGCTTCCGGCATCATCGAGGTGCGCCAAGCGCTCGAAGTCGAGATAGCCGCGATCCATGACATAGAATGCGCCGGCTTGGAAGATTGATCCAGAATATTGACGTCATGCATCTTGCCGTCGCTGATGAAGATGAACGAGGGATGCTGCCGCGAAGATCAAGCAGTGTATGAAGCTTCACGGCGGCCTTGGTGGATCGGAACGGCGCCCAGGAACACCGAGAGGCAAAGATCGATGGTGGTAGAATCAACGCATAGACTCTCGTCGAGCCGGCCAGATCTAATCTTTCACGATCGGCGCGGCGATCTCCCAGGTGATCATCGCTTTGTCGGTTATTTTTCGTCCAATCGCCGCGTCGAACGGAAGGAACAGCCGTCCAGTCTGACCCGGTACCGGATCGCCGTAATTGATGCGGATATCGTATGAAGGATAAAGTGTCACGAACCAGCGATCGGGCAGGCCAATATTGAGCGTCGGCGCAATTTGCGGCTCATTGCGATTGCGCCGGGACGGCTCACCGCCAAAGCTGACTGCATAGCGCAGCTTCGGAACGAAGTAGGTATCGTCGCCAAACTCGAGGAAAGAGTAGCGGATGCCAAATCCGGGCATGATCTGCCACCGTCCGGTGCCCAGAGAGTCTTCCGCAGTCGGCGCGACCAGCCGGGCTCCGAACCCATAACCCCAGCGATCATTGATCGGGCGACTGAGCACGCCCTGAAACACCGTATCGCCGATCCCAAATTCGCCACTTGAACCCGGCGGCGCGGACGTGACGGTCGTCTCATTGATCAGCGCAATTTCAGACAGCCAACCGAATTTCCACCCGTCGCTTAGCGCGATGGCGCCGCCACCGCGAAGCAGCAAGGCTTGTGCATCGACGGACTTCGCGATCCCCGAGGTTCGGTCCTCCAGACGCATTTCGACATACGCCTTTTCCGGTCGCGTGATGTCGAGCCCATTATAGTCTGCGCCATACCTGAAATCGGTGCCGCGAGCGATATTCGCGGAATCGGCAGGTGACTGCGGATCGGAAAGCGCACTGGCGGTTTGCGCAACGAGCAACGCGAGGCCGGCAAGCGCGGATGTTCGGGACGAGCTGTCCTGGCGGCGCGACATCAGGCGGCGTCCAGACGCGCGAAGATGGCGTCTTGCGCCGCCTTGGCAGTCTCCGTATCAAAACCTGATTCGATCACATCATTGCCACTTCAGGTACGGCCCTGTTTAGTCCTCGGCTGGGATCGGTCCATCCGTTTGTAGTTTCTCTTCCTGCACCTCAGCCGGCGAACCGCGGTATTCCACACGCGCACCTTCGATCTTGCCGTTGAATTTGAAGGGAGCCTGATCGTAGTACTCAATCCCGACCGGAGAGCCGAGATCGATGCCGAAGTCGAGGCAATCGTTGGCAGTAAAAATCAACGGCGCGCTGACTGGCACCACGCCCGACGCGACTTCCTTGCCATTGACTTTCAGTACCACCTTGAGAGGACCGGCCGGCCTGCGCTCGACATACGAAGTCTCGACTTCGATCTTCACCTTGCCGGTGGGCAGTCCATCCTTTGCCTTGATAAGGGTGCGTTGGATCTCGAAAAGATTGTACTCATACGACAAAGTGCCGTCCTTGACATACAGGGTGAGTCCACCGGAAAAGCCGCCCAGCGCATAGATCACGCCGTTGGGATTGGCTAGCACGTCCGCATCAACGCTCACGCGGTTCTCTTTGTTGCCGAGGGCGGGGGCAGCGACTTCAGGCATACGCGTGATGGCGCCCGCGAAAGACCATGATGTGTACGGGGGTGTCAGGCGCAGTTCAGGATGGAGCACGGGAATCCACAGGCCGCCGCCGATTGGCAAGCCTTTGTTCTTGGTGAACTCAATCAGAAACAGGTCCTTCATATCGGCAACCTTCGCGGGCATGTTGCCGGCGAGGTCGTTAACCTGCGACCAGTCTTTGTTCAGGTCGTAGAGTTCCCATTTGTCTTTATCAGGCGTCCATTCCTTGATGCCTTTGGGTAAGCCAGGAACCCATGGTATGCGCGGACCAAACGCAGACGCCATCCAGCCGTCGCGATAAATGCCGCGGCTGCCCATGATCTCGAAATACTGGCTGTTCTTCACCTCCTCCGCCTTGGGATCATTGAAGGTGCCGGCAAAGCTGACACCGTCAAATGGGTCTTGCGGGACACCGTTGACCACGCGCGGAGGTTTGATGCCCAGAATGTCATAGATGGTCGAAACCACGTCATTCACGTGCAGGAACTGAGCGCGGGGCGTGGGGTCGGGCTTGATTTTGGCGGGCCAGCGAATGGCCAACGGATTGCGTGTGCCGCCGAAATGCGAGGCGATGAGTTTGGTCGCCTGATACGGCGTACTGCCCGCCCAGGCCCAGCCGGCGTGATACATGTTGTCCGTTTTGGCCGTGCCGAGGACATCGAGACCGCCGAGCGTGTTGAGAGCCGCGATCTGCTGTTTCGTGGTGGTGGGAATACCATTCTGTGCCAGCAACTCGCTGATGGAGCCGTCCTGGCCTTCGGCCGATGCGCCGTTGTCACCCCAGATATAGAGAACGAGAGTGTTGTCCCCGTAGCCGAGCCGGTCAATTTCATCAACCATGCGGCCGATCTGTGTGTCAACATGCTCGGTAAATCCAGCGAACACTTCCATCAGGCGGCGCTGGAAGGGCTTCTCGTCGTCTGGGATTGAGTCCCAGGAAGCAAGCGTCTCTGGCCTCGGGGTCAATTCCGCATCCGGCGGTATCCAGCCCATCTGTTTGGCGCGCCGGAAGGCACGCTCGCGGTATTTGTCCCAGCCGTCGTCGAACTTGCCCTTATACTTGTCGGACCATTCCTTTGGCACTTGATGCGGGCCGTGAGACGCGCCGGGAGCCCAATACATGAAGAACGGCTTGTCGGGCGCAAAAGCTTTATGTTCACGCAACCAACTGATCGCATCGTCGGCAAGGTCTTCGCTCAAATGATAGTAATCGTGGCCGCCTGAAGTGCGGGGATGTTCGACGTAAGCCGTATTGCGGACGAGTTGCGGTTCGTACTGCGACGCTTCGCCGCCGAGAAAGCCGTAGAAATACTGGAAGCCGTAACCGGCGGGCCAATCATCGAAGGGACCGGCGGCGGTGGTGTGCTCGGCAGGGGTGTTATGCCACTTGCCCCAAGCGGCGGTGCTGAAGCCGTAGTCTTTGAGTACCTCGGCGACGGTGGCGCTGCTCTTAGGGATGACGCCCAGGTATCCGTCCCAATCATTCGCCAACTCGCCGATCTGGCCGTTGCCGACGCGATGATGATTACGACCCGTCAGCAACGCCGCGCGGGTTGGCGAGCACATCGCGGTAGTGTGAAACCGATTGTAGGAAATTCCCTCGTTGGCGATCTTGGTCAGAGTTGGTGTGTGAATTTCGCCGCCGTAAGTGTCGGTCTGAGCAGGCCCGACGTCATCGATGAGCACGATGAGAATGTTCGGCGCATCCTTCGGCAGAGGATTCACCGGTAAGAGCGGACTGTAAATTGACTCCTGCATGGTCCGCGCGGCTGTGCTGCCAGACGGTTTGGGCGGAAACGGCAAAACCTCCTGGGCTGTACCCGGAACCGCAAAACCGGCGCTTAGCGTAAGAGCGAGCAGACCGCCTAAGAACCTCAAGCTCATCGGATGACTCCTCGAAGCGTGAAGCCTTAAATACTCGGCCGTGAATGCGGCGCTGGCAAGAAGGTGCCTGGGCGGCAGCCAATGTCGCCCTCGGGTCCATTCGCGCCTTTCCAGCCATGTGTCAGTGCGCCCGGCATGTCCGCTATTGCTTCGATAGCTACCAAATAGGTATGAGGCTACATCTGCAGCGAAGGGTCCAGGCTGTGTGGAAAGGGGTCGGTATGAGCACCATTGTCAGTGGGACGTTGGCTTCGGCGATCGTGGAGTACCGATCTGAACAGAATCGGCTGCCTGACCGCTCCAGACGCTCCCTGGGGCGTTTGTTGGCATTGATTTGAACGCGCGGTGCCCCTCGGCTTAGGCGGCCAAGGCCTGCAGCAGCCCGGCCACGCCGATGATCGCCATCACGCGCTTCATGTTGTAGGCGAGCACATTGAGCGCCATCTCGGTTGCTACTTTCGGCAGCCGTTTCGTGAGAAAGTGCGTTGCTCCCATCCAGCACTTGATGGTGCCGAAGGGATGTTCCGCTGTCTGACGACGCATTGTCATTTTTTCCGGATGATGATCGAGACGTGCCTGCACGGTCTCGAGCACGGCCTCGTGCTCCCATCGGGAGATCAGTCTTTCGTTGCCGGTCGTGCAGCTACGTTTGATCGCGCAACTCTGACAGGCATTGGTCCGGTAGCGACGTAGCACCAAACCTCTGTCCTTGGTCGTGAAGGAATATGCAAGCCTTTGTCCGGCAGGACAAACGTAAGCGTCCTCCGCTGCCACGTAGCGGAAGTCCTGCTTGCCGAAGCGCCCTGCCGCCTTTGAGTTCGAGGTCATAGGCTTTGGTAGCGTGACGGTGATCCCCGCCTCCTCGCACGCGCGAATCTCCTCGCTCGCGTAGTAACCGCGATCAGCCACAGCATCGAGCGTCTCGACGCCCATCTCGGTTCGCGCCTGCTCCGCAATATTCGACAGTTGATGGCGGTCCGTGCCGACGTTCGTCACCTCGTGGGCCACAATGAGATGGTTCTTGGTATCGACCGCGGCTTGCACGTTGTAGCCGACGATCCCGGTGTCCTTGCCGCTCGTTGCCATCGAACGCGCATCAGGATCGGTCAGCGAGATTTGCTTGTCCTCGCTCTTCATCATCTCGGCACGGATCGCATTGAGCCGCGCGATCTCTTCCCTCAGTTTCACGATTTTGTCCTTGAACCGCACAACCTTTGCCTCTGGCACCGCATCACCACGGCGGTCGGCAGTCTCCAATTGCGCCATATAGCGCACGATGCTCTCGTCGATGCGCTCAAGACGCCGCTTCATCTTGGCCTCGGTGAAGTTCTTATCGCGCGCATTGACAGCCTTGAATTTGGAACCATCGATGGCGACGCTCGGCACACTCAGCAAATCAAGCTCGCGGCACAGCGCCACGAAGGCACGACAGACCTCACGAATGGCCTTGCCGTTGTCCTTACGGAAATCCGCAACGGTCTTGAAGTCCGGCGCCAATTGTCCGGTCAGCCAGATCAGCTCAATATTACGCTGGCACTCACGCTCAAGGCGTCGGCTCGACGGAACACGATTGAGATAGCCGTAAATGTATATCTTGAGCAGCGTCGCCGGATGATAGCTGGGCCGTCCTCTTTCAAGCGGCACAACCCGACTAAAGCCAAGCTTGCCAAGATCAAGACCTTCAACGAAAGCATCAACTGCACGAACCAGATTGTCCTCAGACACGTAGTCGTCAAGCATGGCAGGGAAAAACGTGCTTTGGCTCCGGTCAATCCCTTCCACAAAGGCTGACATCCGTCGCTCCCGCCTGCCGATTTAAAAAAGAATCATAGCATCCGTGCGACTTTTCACACAGCCTGGGCCAATCGCGTCATTTTGCAGTGCAGGAAGATAGCTAGCCTTTTCGCGTCGGCCCACCATGAAGGACGTCACAGACTTGCCGATTGAGGGGTGATATTGTTTTGAAATTGCACTGAGCATGAACCCCCAATTGGGGAGGGCGTGATGGACCGGAGACAGTTCTTGCTGGCCGTTCCCGGTGGCGCACTGCTGCCATCGTGGGCATCAGCCCAGGAGCCGGGTCGTATCTATCGCATGGCAGTGATCTCACCTTCAGAGACGACAGTGGAAATGATTCGGAACATGCAGCTGCCCGAGCTTGCCCGGCGCGGCTTCGTTGTGGGCCGCAACCTGACAGTGACGACGTACGTGGGCCTGCCGGCGCGCATGCCGGAGCTGGCGCGCGAGGCGATCGCCACCAAGCCCGATGTCGTCGTCGCCGTCTCGAACGTGGCTATCCTGGCGGTCAAGGAAGCATCCTCGACCGTGCCGATTGTAATGTCCTTCTTCGGCGAGGACCCAGTCGCCGAGGGGCTGGCCAACAGCCTCGCCCGGCCCGGTGGCAGCGCGACCGGCGTCGCGATGATGGCAACCCAGCTGGATGGGAAGCGCGCATCGTTGCTGCACGAGTTTGTGCCGGCGGCGCGCCGTATCGCAATCCTGAGCGGCCGCCCGCCTCGCAATGTGGGGGGCGCCGAGGAGGTTCAGCGCGTGGCCAGAGAGCTTGGGCTCGAGACCGATGTGTTCTATGCCGATGAGCCGGCAGACTATGTCGCAGCGTTCGCCGGCATGCGCACGGCCCGCTCCGAGGCGTTGATCATCCTCTCTGCGCCGGATTTCTTTCGCGACGCCGCCCTGCTGTCGCGACTTGCGTTAGAGGCTGGCCTGCCGACCGTGTGCGAATGGGCGAGCATGGCACGCGATGGCTGTCTGATCGGCTACGGCCCGAACTACGACGCACTCTGGCGTCGGCCTGCAGATTACGTCGCCCGAATTCTGCGCGGTGATAAGCCGGGGGAGCTGCCGATCGAGCAACCGGCCCTATTCGAGTTTGCTGTTAACCAGAAGACCGCCAAGGCGCTCGGCCTCACTATTCCGGAGTCAGCCCTGCAGCGCGCCGACGAGGTGTTCGAGTAACTGACCGAGCATTTGGCAGTCGGTATACTGCACTCTTCACGCACTGCGTTGCACCTAAGCCTCGCCGAAAATCGACGTTAAGGGTCATGAGCGCCGGTTCAGCGATGTCGTCGATAGGTCCGTTCATACCCCAACTGCGGACGTGATGGTGTGGGGCCGCAAACGTCGCGAAGTGCCAATCGGCGCATTGACCGCCGCCTATTCGATAAGGGCGCATGCTTAAGAATCTGTCCGCAAGACCGGTTTCCGCAGGGTCATCGGCCTTTGGTATGATGCGCATCGCGGTGTAGTACGAGCCGCATGTCGCGCTACAGTGGCCCCAATTTCGATCATTTCGACGGCGAGCGTTTTCGATCGACAAGGCTACCGCCGACCGTCGATGGCGTACGCGCCCAAAGCGTTTGGTCTCCGGCACGGGTTGATGACGCGACTTGGCGCATCTTCTCTGTTGGCCACGCCAGTATGCGTTCGTGGTACGCTCCGCATTGCCGCCGTGCTTCCGCGCCAAGGAGTCTCCAAACTTGAAATACTGGATCGACACCGAGTTCATCGAGAGACCGTACACCATTGATCTGATTAGTATCGGTCTCATCGCCGAAGACGGTCGCGAGTTCTATGCCGAGAGCAGCGAGGTCGACTGGTCGAAGGCAAGCCTGTGGACGCTGGAGAACGTGCGCCCCCAACTCGACGGCAAGGGGGTGAGTCGCGAGGAAATCGGCTATGCCGTGCGTCAATTCACCAATGGGGACGAGCATCCCGTGTTCTGGGGCTATTTTCCCGCTTATGACTGGGTGGCGTTCAATTGGTTGTTCGGAAACATGGATGAACTGCCGTTCCATTATCCGCAGCTTTGTCTCGACATCAAACAGTGGGCAATCGAGCTTGGCGATCCGGAATTGCCCCACCAGCTGGGCGCCCGGCACCACGCGCTGCTCGACGCCCGATGGACGAGGGATGCCTGGGCATTTCTCGCTCGCCTCGATCCCTCCGCTGGAGAAAGGTGGGCCGCCGGTCGCAAGACCCCCGACCAAGTTGGGCGCGCGTCTTGAGTACCCCCTTCGACTGCTGCGCTGCGGGATTTCAAGCCGGCCCATGTCGGCTCGGGGTCAGTTTCGACATTTCGAGCGTCCGCTAGAAATGTCCGCTATGCCTCCGATCGCTACCAAAAATGGTGAAGCGCTGAACGCGCGGGGGGAAACCGCGCAGTACGCCAGCGAGGGTATCGTCCTTTGCCGCCAGCGCGCAGTGGCTCTTTTTGAGAGACTTCCCAAACGATTTGTCTGCTTGGGGTTCTTTTTCGCGAAGTGGTCAAAACTGCTCAGACTGCCTTTTCCGACTAGCGCAGCCTGCCTTCTTAGTAGACCCGGCTGAGCGGCAGCCCCATCCCCCCGACACCCCAGCCGCCCGGCCAGAAGCGTCTAAGTTGAGGCACATTAAGGGACCCCAAGCGCGCGTAGACTGCTTGGGGTCCTTTTCATAGCTGCGTCTTGATTTCTACGATATTGCGATTGTTATCGGCGCAAGCCGTAGGTGACACCGGGTGGGTGTCGGCTCGGGCGTCGATGGAAGCTCTGTCTTGCTGTTCAGTCCGCCTTTAGCCAGCGGGCGGCAGCATCGGCGCTGTCCTCTGGGCGCGTGCTAAACGCGATAGCGGCGTCCGGCGCGGCTCTGTGCATCGCGTTGATCACGGCCTCAAACATCGACAGGCTGTGGGGCAGCAGGCGAATGCCAGCGCCGATCACCACACAATCGTAAGTTTGGGCCTTGAGCCTCCGCTCCACGTCGGGTCCGGCTGTTTCATCGGGCCGAAGCAGGCACAGGTCCGCGTGCCATCCGCGTTCGGCCATTTGCTTCAGAGCCAGGGTGATTCCGGCATGGATTCTCTCGGCGTTCATGCCCGGCGGCAGCATGGGAGCGCAACGCTGGTCTTCCACCTGAACGTCGCATCGAGTTCAGGATCGGCATCCATGTCGGAGATGTGGTCGAGGAGTCAGACGGCGACCTGATGGGCGACGGCGTCAACATAGCGGCGCGGCTTGAAGGCATCGCCGAGCCGGGTGGTATATGTCCTTCTGTGGGCACTACGTTGCGGCAAACGCTCAGGTAGATGAAGTGATTGCACTGGCGAACGAAAAAGGGAGCGGGTTCTGGCAGGTGGTCGGAATGGTGAACCGAGGTTGGCTTTTTGCTGAAACCGGCAGAACCGCAGACGCCTTGCAAATGAATAGTTCGGCATTGGAAGCAGTTCGGTCAACGGGAGCGACAATGAGTGTGCCGACTATCTTAACAAATTTGGCGAAAGTGTATGCGGAACTCGCTCACTTCGATGACGCCTGGCGCTGCATTAGTGAAGCACTAACGGAGGTGCAAGCAACAAAGGCTACATTGTTTGAGGCAGAACTAAATCGCGTGGCCGGCGATGTCGTTCTTAGATCACCACAACCTGATCCGTCGAAAGCGCGGGCGTATTTCGAGCGTGCGCTCGCAGTTTCGCGGCAGCAGCAAGCAAAATCCTGGGAGCTACGGGCAGCGATGAGCATGGCTCGGCTCTGGCGTGATCAGGGGAAGCGCGATGAGGCACGCGATCTGCTCGCTCCAGTCTACGGCTGGTTCACCGAAGGGTTCGACACGCTCGATCTGAAAGAGGCCAGGGCGCTGCTCGACGAACTAGCCGCTTGAGGCGTTAATCGCTCATACTTTTGGCACCCCGGCGTTGCGCATGCCGTGCCCCCCGGTGCGTTCTTCTGCTCCTGCTCCCAAACGCTCGCGGTCACCGGCGCACGTACCGCGGGCGGCTGCAGTGACAACGATCTGCCGCTAGGGTAGCTTTCCACGCACGCAAGGGAGGGAAGCATGGGTTTTGCCGAATATTCGAACTACGACGGCCTGGCGCTTGCCGAGCTCGTGAAAAAGAAAAAGGTCAAGCCCTCAGAACTCGTGGAGGCGGCGATCGAGCGCATCGAACGGCACAATCCGCAGCTCAACGCCATCGTGTTCAAGGCCTATGACGAGGCGCGCGCGAAGGCGACTACAAAACTTTCCGGTGTCTTCGCCGGGGTGCCGACGTTGCTGAAGGACATCCTCGGTAACAAGAAAGGCTGGCCGACCCGCAGCGGCTCCCGCTTCGTGCCCGCAGCATCCTCGGCCTTCGACGCGACGCTGGTGTCACGCTTTGAAGCGGCGGGCCTCATCCCGCTAGGCAAGACCAACGTGCCAGAATTCGGCATCGTGCCGTTCACCGAGCCGAAGCTTTACGGCCCCGCACGCAATCCCTGGAAACTCGATCATTCGACCGGCGGTTCCTCGGGTGGGTCGGCAGCGGCGGTGGCGGCGGGCATCGTTCCGCTCGCGCATGCCAACGACGGGGGTGGCTCGATCCGCATCCCTGCCTCGTGCTGCGGCCTCGTGGGCCTTAAGCCGACGCGTGGACGCAATCCACTCGGGCCCATGGTCGGCGATATCTTTGGTGGCCTTGTCGCCGAGCATGTGGTCAGCCGCAGCGTGCGGGACACCGCGGCGGCGCTCGATGCGACCGCAGGCCCTGAGATCGGCGATCCCTATGCCGCTCCGCCTGCGCCAGGCTCGTATCTTGCCGCCACCAAAAAGAGGCCGAAAAAGCTCCGCATCGCCTTTGCGACAAAGCGGTTCGACGGCGAGACGTTCGATCCCGAATGTAAGGCGGCAACCGAAGCCGCGGCTAAACATTGCGAGAAGCTCGGACATCACGTCGAGGAAGGTATGCCACAAGTGTCGCCAGGCGACATCCGCCCAAACTTCCTGCCAATCTGGGCTTCGGGCCTCACGACAGTCGTCGATCTCATCGCCAAGACGGCGGGCAAAGCGCCGACACGCGACGACTTCGAGGGCTTGACCTGGAGCCTCTATCAATTCGGCAAGACCATCACCGCCGCGCAATACCAGCTTTGCTGGGCGAGCTTGCAGCGCCTCTCGCGCCAAGTCGCGGCATGGCAGCAACATTACGACGCCTGGATCACACCAGTGCTCGCAACGCCGCCGATGAAGATCGGGACGATCAACTTCGAGGAGACCGATCTGCAGAAGGGTTTTGCTCCGATCGCCAGTTACGTCCCATTCACGGGGCTGCAAAACATTACCGGCCAGCCGGCGATCAGCTTGCCGCTCGCCTGGTCGAAATCGGGCTTGCCAATCGGCGTGCAATTTGTCGGCCGCTTCGGAGAGGAGCACTTGCTGCTCCAGCTTGCGGCGCAGATCGAGAAAGCCGAGCCCTGGAACAGGAAGCGCCCGCCGGTCTACGGCTGACATCCCAACTGGATGCGGTGAAAACGGATGCATATTTCGAGAGCGCCCGCGCGCCAGCAGCAGGCCAAATAGTGGGAACTGCGCGCCGCAAGGAGCATGGCTCGACTCTGGCGCGATCAGGGTAAGCGGAAGGAGGCTCGCGAGCTGCTCGCTCCGGTCTACGGCTGGTTCACCGAGGGGTTCGATACGTTTGATCTGAAAGAGGCCAAGGTTTTACTCGACGAGTTGGCAGCGTGACGGCACCGGCACCGAAGCGGGCCCCGATAGTGCAACGACGGCATGAGTCCAGGGCGGCTTGATCTATTCGGGGCGTTGCGTTCTTTCCCAATGGAAAAAAGAAGTCGCGGACAGGGAATTTACCCGGTGTTACGCGTCGGTTAAAGTACTGGTGGACTGTTCCGGCGTCCCTGAGACCCGATTAGGTCGGGTGGACAAACCTATTGACGCAAGAATTGCGAATTGATTCAAGGCTGCTCTTTGCGGAGGGCAGCCTTGATTCGCGGACTGATGACCGACGATGAGTGGGCGTACTTCGAACCGTTCCTGATCCATCGCGGCGGCGGCCGGCCGCCACGCAATCATCGCCGCGTGCTCGACGCGGTGTTTTGGTTGATGCGAACCGGCGCACCATGGCGCGACCTGCCGGAGGGCTTCGGCAACTGGAATTCGATCTTTAGGCAGTTTCGGCGGTGGGCCGACAGTGGCGTCTGGGACGTGATCCTGGAAGGGCTCGCGGGAAGCGGAGTGTCGGACGCCGCGCTGCAGATGATCGATGCGACCATCATCCGTGCGCATCATTGCGCAGCCGGTGGAAAAGGGGGGCCGAGCGTAACGCGCTCGGTCGCTCGCGTGGCGGCTTCTCAACCAAAATCAACGCCCGCACCAATGCCGAGGGTCTGCCGATCGGCGTTGTGATTACGCCCGGGCAGGCACACGATGTCACCGCGTTTCCGGCCTTGATGCAGGAGATCGACTGCGATCCGGAACAGATGCTCGGTGACAAGGGCTACGACAGCGAAGCCGTCCGCAACGACATTGAGGAACGTGGTGGTGAAGCCGCAATCCCCAGCACTGCAACCCGGAAAATACAGCATGCCGTCGACAAGGCTCTCTATGCCCTGCGCAATCGCATCGAGCGCTTCTTCAATCGTGCGAAGAACTCACGCCGTGTCGCCACCCGCTACGACAAGCTGATCGAGAGCTTCGCCGCCTTCGTGCTGCCTGCCTGCATCCGAATCTGGATTAAGTTTGTCCACACGACCTAGTCGGTACGGTCCAGCTAATTCAAGTAGGGAGGAAAAGGTGAGAAAATCAATGATCGCGTTGGTCGCGCTCGCCGCGTTGGCGGTATCCGCACAGGCGCAAACGCCGAAACCGGCGATGGGAAGCGAACAGATATACTGGGTCATCACCTTCACTGTCGATCAAATGGACAAGTTCAAGCCGATCGTACAGAGGCTCGTCGCCGCGACGGAAAAGGAGCCGGGTACTCTGGAGTACGAGTATGCCGTCGGGGACGACCAGAAAACGGTCGATATCTTCGAGCGCTATACTAATGCGCACGCAGCGGCCGTCCACGTTACGGAGAACTTTGGACCAAATTTCTCGAAGGACTTCTTGACCGTGGCGAAGCCGACCCGCTTTGTGGTGTACGGCGTGCCCACCGAGGAGCTAAAGAAGACGCTCGCGGACTTTAAGCCAGTCTACATGACACCGTTTGATGGCTTCACCAAGTAGCGTACCAAGACCCTCGGATGACCCGTCGAAGCCGCCGATCCACGTTGATCAGGGCAAGCGTGATGAGGCCCGCGATCTTCTCGCTCCGGTCTACGGCTGGTTTACCGAGGGGTTCGATACGCGCGATTTGAAGGAGGCTAAGGCTTTGCTCGATGAGTTGTAGTTTGGCCACCGCGCCGAACATCGCGCCGCGAGAGCCTGTCCTTGAGCCGGTGAAGCTGTTTCGGAGTCCGTACCGCCGGGCCGATCGCCCTAGAGGTCAGCGCCATCTGGGCGGCTCGCCGCGACGGTGAGATCGACAAATCCGATTAGCGCGCTGTCCAGCCACCATCGACAGGCATGACATGTCCCGTGACATGGGAGGCCTTCTCGGAGCACAGAAAGACAACGACCTCTGCGACCTCCTCCGGCTCGCACCAACGGCCAAGCGGGACTACGGACAATATTGACGCTTGTTTGTCCACTGGGAGCGACTTAATCGGATCGGTCAGAGGTGTGTGGACAAGCCCAGGAGCTACGGCATTCACTCGGATTCCCTGGGTCGCATATTGCAGGGCAGCCGACTTAGTGAGACCCGACACCCCGTGCTTACTGGCGACGTTAGCTACCATGCCTCCAGCGCCGACGAGGCCAACGGCTGAGCCATTATTGACGATCGCGCCCCGGCCGCGCTTCAACATCTCGGGAATCTCATATTTCATGCAGAGCCAAACGCCCGTTAGATTGATCGCGATAATGCGGTGCCAATCCTCTTCGCTTGTCTCCACGACACCCGCGTTCGACCCTGCGAAGCCAGCATTGTTGAACGCATAGTCCAAGCCACCATACTGAGTAACTGCGCTATTGATCATCTGCTCCACGTCTGCTTGTTTAGTCACATCCACGCGAACGTAGCTCGCTTCTCCTCCTTTGTTTCTAATAGAAGCAACTGTCTCTTCCGCTCCAACGACATCAACATCGCCGATTACTACTCTCGCGCCCTCTCTCGCAAAGGCAGCAGCGGTCGCGCGCCCGATGCCGGAAGCGCCACCAGTAACAACGACGACTCTATTCGCCATGAAATCAGCCATTCCCATCCTCCGATGCAATGCTGGAGCCACACGAGGATTGCGGCACGAGAGGCGTCTTCCGGCCCAGCTTTGCGTATGCCATTGGCGACGCGTGTTTACCCTCGCGCCAGTTCAACGTAATCGTCGGTGGCCCCGAAAGCGCGGAGACGCGAACCGCTCCTCATCGGAGCCAGCAAGCCTGCTGTATCCGACCACATCAGCAGCAAGGATGGCTGCGAGTTTGCGGGTCTCCGCCATGGCAGCCCTTTCACCACAAGGCAGAGTAGCACAATTAATCGTTCAGCACTGGTCCGTGGACCGGCTGACGCCAGAAGCGGGCTCACCAGCAAGCGTTTCGGTGCGCGTCAGGTCGCTCTCTCTTGCGACCCGATTATATTCTTCGAGGGTGTTCCTGATCTCGTACTGACATTCACCATCCTCTGCAGCGGGCAATCATCTGGTACGGTCCTGGTACCACGTCGAGCCGAGGCCGCAGCGCTGCTTTGGGGTGGAAGTACACCAGCTGGCCAATCTTGAATTTGTGTTCGCTCACGCCGGAATCGAGCCTCCCGATGGGCATGCTCGCCGAGCTGCGCGACGACAGGCGGGGCAGGAAACACCGGCTCCGGCTATCCGACGCGATCAGCTGTGGCCTGTTTTTGCGTGATGTCGGATACTGGCAACGGGAGCGCACCAGGAGTGATGGCCACTCGTGCACGCGCTGTTCATCATCGCCAGCGTACTGCCCGCCAGGAGTACTATCGCGGCGACAATCAGTAACGTCATCTTCATTGGCGACCTCGCGTCGCAGAAGCCAATCGGCCTCCGATGTATCGTCCTTTAAATGAACGCACGGTGAATGGGCGCTGCACGCTCCTCCGCCGCACTACTCTTTCGGCACAGGACCGACTTTTGTAGCTTCTACCTGATTATAGAATACCGAGCGGTCCTGATGATGTACGGATTCAAACACGCCCTCGACACGAACATGATCGCCGTTGCCTAATTTGGGGTGGCCCCACATGAACACATCAACAGTGCCGCAGTCACGAGGGCCTTGCAGTTTGAATAGCGTATAGTCGTTACCCCGCCGCGAGGTGGTTTTCTTCACGGCTGTTGCTGTCCCCTGGAACGTAACCGCTTGGCGGTCAAAATTCGCAGGTTTGGCAACAATTGAACAAATGGCAACCTCGGCCGCATCTGCGCCAGCGCCTGACGCAAGCAGTGCCAGGGTCGCTGCTCGACCAATCACTCCTATCTTCCTGCGCCGCATCGATAGGACACTCATCAGGAGGATTGTATCTGCACTTGAAGAAACGAAGTCTCCCCTGACCGCAGTAGCCCTCGCAGCAGTCCACGCCGAAGTTTTCGCCTCGGGATGACTACAAGTCGACGGCGCGGAGCAGCCCGAAAGCGACTATCGTGGCATAGCAGATCATCAACGTAACCGTCAGCGTGAGCCAAGCGGGTGGCGTTTGCCCGTCCTCGGGGAAGGATATAGATCGGTTTGATTTGGGCTTCATAGCGCCAGCACTCGGCACGAAGCAGATCACCCCAACGAAACGTTAGGTGCATACATAACTTTGATCGACCAGCGCAGGTTCCGTCGCAAACAGGCTTTTGCGAGGCGCGCGACTTATTCACCGCGAATGCGTGCGAACACCCGTTACTGATCACCGTTTAAATGCCCCACCACGCGGCCTCGGCCTCCTATAGAGCCTAAGCAGGACCAGCCAGATTGAGCACCGTCCACCCCCACCGCCATGCGGCCTGCACCGGCGCTGGGTAGTCGGTGGCCGAGTTCACGTCAGAGCGTTCCTCGGGTATCTTCCCACGGAACATCGTGAGGTTCGTCCCGAAGGTGCGCCGCAATGCAGCAAATTGCGGACTGGCTCGAAAACCTCGGCATGTCCGAGTACGCCCAACGTTTTGCCGAGAACGGAATCGATGTCTCGGTCCTTCGCTACCTGACCGACCAGGACCTTGAGAAGATCGGCGTCTTGCTCGGCGATCGACGAAAGATGTTGGCGGCGATTGCCAAGCTCGAAGACGCATCTGTCGCCGAAGCTCCTATTCCTGTGCCTGGGTCGCTGAAGCCGCAGCCGCCCATGGCTTCGACCTCCCCACCGACGCCGGAAGCCGCCGGCGAGCGCCGCCACGTCACAGTCATGTTCTGCGATCTGGTGGAACTCGACCGGCATTGCCGCGCGGCTCGATGCCGAAGAGTGGCGCGATCTGGTTGGTGCGTACCTCGATGCCGCCTCTGCGACAGTGACGGAATTGGGCGGCAAGGTCGCCAAGAAGCTTGGCGACGGCCTGATGGCGCTGTTCGGCTACCCCATAGCGCAGGAGAACGACGCGGAACGTGCAGTGCGTGCGGCTCTCGCGATACAACGATCGTTGGCCGAGCTGAACCGCAAGAACGAGGGCACCGGCAAGCCAGCGCTCGCCGCACGCATCGCCATCGACACTGGGCCGGTGGTGGTCGACGCGGCCGGCGAGATATTCGGCGACGTGCCGAACATCGCGGCACGGGCGCAGTCTCGGGCCGAGCCGGACAGCGTCGTGGTGACGGCGCGGGTGCAGCGGCAGATCGCCGGCCT
Source organism: uncultured Alphaproteobacteria bacterium (assembly GCA_963833665.1). Lineage (GTDB taxonomy): Bacteria > Pseudomonadota > Alphaproteobacteria > Rhizobiales > Xanthobacteraceae > BOG-931. The sequence continues at coordinate 11,360 of CAWHZA010000061.1, read as the reverse complement.
CTTCGTTGCCGAGGACCGCGGCAGCCATCAGCTCAAGGGCGTGCCTGAGCCGGTGACGCTGTACCGGATCATCCGGGCGAGCGGCGGCGGACGCCGCGCCGGTCAGCGCCATCTCACACCGCTCGTCGGACGCGACGAAGAGATCGCGATACTAATGCGGCGCTGGGAACGCGCACGACAAGGCGACGGGCAACTGGTGCTGATCGTCGGCGAGCCTGGGCTCGGGAAGTCACGGCTGATCGAAGAATTTCATGTGCGGCTGCGCGAAGCGCCGCACACCTGGGTCGAGTGGAGCTGCTCGCAACTGCTACAAAACACGGCGCTGCATCCGGTCACTGAATGGGGCCGCCAACGGTTCGGCGGCGCTGACATTCCCGTTGAGCAGCACCTCGCCGATCTGGAAACCACCCTGACGCAAGTGAAACTCGACCCGGCGGATAACGCGCCATTGCTTGCGCCGCTCCTGGACATCCCGATACCGCCCGAACGTTCACTGGAACTGACGCCAGAGGAATTGCGTCGACGACAACTAGCGGCGCTGACCAACTTGGTTATAGCCGGTGCGCGAACGCAGCCGATCGTGCTGGCAGTTGAAGATTCGCACTGGGCTGACCCGAGCACGCTCGACCTTCTGCGCGGAATCGCCGAGCGCGGTGCGCTTGCTCCTCTGTTCGTTCTCATTACTGCCCGGCCGGAGTTTCGGCCATCCTGGGGGACACGCTCGCATCACAGCACTATCTCGCTCGCTCCGCTCGATCGCCAGCAGGTGCGGCACATGGTCGGTGAACTTGCGGCTCGCCACGTACTGCCGAGGGAGGTGATCGAGGGCGTGACCGAGCGCACCGGCGGCGTGCCGCTGTTCGTCGAGGAAGTGATGCGGCTCCTTTTGGAGCGCGGCAAGCACGGCGGCATCCAAGCCATCCCGCCGACGCTGCAGCAATCGTTGGCGGCGCGGCTCGACCGGCTTGGCCCACCGCGCGAGGTGGCGCAGATCGGTGCGGTGATCGGGCGCGACTTTTCCTATGCGCTCATGCGCGCCGTCGCCAGTGTTGAGGACGCTGCCCTCAGGGCAAACGGGATGAGGCCCGCGATCTTCTCGCTCCGGTCTACGGCTGGTTCACCGAAGGCTTCGACACGCTCGATCTGAAAGAGGCCAAGGCGTTGCTCAACGCACTCGGAACTGAGGGGAGGAAATCATGACAATAAAATTGACCATCCTGATGGGCTTGTCAGCAGCCAGCGCTGTTCTCGCAAGTGGCTTGGCTTTCGCTGCTGGCCAATACGGTCCCGGTGCTAGTGATACCGAGATCAAGATCGGCAACACCATGCCGTACAGTGGTCCAGCCTCCGCCTATGGCGCGGGAGGCAAGGCGGAGGCGGGCTACTTTGCCATGATCAACGAACGCGGCGGTGTTAACGGCCGCAAGATCAACTTCATTAGCCGCGATGACAGCTATAGCCCACCAAAAACCGTTGAAGTGGTGCGCAAGCTGGTAGAAGAGGATCAGGTACTGCTCTTATTCGGCAATCTCGGCACACCGCCGAATAGCGCGATCCAGGGCTATATGAACGAAAAGAAGGTCCCGCATTTATTCATCGCTACTGGAGCCGCCAAGTTCAACGATCCCAAACACTACCCCTGGACCATGGCGTGGTATCCCAGCTACCTCATCGAAGCGAGCATCTATGGCCGTTATATTCTGCAAAATTTGCCGGATGCCAGGATCGCTGTGCTTACTCAGAACGATGACTCCGGCAGGGACTTTCTCATGGGCCTGCGCCAAGGATTGGGCGATAGGGCGGACAAGATGATCGTGGCAACCCAGACCTATGAGACAACCGATGCCACGGTCGATTCACAAATACTAGCACTACGGGCAAGCCGCGCCGACGTACTGATGACGGGCGCCATTCCCAAATTCGCCGCGCAAACGATCCGCAAGGTCTATGACATCGGTTGGAAACCAGTGCACTTTCTCGCCTCGGTAGGGAGTTCAGTGGCTGCCGTGATGCGGCCAGCCGGACCGGAGAAAGGCATCGGCATCATCTCAGCGGCATTCGAGAAAGACCCGACTGATCCGCAGTGGCAAGATACTCGCGAATACAAGGAATGGCTGAACTGGATGAAGAAATACAATTCGTCGGGCAACGTCGCCGACGCCGCCAACGTTTATGGTTACGACGCGGCGCAAACCATGATCGCCGTGCTTAAAGCCTGTGGCGACAACCTCACCCGCGAGAACGTGATGAAGAACGCCACCAGCATCCGCGATTTAAAGCTACCGATGCTGTTGCCCGGCGTTACTATCTCGACCGGTCTCGACGACTACGCCCCGATCAAGCAGATGCAACTGCGGAAGTTTGACGGCACCACTTGGCAGCTATTCGGTGAGGTGATCTCAGGGTCGGGCAGCTAATGTGGGTCGCGCTCCGTAACGTATTTGGTGGTTTCTTTGCGCGCACGCGCGGTTAGAAGCTCAGTCTGTTCGAGATGAATTCCGCCGGAGGCGGCGCCGCAATGCAGCAAATTGCGGACTGGCTCGAAAAGCTCGGCATGTCCGAGTACGGGTCTAAGGCTCCCGAGCGAGCTGTCTACGCTTAGCGGGGTGGCCAGCGCCGCGCTACGGAACATCCTGGCCGCGTTTAAGCCGGGGCGGGCGCTCCGGCTTGAGTCGCCTTTGGCCGCTGGCGGTACATCCCTCCCTCGGCGATAGGCTCTGCATGACTCGCGGATCGGTTCAGGATGAATCCCGCGATGTGGCCGCTAGGGTGGTAGCAGTGCAGGCAGAGACTCACCAGTGAACTCCGCAAGCCGATTGCGGCCCCGTGCGGCAGTTTGACTCAGTTGGCTGCTCGTTCAGGCACCTCTGCCGGTACACATCCTCGGTTCTCCTGGGTGCACCGCTGGCGCAGCCGCGCGGCAACCTGGGTTTCCCTGATGACCCCTCAGCGCAACGCCGCCGAGATATTCCGCGCCTAAGAACATCGCGCCGTTCAACACCCACACCGAACGCTGGAGCCCATGGCCGGTGCTCTCTCGACCAGCTACGATGCCTCGTTCCCAGCCAGATGGGTGGAGGCGGTGAAAAAGCCCTCCCGAGCAGGCGGCAAACCGGCTAAGGCGCGACCTCGCAACGCGTTGAAGCGGAAGGGCGGCAGCGCGCCCAAAGCTGTATCCCTGGGCCGTTCATCCCTTGGCCAGACAGAGGTCGCGCGGCTCACCCGCGAGCGGGATGAAGCGCTGGAGCAGCACGCCGCAACCGCCGAGGTGCTGAAGGTCATCAGCCGTTCGACCTTTCATCTTCAGACGGTGCTCGACACACTGGCCGAATCCGCAGCGCGCCTTTGCGGCGCTGAACGAGTCTTCATATTTCGTCCGAAGGACGGTAGCTTTCATTTCGCTGCAGGCTATGGATATTCGCAAGAATTCAGGGAGTTCTTGGCGCAGGCTCCACTTCCGCTGGGGCGCGGATCGATAGTTGGGCGAACGGCCCTTGAAAAAAAAGTCGTCGAGATCAAGGACACAAAGGCCGACCCGGAATTTGCTTTCGACAGGCCGCCGAACCTGCGCCCGTCCCGGAGCATGCTCGGCGTTCCGCTGATTCGAGACGGGACGCTCATTGGTGTGATGGGTTTCGCCCGCGCGGTGGTGAAGTCATTCAACGCCAAGGAGATCGAGCTAGCCACCACTTTTGCGAATCAGGCGATCATCGCCATCGAAAATGCACGGCTGCTCACCGAACTGCGACAGCGCACTGCTGACTTAACGGAAAGCTTGGAGCAGCAGACGGCCACGTCGGAGGTGCTCCAAGTCATCAGCAGCTCTCCTGGCGATATTGAGCCGGTTTTTGCGGCCGTGCTTGAGAAGGCCGTACGCATATGCGACGCCAAATTCGGCGCACTCTATCTTCACTACGGAGGAGGACTTCGTTTAGTCGCAGCGCGGGAAGTGCCGCCAGCGTTTGCTGAGGCTCAGAGAGCTGGGCCGATCCAACCCGCACCGGGTGGTATGCTTGACTCAGTGATGAAAACAGGTCGGACGGTTCACCTACCCGATCTCGCAGCTACACAAGCTTATCTCGAACGTCATCCAACAATGGTGGAGGCAGTCGAACTTGGTGGCATTCGCACGGTCGTCGGTGTGCCGATGATCCACGAGAATGAACTTGTTGGAACTCATTGGTATTTATCGTCAAGACGTTCGTCCATTCACCGACAAGCAAATGGCGCTGCTAACGAGCTTCGCCAGTCAGGCAGTCATTGCCATCGAGAATGCGCGGCTACTGAACGAACTGCGCGAGTCCCTTCAGGAGCAAACGGCTACGTCGGAGGTGCTGCAGGTCATCAGTAGCTCTCCCGGCGATCTGCAGCCGCTGTTCGAGGCCATGCTGGAGAAGGCCGTCCACATCTGTGATGCCAAGTTCGGCAATATCTACCGTTGGGACGGCAACGCATTGCATCTGGTGGCCTCACACAATACGCCGCCAGCATTCGCTGAGGCGCGTAGCAGTTCGCCGCATCGACCGGCCGAGGAGAACACTGATGCCCTAACGTCAGTTCCAGGTCGTATGGTGAGAACTAAGTCGACGCTTCACGTCGCCGATCTGGCGGCCGATCAGGCCTATATTGAACGCTATCCACAAACCGTCGCGGCTGTTGAACTTGGGGGTGTGCGCACATTTCTATCCGTCCCTATGTTGAAAGAAGGCGAGTTGATCGGGGCTTTCGCCTTGTCCCGCCAAGAAGTTCGTCCATTCACCGAAAAGCAGATCGCGTTGGTTACGAACTTCGCAGCCCAAGCCGTCATCGCTATCGAGAATGCACGGTTGCTCGGCGAACTCCGCGAAAGAACTGATCAGTTGGCAGTGCAGTCCCAAGACCTCGCCGAACTCAACCAACAACTCGAACAACGCGTCGCCGACCAAGTAGGCGAAATCGAGCGCATGGGCAGGCTGCGGCGATTCTTGCCCCCGCAGGTCGCTGATCTGATCGTCGCGTCGGGGGCGGAGAAGCAGCTGGAAAGCCACCGGCGTGAGATCACAGCGCTGTTCTGCGACTTGCGTGGCTTTACCGGCTTCTCGGAAAGCGCGGACCCAGAGGACGTGATGGCTCTGCTGCGTGAATACCATGCCGCTATCGGCGAGATCATTGTCAGGTACAGCGGAACGCTGGAAAGATACGCGGGCGACGGGGTGATGGTGGTCTTCAATGATCCCATTCCCGTGGACAACCCCGCGCTCCAAGCTGTCCAGATGGCGCTCGAAATGCGTGATGCTATTGGAGCATTGACCGAGAAATGGCGTCAGCTAGGCCACGAGATCGGCTTCGGCATTGGCATTGCGCACGGATATGCGACGCTGGGCACCATCGGCTTTGAAGGACGCTTCGATTACGCCGCCATTGGGACGGTGTCCAACGTTGCGTCCCGGCTGTGCGACGAAGCCAAGCCCGGTCAAATTTTAGTTAGTCCACGAGTCCTGGTGGCGGTCAGAGATGCCGTCGCTGTCGAAGCGGTTGGGGAGTTTGAACTCAAGGGCATTCGCCGACCCATAGCGGCCTACAATGTTCTCGCCGCCTTGCCCCCAAATGGTTGATCCTTGCAAGTGGGCGTGCCCGAGGCTCAGTTGTCTGTTCACGTCGGAGCGTCGCTCGGGTATCGTGGCGCAGAGGCCCTAACGACCGTCGCTGAGGGTGCGCCGCAGTGCAGGAAATTGCGGAGTGGCTCGAAAAGCTCGGCATGTCCGAGTACGCGCAGCGCTTTGCTGAGAACGACATCGATACCGCCGTCCTCCGTCATTTGACTGACCAGGACCTCAAAGAGCTGGGCGTCTCGCTCGGGCATCGGCGGAAAATGCTAGCGGCGATAGCAGGGGTTGCCGATGCGGAGCAGACATCGGTGCAGCCCGCATCAACCGAGCCGAAACCCCAAGACACCGCCGAACGCCGCCAAGTCACGGTCATGTTCTCGGACCTTGTCGGTTCGACGGCCCTCTCCTCCCGCATGGACCCGGAGGACCTGCGCGAGGTCATCTCCTCATACCAGAAATGCGTCGCAGAGACGGTGAGCCACTTCGGTGGGTTCGTTGCCAAATACATGGGCGACGGGGTGCTCGTCTATTTCGGCTATCCGCAAGCTCACGAGGATGACGCCGAGCGGGCGGTACGGGCGGGACTGGAAGTGATCGCGGCGGTAGGCAGGTTGAAGTCTAACGCTCCCCTACAGACCCGTGTTGGCATTGCGACCGGGCTCGTCGTGGTCGGCGACCTGATCGGATCGGGGGAGGCGCAGGAGCGCGGCATCGTCGGCGAGACGCCGAACCTTGCGGCCCGTTTGCAGGGGATTGCCGAGCCGAATACGGTCGTCATTGCCGAGGACACGCGAAAACTGCTCGGCAATTTGTTCGAGCTGCAGGACCTCGGAGCCAAGGACCTCAAGGGTATCGCTGAGCCGGTGCGAACCTGGGCGGCGCTGCGGGCCAGTTCAGTGGCAAGTCGCTTCGAGGCGTTGCACGCCACCGGCCTGACCGCGCTGGTCGGGCGCGAAGAAGAAATCGATCTTCTCGTCCGACGCTGGTCAAAGGCAAAGAGGGGCGAAGGCCAGGTTGTGTTGCTCTCCGGCGAGCCAGGTATCGGCAAGTCGCGGCTCACGACGGCGCTTCTGGAACGCCTAGCGGGTGAACCTCACACGCGGTTGCACTATTTTTGCTCCCCGCAACACACTGGTAGCGCGCTCTATCCGATGATTGTCGGGCAATTGGAACACGCCGCCGGATTTACATACGACGATACGTCGCTCGCAAAACTCGGTAAACTCGATGCCCTGCTGGCGCAGTGCTCTACACCACGCGAAGAGGTGGCGCTGTTTGCCGAGATGCTGTCGTTGCCGAATGATGGACGCTATCCAAGGCTCGAGCTGACGCCGCAGCAACGCCGCCAGAGAACGCTGGAAGCGCTTACTGCTCAAATCGAGGCGCGGAGCCGCCAAAAACCGGTACTGATGATTTTCGAAGATGCGCACTGGATCGACCCGACTAGCCTAGAAGCGCTCGGTCGCGCCGTGGACCGGATAAGGACACTTCGCGTGCTGTTGATTGTTACTTACCGCCCGGAATTTGAGCCTCCGTGGATTGGACGACCTCACGTCACAGCACTCATCCTCAACCGGCTCGGGGAGCGCGAAATCGCCGCCATGATCGAGGAAGTCACCGGCAATAAGCCGCTGCCGGCGAGCATCCGAAAGGGGATTAGCGAGCGCACCGATGGTATACCTCTGTTCGTCGAGGAAATGACGAAGGCGGTGTTGGAAGCGGAAGGCAACCCTGCAACGACCACCGCCGCTGTTCCCTCCTCGGTTCTGGCCGTGCCTGCCAGTCTTCACGCCTCGCTGACGGCGCGGCTCGACCGGCTTGGCGCGGCGAAAGAGGTGGCGCAGATCGGTGCGGCAATTGGGCGTGAATTCACCCATGCGCTGCTGGCTGCGACGGTACGAAAGCCGGAGGCGGAGCTGGCACCGGCGCTCGACCGTCTCACTCAGTCCGGTTTGCTGTTCCGGCAGGGCGTGCCGCCGCATGCGACCTACCAGTTCAAGCATGCACTTGTTCAGGATGCTGCCTACAGCATGTTGGTGCGCAACCGGCGTCAGCAACTCCATGCACGCATCGCCGCTACGATGGAGGATCAGTTTCCGGAAATTGCGAACGCGCAGCCCGAGGTGTTGGCGCGGCATTGTGCGGAAGCAGGCTCGCTCGAGAAGGCGATCGGCTACTGGCTTAAGGCGGGCCAACAGGCTATCGCACGGTGGGCGATGACTGAGGCGGTGGCGCAGTTCCGGAGGGGCCTTTGCTTGCTTTCTGGCATGCCCGACGACGTTACGCGTCATGAGCAGGAACTCGGTCTGCAGATCGAACTCGGACACGCGCTATTTGCGACAAAGGGATACGCTGCGCCGGAGTCGGGCGAGGCGTTCGCTCGCGCGCGGCAGCTCTGCGAACTATTAAACCGGCCGCCGAGCCGTGAGGTTCTGATAGGCCAATTTGTGTTTAGCATCGGCCGAGAAGAGCTTCAGCAGGCGGAGCACCATGCCGACGCGATCCGTCGCGCGGGCGAGGCACGCAATGACCAGAGGTGGAACGCTGCCGGCTTGGCATGTAGCGGACTTATATCCTTCCTTCGGGGCAAATTCATGGACGCTCGCGCCCATTACGAGAATGTTCTCGGCTTATGGGACCCGACGTATCGTCCCTCCGTTGTATCGCCGGACGATCCTTATGTGGCCAGCTTGATAATTTTGTCCCGGACGTTGCTCTGCCTCGGCTATGTCGACCAGGCGCGTTTGCGGAGGGACGAGGCGCTTGCCGAGGCGCGACGGATTTCGCCCTATAATTTGACCTATGCGCTATGCGATGCTTGGCCCGGCGATTGGGCGCTTATGGGTGCGAAAGAGGCACGGACGACCCTTCAATCGGCAGAGCAAGCATTGACCAGCTCGCGCGAGCAGGCCCTCCCAATGTTTTTAGGGGTTGGGCACATCATGCACGGTTGGTGTATGGGCGCGGTCGGACAAGCAGAAGAAGGCATCCCGCTGCTCGTCCAAGGGATCGCCATTCGCCGCGCCGCGGGTACCAACTTGCTGTTACCGTTTTTTCTCACGACGCTGGCGGAGGTTTACGGAATGGCGGCGCGGCCGAAAGAAGGGCTCGATTGCCTCGCCGAGGCCGCCGCGGTCGTGGAGACCACGCGGGACCGTTGGGCCGAGGCCGAAATGCATCGGATGCGGGGAACGCTACTGCTGTCCATGCATGACCAGGCTGCAGCCGAGGACAGTTTCCACGAGGCGCTCGCCGTCGCGCAGCGACAGAACGCTAAGTTCTGGGAACTCCGCGCCGCCACGAGCATGGCGCGTCTCTGGCGCGATCAGGGCAAGCGGGAGGAGGCCCGCGGTCTCCTCGCTCCGGTCTACGGCTGGTTCACCGAAGGCTTCGACACGCGCGATCTGAAGGAGGCCAAGGCTCTGCTCGACGAGTTGGCAGCTTGAGAGCGCCGAGCGCTCATTCTTCCGGCAGCCCGGCCTTGCGCAGGCCTTCGTAAAACCGTTCACGCCACGCAAGGTAGGTAGGGTGCGTCGAGAACGGCGACGCCCTTAGCTTGCTCAACGTCATCGTTGGTCTAGTTCGTAGGCATTCCGATAACGCTAGGCGTGCTTCTTCGTCGCGGCCGTCAAGGCTACAGACGGCGGCCAACAGGGAGTAGTTGATGCCAAGGTTAGATTCTAGCCCGAAGGATGTTTGAGAAGACCAGTTCAACAGTTGTCAAGCGGCGGCGAGCAGATCAACGACTGATTGGATGGCCTTGTCGGCGCGATGATAGGCGGTTTCGAGGCGGCTGTTTGGGCGGTATTGGGCATCGGGTTGATGATGGAAGCGGCTGTTGGCAAGGGGTCCACACCAGCCGTTTGTGAAAGAAGAGAAAGAGCAGCGCGACCTCCACGCCTTTGGTGGTGAGGCGGTAGGCGTAGCGGGAGCCGTCGCGCTCCAATAGCGCATGACCCTTGAGCTTGCGCAGATCGTAGCGCAGTTGGTTGAGACGATACCCTTTCTCTGAAAGGCCGAAGGTGGTGAGGACAGCTTGGTGGATCTCCTTGGCCGTCCAACCACCAAGGTGAGTGCCACCGTGCAAGAGAACTTCCATCAGGCGGATGATGCGGGTCTCGTGGATCTTGATGCCGGGATAACGCACCGAGCCGATGGTGATCGGTAGGGCGATACGCTGCAGAAGTGGAAAGTCGACGTGAACGTTGAGCCACTGCGCCTGGAAGGAAGCGAAACGGCTGGTAATGGCCTGGAATTTCTCCCGGACCGCTTCGAGATTGTCCAAGCCCTTCTTGAGACCGAAGTCCTTGAGGTTGTTGGAGCACAGCTCGTTGCGTAAGTACCTCGAGAACTTTTCGTACTGCTTCAAGAAGGCGTGCTTGAAGTAGGCACGAAAGACATGATGGCCATGCTCGATCTGGTCGATGACGGTGGCGAGCTTGCCGGAGATCCTGCGATGTAGTCGCTGCCCGAAGATGTCGGAGATCTTGTGGGATGTCAGCCGCCAGAGCCCAAGTTCACAGCTTCGCTCGAACAGCTTGTGGATCGGGAAGTTACGTTTGAAGATGAAGTTGCGGCAGTATTCGATTTGCGAGATCGAATAGAAGCGCGAGAGGTTTATGCGCTGGCGCTCCTTGACGGAGAACTTCGGCCCGAGGATTAGGGTCCAGTAGTCGAGCCGTTCGCGGATGATGGCGGGGCTCAGCTTGTCTGCCGCCGCTTGCAGAGCGGTGACGTCGTCAACAGCCAGGAATGCGTTGTCATCTTTGCGAAAGCCGATCTTCGCTCGGTTGAGCTCCTGCTCGATGAAGCTGTGGCCGTTGAGGTAATACGTCGTTTGGAAGGGAAAGAACGTCGCCACCCGCATGATGATGGGGCCGAGGACTTCATCGCGGATGTAGAAGTAGTCGTGGGTGAAACGGCTCTTCTGGCGGGCCAAGATGCGGTGAGTGGGATCCTTGGTCGGAAACTTCGGCACGGTGACGCGGAAGCTCGGTCCTTGCTCCATGCTCTTGAAGATGAAGTAGACGCCGTAGGCGTTCTTCCTCAGCATTTTCCGTAGCCAGGGCTGAACATAGTCTTCCTTGCGCACGCCCTTCTCGGCCCACTCGATCGGGATGTTGTGATTGCGGGCGAAGGCCTCGACCCAGTTCTGGTAATCGGCGGTTCGCTCACTCAGGACCTCTTTGCTCACCACCGGAGCGCCGACGACCTGGCGAAAGAAGTGCACGACCTGCTCGGGGCGTGACAGTCCGCTCAAGTAGCCGTGAATGACAACGCGGTCGAAGCAGTGATAAACGAAGACGAGAAGATCGCTGAACAGCTTGGTGAAAAGTTCCATGGCCGCTCCCCGAAGACCCATCAGGCGTGGTCCGGGCAAGCGCATGGTCGACGGCAGGGACTTTCGTCTCGCCGATGAAGTACGCCACATTCAACAGTGCGCAGCCAGACACGACGGACGAATTGTTACCGTTGGGCAGCTTATCTTGTTCTCGACGCAAACAGGGGATGCTTGGCTGCTGGATGCTACGGACCGACTCGCTGCGCAGCTGGCGCGGGATGGAGACCCCGAGCCTATCCACATCGAAGAGACCGATGCCAACTTCACCATCGACTGGAAGGGGCACTACCGCATCGAGGGCGAAGCATTCGTCTTCGTTGATCGCAGGACGCGCGGAACCCGAACTATCCTCGGATACCCGACGCAGAAGCGCGTGGGCGTTCGGTAACGACCGCTAGCTTCAACACATCAGGCGTGGCTGAAATTTCAAA
>CAWHZA010000060.1:0-27634 GCA_963833665.1 uncultured Alphaproteobacteria bacterium | reverse complement strand
GCCTTCTGTGAGGATGGCGACGAGCTGGCGCACGCGTGGTCGAGCGGCTGCTACCAGGGATACACCGCGCAGGAGACACAGGAACGGGCTTGATCGCACGCGCCAACTGACGGGCGCCACGACCTGCGAGCGTTTCCACTCGCTCGATCGAAAAACCTGCGAAACATGCCCGCACTGGCAGAAAATCAAATCGCCGATCGGTGCTCCGTCAGCGCGCGTCCGGACCGGCTGTGGCGACGGTTGCCATGGCATCCCCGGCGCGCCGCGAGTGCGCGCGCCCCTGCAGCTTGTCTGGGAGTGGCAACGCGGAGCGCGGAAGCCGAAGTCCTACGCGAACACGCGGCGTCTTGGCGCTCATTGAATTGGGCGGTCCGTTTGTCGCCACGACATCTTTCACGATCGAAAAAAGAAGTCGAAGGCGACGTGCTCGAAAACTTCGGGGCCGGAACTGTCCGACGCGATCTGTCGGGCATTGCGCGATGTGATCACTGGCGCGCTACCGCTTTGATCCGGCACCGTGACCATGCAAGAGGCGGCGGAGCGCGCGTGCGAAGAAAGCCGTTCGATCCCGCGCTTCGACTATCTCGAACTCGCTGCGACGGGATGGACAACAGCGGCTCGATCGCTGGCTGGTGGCCTACCTAAACGCTGAGGATACCGAGTTCAACCACTCGATCGGGCGCTTGGTGCTTGTCGCCGCGGTGTGCCGCGCCCGACAGCCTGGATGCAAGTTTGATCAGATCATCGTGCTGGAAGGAGTCGAAGGCACCGATAAGTCAACCGCGATCGAGCTGATGGCTCGGCAAAGACAATTTTTCCGATCAGCAATCCTTGGGATCGACGATCGCGCACAGATGGAATGCCTCAAGGGAAAGTGGCTTCTATCCGAGATTGCCGACCTCAGCGGCATGGCCAAGAGCGAGGTTGATGCCGTGAAGGCGTGCGCCTCTCGCACCTCCGATCGCGCGCGGCCGGCTTATGGACGCTATGTCTGTGAGCAGCCCCGGCGGTGTGTGTTTTTCGCCACCACCAATAATGACACCTACCTGAAATCCCAGACCGGCAATCCGCGCTTCTGGCCAGCGAGGACGGGGCGCATCGCAATATCGACGCCTGCGCCGGATCGGGACCAGCCTGGGCCGAAGCGGTGCAGGTCGAGGCGAGTGGCGCCTCGCTCGCGCTGCCCGAGCGCTTGTGGGCGGTTGCGCGGATCGAGCAGGAGAAACGCCAGGAGCAGGACCCGTGGGATGATTTGCTCGCCGGCATCAAGGGTGAAATCTGTCCCGACGAACGATGCCAACGACCGCGACGGCTACGAAGAGCGGATCGCCAGCACGCAATAACACCCGAGCGGGCACCTCCGCCTTGACGCCAGCAGGATCGGCGATCGGGAACTCAAACGTCTCGGATATTGCATGCGCCGGCTCGGCTGGGAAGGACCAAAGCGCATGCGGATTAAAGGCCAAGCGTGCGAGGGGCTATAGCCGAAAGTTAGCCAACAATAATGCACCCTGGACTGTTCCGGTTGTCTCCGTGCGGTTTCGTTCCGGGCAACGTGGAACGGCTAAGGCGTTGTAGAGCCTGGATCGTTCCTGTGTTCCAGGTGTTCCTTCTATTTGGAAGGCCAGTATGCCACTGTTTGAGAAGGGGCGCTGGTGTGCATATTGCTTAGCAGCACGGATGAGCCGGAACACCCGGACACGCGGAACACCCTTGTCCAGCTACGAACCACCGGCGCCGCCGCGGCTTTCATCGTCCTTTGGTCCCAATCCCTCAAAAGGAGCGCGAGGACCATAGGGGAGAACTCACCGGGCGAGCTTGATATGAGCCGAGCACTTTCGCGTCCGCTGTGTCCGTTGCTCTAGGGTAACTGAGACGAAGCACTCCCACCCGATCAAGGCCGCTTGCGCGGCTGAGGCTGAAGCTTTACTGAGGCAAAGAAATGGGCAATCGCAAGGCTCTCTTGATCGGGGTCGAAAACTACGGCGAGGGCTTCGCGCCTTTGCCGGCCGTGCGAGAGGACATCAAGCTCATCGGCGGCGCCCTGGAAGCCGTTGCGATACGAAGCAGCGTTGTGCCCCCCAGAGGTCCTAGCGAATGCCGAGCAAGCTCGACGCCAACATGCGCGCATTCTGCGAGAGCGGCGGGCCGAGCGCGTATCGGCTGATGACTCCAACCGGCCACGGTATCCTGGCTCAACAACGTTGACTGGGTCGTCCCTCAAGGCGTGAAGCGGAAGGATGCAGTCGCAAGTCCGAACCAGCGCGTCTAACCGACCTCAGCAAAACCGTCGCCGACTCGAATACGGGCCTCGTGCTGTTCGTCATCGATGCGTGCCGCGATCGGGCCGACGTTCCGTTCGACAAGGGGGGAGCTGAATGGGGTGACCCTGCACGGATTGCAAGGCCTGGAGAGTATCGGTTCATCCGCTTGTTCGGCTGCGCTGCCGATCAGGTCTGTCGGTTGTTCCGTCGGCGCATGGGGACCGACCTCGGCCTTTCACGCGATCGCTCGCCGAATCCATTTGCGGGAGAGCGCCGTGTCGCTCGAAGAATGCTGCCGAAGGTGGAGCAGCGGTGTGCCAATCTCCTTGCAGAAAATCCAACGCTTCAGGCTCAGGCACCGCGCCGGGAGCCATGGCGAGACTCATCAGGCGAAAGCGGAACATCCTCCAGGAAATGGTCTTTGATCCCAAGAACTGGCGGACCTGGCTTCGGTGTGGCCGGAGTTCGATCGCGACAAGCTGCATTGCTTGGTGGTGCTGTCGGAGTATCAGCAGGAGAGGTCGCCCGAATGGGGGCTGACTGAACTCGTCAAGGACGCGGTGGCGGGAGAGACCGGTAACCGGATCTGGAACGCCTTCTGTCTCGCTGTCAACAAACTGCGACTTGTCTCAGGCCGCAGCGAGCCCGCCAGCCACATTCGAGCCATCCAACGTTCGCGTCACGTCTTTTCATCCTCGACGCATTTGCAAGCGGTCAGGCGCTCGACACCGCCGTGAGAGCTATCGTCGAGGCGGACCTTGTCGTATTTGACGTCAGCGGCTTTGAACCGGCCGTCATGCTGCTGGTCGGTGTGCGGTCAGCGTGCCGCCGATTGCTGACCGTGTGTAGCCACGGTGCTGGGTGGAGGGAGGGGCAGCCGCTCGAGTTGCCTTAACCTCCAGGATCTCAACATCAACTCGCACACGCAACGTAATCGCGTGTCGGCCCGGACCCTGTGGTGGAACGGTTCGTAAGTCGCGTCGAGACAGGATTTGTTCAAGCGGCAAGGCACCACCACCTCGATCTTCCCGCATACGATTCTCTAAGGCAGATCGGCTCTCAATACCATGCATCCTCGACGATCGACCCGAGCGAGCGAATTCTGACCGTCCTTTGCGCTTACGGGGACCGCTTCTTCAGCAACTGGCAGTTCGTTTGTCCCGCCTCAAGCAGGCCCTGTCGCAGAGGAAGAAATACAGCCCTAAGAGTGAGCGGATCATCGATTATGGGACGCCACAGTTGATCCGACAGAGCGTCTACGAACAAATCCGCCTGCGGACCTCCGCCTGCGTGGTGGATTGGTCGGAGTTCAGCGCCTCCGTATTCCTCGAGCTTGGTGCCCGACTGGCCGTCAGCGAGTGGGGGGCCATTCGAGATCATAGATCATCGATACCTGCCTGGCGGAGAGCGCGCGTCCAAACTAGCACAGGTCGAGCGGATGCGGTCGTCTGCTCAGTCCGATGCCATACAAATATCGAGCTGAAGTCGTCGGCCGTATCGAGGACATTGTCGACTTGCTGGAGAGGAATCGAGGCCTCCACCGGCGAAGCCGCCTACAACCGCATCCACCGTTCGCTGTTGCCGGTAATCGGAACGGTGCAGGCGGCACAGCCGTCGGTCGTCGAGGAACTCAAACGGAGTGCCGAACTCGCTTCATCATCCGCAACAGGGGCGGGTTTTCGCCCCTCAGATCCTTTTTCATGGAAACGTCCTTGCCAAGCAGGACAGCGAACGGGCAGCACTGGAGCACGAATCGGCAGCCTGGCTCTATTTGGATCGAGTGCGATTTGCGAATTGAAGGACGGACCGGGGAGTTGCTTAAGGTCTACCGCCAACTCGGCGGATCGACGAAAGATGCGCTCTACGACTTGGGTGGCATGCCGAGTCGCTCGATTTCGCTTCCTACATCGAAAAGAGGCTACATGAGCAGGAATCGACTCCATGCAGCCACTCGAGAAAGCGATCGAGCTACAGGAAACGGCGCGGTCATTCGGAAGAAGGGCGACGCCCTGCGTAAGGCCGGCCATGAGGAAGCAGCCACGTAAGGCATACAGGTCCGGGCTAGCGGCCTTGAATGAAGCCTCGGGTTGCTAAAGGCAAAGGACGAGATACTGCGGGCGGCGAGTCAGCGGTTGCCGGACGACGCAGCCCCTTACCTGCGTGAACTTGATCGAGATCTACGCGTGCACTCGGCGGGATGTACCAGCGCATAGGCGCGTTGGACAAATCTCTCGCGAGCTATGTGGCCGGCTCCGGCCTTGAAGAGAGTTTCGGGCAGACCAGCACGTACAACCGGCTAAACGCTCTGAAGTATTCCTTGCTGACGGGACCGGATCAGCTTCGATCGCTTGAACCAAGGATCCAGACGCTTGCTGATTTCATCGAAGCGAGCCTGCGAGCTGATAAGAGCCTGAGTGACCGGGGCTGGGCGTGGGCCGACCTTGGGGATTGCTTGGCGCTGCTCGGCCGAACCGACGAGGCCGCTAGGGCATATGCCACCTTCATCGCAAAAGCCGAGATCAAATCGCCCGAGCGGACACTCGACATCCTGAAAGAAATCGCAGCCAAACTGCAGTCCAAAGGCGATCCGGATGCGACCCGCCTAGTGACGGCGATTGATGCTTTGCAGGCAAGGCTTGTCGCGCGATAGGCGTCATGACCGGAGACCGAAGATGACCGAAGGTAGCGCGCTCGCCCTGGCCATCGCCAATGAGTGGGAGCCGATGGCGGCGCTGCTCGGCGAAGGGCGTGATCAAGTGCAGTACGAACTGACGAACCTTTTGCGCCGACTTAATTCGCAGGGACAGGACGCGGCCGATATAGTGAAGGCAATCATCAAGCTCTTCGTGCCCTTCCCTGCTGCGCACAGCTTGCTTCTCAAGGCGATCGCAAGCGCAGCGCCAACCAAAGGGGCAGCGATGCCGGCGGGCTTCGTGAAGAAGGACAGGTACACGGTCATCCCAATTTTCTACGGCACGGATCGCGCGAATGAGGCGATGTCGGGGTCTACTCCTTCCTATGGTCCAAAACGGGGCGAAATCACCTACGGCGTCGCTGAGGTCAGCGTTCCTGATGACCACCGCATGGGAGAGATCGAGAGACCGCGGTGGTGGAAATTGCAGTTTCGTGCAGATCCTGCGAAGCACGTGGTCGTCCAGTCTGTTCAGGAGGTCCCGCTCTCCGAATTCGAAGCGCGTGCCAGGCAGACACTGGAACGGGGCTCCAAAGAGAGGTGCTGCTATTCGTGCACGGGTTCAACGTCGGATTCGAAGATGCGGTCGCCCGCACCGCCCAGATTGCCTTCGACCTTCACTTCGAAGGCCTTGCCATCCTGTACAGTTGGCCGTCGGAAGGATCTGTGCCCAAGTATACGACCGATGAGGAGAACGTCGCATGGTCGCGCCCGCGCTTTGCGCAGTTCCTGACGATGCTGCGGGACCGGCTGGGCGCGAATGTAGTGCACGTACTGGCCCATAGCATGGGCAGCCGACTGCTTGCGGAAACGCTGGCATCGCTCGTTTCGCGGGCGGATCCACATGCGGCAAGCTTGCGTCAGATTGTCTTTGCAGCACCGGACATAGACGCCGCGACGTTCAAAAATCTCGCGGCATCGTTTGCGGAAAAGGCTGAGCGAGTGACGCTGTACGCCTCATCCGACGACTTGGCGCTCAAGGTGTCCAAGCGCGTTCATACGTATTCGCGAGCGGGGGAATCAGGCCTCGACCTAGTGATAGTCAATGCGATTGACACTGTCGACGCGACCGCGGTGGACACCAGCCTCCTGGGTCATTCTTACTATGGTGACAACCGCTCCGTTCTGGCGACCTGTTTGAACTGATCCGTCGTGGGTCTCCGCCACAGGAGAGATTTGGACTAGTTTTAAAGGAACGATACGGATCGCACTACTGGCTGTTCAATCCATAACAGGTTAGCGCAACTCTTTACAAACTCGTCAGCAGCAAGCGTTGCTGCGGGTTGCAGGCTAAGTCGTCAAACATAGATCGGTGGTTACGCGAGAACCCAAGGCAGTTCTCGCTGCCTAACGCACCGATCGACGTCCAGCACGAACGGATAAATGGGGCGATTTCACGTAGACAAAGCCTCATGGGACAATGGTTCGCGGCGGGCGCTTCAAGCGTTCTCGACGGAACACTTCCCCAAAAAAACTCTTTTTCCCTACGTCGTCTACTCGGTCGACTCGAATCGTCGTCGCTCGACAACGAAACAAAACCAGTTATTGCGTCCACATCGGCGCCCCCTCGAATCAAGGCCACCACTCTTGAATCACAACTGATTCACTTGATTCAAGAACTCTCCGGACGGACACTTAAAGTGTCCGGACAGACTCTTAATGCAATTCCGAACGCTTTGATAGACCCGCAATGAAGAAGCTTCTTAGCGCCCTTTTTTTGGTGGCAACTTGTTGGGCATTGGTTTTGAGCATCGAAGTTCGAGCCCAAACCAGCAATGCGTGTGCCCCTTACACTGCCGCTGTCACATCGGGTAGCGGCGGCGCCGTGCCGATTGTGCCAGACGCGCTATTAATGAATTGGAGGTTTGCGGTAGGTTGTTTAGTGCCAATCATCGCTACTATGAACAACACGATGCGAGCGGATTCTGTGCGAGCAGATACGCGTGCCAAATTTCTGAGTGCGACGGGTGCTATTCGCACTATGGCAAACATGATTAGCGCGGCGGAGGTGGCGAACGGAAAAACCATCCCGCCTAAAGCGGACATCGATACCATCGCAAAGTTTAACACTGAGTTCCAAAGGGCCGCGAACATTGACACGTACTCGGTGCTTGTAACCGGCGCGCGCAGCGACGACTACGATATGCGTCTCAGCGCGATTCTTGTTTTCGGCAACATCATTGATGAAAAGTACGCATGTATACCCTTGGTGCAAATACTTGACCCAAATCTTCAGGCGGCTTCGTAGTTGGTCAAGGCTAGGTCGGGTGGACAAACCTATTGACGCAAGAATCGCGAATTGATTCAAGGCTGCTCTTTGCGGAGGGCAGCCTTGATTCGCGGACTGATGACCGACGATGAGTGGGCGTACTTCGAACCGTTCCTGATCCATCGCGGCGGCGGCCGGCCGCCACGCAATCATCGCCGCGTGCTCGACGCGGTGTTTTGGTTGATGCGAACCGGCGCACCATGGCGCGACCTGCCGGAGGGCTTCGGCAACTGGAATTCGATCTTTAGGCAGTTTCGGCGGTGGGCCGACAGTGGCGTCTGGGACGTGATCCTGGAAGGGCTCGCGGGAAGCGGAGTGTCGGACGCCGCGCTGCAGATGATCGATGCGACCATCATCCGTGCGCATCATTGCGCAGCCGGTGGAAAAGGGGGGCCGAGCGTAACGCGCTCGGTCGCTCGCGTGGCGGCTTCTCAACCAAAATCAACGCCCGCACCAATGCCGAGGGTCTGCCGATCGGCGTTGTGATTACGCCCGGGCAGGCACACGATGTCACCGCGTTTCCGGCCTTGATGCAGGAGATCGACTGCGATCCGGAACAGATGCTCGGTGACAAGGGCTACGACAGCGAAGCCGTCCGCAACGACATTGAGGAACGTGGTGGTGAAGCCGCAATCCCCAGCACTGCAACCCGGAAAATACAGCATGCCGTCGACAAGGCTCTCTATGCCCTGCGCAATCGCATCGAGCGCTTCTTCAATCGTGCGAAGAACTCACGCCGTGTCGCCACCCGCTACGACAAGCTGATCGAGAGCTTCGCCGCCTTCGTGCTGCTTGCCTGCATCCGAATTGGATTAAGTTTGTCCACACGACCTAGAGCGAACCTTCTTGGAATGCTTTCGCGCATAACTCCGTTTGTTTACAAAGAAGACTTTGCGAACATAACCAATATCCTAAATCTAATAGTGGTGCCACCTGAAGATCACAGTCTAGAGAAGACGAGGCAGATTCTTGAGAATATTCGGCAAAGACTGAACTACCAGACCAAACAGCCCCCGCCCGGCTCTCCCGAACCGAACGCCACCGTCCCCTTGCAACACGAGTACAAGGACCGGTGTATGAAATATATGGAGACCTATCCTGCCACTGATCAAATGAAGGCGAATATTAAATATCCATAATCTTGTGTGCTGCGCAGTCCATCACTGGGCCGACGAGCGGCACTGACATTGCCGCCAGCCCTTTCCTAACAGCGCGGGAGAGAAGGACGTGAAGACCCGCGCCAGAACCCAACAACAAACTTCACCAAGATGCGAACCTTGTCGGCATCGTCGGCGTCAACAACTTACCCTCAAGAACGTCCGTCCACCTATCGCCGGCTTGTTTCCCGCCGAATGTGGTCACACCGATGGACCAAACAACACCTCGGTCCGCGTCACCGACTGTATACGCGATGTCACCATGTGCGAGCACCCGTAAGCATGTGCGCCGCCTTGGGCGCCGGAGGCAATATGCCGTCACCCATTTGGGTCTTGGGCAGCACCCCGTTTTCCGAAGATACCTCGCCGAACCATTGGATCAGCGCGCTCTTGGTATAGCCGTTGTTCCATTCCGATCCGGGGAAATAGCCGATCCATTGGTTGTCGAACCAAGCCCACCAATTGCCCTTCCAGAATACGTAGCCGATGTAGATCTCGCGCCCGACCAACGAGCCGATGTTCTGCCCCGGATAATAGGTGTTGCTGTACTGCTGCCAGCCGCATCCATTGTAGCAGGTCCCCTGCCAGTTCTTCCAATGGAACACGAAGATATGGGGATCGGCATCGCCGTTCTGGTCCGTTGAAACCAGCCAGCCGAGCTCGACGATATTGCCGTTCTTGGGGCCACCCTGAACCGCGATTTCATACAGGGAATGCCGGGTGCGGCGGCGGAGTCGCAGTGGCGGAGCGTTTGACGCATTCGACCCGCTCCTGTTGTGCTAGGGCCGTGGTCGCTAGATAAGCGGCCAGAAATCCGATTGTCGTGACAGACAGCGCAGCTCGCGTGTGAAAACGCATGACGTCGAAGCCTCCGCGCGTTGGTTCCCGCGCCCGAGCAAGAGGTAGCATAGCGTGCCTCGGCTAGAGAGGCGACAAGCGCCGGGCGGCTCGGCTCGGTCCGGTCAACCGGCTCGGTTTGGCGACGCGCGCCATCCGCGCTAAGAAGTCTGACGCGAGCGACGTTGATGACATACTGCGCACCGCCTAGCCGATGCACGTGAGCCCATTCCATTACCTGCCGCTGACGCCCGGCTTCTTTTCTATTTTCATCTCCGCTTTGATCGTCCTGTTCATCGGGTTGGCGGTGTTGGATTTGCTGCGCCACGCCTATCTGAACCTCGGCGTCAGTCCGCGCACCGCCATGTACCTACTAATCGGCTCCCTGATCGGCAGCTATTTCAACATCCCGATTGCGGACCTGCCGGGTGAGCCGGTTGTTTCCAACCAGGTAATCACCTTCTTCGGCATGCAATATGTCGTGCCGGTGGTCGAGCACTCATCGGGCACGGTTATCGCGGTCAATGTCGGCGGGGCCGTCATTCCGACCCTGATGTCGATCTATCTCCTCATCACCCGGAATCTGTGGGTCAAGGGAGCGATCGCGATTGCGATCGTCGCCCTTGTGCTACATTGGCTCGCCTATCCCGTGCCCGGGATCGGCATCGCGGTGCCGGTATTTTTCCCGGCGGTGACGACGGCGGTCGTCGCGCTGCTGCTATCGCGCGAGTTTGCCGCGCCGCTCGCCTACGTAGGCGGCAGCTTGGGCACGCTGATCGGCGCCGACCTTACCAACCTCGACAAGGTGCGCGGCCTCGGTGCGCCCGTCGCGTCGATCGGCGGCGCCGGCACTTTCGACGGCATTTTCCTCACCGGCACCCTCGCCGTGCTGCTGGCTGGCCTTTATCATCGCCGGCAAAGGGCGGCGCAGCCGCCGTGAGGGTGGAATTGAATTATGAGGCCAAACCAACCGGGGGGATCATACGATGGCCAACCGTCCTGAGATCCTGCGCATCACTGAGAACAAACCGTTCTCCTCGATGATGGGGCGTGAAGGAAAATTCGCAGTCAAACAAGCGCATGGGAGGACAACAAAGTCATCCTCGAGGGCGAGGAATTGGTGATCCGAGTCGACCGCGGCCGCTTTCGGTTCAGCCAGGGCGTCCTGGACCACGAGGACATCGAGCAAGCGATGGCTGGGGTGGCCGTGGATGGACGGCTTGGAGTGACGCCGTTACGGGGCTGTTGCGGTGCAACCGTTGCGACGCAACGCTGTGTTACGGCGTAACCGTTACGCTGCAACGCTCCCTCGGCGCAGCCCGAAGCACTGGTCGCTGATGAATATCGCGACCGCCTGGGCCTTGGCCTTCCGGTCCGTCGAGGCGGCGTCGGCATAGCCCGCCCTGGCGATCTCCCGCAAGTCGATCTCGCTGACCGCTGACCTCGATCGTAAGCTGAACATCGCGCCGGTGCCGGCGGGTGCGATGCGCGCGCACCCGCTGAGCCGAAGTCGTCGCCATCGTGGTTCCTCCCATGGCCTTTCATTGAGGTCATCAAGGGGACCACGATCCGCTCTATCCGTTTCTTGCCGGACCTGCAGCGCATGAAACTTTGCCATTCTGTGGCCGCGTCGTCGGCATCGAGGTCGGTATTCCTTTGGTGCGATTAAGCCCGCGTTTAAGTTGGACCCAGGGTTCCTGGAGCACCTCAGACTGTCGCCACGGGCCGTCATCGGCCCCGGAGCACGCTTCTTAGACTTCTTATTTACGGGAGCCCCACGCCGACGGCGCAACCCAGGAGGATGAGATGGAGCTGTTGCATCGGCGATGTTGCGGTCTCGACGTTCACAAAGAGACGGTGGTGGCCTGCCTACGCCTTGTAGCCGATGGCAAGGTCACGACCGAAGTTCGTACGTTCCAGACGATCACTTCGGATCTTCTGCGCTTGTCGGAGTGGTTGGCGGCAAACGAGTGCACGCATATCGCCGTTTGGCATATCTTGGATGATGGCGAGTTCGCGTTGGTGTTAGTGAACGCCGCGCATGTGAAGAACGTGCCGGGCCGCAAGACCGACGTCAACGATGCGATGTGGCTGGCCGAACTGCTGGCGCACGGTCTGATCCGGGCGAGCTTCGTGCCGGATACGCAGACCCAGGAAATGCGCAACCTGTTGCGCACGCGCAAACAATTGGTTCGTGAACAGTCGAGCCACGTGCTGCGGGTGCAGAAGACGCTCGAGGACGCCAACATCAAAATGGACTCAGTACTCTCCGATTTGATGGGCAAGAGCGGCCGCGCCATGCTCGAGGCACTGATTGCCGGCGAGACCAATCCCACCAAGCTGGCCAGCCTTGCCGATCGGCGGGTGAAGGCGTCACCTCAGGAGTTCCGCGAGGCCCTTCGCGGTCGCGTGACCAAGCACCATCGCTTCCTGCTGCGCCTTCATCTCAACCAGATCGACGCTCTCGATGCCGCCATGGCGACGGTCGACGCGCAAGTGGAGGCAAACCTTGGGCCCTTTCGCACCGCAGTCGAGCTCCTGATGTCGATTCCGGGTATCAAGAGCCTCGGCGCTCACGTCATCGTCTCCGAGATCGGGATCGACATGAGCCGGTTCCCGTCGGCTGCCCATCTCATCTCGTGGGCCGGCATATGTCCGCGCAACGACGAGAGTGCCGGCAAGCGTCGATCCAATCGCCTGCGCAAGGGAGCTCCCTGGCTCAAGACCACGCTGGTGCAATGCTCATGGGCGGCGATAAAAAAGAAAGACAGCTACCTGCAGGCCCAATTCTACCGCATCAAAGCCCGGCGCAGCTCCAAAAAGGCGATCATGGCCGTCGCAGCCTCGATCCTTACCGCCATCTACCAGATGCTCAAGGACGGGACGATGTACAAGGACCTCGGCCGCAATCACTTCGATCGCCGTTCCACCGACCAGCAAAAAAAGCGCTTGGTCAAACATTTGGCCGACCTTGGCTACGCTGTGGAGATCAAGCCGCTCGCCGCCTGAGCCGAGTCTGTGGCGCGGCTAGCAAGGGGAGTTTGTGGCATGGCCTGAGCAAGTGAGTTTCCTCTTAGACCGCTGAACGGCGCTGCGGCACGCGCCCCGCCGGGTTAGCGACCAAGGTCCTTGGCCCCGGCTTCGGCGAAGGCCGTACCGGACATTGGCGCGTGGGCGGACTCGGGCTGATCGCAAAGGGCGGGGCGCCCCGACGTCGGTGACTTCCTGCGTCCGACCCGCCTGACCGCTAACAATCGCAAAAAACGCCGTTGTGTGCCGGGTGTCACACTTCCCGTCCCGCCCTTGGGAGTAGTATTGGTAGTGGCTGCAGGAGGACGACCATGAACCTTCGCACGATTGCTCCAGGGCTTCTGCTCGTAGGATTGTTTACGCTGCTGCAGTCAGCTACCTCACGCGGCCAAGAAGCCATCGGCAGTGCCACATCGGTGAAACCACAGGCGGAAGCCAATACAAGGATGCTTTCGGGTGGTGCTACCGTCTATTCAAAGGAACTGATTCACACGGGGGATGCTGGCGTGGCCGATTTGCGGTTTCACGACAACAGTAATCTGAGTGTGGGTCCAAAATCGAGCGTCCGGCTCGATAAGTTCGTCTACGACCCGAATAAATCTGCGGGTAGCGTTGCGGTAGAAGCAACCCGCGGCTCCTTTCGGTTTGTTACGGGCTCGCAGAGTAAAGGCTCCTACCAGGTAAAGACGCCGTACGGCACACTCGGCATACGCGGCTGAAAACTCGCTAATGGATATCCATTAGGCTTGGGCTTCCACTCACGCGTCAGCTTCTGGGCCTCGGCGATCTGCGCTGGTGTCATGCGCTGCGCAATAACATCACGATTTTTCGCTGCATCGTCGTCGTCCTGAGCGGCTGACAAACTGAACCACATGTGGGCAGTGACATAGTCCTGCGGCACACCGTGACCACGGGCGTACATGGCGCCGATGTTATACTGCGCCATGGCATTGCCTTGGTCGGCAGCCTTGCGATACCACTTTAACGCTACGCGGTAGTTCTGCGGCACGCCTTCGCCTCTATCGTACATGGCGCCGAGGTTGGACTGTGCGGCCGCATAGCCTTGGTCGGCGGCAAGGTGATACCACCTCACGGCTTTGACGCAATTCTGCGGCACGTCATCGCCGCGCTCGTAAATGACACCGAGGTTGTACCGCGCCTCGGCATCGCCGTGGTCGGCAGCCTTGCGATACCACTTCAACGCTTCAGCATAGTCCCGCACTACGCCATGGCCAAAGTCGTACATGACGCCAAGGTTCGTCTGTGCAGCAGCATCGTTCTGCTCGGCTGCTCTGCGAAACCACTTCAAGGCTTCCGCATAGTCCTGCGGCACGCCCAGGCCCTCGCCGAACATGACGCCGAGGTCCCTCTGGGCGGCGGCATTGCCCTGGTCGGCTGCTTTTCGATACCACTTCAAGGCTTCGCGGTAGTCCTGTGGCACGCCGTTGCCCTTAACGTATATTAGCCCGAGTTTGAACTGGGCTGGGGCGTAGCCCTTTCTCGCCATCGGGCGAATAATTCGCAACGCCCTCGTGTAGTCGCCTTGGCGATACGCAGCCGCGCCATCCTCGAATGGCCCGGCACTGGCGGCTGCTGTGAGCAACACCACCATGAGCCCAGTTGCAAGAGTCGCGCGAAGCACCGGTAACCCAGCCTTCACCCATTTGCTCTCCACGTGCAAATCCCCTATCGCGCTGGCGGCGCAATCGTCGCGACTTGAAACGAACCAACCCCACACATCTTGGTGGCGACGATGGTTGTCAGAATGTGACCTCCATCACATTTTTCCGAAATTTGCGCGCCGCCAGCCGGTCTATATTTCTCTTCTGGGATGACCACGTAGGTCAGTTCGTGCCCTCCCGGCTCCCGAATTGTTTTGCACCGGAAGGAAGATAGACCTTCGCCACTCGGCGCGGCGGAGCGCCATCACTGCGCGACAGCGGGCAAATAAACCGGTCATGCTGGCGCTAGTATTCCTGGTAATAAGGGCAATCCAACCGCAATCCCCGCAAGGTCAAAGAGTTATGGCAGACTCCCGCCGAACGTACCGGCGGCCCTCCTAAGCCCGGCGCGGGGCCTTCGGTGAGCAGGAGTGGACTGGTGCCGCGCGTGCTCTAATGGGCCATGCCCGAGCGCCCACTTTCCGCGACCCTGGTCGGTCGAGGAGAGCGAAACATGCTACATCATCAGGGACGCCAATGGGCAGGCGGCGTTGACTCAGCCGAGGCCGCTGATGCGGTTTCCGGCGAGCCGCTAGGTGGAGAGTGCCCCGGCCGGCGGACATGTTGTAGGGCCTTCGTTGGTGCCCTTCCCGTCGAACGGCCGGTGACGAGGCTACGCAACCTGGTCATGGCCAGATCCACCTTGGGGGTAACTGCCGATCCGCACGCGCATGATGCCAGCGCCATGCGGCGTGGCAATGACCGAGGCGGATGACTCGCAACTCGCTTCGACAGTTGCCTCCGATCGCGCTCCCGTCATTCGTGTTCTTCTCAACCATGGTCTTATGGTCAGTGTTCCTGACCCTCAGCCTGATCCGAAAATGGATCAACGCGATACGGCGTTGAGGCGACGCAGATTGTGAGAGATCACCAGCTTTGCTTTGCCCGGCGCGCGAGTGCTCGCCGCGCGGAGCGAGCAAAAATGTTAAAGGCGCGCGGGGCAGGCGAGACGACTAACTCTGCCGTGCCTCATGATTCACTAAAGTTCAGCCTCCGCCTTAAGCCGCGCCTTGTTCTCAAGGCAATAATAGCCGGACGAGCGGCTCACCAGCTTGCGACGCCTCCAATCATTGAAAACGCGGCTGAGATTCTCGCGCGCGATCCCAGTCATAGCGGCAAGGTCGCTCTGTCCAATCTTCTGGTGAATCACAACGCGGCCGGATCCGACATTCCGACCGAACTCTTCCGCGAGCTCGAGCAACGTCCTCGCGACCCGACCTTTCAGTGAGAGGAAACTTCCTGCGGCGACCGTTTCGTCCGTTAGACGCAGACGGGTCGCCAGAACCTTCATCAGGTTCTGGTAGACCTCGGGGTGTTCTCTTGCAAATTCCTTAAATGCTGCGCGACTTAGAAACTTCAACGTGGTCTCACGCACCGCCACCACCGACGCCGACCGCGGCCGCCCGTCGATGATCGCTAGTTCGCCAACAATGGCGCCGGGTCCAAGGAACGCCAAGATGCGTTCCACCCCGGCACGAGACATCATAGTGACTTTGATCAAACCATCTTCGACCCGATAGCAACCGTTGCCGGCATCGCCGGCCACGAACAGGACCTCGTCCGCCGCGCGTCGCACCAGCGTCGCGCTCGCGAACAAGTCCGCAGATAGGTGTCCCTGCAGTTCAGACAGCAAGCCTTGGTTGACAGGGGTGGCTCTCATCTTGGGCCTAGCCTATCAGGTTCGAACAGCTGAGAATGTGCCTTGCCTCGCGCACTGCTGCATTGAAAAAAGGGAAATTTGTGACGACAGTCACACAACGTGCCGATTGGGCGAGATAAGTGGTGACGTAAGTTTAAACCTTCCGCTTACTGGCCCTGCTTGTTGCTGGGGTCACAGTGTACTCACATGAATATTACATTTGCTGATGTTCTTTACGAGGTGAGTGCAACCAAGAACGACCGGTCAGAATTCTGGGCAGCTTCTACATCGCGCCGAACCGCAGCTTCGCAAGTTCAGCGATTACTTCCACCTGGATGGACAGCGACATTAACGAGTTGGCGCCTCAGCCCTGAAAGGGCTGCGGAATTGAAAATGCCGCCTAATACGGTGCGGAGATTAACATGAAGTCCATTCGGATTGACCGCGCGTGTCGCTCCACTCGCACCCATTTTTACCTTCGGGACTGTATTGATTTCCTTGCCGACAAGATCAAATTTTTGAGTCGCGTATGCGGACAGTGTAGTGAATGCCCCGATTTGGTTTGGTGAGACCACTGGTATGGTTGGCTTTCATTTTACATCTCGGATTCACTCTCAAGCTTTGCCTTGTTCTCAAGACAGTAATAGCCCGATAAGCGGCTCACGAGCTTCTGACGTTTCCACTCATTGAGAATTCGGCTGACGTTGGCGCGAGCGATGCCGGCCATGGCCGCAAGATCGCTTTGCCCAATCTTTTGATGAATAACAATACGCCCGGATCCGACATCTTGGCCGAACCCCTCCGCAAGTTCCAGTAGCGTGCGGGCCACCCGACCTTTGAGTGATAAAAAAGTTCCGGCAGCAATCACCGCGTTCGCTTCGCGAAGACGCGATGCAAGAAGTTTCACGAGGTATTTGTACACGTCGGGATATCTTTTAGTGAACTCTTCAAAGGCAGCACGGCTGAGAAACTTTAATGCAGCTTGACGCACCGCCGCCACGGATGCAGAGCGCGGCCGCCCGTCGATAATCGACATTTCGCCAACAATGGCACCTGGTCCAAGAAAGGCCAGGATACGCTCACCACCGGAATGCGACGCTATAACTACTTTAAGCAATCCCTCTTCGACCATATAACAACCGTCTCCACTATCGCCGGCAAGAAACAGAGCCTCGTCCGCCGCAAGCCGTAAGGGCGCGGCACTCGCGAACAGGTCCGCAGAAAGATTATCCTGCAATTCCAATAGCAGGCTTTGGTTGGGTCGCGGGGTTGGCATTTGGTTAAAGTCAAAGTAGGTGGCGCAAACCGGGTTCGCAGAGCCGATCAGCTATTAATCACAAAGACTCTACAGCCCGTTGGGGCCAAACTAAGGTCCTTAAGGGCCATCACGCGCTGAACTTCTGCAAGCGCATGTTTACAGGCGACGTTGTCGCCGGCGCCATTCCGCCCTCGAGCAGCACCGGCTCCATGTGAGGGCGTAAGGCGATCTCGGCATTCGGTGGTAGGCGACGTCCGTCGCTTCGACGGACCAAAGGTGGCAGTTAGCGCTGAAAGCTCCACATCAGTAAGATCGTAACGCCAAACCCCAGCATCAGCAGACCCGCGATCAGGTCCGCGATCATATCGTCCGTCGTCGCCCAATGGCCGGTGAGGATGATCCCTACGCCGGCAATCGCCAACAAAGCGCCGAAGACCTTTTCTCCAGGGGCGATGATCACGGGTTCGCTCCCTTGCGCGGACGGGTAAACTAAATATCGCTACCTCAATGCACCTGCCGGTCGATGACGCTGAGCACCAGCTTTAAGTGCTCTCCGATGCGCGACTGTGCCACGTTCGCTTGCGTCGCGGACGGGTTCAGTACCAGAGCCATTTTAGCAGGTCCGGCAGGCGATGTTGGCCGCGATGCGCCGGACCTCGTCGCGGGTGAGCAGCTTTGATCGAGATCAATGCCGAAAGACGGCCTGGAGATTATTGATGGCACACGCGCGCGCACATGGCGACCGCACCGATTGTGTTGGTTTAGGTGACGTGCAGCATGGGCCAACTCGGCAACGCTTGCAGGGCAAGAGCCGCTGAATGCACCCTGGCGGCCAGGGCAGCAGGCTGGCGGGGAGATAATGCACTCAAAGCCTTGTATCTGGCGCTTGCGCAGCAATGGCTAGAGATCGCGATTATTGGCGACGCGGCAGACCAGGAACGAGAGCAGCTCTCAGATGTCTAGCCGCCGCTTCCCGCCGCCCTGGTCCGTCGGCGAAGGCGCGCCGCTTTCGGAAGTGGGTCGCTTTAACGCTTCGTCAACCATACCAGTGCATGGTGCCGGCCCATGGGTCATCGTTGAAACCCCCACCCGACACCACACCAGATGACGCGGGCGACCCATCCCGCGTCGTCTTTTGCTTGGATGGTCCGAGCGAGTAAGGATTCGTCAACGGTTACGGGCGCACATTTGCGCTGGCTCGGGTCGCACGCCAGGGGCGACCCCCAAAAAGCAACGTCGACACCACGCGAGGACTCGATGCGGGTTTTTCGGAAACCCGCGTCTTTTTTGTGCGCCTACGTCTACCTCGAAGGAGGAGCCCGGCAGCGTGCGCGGCGGCCAAGCTGTTCACCCGCGACGAGGCCCGGCCTCGCCGTCAATATCGTCAAGCTGCCGGAGCCGCCTGCGCCTCCGATCAAGGCCCGCCCCACTTTCGGCGTGCGTCCTCAATCGACAGTTCGAGATCAGGCGGTAGGCTAAAAGGATTGATTTGCCCGATTAATGCTATTTGGTCGAGGCGAAGAATACGGCCGTTTAAACGCGCTCGCACCTGACCAGTCACCACTGTGAGATACAGGACCCTCTGCGCTTCCTGACCGCCGCCAACCGCAGGGTCAACGTAGTATTCGCGCAGCTTCGGGGCCGGAAGCCATCCAAACAATTTTCGACTTGCGTCTCTCCCCCTGTCCATTCCCGAGTTTGGTCCGCGCAAACCAACCCGGATAGCAAGGTGGCGCATTGACACGTGCTGCCTGACGGCTAGCCCCCGATCGTTTTCAACTGGCTTCGCCGCGTGGGTCGTCGCAAACCGATGTCGCGAGGCCGAGCCCCAAGGTTTCCTGACCGTTGAAGACCCAGAGAAGATCAGCTCTCGCGCCACATCACGTTTCGACACGACTTCGCCTCGTCGGCGGCGCTCGAGAGCTTGACGCTCTGCGGCCTTCTGACGCTGCCTGATCGAAATCCCTTGGGTGTCAGGGAGTGGGGGCGTATTTTGCCGACACGGCGGCGGGCGCCCTGATTTATTCGTCCCGTTCGCCCGCGGTGGAGTAGGTCGTGCGCTTCTTGGTCGTCAACGGCGTCGTTGTGCTCGGCACTCTAGCGTTTTGCTCCTGCTTGTCGCCATTGACGTCGTGGGCAGGGACAACACTCGGGAGCGAATACCGTGCGGAGATGCACGTCACCCACACTTCGCATCGGAAAAGGA
This sequence comes from uncultured Alphaproteobacteria bacterium, assembly GCA_963833665.1. Classification (GTDB taxonomy): domain Bacteria; phylum Pseudomonadota; class Alphaproteobacteria; order Rhizobiales; family Xanthobacteraceae; genus BOG-931. The sequence continues at coordinate 8,561 of CAWHZA010000060.1, read as the reverse complement.
TGCACATTGCCCGCCCGATTGTGGACGAGGCCAGAGCAGAATCCAAAATAGCCGGTCGCAAGCTACATGATGATGCCCCGTCTACTGGGAGCGCGCCAGGCAACTTCAAGTATCTCAAGCCTTTTTCGGAAGAATGGAAACAACGTCAAGAGCAAGAGGCTCGACGGATGAGGGCGGCCACTAGCATCTGTCGCTGTTAAAGATTTCGAGGGCGTGGCTGATTTCGACCTTGCGCGCCTTCCCCGGCTCATTCCCGAGTTTTGCTTACCGGGTCAAGCGCGCCGCGGCAGTAGCAGGCGCACCGCGTTGCCTCGCGCTCGTTCGGCGACCATCCGGTCATGGGCTTCAACCGTCGCAAGATGGAAGCTAAGCGGAAGGCCAAGGCTGACGCTAAGGCCGCCGCGAGGCGCGCGTCCGATGCCCAGGTGCTTCAGGACGCCGAGCGCCTAATCGGCGCTTGGAACGAGCGCCAAGCCCGGCGAATGCCCTTGCTGTTCGCGCCGACGATCGGCGCCGCGCTAACGAGTCGGCACCATTTCCTATGGGTCTATTGCCCGGCCTGCCGGACCACTCGGGACATTGACCTGCGCGCGCTCGACCGACACCGCGACGCCGCGATCACGAGCTTGATACGTCGCTGTCCTGCCGCTCGTGCCGGCCACATGCACCGTTTGCTCTGCTCGTGCGCCTGTCCAAAACCAGCATCGCCGACGAGATGCGTATCGAGCACACGCTGCGAGTCCTTGGCGCCCGGCTTTGAAGCCCGAATTTTGCAGTCGTTGGTAGCTATATGGTTGCTAGGCGATTTACACCCATTGCATGATTACGTCTAACACACTGAAATCATTGGCGCGCCCGAAGGGATTCGAACCCCTGACCTCTGCCTTCGGAGGGCAGCGCTCTATCCAGCTGAGCTACGGGCGCAAGGCCGGCGTATTTGAAGCCAGCCGGCACATTTGAATCTAGATAGCGGATGGCCGGCATTGCAGCAACGCCGGCTCCGGTGCGTGCCGCTGCCAACGTGGCCAACCGCCTGCTTCGCGGCGGGCGCCCGGTGCTTGCCGCTCGCCGCCGGCGCTTCTAAGTTCATGGCAGACAACCCCTGCGGATGCCGACACCGAGGAGCCGCGCGATGACGCAGCTTGCCGAAAAACGCGAAGCGAAGTCCGTCCAGATCAAGGACGCGGCGTTCCGCTGGGACGATCCGCTCGATCTCGAAGGCGAGTTGACCGAGGAAGAGCGCATGGTGCGCGACACCGCGCGCGACTACGCCCAGGAAAAGCTGTTCCCGCGCGTCCTCAATGCCTACCGCAACGAGCAATACGATCCGGCGATCGTGCGCGAGATGGGCGCGCTTGGCCTCCTTGGCGCGACCATCCCCGAGCCATATGGCGGCGCCGGCCTCGGCTATACCGCCTACGGCCTGATCGCGCGCGAGATCGAGCGCGTCGATTCCGGCTACCGCTCGGCGATGTCGGTGCAGTCCTCGCTCGTCATGCACCCGATTTATGCCTACGGCAGCGAGGCGCAGCGGCGCAAATATCTGCCCAAGCTCGCGAGCGGCGAATTCATCGGCTGCTTCGGGCTGACCGAGCCCGACCACGGCTCCGATCCCGGCGCGATGACGACGCGCGCGGAAAAAGTCTCCGGCGGCTTTCGCCTCAACGGCGCCAAGACCTGGATCACCAACTCCCCGATCGCCGACGTCGCCGTCGTCTGGGCCAAGCTCGACGGCAAGATCCGCGGCTTCATCGTCGAACGCGGCACCCAGGGATTCTCCACGCCGAAGATCGAGGGCAAGCTGTCGCTGCGCGCCTCGATCACCGGCGAGATCGTGCTCGACGGCGCCGTCGTCGCCGAGGAGAACCTGCTGCCGAACGTTTCCGGGCTCGCCGGGCCGTTCGGCTGCCTCAACCTGGCGCGCACCGGCATCGCCTGGGGCGCCATGGGGGCCGCGGAGTTCTGCTGGCACCGCGCCCGCGACTACGTGCTCGCGCGCAAGCAGTTCGGCCGCCCGCTCGCCGCCAACCAGCTCATCCAGAAAAAGCTCGCCGACATGCAGACCGAGATCACGCTCGGCGTGCACGCAGCGCTGCGGCTCACGCGGCTGATCGAACAGGGCAAGGCATCGCCGCCGGCGATCTCGCTCCTCAAGCGCAACAATTGCGGCAAGGCGCTCGATATCGCCCGGCTCGCCCGCGACATGCACGGCGGCAACGGCATCTCCGACGAGTTCCACGTGATGCGCGTCCTCTGCAATCTGGAAACGGTCAACACCTACGAAGGCACGCACGACATCCACGCGCTGGTGCTCGGCCGCGCCCAGACCGGCATCCAGGCGTTCATGTAGCTTTCGTTTTTCGCGCATGCAGCTTCCGCGGGCTCACGCTCCCGCGCGGCTTTCATTTCGTCACCACCGGGCTTGACCCGGTGGTCCATGCTCCGGTGGTCCATGCTGAAGTGCAGCTCAGCATGGATTGCCGGATCAAGTCCGGCAATGACGAACACAAAATCGTTCTCGCGGCGCGTTTGCGTCCGAGTCCTGCTCACGACGATGCATCAAAAAGATTCGCCGTCCCGCGAAAAGGCCGAGGGAAGCGGAGCGCCGAAAGGCGCATCCAACCAATGTCCGCGCGGCGCCATCAGATGTTGCCACCTGAATGCGCTTCGGGCGCGGTGCCCCCACCCGACCCTCCCTCGCTTGCGGGGGGAGGGCTGGGAGGGGGCTCGCCTTCCGGCGCTCCACCGCGGCGCTTGCCAAAGCGACCGAACGCTTCGGCTCAGCCCGGGCCGCGCTTCACGCGAAAGAGAGGACGCGGGCGTTGCCCGCGCCGTCGATCACGCTTAAGCGGAGCACCCCGCGCCCCGGTCGTAGTGCCGGAGGGGTCGATGCCCGAGCCGCCCGAGAACGGGGTTACGAGCCCCGCCCGCAGGAACCGCACCCGCTCCATCAATCGGCCGTCACCGGTGACGTCCCTCGAACGAACGGGCATTGTGCCGGTAACATAAACGGGGACGAATGTCAATGAAAATGTGACAGCCGGCGCTGGTCGGGGGGCCTGGCAGCGGCTCTGTAGAGTGGGTCAGGGGCCTTCGGCGCCAACCCGGGCTACGTGCTCATTCAAAGTCGCCGTCGACAGCGCGCGGGTTTCAGCAATCGCAGGATTCGTTCTGCCCTGCTCGATCCGGCGGCTCCGGGGGCGGTCATCGCCGAAGAGCGCACGTGCCCACCCAAAGGCTTCCGTCCTCCTGAGCCGCCCGTTGGCTCCAATTGGTCGCCATCTCCAAAAAGGCCTTTTGCTCCTCCTCGGACTTGGCTTCCCGGGCCCAGCGAAGACACTGCTCGGCCATGCGGCGATACTCGTCGGCTGCGCTCATCATACGCTCCACGGCCGCTGTTATCGGGCCGAAAAGGTCGGCTATATGAAACTCCTCGCTGATGCCCGCATCAAGCCCTTCGGGGCTTTCCCGGTCATCACGATCGTGGCGGAAGCGATCGACTGAGCGCATTTGCCGCGATCAGCTTTGCCGCGTTGTCGCATCTCTCGTGTCCGGGAATGTCATGCCATCGCTGCGCCTTCTGGCTGACGACCTCACGGGAGCGCTGGACACTGCGGCCGAATTCATCGGCCTTTGCGGCCCGGTTGAAGTCCGCTGGGCGAATCGCTTGCCGGCCATCATACCGCAAAGTCTCGCCATCGACAGCGGAACGCGGGAATACCCGCGTACGAAGGCGGCTGAGATCGTCCACGGGCTCGCCCCGCTGCTGCATAACGGCACCATTGCCTACAAGAAGGTCGATAGCCTGATGCGAGGCGCCTGGCCGGGCGAACTCGCCGCTTGCTTCAGGCTCGGCTTCTGGCGCCATTGCGTCATGGCGCCCGCGTTCCCGTACCAGGAGCGCCGAACCCAGGGCGGCAGGCAATTCGCGCGAAGCGGAGATGGTTCGTGGAGCGCCGCCGGCGGCGATATCGCGACAGAACTGCGCGCCGAAGGTCTGGTCGCCGTGAAGGCCAGCCTGACCGATACCCTCGCCGACGGGATCTCTGTCTTCGATGCGGAAACCGAGGAAGATCTCGACCGCGTCGTGGCTGTCGGCCGCAGCGCGCCGGGGCTGGTAATCTGGTGCGGCAGCGGCGGCCTTGCCCGCGCGCTCGCCCGCGCTCATAACGTCCGCACGTCCCGGAGGCTGAAGAAACCCGTGCTTGGTCTATTCGGCTCCGACCACCCCGCGATCGCGGCGCAGCTCTCCGCTTGCCAGGTGCATTGGGCCGAGTTCTCCGGCCCGCGCGAAGAAATCCGCGCTATCGAGCGGCGGCTCGCGGAAACCGGGGTCGCTCTTGTCAGCCCCGGGCTGTCGGCAGGCGTGTCGCGCGATGCGGCGGCGCGCCGGATCGGCGAGTTACTGGGAAGCGTGGCATCAAGTTTGCCGCGGCCGGGAACCGTCATTGTCGCCGGCGGTGAAACCCTCAAACAGCTGTGCAGCGCGCTCGGTACGGACTCGCTGCTCGCAACCGCCCAGGTCGCACCGGGCCTGCCGCTATCTCTTGATGCAGGGCGGCGTTTGGGATGGAGTCGAGATCGTTTCCAAGTCCGGCGCGTTCGGGCCCCCGACGCTCTGGCGCGACCTTTTGATCGAGAACGATCTGATGTCTGAAGGGATCGAATGACGATGGCGCGCCACCTCGCCATCACCATGGGCGACCCGGCCGGGATAGGCCCTGAGATCATCGTCAAGGCCGCGGCGAAGCTGCGCGACAGGCTGGCTTCGGGCGATTTGCGCCTCCTGATCATCGGCAGCGGCGCGGCGCTGCGATCAGCGCAGGAGCAGCTCGGCCTGGGCCAGCCCATTCCCGAGGTTGGCGATGGCGAGTGGGCTCATCTCGGGTTCCTGCAAGCGGACCGGGAGGGCGAGCCGATCCGGCCGGGGACGCTGTCCGCTGATGGCGGACGTTTCGCCTTCAAGGCCGTCGAGCAGGCTGTGCGCCTCGCGCTCGCCGGCCGGATCGCCGCGATCGTCACCGCACCCTTGAACAAGGAGGCGCTCAACAGCGCCGGCTATCACTATGCCGGTCACACCGAGATGCTGGCTGAACTGACCGGCGTGCGCGGCTCAGTGATGATGCTCGCGCACGGCAACATGCGCGTCAGTCACATCACGACGCACGTGGCGCTCGAGGAGGTACCGAAGCGGCTGACCCCGGAGCGGCTGCGCCTTGTCATCGAGCTGACGGACAAAGCGCTGCGCGGTCTCGGTATCGAGCGGCGCAGGATCGCAGTCGCGGCACTCAATCCGCATGCGGGCGAGGGCGGCCTGTTCGGCCGCCAGGATATCGACGTGTCCAAGCCGACGATTGCCGAGGCCGTGGCGAAGGGGTTCGACGTGGTCGGGCCGATTCCTGGCGATACGGTGTTCGTCAAGCTTCGCGCCGGCCAATATGATGCGGTGATCGCGATGTATCACGACCAGGGACACATCCCGGTCAAGCTGCTCGGCTTCGAGGTCGATCCGGCAACCGGCCAATGGATGGAGCTGTCGGGAGTGAACATCACGCTCGGCCTGCCGATCATCCGCACTTCCGTCGACCATGGCACGGCGTTTGATATCGCCGGTCGCGGGATCGCCAACGAGCGAAGCCTGATCGAGGCGATCGAGTTCGCCGAGCGTCTGGCATCGGCCAACTGATCCTCGCTGTGCGACGGGCAAGCTCGGCACCCTGCCAACAGCGTGACGAGCAAAGAACTATCCCGCCGCCTTCTCCGTCCCCTCCTCCGCCGGCTGGTCGGACACGCCGGCCTCGGCGAACGTCGCCATCCCGGTATGGCAGGCGAGCGCGGCGCGCAGGATCAAAAGCGCCGCCGCCGCGCCGGAGCCTTCGCCGAGCCGCATGTTGAGGTCGAGGAGCGGAGAGAGCCGGAGCGCGTCGAGCAGCATGCGGTGGCCGGCCTCGGCGGAGACGTGGCCGGCGAGCGCGTGCGCGAGCGTATCGGTGCGCAGCTTGTAGAGCGGCGCCACCGCGGCGGTGCAGACGAAGCCGTCGAGCAGGACCGGAATGCTGTGCCTGCGCGCCGCCAGCGTCGCGCCGAGAATGGCGGCAAGCTCACGGCCGCCGAGCGCCGCCGCGATCCGGAGCGGATCGTCGAGCACGGCGGCGTGACGCGCGAGCGCGCGGTCTATGGTCGTGCGCTTGCGCGCGAGGCCTTCATCGTCGACGCCGGTGCCGCGGCCGGCCCAGCGCCCGCCGCCGCCGCCGAACAGCGCCGCGGCGATCGCCGCCGCCGCCGTGGTGTTGCCGATGCCCATCTCGCCGAGGCAGATGAGATCGGCCTGCGGCGACACGGCATCGTGCCCGACCGCGACTGCGGCGAGAAATTGCTGCTCGGTCATCGCCGGCGCTTCGGTGAAATCCGCGGTCGGCGCATCGAGCGACAGCGCCACGACGCGGAGCGCCGCGTCGGCGGTGCGTGCGAGCTGGTTGATGGCGGCGCCGCCGGCGGAGAAATTCGCCACCATCTGCGCGGTCACCTCGGCGGGATAGGCGGAAACGCCGCGCGCGGTAACGCCGTGATTGCCGGCGAAGACGAGGACCTCGACCTGGTCGAGCCGTGGCGGCGCGTGGCCCTGCCAGTGCGCGAGCCAGGCGACGAGCTCCTCGAGCCGGCCGAGGCTGCGCGGCGGCTTGGTCAGCGTGTCTTCGCGCTGGGTGACGGCGGCGCTCGCCGCCGGATGCCCGCTCGGCAGGTCGAGGCAGAGCGCACGCAGGTCGGAAAACGAGGTAAAATCCGTCATCGCCGTTGTCCCTGATGGTTGCGGGCGCCCTTGTAGCAAACCGCGCGGACAGGGCCAACGGCGCGCGGCCGAGGAAGGGACGATGGCGAGGCCCGGCGCAGGGATTGATTGGCTCCCGTGGCTCGGCGACCGCGCCGCCGAGCTGCAATCAAGCGTCCTGTTCCTGACGCGGCTACCGTTTCCGCGCGGAAAGCCCGCGGGCGGCGCGAGCCTGGCGCAGGCGGCCTGGGCGTTCCCGATCGCCGGCGTCCTCGTCGGCACCGTCGGCGCCGTCGTCTACGCACTCGTACACCGCGTGGGCGTACCGGCGTGGCCGGCGGCGGCGCTCGCCGTGGCCGCGACCATGGCGACGACGGGCGCGCTGCACGAAGACGCGCTCGCCGACACCGCCGATGGTTTCGGCGGCGGCCAGACCCGCGAGCAGAAACTCGACATCATGCGCGACAGCCGCACCGGCGCATTCGGCGTCTGCGCCCTGGCCCTGTCGATCCTGCTGCGGGTGAGCGCGCTCGCGAGCCTCGCCGATCCGGCGCTCGTCGTCCCGGCGCTGATCGCGGCGCACGCCGGCGCCCGCGCGGTGATGCCGGCGTTCATGCTGTTCGTGCCGCCGGCGCGCCGCGACGGCTTGTCGTTCGCCGCCGGCCGGCCGCCAGGCTGGAGCGCGGCTGCCGCCGCGATCCTGGGAATTCTCGTCACCGCGATCTGCCTCGGTCCGGCACGCGCCGCAGTCGCGGCGATTTTGCTCCTCATCGTTCTCGGGCTGATGGCGCGATTGAGTCTGCGGCAGATCGGCGGCCAGACCGGCGACACGCTCGGCGCCCTCGAACAGGCGGGCGAGATCGTCGTTTTGCTGGTCGCGGTGCGTTGATTGCGCTGCAACGGCGCTTGTTGGTCGCAGCGCGCTGATGGCGCGGCAGGGATGCGATGCAACGCAGGGGCTCAAGGCCTCTTGCGGTGATGTTCCAAAATTGAGAATAATCAAAATCGGCCAGGCACCTGAATACGCGGCGTCAGTCGATCATGAATGACTCCATGGCTCGCGTTGCACGCCATCTCGTTGCGGTATTGCTCGTTGGCCTTTCGCTGGCGGTTTCGAAGGCGACGTCAGCGCAAAGTCCTGCCGAGGTCGCCGCGCTGAATGCACAAGTCGAAGAACTCTACCGGCAAGGACGTTACTCCGAGGCGACACCATTGGCGCAGCGCGTTCTGCGCATTCGGGAAGCAGCGCTCGGTCTAAATCATCCCGATGTCGGAACGTCGATCAACAATCTCGCGATTCTGTACCAATCCCAAGGACTCTACCGCGACGCCGAACCCCTGTTCAAGCGCGCCTTTTCAATAAGTGAAAAAGCTTTTGGCGCCAATCATCCCAATGTCGCAACGTCACTGAACAACTTGGCTGAGTTGTATCAAAACGAGGGGCGATACGCCGACGCCGAGACGCTGCTGAAGCGGTCGTTGGCGATAAACGAGAAGGCCCGCGGGTCCAACAACGCCAATGTTGCACTTTCATTGAACAATCTTGCCCATTTGTATCAAGCGCAAGCTCGCTATGCCGAAGCAGAGCCGCTCTTTAAGCGATCACTAGCGTTGAAAGAAGGCTCGCTTGGTCCCACTCACCCATCCCTCGCACCAACCCTCGGCAACTTGGCCTCGCTCTATCAAGTTCAAGGGCGCTACGCCGATGCTGAACCGTTGTACAAGCGGGCACTGGCGATAAACGAGAAGACTTATGGCCCGGAGCATCCCGATGTTGCGATGTCGCTCAACA
>CAWHZA010000059.1:0-37713 GCA_963833665.1 uncultured Alphaproteobacteria bacterium | reverse complement strand
CGTTCCCGACGTCAGCGGCAGGCCAGGGCAACGAAAACGACCTGCGGCAGCGCGCGCCTGAGGTCGGACATCGCGCGGACCGCATCCGCGCGTCCGGGACCGGTGCGCGGGTCTTGCGCGGGATGCCGATCACGCGCATGTCGAACGCCATGGCGAGCCGACGCCAGCCGGTCGTCGATCCGTCGAGCCGACGATCAGGAGCGGCTTGCGGCCGAGCTCGTCGCCGCGTGAGGTTGTCGATCCGTACCGGTGTCAACACCCGTGCGCCGTCGTCGCGTGCCTCGGGCAGCCAGCGCGCGCGCGCCAGCACAGAACGGATCCTGGAGCTATGGCAGCCGTGCTAGCCTTCATATGTCGGCGGAGGCGGGTATGGACACCACTGATCCGGCGGTTTCTTCCCGCCAAAGGCGGCCGAGCACCCTGTCGCGGGCTCAGGATCTCGCCTTCCGTTTGTCCCAGACGCAGAACGTCGCCGTTTCTGGTGGCTTCGGCAGTGGCAAAACTTTTCTCGCCAATGCGATAGCCTTGTACACAGTGCAGGCTGGCGCGAGTTGCCTGCTCGTGGGTCCGGACCGCTATCTGGACATACCAGCATCTTTCCAAACTTCCGACGGTTGCCACTCCATTCTGTTGGAACGGGCAAAACAAGCCTCGATCATTCCAACCACGATCTTGCCCGATCCGATAGAAGCCCGAGCTAGGGTTACGCCGCGCAGACTGCGGTCGGCCAAAGCCATACTCCACCGGGCGAAGAAGCTGCTGGAGGCTCACGCGCTCACGCCCGCAGAGATAGAGCAGAGCGTAGTCTTCGGCCGCCCACTCTCGGCTGAGGCGGCTGACCTAGTGACGGTGATCTGCCAGGATGGGGAACGGATCGCCGACGCGCTGTGGTCTGGCAACAAGCGCGCCGGCAGATCGCTCCGCGATGTCTTGGACGTCGTGTCTAATGCACGGGCCGAGATCCCGCCGGACGAGGCCGCCGTGGCGCTGATTTTGGCAGACGACGAAGAATTCGACGAGCATTTGGCATCGCTCTCTGCAAGGGCTGACCGGCCGGTCGAGGAGCGTGAGCTTGCTGCCGCTATTGCTTCTCTGGTCAATCCTCCCCCGTCGGATAAGACCCTCATCGAGGTATACAGGCACCTTGGCTGGATGAGCCGAGCGCTCCGGGAAGCGACCGAACTTGCGCAACGACACGACAGCCTGGACGCGGCCTTAGCGAAGCATCAGAACGCACCCGGCGCTCGGATCATCCAGGTTTTTGTGCGGACCCGGCCAGAACAACTTGCGTCCGAAGCGATCAGTACCTTTGAAGCCGCCCGGCTCCGATATGACGAAGACGCCGCGAGGCTGGAGCCCTACCTACGGCGACACGGGTTGCGGACACTGAAGTCGGTGTCCGGCCAGAACGCTTCCGGGTCTACCACTCTCATTCCGCCGGCGAAATTTGCACAAGAAATTCGCCAGTCCCGCCACGCAACGAGGCGTTTGCCGGATCTGCTCGCAAGCCTGCGGGCGATGTTGCCACAACCGCTCGTTGACGAGATCACCGAAGGGCCGATCGAAGAAGCGCACGCCCGATTGTGCGAGTTCCGTGCGTCGGATCCGCGCACGTTCGCCGCTACGGAGCTACGCGAGCTACGGTCGTTATTTGCGGAAACCGGGTTCGGCGATGTGCTCTCACTGCCGCCACTGCCCGAAAGCCCCGCGCCGACAGCCTTGGTAAGAACTCTGCCCCCACGATACAGTCCTGAATTTTTGGACCTCCTCCTAGAGATCGATGCCGAGAGTGATTCCTCGCATGTTTATGAGTGCTTCCGCTGGCCCCAATCGCTCGAACGAGCGCGAACCAGCGAAGAACTCGCCAGCCTGACCATGATTGGGAAAAGATTTGACGTCGTAGTAACGGACGACGCAGACCGATTTAATTTGGACCTGCTTGAGCGCTTGGCCTCCTCACGCCTTCACCGGCTCGGCGTCGCGGCCTCATCCGCCAATATCTCGCTAGAGGAAGGCTCCCGAACAGGCAAATCGATATCAGTCCAACTTGAGCGCGCAGACGGCGTCGGGCTGGTTTATGTGGAAGCACCGGAATTAGAAGCGGATGGGCTTGCTGCAGTCGCAGCACGCTTGGCCGAGCATCTGCAACACGTGGGGTTTGATGCCGTGGTCGCGCCACATGAAGGCGCGGACACGCCCGCACTGCTCATCGCGAGCGCAGATATAGCGGAAGAGAAGCAGGTGCGCCGCTTGCTGGATTTTGCGCTAGACGGCGTGGTAGTCCTCTGCCGCTCGTGGCATCCCGTTTCCGACGTCGTGGCACCCCTTTCGGCCGATGCGCGTGCCGCGCTGCACCTCGGTTGGCGCGTGCGAAAGACGTTCGCGGACGGCTTACTACTGGAAAAGGACGGTCGCGTAGCCGCGCTCGTCAACGAGCCCCAGGGCGAGCTGCTGACGGATGAAGTCATTATCGACCTTATCCGACGCATGGAAACGCGCGGCTGGTCGCCGATTGTGTGCTGGCGCGACGCTCCGCGCGATCCTGCAGAACTAGGGCGGCTGCTCCAAGGGCGCTCGACAGCGCTCGATAAGAACGCGGCCGTCGCAAAAGTTGTCCGCCAGTTCGTTCTCTCTCCACCGCGGCCGGTCCCAGAGCCGCCGGAAGACAAGGGCGGCCCAATCCCCGAACTGGTTGCGGACCCCATCGAGCATACGGCTGTTTTGGACGATTCCGCAGGCCGCATTGGCGGGATCGAGCGGACTTCGAAAGCAGGCGACAAACAACAGAACAATGGAGCCTCGCCGGTTGCGGAAGACCCAGCGTTAGTCGCGATCCAGGAGGCCGGTTCGTTTTTGGCACCCCACGGGGACAAGTTCCCAAATGAAGAGCCGATCGAGGCGCCGGATTGCCTATCCGGAAACGGCCGTTCAAATGTGCCGTGGTCGGCTAATTTGAAGGAAGAGGGCTCCGAGACCGTCGCCCAGGTTGACAATACCGCTAGCGCGACTGAAACGACGGACGCGCCGCACGGGGCGGAGGCTGCTGCCGTCGAGCAGCCGGCGTTGTCCGAAGCTTCTCCAGCTCTCGAAGTGCCCTCGGAGCCGGCACCTGCTCCAGCCGTGGGCTCCGAGACCGTCGCCCAGATTGACAATACCGCTAGCGCGACTGAAACGGCGGACGCGCCGCAAGGGGCGGAGGCTGCTGCCGTCGAGCAGCCGGCGTTGTCTGAAGCTTCTCCAGCTCTCGAAGTGCCCTCGGAGCCGGCACCTACTCCAGCCGTGGGCTCCGAGACCGTCGCCGAGGTTGACAATACCGCTAGCGCGACTGAAACGGCGGACGCGCGGCACGGGGCGGAGGCTGCTGCCGTCGAGCAGCCGGCGTTGTCCGAAGCTTCTCCAGCTCTCGAAGTGCCCTCGGAGCCGGCACCTGCTCCAGCCGTGGGCTCCGAGACCGTCGCCCAGATTGACAATACCGCTCGCGCGACTGAAACGACGGACGCGCCGCACGGGGCGGAGGCTGCTGCCGTCGAGCAGCCGGCGTTGTCTGAAGCTTCTCCAGCTCTCGAAGTGCCCTCGGAGCCGGCACCTGCTCCAGCCGTGGCAGTAGACGAAGAGGGCCAGGCCGCCACCGAGCATGGGGGGGCCAACGGCCTTACTCCCCGAAGTCCCGCCGGGCAGACGGACCCAATTCCTTAGGCTCAAGCTAAGCACGCGCCATCACGTTGCGAACCGAGGTCGCGTGCCACTGCCCGCCGCGCGGCGCATTGATCCCGCGCACGTTCAGGGCCTCGGCGATCTGCCGCGAAAGTCGAAGCGGCCAACGCCTATTTATCGCTCTTCGTTTTAGCCGCGTACGGCTCGTTGAGATCGAACGCATACGCGGTCTTGACGGCCGTATAAAACTCCGCCGCGTAACGTCCCTGCTCGCGCGGACCATAGCTCGATCCTTTGCGGCCGCCGAACGGCACGTGATAGTCGACCCCGGCGGTCGGCAGATTGACCATCACCATCCCGGCTTCCGAATTGCGCTTGAAATGGCTCGCATGTTTTAAGCTCGTAGTGCAAATGCCAGACGAGAGCCCGAACGGCGTGTCGTTGGCGAGTTCGAGCGCTTCGTCGTAATCCTTCGCCGGCGTGACGGTAGCGACCGGCCCGAAGATCTCTTCGCGCGCGATGCGCATGCGATTGTCAACGTCCTTGAACAACGCGGGCGAAAGGTAGAATCCCGGCGTATCGCGGTTTAAGAGTTCGCCGCCGAAGACGAGGCTCGCGCCTTCCGCCCGGCCGAGGCGGATGTAGGACAGATCTTGGTCGAGCTGAGTTTGATCGACGACCGGGCCGATTTGTGTGTCCGGCTTTAGGGCGTGGTCAATCTTGAGTGTCTTCATGCGTTCGGCGACGGCATCGACGAAGCGGTCGTGAATTCCGTGCGTCACGATTAAACGCGATGAAGCCGTGCAGCGCTGGCCAGTGGAGAAGAACGCGCCATTGACAGCGCAGTCGACCGCCGTCTTGAGATCGGCATCATCGAGGACAATCATCGGGTTCTTGCCACCCATCTCGAGCTGCATCTTCTTCATGGGATCCGAAGCGATACAGGCCTGTGCGATGTGGCGGCCCGTGGTCACGGAGCCGGTGAAGGAGATGGCCGCAACGTCCTGGTGTTCTAGCAGAGCTTGGCCAACGGTCGATCCGCGACCCATCACGAGATTGAAGACGCCCGGCGGGATACCCGCCCTTACGATGATGTCGGCCAACGCGTGAGCGGTTGCCGGGACGAGATCGGCCGGCTTCACGACAACGCAATTGCCGTAGGCGAGCGCCGGTGCGATTTTCCACGCCGGAATGGCAATGGGAAAATTCCAAGGCGTGATCAAGCCGACGACGCCAACGGGCTCGCGCGTTACCTCCACGTCGACACCGGGCCGCACCGAAGAGATTTTGTCACCGACAAGGCGCAGGCATTCGCCGGAAAAAAACTGGAAGATTTGGCCCGCCCGCACCACCTCCCCGACACCTTCGGCGAGTGTTTTTCCTTCCTCGCGCGAGAGCAGTCGGCCGAGTTCATCCTTGCGGGCAAGAATCTCATCGCCGACCCGCTCAAGAATGTCATGCCGTAGTTGAATACTTGAGCGCGACCACGCCAGGAACGCGTTCTTCGCGGCCGCCACCGCTGCGTTCGCCTGGCTGGCGTCGCCATAGGTGTACAGGCCGACTACGTCGTTAGTGTCCGAAGGATTGATGTCCTCAGCGATCTTCGCGCCCTCAACCCACGCGCCACTGATGTAGTTCTTGTGAGACTGAGAAGAAGATTGCGTTGCCGTTGTCATTTGGAGCACTCCGCGTTCTCACCCGATTAGCCGATCGTTTCGGCAAGACTGCAGCCCGCTCAGGCACGCAGCGTTGCTTCGAGTTCGTTTTCGTCAACTTCATCCGGTCGTCCAGCTTTTCAGCACGTTGCGTGAACTTGGATATCGAATAATCGCCTGTTTGTAGATTTGCGCGCCGACTTCGGTGCGCGCCGGTGCGCCGGCGATCGAGCTCTGGGCGTCGCCGCGCGGCGAAAATTATAGACGGTGCCGAGCGGCGGCGCGACGGTCTTCCAGGTGTCGAGATCGACCCCGGGGACCCCACCGGGTCGGACCGACCAACCTCCTCAATCGCCGCCGCTCGCGGCGGCGGGCGCGATTATCGCAGCCGAGCGGCGTGATCAGGCCGCCGGCGTCTGCATGGCCGTTGATGGCCGCCACTGTCGGAGGCGGACAGGCGAAGAGGGGGGGCCCCGCCATGGGGGCCCCACCATGCCCTAAAAGAGGGTCTACCCGGGCGGGTACCGGGGGGCCTTGCCCGCGATCGCAGATCCTGGCGGCCAAGCGCGCAGCAGGAAATGCAGGATGCAGTTGTTCACCACGCACTGCTCACCGTCGAGGCCATCCTCACCGACGGCACCATCGACCCGGCCGCTCGCGTAGACCTTGACGTGCGTGGCGCCGAGCAGCTCGACGATTGGGGTCTCGTCACTCATCACCTGCTGCTTGGTAGACAGCTGGTGTGTGGATGTCTGGCCGCCTCGTCGGTCGGGCACGCGCGCAGGTGCCGCGGCGCCCATGGTTCCCGCCCCCGAGGCGCACGACGCAGCGTTGCGAGCGTCTCTTGCTACCGAGACCGGAGCGGCCCTGCTTGGCGGTCGAGACGCGGATGTTATCGAAGCCCAGCAGGAGGCGTTGCAACGTTTCGCCGAAGCAGAGGGGTACAGGTTCGCCGAGGCATGTGCCAACCTTCTCATTGTACGTTTTATATACGAACGATCACGCAACCGCCGGCAAAGTCACTGCGACCATCGTCTTCCAACTAACCGACCTCGAGCCATTCCCGCCGCACCTCGGGGGAATTGCGCAGCGTCTCGGGCGTTCCTCCAAACACGATCTGCCCGTGCCCCATCACGTAGACCCGCTGCGCAATGCGCATGGCGATGGTGAGCTTCTGCTCGACCAGAAGGACGGCTACCCCCTTGCGGCAGATGTCGAAGATCACTTCGGCCACGACCTTGACGATCTTCGGCGCCAGGCCCTCAGTCGGCTCGTCGATCAGCACGACGCGCGGGTTACCCAGCAGCGAGCGACAGATGGTGAGCATCTGCTGCTCGCCGCCCGACAGCAGTCCGGCATGGGTGTTGCGGCGCTCCTTGAGCTGCGGAAAGTAGTCGTACATCTGCTCCGACGCCCATGCTGGCAAGCCGGCGCGCGCCTTCTGGATGCCGAGGCGAAGGTTCTCGTCGACCGTCAGGTTGGCGAAGATCTCGCGCTCCTCCGGCACGTAGGCGATCCCCGCCCGCGCGATCCTGAATGCCCGCCTGCCGGCAAGGTCGACGCCGTCGAGACGCACCGCGCCCGCCGTCGGCCGCACCAACCCCATGATGGTCTTGAGCGTGGTCGAGCGACCCGAGCCGTTGCGCCCCAGCAGACTGACGATTTCTCCGACCCCGATCGCGAATCCGACCCCGTGCAGGATGTGGCTCTTGCCGTAGTGGGCGTGCAGGCCCTCGACCTCAAGCAGCGCCGTCACGCGGCCTCCTCGCCCAGATAGGCTTCTTGCACCCGGCGGTCGGCGCGCACCGTCTCGGGCGCGCCGCTTGCAAGGATCTGGCCATAGACCAGCACCGAGGTATGGTCGCAGAGGTCGAACACCACGCTCATGTCGTGCTCGACGACGAGCAGCGTCTTGCCCTCCGTGACCTCACGGATAAGCTCGACCACATAAGCCGATTCGTCGCGCGACATGCCAGAGGTCGGCTCATCCAGCAGCAGGATCTCGGGATCGGTGGCGAGCGCCATGCCGATCTCGAGCGCGCGCTGCTCGGAATAGGCGAGATCACCGGCTATGTCGTTGCGCCGGTGCTGCAGCCGCAGCTTTTCGAGGTGCTCGTCGACCCGGCTGCTCACCCGACGCAATTTCGCGACCGGACGGAACAGGGTGAACCGGTGACCGTGGTGGCCCATGACGGCGATGCGCAGGTTCTCGGCTACGCTCATGCGGGGAAATAGATTGGTGATCTGGAACGAGCGTGACAGGCCGCGCCGATTGATGAGGTACGGCGGCACGCCAGCGATTGACTGGCCGTTGAGCAGGATGTCGCCGGAGGTCGGGGCAAATTGTCCCGAGATCAGATTAAACAGCGTAGACTTGCCCGCGCCGTTGGGGCCGATTAGGCCGTGTCGCTGACCTCGGCTCACGACCAGGGTCACCCCGCAAATGATGGGAGTCTCCGCGAACGACTTGTGCAGATTGCGCAACTCGAGGACAGGTTCACCGGCGCGGCTCATCGCTCGCCCTCATCGAGCGCCCGACTCCATGCCAATTCCGTCCGGCGCTTCGCGAACGGCAGGAGCGCGCCGCCGATGAATAAGGGCACCAGCGACAAGCTCCACGTCAGCGGCGACAATGGATCGAATTTCCATTTGAACAGCTGGTAAGGAACGACAACGCCGCCGGCAGCACGCCGTTGCGCGAGGTACGCATCGGACAGCAGCACATAGACGCTCTCGACCGTGAACACGACGCCCGCGATGATCAGGAGGCCGATCGCGACGCACAGCAGATATGGCAGGACGAGATGCTTTATCGCACCGCCGTGCAGTCGGCGCGCATGCATCGAGACTAGCCCGCCGATCCCGTCGGGCACGAACAGCATGACGAGCACGAAAATGAGGCCCTGATAGAGCAGCCAGGACCGGGTGAGGTCCGAGGTGACCCGCGCGAAGAAGGTCATGACCGCGGCTCCGAGCGCGGGCCCGAGGAACGTGCCGGCGCCGCCGATAAACGTCTGCAGCACGACGTTGGCCGAGGCTTGGGCACTGAAGATCGTGTAGTTGCTCGCCTCGTTGGCGATTGCGAGCAGGGCTCCGGCGACGCCCGTGAACATCGCAGAGATGGCGAACACCAGCGTTCTTGCCAGATGGGTGTTGAACCCCAGGAAACGCAGGCGGTGCTCGTTCTCCCGCATCGCCACCGCCAGTCGTCCCATCGGGGTTCCCGTGAACGCCCACAGGCACCAGGCCGACAGCGCGACCCAGGCGAGCGTCAGGTAGTAGACATGGGTGTCATTGCCGAATGAAAACGCCCAGGACGGCATCCGCATGGTCGAGATCCCGGACTCGCCGCCGAACAGGGAATTCCAGGTGGGCGCCAGGGTGAATAGGAGCTCAGCCAGCGCCAGCGTCACCATCGCGAAGTAGACGCCCGTGCGCTGCGTTGCGAACCAGCCGAACACGATGCCGGCGAGGAGACCCGCGGTGGCGCCGACGAGCGGGACGAGGGGCGTCGGCCACGCCAACACGTGCTCCTCCACCGCCTTCATCAGATGCAGGGCGGCGAATGCTCCGAGGCCGTAATAGGCCGAATGCCCGAAGGACAGCATCCCAGCCTGACCCATCGCAAGACTGAACGCCAGCGCGAACAGGGCGGCGATCAGCATCTTGATCGCGGCGTTGACCAGCGATGGTGACAGCACCAGCGGCAGCGCCGTCAGGACGGCGAGGCCGAGGACGATCAGGACGACTTGACGCAGCGTCATCGCCCGCGCGGTCGTCACTGGCGATCCCCGAGCAGGCCGGCGGGCCGGAACAGCAGCACGAGCAGCATAAGCAGGAACGGCGTGCTGGCCGCGATGGTGGAGAGCTGGAGCGTAAGCAGCCCGCCGACCTCGTGGGCCCAGTCGCCGAGGCCGACAAGGCCAAGGAGGTCGGCCAGTGACCCGTCGAATCCGACCGAGAACGACATGAACAGGCCGATCAGCAGCGAAGCGAGCAGCGCGCCCTCGAGCGAACCGAGCCCGCCGACCACGACCACCACGAACACCAGCGTCCCGAAATCGACCCCCATGTTGGGCCCGGTGGGGAAGAACGCGCCGGCAACGGCGCCGGCGAGCCCGGCGAGGCCGGCACCGACCGCGAACACGCCCATGAAGACGACTGGCAGGTTGTGGCCCAGCGCCTCAACCATGCTCGGCCGGTGAGTCGCGGCCCGCACGATCAAGCCGACTCGGGTGCGGGTCAGCAGCAGATAAAGCACGGCGAAAATGACAATGGCGACGCCACCCATGAACAGCCGATAGAACGGGTAGTCGATCTCGTATAGCGTGAACGCGGCGAACTTCATGTACTCCGGCATGGCATAGTTGACTGGGAAGTCGCCGTAGAACAGCTTGATGACTTCCTCAATGATGAAGGCGAGGCCGAACGTGAGGAGCAACTCGTGCGCATGCCCGAATCTGTGCACGCGGCGCAGCATGAAGCGCTCGATCAGGACACCGCAGGCGCCGACGATGATCGGCGCGGCGATCAGGCCGGGCCAGAACCCGATCGTGCGCGTGCAGGTGAAGCCGATGTAGGCGCCGATCATATAGAACCAGGCATGGGCGAAGTTCAGCACGCCCATCATGCCGAAGATCAGCGTCAGTCCGGCCGACACCATGAATAGTAGCAGGCCATGAACGACGCCGTTGAGCACCGAGATCACGAGGAATTCCAAGGCTGCTCCTCCCCGATGGGCACGGCTGGCGCACGAAGGTGCTCACCGTGTCGCGTCGAGCACCCTTCGGATCAACCGGTCACGACCCGCATTTGGTCAGGAGGCTGGCGGACGCTCCATGTTGCAGGACGGCTGCACCGGTCCTGCCGCTTCCTTGCCAGAGATGAGGCGCACCGGCTTGAATCCCATGTCGGTGCCGTCCACCTTGTACTTCGCGTCCTTGGAGACGACGGAGACCACGAGCGGCAGCAGCGCCTGATGGTCCTCGGCCCGCATCGCTATCTCGCCCATACTGGTGTCAAAGCGGACCTTCTCCATCGCGAAGGCGAGTTGCTTAACGCTGAGCCTGCCGTCCGGCCCGAGCTTGAGCGTCTTGAGCGCCTCGCCGAGACCCCAGATGCCGTGCACCGTGTGACCCTGGACGAACACCGGATACTGCCCGGTCTTGGCTTTGAAATCCTCGGCGAAGGCCGCAGTCGCCTCGCCGTTGGCCTCGGCGTTGAAGCTCGAGACGTTGTAGTGCCCCAGTGCGGTCGCTCCCGCATTGGCGATATTGCCCGGCTGGTCCAGCCAGTAGGAGGCGAAGCGCACCTTGAGCCCCGCATCGCCTGCCGCCTTCATCAACAGGAGCAGGTCGCTGCTCCAGTTACCCGTGATCACGGTGTCCGGCGCGGCTTCCTTGATCTTGGCGACGTAAGGGGCGAAGTCCTGGATCTTATTGACGTCGTGGATGATGTCGCCCACCACGGTGTAGCCACCGAAGGAGGCATACTCGTGGACGAGACGCTGGACGTCGCGGCCCCAGCTGTAGTTCTGGCCGATCACATAGACGCGCTTGCCGAGGGCGTTCGCGTCGTTCATGGCCAGCAGCATTGCGCGCAGCCGGATCTCGGCATTGCCGTTCCACCGGAAATGATAGAAGTGACATTTCGGCCCGGTAAACTCCATCGCCTCGGCGCCGACGTTGAGGTAGATCACCTCCTTGCCGGGATTGCGCAGATTGTGTTTGAGCACGTCGCCAGTGATCTGGCCGCCGATCGCCGAGGATGCTCCCTGGATAATGATGTCGGCGCCGTCGTTGATCGCGGCCTTGACCTTATCGGATGCTTCGGAGGCGCCGCCCTGATTGTCGTACTCGAGAAGCTTGAAGCCGTCCGGCCATGCCTTCTCGTTGTTGAGCTTGATCAGACCGTAGTTGACCGCGGTCAGGAACATCTTGCCGACCGCCGCTTGGCCGCCGGACAATGATTCGATGATCGCGAGCTTCACCGGCTCGGCCATCGCCTCGCCGGTCAGAAGACACCCAGCGCCCGCGAGCACGAGCGCCGACAAGAGCTTCCTCATGGCTTTCCTCCTTCGGGTGTGTATTCTTTTGCCTCCTAGGCTAGACTGGGCGGTGCCGCCGCTAGGTAGGGTCTGTACTGCGGCCCGGTTTTGAGACACGCGGCTGAGCCTATTCAGGCGGCCAACTGTAGATCGTCCACTGCGTCCTGATCAAGCCGACGTTGGTCGGCTCGCACTTGGGCTGGGTACGATAGCCATGTCGGGCGACGAACCAGGTTGCGTTGTAGCGCCTGGCCAGCCTGGTCGTTGTCGAGCCCCCAGGTGCGCTACGAGGCGCTCAAAAAGGTCTCGGACGAGATGCTGGCCCGCAAGGACGAACTCGGCCGGCTGCTCGCCCGCGAGTTGCAGCCAGCCAAAAGAGGCAAAAAAATCAGCAAGGCCCCCGCGAATTTTTGCTGGAATGCTCATGGGACATCCTATGCGTTGCTTTCAAAAGACGGGCTTCCGAGCTAGGCGCGACAATTCCGGCGCAGGCAATCCGTTCGAAACGCAAAGCTCTGACACCCGGGCTCTAAATGCGGGCGACGCCCGTGGGTGCAACACGATGCCCTGAATAAGACGTCGCGGATCGATTGGAGGTGTGAACCCACGGCCATCAGGCGTGAGGAATGGATCAATGTATTCGTGTCGGATCTCACCCTGGACCATCGTGCAGACGACAGCCCTAACTTCGCGCTCGTCGGCGAAAAAATGTCGCTTATGAGTGATGTGTTGAAGCATATTTACGGAGGGAAGTCCTTGCCTGTCGTAGTCGATATAGCGGACAACCCCAAGCTCGACGATCATTCGCTGCAATTGCCCCCGCAGTGTCGAGTACGAGGTTTTGATCGCTAGGGAATCCGGTGTCGTTACGTAGCGATCCCACATCGCGACGTTCTCGTCGGGCGCCATCTGCCAGCAGCTGACGTAATACGATTGTCGAAAGACTTCAGCGTATTCTGACAATTGCGCGCGGTTGCTTTCAATGGTGCGCCGCTGGTGTTCATCTTTCGCTTGATCAGCCGCCATGCGCCAACCTGCCAATTCAGCCGGTGGCGTCGTGCCCTCATGGTTATCGCCGAGCAGATCGGCTCTCGCCATGTAGAGACGGCGTTCGGCGACTAGCCATTCGAACTTCTCGATAGCCATGTAGCGCCAGATCACGGCATTCAGGTTTGTCGGCTGCGGAAAGGCGGGATGCTGATAATTTGGAATGTCTGCCAGGGTCATAGCTTTTCTCTTTGGTTGTGTTGCTCTTAGGGAGCGGCCACGACCGCCACCAAGGTTCACACCAAAGCGCGGGCGACATCGGAGATCAGTGACATCTCAGGATAAAAACCGACCGCGTGCAGTTCCTCCAGCAGGCTTTCAAAGTCCTGGTACTTCGCCCGCCCTTCCGCAGCGGCTACGGCCAACTCATCAAGCCGGTGCGCCCGCGAACCACCACCGACCCGAAGTATTGGCACGACCGAGCGGCGCTCATGCGCGCGCTGGCCGCGACAACGGCCGACGTCGAATCGCGCGTGATCATGCTGCGGCTCGCCGGCGACTACGACAAGCTCGCCGATCGGACCGCTCGGCGTACCGATGGTGAAGTACCACCGAGGTAGTTCATTTCACGCCCGCAGGCGCCTTATGTTCGCCGAGCAACCACTCCTCGAAGGCGACCCGGTTCACGATGCGCGCGCCGTCCTTGCGCTCGATGCGGCGACAGGCGCCGCAGTGCGAGCACACAAGATCGCGCGGCAGGGTTTCCGCATTACTGAGGCCGATAATGGCCGCAGAGGCGATCTTGAGCAGCATGCTGCAAAAAAGGGGTGACTGAGGATATCGTCATGATCGCGTCGTCCACCCGCCATAAACTTGGCCCGACATTACTAAAAGAAACGGGACGGCCGCCACCAATGGGAGAGCGCACCGAAGCCTGCGAAGCGCGAGCAGCAGAATGCACCGAGGCGGCGGAACGTGCGGCGCTACGCGGTCATAAACCCATTGAAACGATGTACCTGGCTCTTGCCCACCAATGGCAAATCTTAGCCCAGCGAGCCGCGGAATTGGAACGGAAGCATCTGCGTGGTCCAGAGCCGGACAGCTCGGGGGCCAATGATT
This sequence comes from uncultured Alphaproteobacteria bacterium, assembly GCA_963833665.1. Lineage (GTDB taxonomy): Bacteria > Pseudomonadota > Alphaproteobacteria > Rhizobiales > Xanthobacteraceae > BOG-931. The sequence goes on along the minus strand of CAWHZA010000059.1, from coordinate 24,252 downwards.
TCCGGATCAAAATTTTTTTCGCAAGGCGGGGCGGTGGTCGCCCGGTCACTCGAGGTTCTTGAAACCCCGAGAGCCGTCCGCTTTCCTTCTCGACCCCCGCGCGACGATTGATCTTAAAGCCGGGTCGCCGGACCCCGTGCTACCGCGCCCGCGACCGCGGGGCCTCGGCGCCGCAGAGCCATTCGATGACGGCGGTCCTGCTCGCCACCCGTCGGCAGTCCTCGGCCTTGACGTAGCGCGAGGAGCCGCACCGCGAGCACGTCAACTCCCGCGGCAGGGTTGCCGCGGCGGCGATGCCGACATGGCCGCACGACGTGCACTCGATCCTGACCATCATAGGTGTGCTCCCCCTCGATACCGGCGGGGACGAAAAAGCCCCCGGTATCACTCCACCGGGGGCTGAAGTTTGCGTAGACGGCATGGGAAAGCCGAAGCACCATGCCGCGCGGTGGTTAGCACGCTGGCGCCGCCGGTCTAGGCGTCAAGCGTTCCAAAATGTCCGACGCCAGCCCGAGCACGTACTCGGAAGTCTGGTTTTACTTCCGATAATCACTCTTCTCGGAAGTAAAGTTCCGGACCATCAAAAGCGTGCGTAGGGGTCCGGACGCTTCGGCGTGGCCAATTCCCACGCCTCGTCCATGGTCATTTCGTTGGCGCCGAGCAATTGCACCGGCGGCTTGGAAGGCGCGTTACCGGCAGTCATCTTGTCGAGTACCCGGCCAATAAGTCCGAAGGCGTCCACTTGGTCGTCGTGCTTGCCCGCTGGGCGCTTCAGCCTCTTGCAGGAGGCTTTCGAGGGCAATTTCCGCCTTGCGCGCCACTTTTTGCTGCAACTGAACAATTCGCTGCTCAGTATTTGGGGACCTCAGTTCGCTGCATTTATTCCACCGTACCCGGATCTCGCGGACTTTCCACTTTCTGGCGATGTCTCTACCGCCGAGGCGTCACTGCTGCCGCTGCTCTCTCCGTTGCCGGCCAGCGAACTGGAACCGATGCTGCGGGATTGTGCAGGCGAATATCGGCATAGATCAGGATGAGGCCGCAGTTGGCAGTCGAGCGAGGCATGGGGTACGAGCAACGGGCGTCGCCGATTTATAGCGGCCCAGTCATGATGTTGGTGCTTCACCGAGCTCCATTGATGGTGACGGTGGTTCACGGAGGCCCAGCGATGTCGCGGTGATGAGATTAGAGTTTGCCGCTCGTATCGTGGATGAGTAACCGAGGCGTAGTAGGACCCGAAGCCTTCCTGGCTCGAATGCCAGGCACAACCCGTTACCATTAAGATAAGCGACGCCGTCAAGAGCGTACGCGCGATCACGCCCACCGGCCGATAAGCTTTTGCGCTCAGCGGCACGACCCGCAGCGGGTAGTGATGTGATGGTGTGCTCACGTAAGTGACCTCTCTGACTCCGGCTCGAGGCGAGCTCACTGCGGAAATAAGTCACAATTGCTGTTCCCGGGAAGTTTTGAATTAAATTTCAGCCGGTACATTAAATGGATCGTTAACGGCATCCCCAAAAACGACATTCCTGTGATCTCGGTCACGTTGACCGTGCAAGGCTGTGACTCGCTGTCGAGCGAGGGGCTGAGCAATCGCACCGCACATACTTGGTCCTCCAGGCCCCGGCTGCGCTAAGCCCAGCTGATCTGTGTGCGTAGTCGCGGCCACACTGCCATTATCAACACCTTCGCCTCCCGCGCCGCGCCCCCCTGCTGGGACTTTTCTTTTGGGGTACCTCGGCTCGCGACCTAGTGAGCAATTTTGCACAGACGGCTTCTGCCAAAGGAGTGCACACGAGCATGTCGGGGCACATGGGAGGGTGCTCATGTCGGAAACAGATCAGTTCTGGCAATACGCTAGAGAGGCGATGCTTTCGGCCTGCGACGCCAAAACCAGCGAGGACAAGCAGGACTTGCTGGAGCTTGCCGGGGTTTGGGCGCAAGCTGCCGTAAATAGTCGATCCCGACCGGCCGGTTCGGGCAATCGCGCTGTGCGCGGAAGCCGAAGGGGCGGGGCTAAGGCCCAAACGCAGCCCCTTCGCGAAGCGCCTTCTTATTGCTGAGGTTCCTACCGGGGCGTCGCGCATCGCGCAGCGTTATGAGCGAAGCCTTTCCGAGCGCAACGAGGTTCGCGCCCCTTCGAGCCTTCGCGCGAGCGCCCAGCATCCTCAGCATACAACCGAATTGCTGAAGTTTGCCACCGACTTTGCCACCCAATTGTCCGGGACTGGGTGGCAGGGCGAGGGACGACCAAGGCGAAAAGCGCTGATACATCAACACTCCCCTGCCCCAACGCGGACAGCCTGGGACAGCCCGCACGCTCTGCAAAACCGTTTACCCCGGTTCAACCGGCCGGTTCACGTGCTCTATGACTCGCAAGCGCTTCAGGCGTGACACTTTGGTAATTGCCTCCGACCATGCTCGTAACGGTCTGGTCTACGGTCGCCTTCGAAAACATCTCGCGCGCGGCAGTCACCCGGTTTAGCAAATGCAGTTCGGCGGCTACTGCCCGCAACAAATTGTCGCTGAAGTTTTCGTCTGCCATTATTTCCTCCTGACTTTCCAGGGCTAGGAATTGCGAAGTCTTAGGCTTAATCAGCCCCTCGAAGCGCCCTCCTGATGAGGCCCGGCGGATCGCCGCCAATATCGCCAAGCTGCCGGAGCTAAGTGCTCGGTCCGCCACTAAAACAATGGCGCTTCGTGCACAAGCCATACGGGGTATGCTACGAACCTTTAGTTTTGCGAGCTGCTGACCGGACGTGCCGAAATCCCTTTGCGAGCAGCGCACATGCCCATCGGCGGGCACGAAATCTGAAATTTCAAAATTGGAGAACTTGATGCCCGCGCACGCGATTGGCCCGAAATAAATCATGTCCCGACCACTTTGGCTCGTATCAAGTGGGTGGTGACGTGCGGTCGAGGAAGAAACCGCAATGGGAGGGTGGAATGAACTTTAAATGGATTAGCATGGGCTGCTTCTCGGCGACTGGCCTTGCTCTCGCAACCGGCCTTACCTTTGCTGCCGGTCAATACGGTCCCGGCGTCAGCGACACCGAGATTAAGATCGGCAACACGGTGCCCTATAGCGGCCCGGCTTCGGCCTACGGCACCATCGGCAAGTCAGAGGCTGCCTACTTCGCCATGATCAACGACCAGGGCGGCATAAACGGCCGCAAAGTCAACTTTCTCAGCCGCGACGACAGCTATAGCCCGCCCAAGACCGTCGAAGTGGTGCGCAAGCTGGTCGAGGAAGATCAGGTGCTGTTGATGTTCGGGACGCTCGGCACACCACCCAATACCGCGATCCAGGGCTATCTGAACGACAACAAGGTGCCGCAACTATTCGTCACCACCGGCGCCAACAAGTGGAACGATCCCAAGCATCATCCCTGGACGATGGGCTGGATACCCACCTATCAGACCGAGGCGCGCATATACGCCCGCTACATCCTGAAAACTCTGCCCGACGCCAAGATTGCGCTGCTCTATCAGAACGATGATTTTGGCAAGGACTACCTCATTGGACTACGCGGCGGCTTGGGCGATAAGGCCGATAAGATGATCGTCGCCACCAAAACCTATGAGACCACCGATCCGACCGTCGATTCACAAATCGCGGCATTGCAGGCTAGCGGCGCCAGCGTCCTAGTGTCAGCGGCTATCCCCAAATTCGCCGCCCAAGCCATTCGCAAGGTCTCCGATCTCGGATGGAAGCCGACGTTTTTTCTCAGCATGCCAGGCAACTCGGTTGGGGCGGTTATGCGGCCGGCCGGCCCCGAAAAGGGCGTCGGCATTATCTCGGCATCCTTCTACAAAGATCCCACCGACGAGCAGTGGCAAGATACTCCTGATTACAAGGAATGGCTGGCCTGGATGAAGAAATATAATACATCGGGCAATATCAGCGACGCCTTCACCGTCATCGGCTATTGTTCCGCGCAGACCATGGTTGCTGTGCTCAGGGCCAGCGGCGACAACCTAACCCGCGAGAACGTGATGAAGCAGGCGGCGAGCCTCCACGATCTGGCGCTGCCGATGCTTCTGCCCGGGGTCACGCTCTCAACAAGCGCAGATGATTTCGCGCCGATTAAGCAGATGCAATTGATGAAATTCGATGGGACAGCCTGGAAGCTGTTCGGCGAATTGATATCGGGGTCCGGAAGCTAACGAGACGGCATCGCGATGAAACGAGTGGCCGGTGACGCCAGCCAGCCATTTACTTTAAGGTCAGCTTGGCACCTTGATAACCTCGACCGCCAGTTTCCAAGCTCGCCTATCGGATAAGCGATGCTCAGCGATCTAAGAACTCCTGACCCGTCACCCGTGAGGCGGATCGGTCACGCGCGACCGCTCGGCCTAAATCGCCAGAAGGCCGCGACCCAGGCGGCGACCCTCCGCGGCAATCCAGTCGAGCACGGCAACATCGACGTAATCGAAACCGGCGGGCAAGCTCGACACTGCCCGATAGGGCTGCGCTACCACGATCTGCGAATGTGCGATCACCGCTGAAAGGCTTTCGATGGTGGGGGGGCAACTGCCTGGGATCAATCGCAATTCAGCGACTCCATGAGCCTAGCTTCTTTTTCAGCGGCCTCGTCGGCGGCGGTTGGGAAGCGGGCGTTCCGGGACGAGGGCTTGTCACCCGGCGTACCGTTACGTTCTTTTGCTAGGACTTTCCTTCTTCTGGGACAACTACACCTTGGTATATCGTGCGATTTGAAGGCTACTGCGGCCCCGTCCGCCGCGGCCATTTTCTGAAGAAGGCGATGAGAGATTTGGTTGGGAAAACCGCATTTGTCACCGGCGCCGCTTCGGGCATCGGATTTGGGATCGCTACCGCGCTGGCGCAGGCCGGGGTGAAGGTCATGCTCTGTGACATCGAAGAGGCGGCACTGACGAAGGCGGCAGCAGACCTAAAACTGACCAATGCTGTTGACTTGGGGATTGTGAGCGCGGGCGGTTGAAGACGAGATAATGCGACGAACGCATTGAAGCGCGGCGTCCTAACTGCAGGACCTCCCTATGAGTGACGTGGATTGGCTGGCATTGTGGGCTGAGTTTGCACAGGCCATAGATAACGAGCAGCTCGAAGTTGCCGAGCGCATTATTTATCTTGACGGCCGTTGGAATTTTACCGAACTGAGCAGCTCAAAGCTCATTGCCGCTGCGCGACAAATCATCAGAGAGCGAGTCGAAGGAAGATCGTAACGAAATAGCGACTCGACTTACGTGTGGCCGGGTGCAGATGACGGCGGTCGGCCCAGTGCTGCGGAAATCACTTCGCGTGAAGCCGTATTACCTTTGCCATGGGAGGCTCGGACCCGCGGCTAAATTGGTGGCTCATGAGCAATGCCGTTATGACGCTGGCAAGCGCCGCCGTGCCGAGAACCCGATTTAGCAATGGCATATTCTGCAACATCGCCGCCTTCCAGCGGGCGCGTTGGCTGAGCAGCTAACCGGCAGTGGCATCTCGGCGCAGCAGACGTTCCCGGTCTCTGCCCTTGGCGATAACGCGATCCTGGTGCAGGTCGGCTTGAAACCACTTCCGCCAATATTGGCCCCTAGCGAAAGCGACATACCCGCCGATGCTCGGGGCAATAAAATGTATGGCAATTCCGCCCGTTAATATCAGCGGTATTCTGCGGGAATGGTCCGCATTGCCCCGCGAGTCCGCCAGGGTGGTTTGCAGTCAGGAGCGGCACACCAGCGGCCTCCTCTACCAGTCCTTCGTGAACGGCCTCGCACAACTGTGCCGCAACATGTCATGAATCTCGCGCTAAAGTTCTCGAACGCGCGCTTTCGGTCGCGCGTAAGCAGCAAGCAAAGTCCTGGGAGCTGCGCGCGGCGATGAGCATGGCGCGGCTGTGGCGCGATCAGGGAAAGCGCGATGAGGCCCGCGATCTTCTCGCTCCGGTCTATGGTTGGTTCACCGAGGGTTTCGACACGCGCGATCTGAAGGAGGCCAAGGCTCTGCTCGATGAGCTGCACGCCTGACAACCAGTTTCGAAACGGCCTCTATGGGTTGAAGTATTCGCGTCCGCGTCTGAGTTTTTGTCGACCAAACGCACCGATGGTCCAAGTTGCTTGATCCTCGATGTACGCCTGCCTGGCGTGAGCGGGTTGGAATTTCAGGCCGAACTTGCAAATGCCAACAGCTTCATTCCGATTATCTTCATCACGGGTCACGGTGATATCCCAATGTCGGTCAAGGCGATGAAGGCAGGCGCCGTCGAGTTTCTGACTAAGCCATTTCGGGACCAGGACCTCTTGGATGCCGTTCAAGTCACCTGCACACTTGCGTGCGGCTCGGGTGAGACGCTTGCGCTTCTGTCACATGTCCGAGCGGAACGGTAACAGTCTCAAAGAACGGAGACGCAGAAACTGCCTCATGCAGCAACGGCCCGGGACCGGCATTGGCCATTTGTATGAAGTAGGCGTCCGGCTGTGGCTCATCGGTAATTGATCCGCTGCTTGAAGATGGGGGAGGGCTTGAACACCATTACCCGCCGGGCCGAGATCGGCACCTCCTTACCAGTCTTGGGATTGCGGCCCATGCGCTGGCCTTTTTTGCGGACGACAAACGAGCCGAACGAAGACAGCTTGACCGTTTCGCCACGTTCCAAACAATCGGCGATTTCCTTGAGCACAAGCTCAACGAATGTGGCGGATTCGGTTCGCGACAGCCCGACTTGCTGATAGACTGCGTCGGATAAATCCGCTCGGGTGATCGTCTTGCCCGGCATGCCAGCCCCCATCGGCGAACGATACGCATCGACCAAACGTATCGTGCCGAATTATCAACGATATTAACTTGGCGGGGGGACGGTCAACTGGCTTTGTTGGCTTTGCCGAAGGTGAGGCGCAGAAGATCAGCGACAGCAAAAAGGCTGGTATGGCCAGCCGCCCAAATCGCGGCGACCTGCGCGAGGCTCCTCCATCCGCAAGCCATTTGCGCGGGGAGGATGTTGCCTTCTCGTCAGCGAACTAGATCGGCACCTCGGAATTCGACCCGTTTCGCAGCTCGATACCCAGCCCGTGGTCTCCCCTGTGAACGCTTCACGGCTGCCCTCGCGAGCAGAAACCTCGTGCATCACTCGGGGCCGGGGCGGCTGGCTAGGCCTTACCCCGTGGAAGACTTGCACCTCCTATCCTTTGCCAGCTTTCCTGGCGCACTCGCAGTCGGGTCATTGACCGCGCGGCTGCCCGAGATCGTAGCGAAGGGCGAGAGTGCGCTTATGCCAGTCCAACTGTCGGCAGGCAATTCACCCGCGCTTTTCATAGGGCGTCATCGGCAGCTCTGGCTTTGCATCGGACTGAGCCTTCGGCCCAATGATAGCAAACTTGCCAGCGCGATTTTGGATGGCGCCATTCTTGAGCTTGTCGTTCTGACCTTTCTCGTTGAATTGGATACCGGGTCCCATACTGATATTGTCGGTAATGTTAGTCGTACGTATGGCATCGGCTAGCGCCTTTGGATCGGCGCTTCCAGCACGCTTGAACGCATCGGCGGCGATAAGGAGAGCCTCGAATGTATAGAAATGCTTTTCGTCCATGTTGATGCCTGGGTACGACTTAGCCAGCGCACCGATCAACCGCTTGGCCAACTCCTTCGTCGGATCGTACCATGGGATGAAGCTCATCGGCCCATCGGCTAGCTTGCCTAGCGTCTTGAAATAGTCGTTCTCGTTCCAACCCGGTCCCATGCTCAAAATTGCCATCGGGCTCCAGCGCTGCTTGACCATTTCACGGGTGAGCAGAATCGCATCGTTAGCGCGGCTCACCGCCATTAGCGCTTCGGCGCCGCTCGCCTTCGCCTTGGCAACTTCAACCGACAGGTCGTGTGCCGCTGGATCATAGGCGATCGCTTCAACGATCGTGTACGGCATGTTGTACTTCGGCATGATTGACCCAATGCCCTTCGCCATGGCCGACCCGAACGTGTCGTTCACATGCATGAAGGCGACTGTCTTTGGCGCTGCGCCAGCAACTGCAAAGACCTCCTTCTGGTTCTCGAAGGCATCATTGAGAATCATCGGTGCAGTAGGGAAATTCCTGAACACGAATTTATAGCCCTGCTCGGTAATGGCAGGGGAGGCGGCGATATTGATGACCAGCGGGATGCCCTTCTGTTCGGCGACCTGGGCAATCGCGGTCGTGTGGCCGGAATCGAAGGCGCCGATCAGGAGCTGCGCACCGTCGCTAATTAGTTTCTCGGCGCGCGCGCGGGCGGTATCGACGTTGGACTCGGTGTCGGCGTTCATAATCGCGAGTTCAGGAAGGCCGAGGTCCTTGAGGATCGGAGGGGTAAGCTCGACGCCGCGCTGGCAATCACGTCCGATGAGGGCCTGCAAGCCCGAGCGCGGCAACAAGACGCCGACTTTTAGTGCACCTCCCTGGGCGCGCACGATCGCTGGGGCGGAAAGCATTGCAGCGGCAGTGCTCGCGAGCAGCGTGCGTCAATTCATCCTTAACCGATTAGATGATCTCATTGGATCCCTCCCTGGATTCATGTGGTCTGGGCCGCTAACGCTTCTGCTGCTTGCGACCAAACCAGCCGGCTATTGAGCGCCTCTACCGCATCTGACTCCGCACTATCAGCGCGAACTGTGCCCCAGATCGTGGCCTCTTGTGGTGGTCCAACGCGATCCGTGTGCCGTGGCACCATTCAGCAGACGTTTGAGATGGAAACTTGCGAGCTGTTCTCCCATCCCAGCACGCGCGCAATGACGGCCTCGGCGTCGCGCGGACTGTCACAAGCGAGGCCCCGCCAGGCGATGTGCTGGTCGGGCCGTATCAGAAGAAGCTGACTACCATAGACCCTAGTAAGTTCCGGCTCCTCAAACTGCATTACCTTCAGGGGCAGGCCGCGCCTTGTCGCAGCAGCCACGAGTGCCTCACTCGGTTGTTTGCCGAAGCCAGCCAGCGTGAACCATGGTCCAAGGTGATCAAAGATCGGTGTGCCATCGCCCGTGAGTACGCTGGGCATGCGCACGCCGGGTGTGGTTGTCGGCACATAGCGCAGTGGGTCGTCCGGGATCTCCGCGCCCGGTTCGCTGCAGATGACCGGCGAGCCGGCGTAGGCGTAGCCAAGTTCGATGCCAAAGCTCTCGTTCTCAGCGTTACCGATTGCCGCGATGCGCCTCCGTGCTTCGGCACGCGCCCCGTCGCCCCTGGAGTCTGATGCGGTCAGATCGGGATTGTAGAGGGCAGCGATCTCCGCGCGCACCTGACTGTGGCGCCGGGATGCCTCGCGGTTGCGCAGCCCGATCGGGCGTCGCTCTGCATCGTATGACGCGAGCAAGCTGGGGCCACCGAATCCATGCAACACAGCGGCAAGCTTCCAGCCAAGATCGCAAGCATCTCCGATGCCCGTGTTCATACCGTAACCGCCAGTTGGAATGTATTGGTGCGCAGCATCGCCAGCAAGAAAGACGCGACCAGTGCCGTAGGATACGGCCACGACGAGGTGCGGCGTCCAGGCGTTGGTGACTAGAATTTCATAGTCGAAATTGCAGCCGACAAATCCCTGCAGTAGGGCGTGCGCGTCAACCGCCTCAGGTGCGATGCCCTCCGGCCAGCGCGTCTGCAGGGTCCACAGCTCACGATCGTTTTGCGCGATAAGCGTGCCCGCTGCCGACTGGTAGTGCCACGCCACACCAAAGCGCTGCAGCACGTCGGTAGCCGTCGACCGAAAATAAGTCATGAAGCGCTGGACAACGCGAGATTGGCCTTCGAGGCGGATACCGAGGCAGCCACGTACCTGGCTTCCGCCGCCGTCGCAGCCGACTAAGTAGCGGCAGCGGACCCGTTCGGTCCCACCTTCTGCCCGACGCAGCGTTGCAGTCACTCCCTCTTCGTCCGGGCATAGATCATCGAATGCGACGCCCCAACGCGCCTCCACACCGGGCTCGGCCTGGAGGGTACGCTGCAAGACCGGCTCGATTTCCACCTGAGAGACCCGCATGGGTGGCTCTCCCGGCATGCTGCCGTCATTCGTCTCGCGGATCACGCGGCGCCATTCAGTCACGCTCGGATAAGGGAAGCGATGCAGTTCGTGGCCCGAAAGAGACGTGATCCAGGAGACGTCAAAATTGTTGCTCTCCGGTACCGCTACTGCACGGAGTTCGTCCGCCAGAGCTAACCGGCGGAACAGCTCCATGCTGCGAGCATTCGTGATGTCCATCTTTGGATGGCGCGTGGTGGTGAGATTGCGCTCCAGCAGCATGCACGTGATACCACGACGTGCTAAGTCGCAGGCAAGCGTCATGCCGACCGGGCCGCCGCCCGCGATGAGGACCTGGACCTCCTTCACGCCCGTCCTCCTTGCCACCACCGCGGTGCCGGCGTGCCCGCAGGGCCGGCTATCCTGCTCTCCCCGAGCCGGCGCCGGCAAGGCCGAAAGTTTACATGGTGATTGTGCAATGTAGGCAGTGCGCCCCGAGGGCAGATTAAAGTGGAGGAAGATTGCAACCCGCAGATCTATGTACATGCCGTGCGTTGCAACAGGAAAACGATCGCATCCGGTGACGGCAAAAGCAAACCCCTGACCAACTGGATTTGCCAGTCCGCCGTACCCAACGACGCGCCGGTGTGGGAAAATTGGAACCGCCGGGTCACCCCAGATCAACTTCTGCGGCTCTTTGGCGAGTGGCGCACTCCGTGGCTTGATCTGCCGGCGCTGATCCGCCGCACACCCGAAATATATGAGTTTCCGCTCGTCGACCGCGATCCGGTGCCGGCGTGGACGTTCGGCCGCGTCACACTTATCGGCGACGCCGCCCATCCGATGCAGCCGACGGGCGCCCAGGCCGGCTCGCAGGCTGTCATCGACGCGCGGACACTAACGGCCGCGCTACTCAAAGTGTCCGATCCGGTCAAGGCGCTCTACCGCTATGACAACCAGCGTCGACCAATCATGAATGACATCGTTCTACGCAATCGGCGATTTGGACCGGAAGCCGTATTGCAGCTGGTCGAAGAGCGCGCGCCCAGCGGCTTCGATCGTATTGACGACGTTGTCTCGCGCGCGGAGATCGAGGCTATTTCAGCCTCGTTCGACATGGCCGCCGGGTTGGACATCGAGACGGTCAACGGCATTCAGTCCCTTGTTTCCTGCAAGTCACCGCCTTTCGCGCCACCGCGGGGGATCTCGTAAAACTCAACGGAGGAACCGCAATGTCACGCATTTGCATCTCAGCCAATCGCCGGCGCTTCCTCGTCGGCGCGACCGCCAGCGTCGCCACTTTCGCGGTGCCCACGGTTTTGCGCGCACATGGCAACCCGCTGAAGGTCGGGGTCCTGTTGCCGCGCTCGGGATTGCAAGCCGGCCTCGGCCAGGATTGCCAACGCGCCGTCGACGTCGCTTCCGGCATCCTGCAATCGCTGGGCTTACCAGAACTCGCGATCATGAGTGGAGACACCAAGTCCAACGTCGATACGGCTCGCGCGCGGGCAGAGCAGCTGATCGGTCACGGCGCGCAGCTGCTGATAGGAGCCTTCGATTCCGGCCAGACCACGGCGATTGCCCAGGTGGCCGAGCAGAAGGGTATTCCATTGGTGATCAACATCGCGGCGGCCCCCGCGATCACGGAACAGGGCTACAGGTTCGTATTCCGGAATTTCCCGACGGCTCCGATGATTCTCGCCGATGCCTTTGCTGCCCAAAAGGAGGTATTCGCTGCCGCCGGCATGGAGCCGAAGACAGTCGTCTTCATGCACGTCAACGACACCTACGGCTCGGCGATGGCGAAAGGCATCGGCGCGGTCATGCCGAAATTCGACATGCCGTATGCGATCGCAGAGGAGATCGCATACGATCCTGCCGCGCATGACCTATCCGTGGAAATGGCAAAGGCCAAGGCGACCAACGCCGACGCCTTGCTCGTCGTCAGCCGTCTCAACGATGCGATTCTGCTGACGCGGGAATTGGTAAAGCAGCGATGGACGCCGCAAGCGATCCTGAGCATGGGACCAGGTTGGTTCGAGGATCAATATCTCAAGACCCTCGGCCAGCTATCCGATGGCCCCATAAGCTTCACTCCCTGGTACGACCCGCACAAGATACTCAGCAAACAGCTCGAAGCCGCCTTGGCGAAGTCCGCCCCAGGTATCAACCTGAGCACCAATCATGTCTTCACATTCGAGGCGTTGCTGATCGCAGCCGACGCCTACAAGCGCGCAGGCACCCCCGACCCCAAGGTCTTGGCGGAAGCCATCCGCACCACGAACATCACCGACAACACCAGCATCGGACCGGGCATTCACTTCGACGGCAAGGGGCAGAACGACAAGCTTAGGGCTGCCGCTATTCAAAACCGCGGCGGCAAGCTGGTGACCATTGCACCGGAAGCCATCGCCAACGGCAAGCTAGCGTGGCCTTTGTCGTACAATCTCAGCCGTCATTGAGGCGGGGCGTCCATCCGAAGCGACAGCGTGGGCACTCCGGCGATGTCCGGTCCCCCGATGGTCACGGGGCCGCAGGAGGAGCTGACTTCCTGTTGTCGATGCTTTGATGGTGTGCCGCAGGCTACTGCATTAAGAGCCGTCCTTCACGCAGTGCGCGTTATCACTTAGCTTATCCGACACCGAGTTACTCGGGTAGGTAACCGCGCGAGGGGCAAGGAGAGATCGGCGTTACCTGTAAGCGCGACGCAACTGGGTTGTGCACTCATAAAACCCACGACATTGAGCGATGTCGGTTTAGTGCCCCATTAGCGGCGGCGCCCTCACTCGATAAGTTCGTCGGCCAGACTGAGCATTGACGAAGGCACTGTGAGACCCAGTGTCTTGGCTGTCCCCAGATTGATAATCAACTCGAATACGGTGGGCTGGTAGTACGGAATGTCACCAGGCTTAGCGCCCCTTAGGATCTTGTCGATTGTTCTTGCAGCTTGGCGGAAGACTTCCCGGAGTTCAGTTCCGTAGGCCATTAGACCCCCGGCTTCCACGAAAGAACGAAATGCATAGATGGCAGGCAGCCGGTATTTAGCGGCGAGTTCGACGATTAGCTGCCGTTTCGTAATGTTTTCTGGGCTTCCATCGACGAAAAGTCCTTCGGCACCATCTTCAGAGGTCTCGACGAAGAAACGGAGGTAATCCGTGTCGCTTGCACCATCAATGAGCGATGGACCTACCGCATTGATGCCCGCCTCCTTGGCCGTTTGCAGCAATACTTCACGCTCCGGGTTTTGCCGGTGCGCTAGAACTCCGATCTTCGATATCGTTGGGACGGCCTCTCGAAACAATTGGAAACGCCTTCCCCAGATTTCGAGGCCCGGATCAACGCTGACACCCGTCAGGTTTCCACCCGGATGCGCGAAGCTCTTTATCAGTCCATTGTTGATCGGGTCGCTGCTAATTGAGACTATCGGGGTGGTCGAGGTCGCCTTCTTTAGGGGCACTGCTATCCATGCTGTAAACGCAAAGACAAGATCGAAGTTGCGGCTAACGACCTCGTTGACGAGCGCAGCGTATTTCTCGACCTTGCCTTCACCTGAAAGACGCTCGATCAAGACATTTTGCCCTTCGACGTATCCGAGGCGTCGGAATTCGTCAAAGAAGGCGCGATAATAGCGAAGGCTGCTGTTTTGGGTCATTTCCGCCACAGGATGTGACGGGTGCAAAAAGGCGATCCGGTAGATCTTCGTAGATCGTTGCGCCCATGCGGAGAGCGGTAGCGACAATGTCGAACCAGCGAGCAATGTCACGAATTTCCGCCGTCTCATGGGCTGCGTCTTCCCTGCCAAGGACCACTTGAGTTGTTGAGCTATAGCACGTCAAAGACTGGGAGTGGCGAATGTCGTTAGGATCAACCGCGTCGGTTTCGGCCTGCTCTCGTCGGGTCCGCGTATGCCCCGATAGCTGCCGTGACAGCGGGGCAGGCAACTCGGCCGCGATGTACCAGAACCGGCCGTTTCCGGTGACCTGTTGTCGGCTCACTTCGACCCATGGCGGGCGCGGCGGCGCAATCCTGGCCAAGGACAGTATTGGGTCACATCAGACGCCCAGTGTAGGTGAATATAACTGGGTGCTTGCACATCAGTGTTCTGGGTAGTCTTAAGAGCCATCAACTTTGACGACGCGCCTGATCAAGGAGGAGTATCCTCCAACATCCAATGTAGAGATGGGAGAGAGGGATATGGGACGTCTCGCCGGCAAAATTGCGTTGATCTCCGGCGCCAGTCGCGGCCAAGGCGCAGCCGAGGCCAGGCTCTTTGCAGCCGAAGGCGCGGCAGTGGTGCTAACGGATGTGCTGGACCAGAAAGGAGACGCGCTGGCCACCGCTTTGCGCAATGAAGGAGCCAACGCAGTCTTTCGACACCTTGACGTAACGTCTGCGCAAGAATGGCAGAGTGCAATCGATTACGTCCGGCGCCTGCACGGGAAACTTGACATACTCGTGAACAACGCCGGCATCGCCCAACGCTCTGGGCTGCTCGATGCATCGCTCGGTGAATGGGAAACCGTGCTGCGGGTCAATTTGACTGGCCCCTTCATCGGCATCCAGACCGCCGTGCCGCTCATGGGGCGCGGAGGTTCGATCATCAATGTCTCCTCCATTGCCGGAGCAACTGGCTACCGTCCTTCGGCTTATGCCGCAAGCAAGTGGGGCCTACGCGGCTTAACTCACTCTGCAGCATTGGAGCTTGTGGATCGCGGGATTCGCGTCAACGCGATCCTCCCTGGCCTGATCGACACACCGCTCCTCGACAACAGGACAGCGTTGATAGAGGCGCTGACGAAGCTTACCCCGATGCAGCGCGCTGGAACGTCAGAGGAGGTTGCCAAGTTGGTTCTGTTCTTGGCTTCTGACGATTCGAGTTTCATCACCGGCTCAGAGGTCGTGATCGACGGCGGGTTCGTCAGCTGCGCAGCGACCAAAGAACTCCGCAAGCTCCAGGCAGCCGGAGCGTGAGCCCTATAGCGTTGCAAAAAGCAAGTTTCCGCACACCCTTAGCCGATACAATACATCAGCAGCTCAGGCGGAAGCCTGGTGGGAAGTGTCTGCAGTGGCGGAGGGTAGCTTTGGGTAAATTTCGACCGATGCAGCCGATCTTGTCCGCCAGTTCGTGCCGCTTCGATGAAAGCGACCGACTGTGCGAAATGGCGCGATGTGCCACAAGCGGTCATCCCCCTTCCGCCTTACCGCGTGATTGAAGTAACCTCGTCTTGAGCTGGCCACGGGGACATGCCGAAACCCCTATGTTTACAGGCCACGCGCGTGCTGTCGGCAGGGTTCATTTCTCCACTGACTATCGCTTTTTTTGAGCAGTGGCATCGTCTCACGCCAAGAGTGCATTCCACGGCTGAATACCGCTCTAAAATCACAAGGGCCAAACCGTGAGGGCAAAGATGAAAATAGCTGAAGCTCTGCTTGCATCGGTCATGGTGTGTGCCACGCTGGCCACCACCGCCACAGCCGCTGACGCGCCGCCGCGGTGGGCGTATATCGAGGACAATCCCAACTACAAGCCGCCAGTCGACGATGGCAATCTTGTGCGCGTTCCAAACAGCACGGCTGGTTACACCTGGACCCAGCTCCGCACCCGATTCATCGCGCCGATCTGGCACCCGGGCGACCATGCGCCATTGCCGGATATCGTAGCAAATGGCCGCAAGCCCGACGTGGCCGCCTGCGGGTATTGTCATCGCGCGGATGGGCCCGGGGGCCCGGAGAACGCCGACCTCGCGGGCCTTCCGAAAAACTACATCATCAGGCAGATGGCTGATTATAAGAGTGGCGCACGGAGCACGGCCGTGCCTGGCCGCGTGCCGCCGAGCACGATGGTCGCTCTTTCCAAGCCGATCACCGACGCCGAGGTGGAAGCGGCTGCGGCCTATTTCTCCGCCCTGCGACCGCGCAAACGCATCAAGGTGGTCGAAAGCGCCACTGTGCCGAAAACGTACATAGCGGCCTTCCTCTGGGCGGCGGTGGAGGGCAGCGAACGCGAGCCACTCGGGGAGCGGATCGTCGAAATTCCAGATAATCTGGAGCAATTCGAGAGCCGCGATCCGCGGTCGACCTTCACTGCCTATGTGCCGGTCGGCAGCTTGGCGAAAGGCGAGGCGCTGGTGACAAAAGGCGGGCCGGGAAAGACGGTCGCATGCGCCGCGTGCCACGGGCCTGACCTCAAGGGGCTCGGGCCATTGCCGAGCATTGCCGGCCGCTCGCCGAGCTACATGTTTCGCCAGCTGTATGACTTTGGGCATGGCCACCGGACGGGTGAGTGGAGCCCGCTGATGGCGCAGGTCATGAGTAATCTCGACCAATACGACATGCTGGCGATTGTAGCCTATCTTGCGTCAGTTGATCCGTGACGCGGGTGCGCACACCCGCTCTTGCCATTTCAACCACTCTTCCGTTCGTGTCGCTCAGGTTAAGGCTGCGCGACAATGAGTGCGCGCCCGATTGGGCTTACGTTACTCGCGAGGTAGCCATCAAATGGTGTTATTTTAGGCCGCGGAGACAGTCGCTCACCGCGAAGGTAACCGCTCTACCACGTGAGCGGATCTGAAACGAATATTGCTGTAAGGCGCAGGCTGCGCCACACGTTCAGCTTGGCCGCGCGCCGGGGCTCAAGCAGCACTGGCATGGCCCATCACCAACGAATGCCATGACGCACATCGCCATTCAGGGATCACTTGATGGCATCGCCGGCGTTTCGGCTGGGTAGGGAGGATCAATGGCGCGCATTTTTATAACCGGCAGCACCGATGGGCTCGGTCGCGCGGCGGCGCGGTCGCTTCTCGATGACGGCCATGAGGTCGTCCTCGGCGGGCGGCGCCAATTGCAGCTCGTCCGATTGCACGCACTCACCCGTTGTGATTCAATCTTCAGGCGCTCGCGGATCACGTGGCGGGAGGCGATCACTATGGCCGCAATCATCTATCCGATCACGCCGAGCTTTGCTGCCGAGATCGGCGATGTCGACCTGTCGTGTCCCATCGGGGCCTCTGAGCTGGCCGCAATCAATGAAGCGTTTGCCCACTACGTCGTCTTGATCTTTCCCGATCAGCATCTCTCGCAGGACCAGCATCTCGACTTTGCCAGGCACTTCGGACCGCTTGAGACCACCATTGCGCTTCATCGAAAAGATGAGCCGCTGCGCCTGCGCCCCGAGTTTGCAGATGTGTCCAACCTCAATCACGAAAGCAAAGTATGGCGCGAGGAAAGCAGACAGCGCCTGTTTCAGCTGGGCAATCGCCTTTGGCATACCGACAGCTCGTTCAAACGGCTGCCGGCGCGAGCGTCGTTGCTTTATGCGCGTTCAATTCCGCCGCTCGGCGGGCATACGGAATTTGCCGATGAACGGGCGGCCTACGACGCGCTGCCGGAGGAAACCAAGCGCCGCCTCAACTCGCTCGTCGCAGAGCATTCGATCTTCAACTCGCGCGCCCGCCTCGGCTTCACCAACTTCAGCGATGAGGAACGCCAGGGAATGCCGCCGGTACCGCAGGTGGTCGTGCGCACGATCCCCGAGTCCGGGCGCAAATCGCTCTACCTGGCGTCCCATGCGGGCCGCATCCTCGGCATGTCCGAGGACGACGGTCGCGCCTTGATCGACGAGCTCGTCACGCATGCCACGCAAAGGCAATTCGTCTACACGCATCGCTGGCGGGTCCATGATCTGGTCATATGGGACAATCGCTGCACCATGCACCGCGGAACTGATTTTGACGATCTGCGCTGGAAACGCGACATGCAGCGCGCCACCGTCTCTGACGTGGCCAACTCGTGCGAGCAGGAAGGCGTCGCCGTCGCGGCGGCGTAGCAAGCTCAATCGCTTTCGGCCCGTCGCTGGGATGGAGCGGCCAGTGATGTCTGCTGGCTGAGTTGCCCGCGAAGGTAACGGCGGTTACCGGCATAAGCCGCCGGAGCTGACTTCATGTTATCGACGCTTTGATAGTGCTATCCGCCCAGGGCTGAAGCATGAGGAGCAGTCCTTCACGAGCTGCGCGTCCTCATACTTACCTGATCTCTAAGCTGGCAAGAGAGCATGAGTTCGATTTCCAAAAGAGGCCCGCCCCATTCGTCGGCGGGCCTGCTCCGCGCAAAGCCCTGGCAGGTCGCCATGATCGGGCTCGGCACGGCCGTGACGCAGCTAGACACGTCGGTGAATATCGCCTTCCCCGCAATTACCCGGGGATTCGGCATTTCGATCGGTGACATCCAGTGGGTAGTGATCTGCTACGTACTGATCTACGCCAGTTTGCTGCTGGCGCTGGGTCGCATCGGCGACACGGTCGGTCATGCCCTTGTTTTCCGGATTGGTCTGATTTGGAGCACAATTGCGCTCTTCCTTGTCGGCTGGTCCCCAACCTTCGGCGCAATGCTGCTCTTTCGCTGCCTGCAGGGCATTGGCGCTGCGCTGGTGCTGAGCTGTGGCGCGGCGCTGGTAATATCTCTCTACGGCGAAGAGCGACGCAGTCATGCGCTCGGCATCTATACCATGATGCTCTCGGTTGGTTTGATGCTTGGTCCCCTGCTTGGCGGCGCGCTGACCTCGGCCTGGGATTGGCCTTCGGTCTTCTGGTTCCGCATCCCGATCGCCGTCACGGCGCTACTCTTGTTCCGCGGCATGCGGGC
Source organism: uncultured Alphaproteobacteria bacterium (assembly GCA_963833665.1). Lineage (GTDB taxonomy): Bacteria > Pseudomonadota > Alphaproteobacteria > Rhizobiales > Xanthobacteraceae > BOG-931. The sequence goes on along the minus strand of CAWHZA010000059.1, from coordinate 5,666 downwards.
ATCGCCGCAGACAAAGGCAGACGATCGCTTTGACGTCCTGAGCGGCGCTTCGCTGGTGCTAGGCCTCGTCACGATGCTCTTGGCCCTCAACCGCCTGCGCGAGATTTCCGCAGTCTGGTTCGCCCTACTATCTGCCCTCGCCTTCGCGGCATTCATCTTCCGCGAGTCACGCGCTGTACGTCCGATCATCGCAGTCGAAATTCTCAAGAACCGAGGTTTCGCCCTGCTCAATCTCGTCAGCGTGCTTGTGAATCTTGCCGCCTTTTCGGTTTGGCTACTGGTGCCCTATTTCCTGGCCCGCATGCCGGCCTATAGCCTTGCCGAAAGCGGCGCCATCCTGGCCACTGCTGCTGCAGGGGCTGCGCTGGCCGCGCCGATCGGCGGCCGGCTTGCCGGACGACGTATTTCCGCCCAACAATTGGCGATCACAGGCGCCGCGGCGAATGCTATCGGCCTGCTGTTTCTTGGCGCGTGGACAGAGCAAACCCCAACAATCCTCCGGATCGCAGCGCTTGTTGTGCAGGGCGTCGGACTCGGCCTGTTCCAGCTTGCTTATTCGGATATCGTGATAGCAACACTCCCCCTTAGGGATCGCGGCGTTGCAGGCAGCCTCGTGTTGCTGACACGAACGCTCGGCACCGTGACTGCTGCTTCAGTCGTCCTGATGGTGTTCGGACTCCTGAACACGGAATATGGCTTCCTTGAAGGCTTTCAGAAAACCTTTCAGTTTGCAGGGCTGCTGGCATTTGCCGCAGCGGGCTCGTCGGCGCTTTTCACCGCCCACGCTCGGCGGCCGCACACCTAGCTCAGTTTCAGGCGAAATGCATGAAGAAAAACATGTCACTCCGGTATACGTGGAGGAAGTGTAGCTTTCCTGGGAGGATTTACGTTCCGCGCGATCAAGACATCCGCGGCGGGATCCTTGTCTTGCACGGCAGCGAGGGTAGTGGGTTTGGCATTCATGACAATACTGCGATGCTTTTGGCCTGTCACGGTTTCACAGCACTTGCTTATGATTGGTGCGGCTCCCACGAAAGACCTATAGACGGCCTGCCCAGCAAGGTTGTCGACATCCCAATAGAAGGTCCGGTAAAGGCGCTGCGCTGGCTGCAGCGGCACAAAAGTGTCCGCAACAAACCGGTGGCGATTCATGGCGTCTCCCGTGGTGCGGAGCTGGCTATGATCATTGCAACACTACCACGGGATCGGATGGTTCCCCGACTTGCAGCAGTTAGCTCCTTGTCCGGCACCGATCGCATAGTGCAAGGATTCTCGTGGAAGTGGAATAGAAAAAGCCGTAAGAAGGCGTCTCACAGGAAGGCTCGAGCGTGGCTTTGGAAGGGCGAATACCTCGTCCCCGGCACCCCGATTCCCGTCGAGCGCTGCGACGCACCGATTTTGCTCATCCACGGCCTCAAGGACAAGCTCTGGAAAGCGAAACGCAGCAAGAGATTGGAACGGCGTTTCAAAGCTGCCGGCAAACACGTAGAGACATTTTATATGGCCGACGAAGGTCACATGCTGACCATGATGGCCGAGAACCAAGTTATGGCGAGACTGATCGCCTTCCTAGCCACTGTACTACTCTGAGACGCTGACACGGTAATCCTAGCCGCACGCAAAACTGCGGTACCGCGGCAGCTCATTGAGCGCGCGGCTCACTCGTCAGCGAAATGGATCAATGCGGGCGGCCCGAACTCGGCGGGCCTCACCCCAGGAACAGGCGCCGCATCGCCATAAGGTGACTGTCGGCACAGGATCGTAATCCACGGTGACAGCGGGTTGAGCAAGTTCGACCGAAGCCGCGCTGCCGCGCGATGTTGCTGATGCCCTTAAGGCGGCCGTCGAGAACCGCTGGCACTTATGCGTACAATCTCGTCCGTGCGTCGGGGTGCCTTAGGATCGATTGCCTTTTCAACTACGCTGCTGTTCGCGTCGCTCAGGCTAAGGCTGCGCTACAATGAGTGCGCGCCCGGTTGGCTGAGGTTACCGCGAAGGTAAGTCGTCAGATGGTGTTGTCTTGTCGTGATCGTGACACGCGTTCCGGTTTGGACCTGTGGACTGCTAATCCCGACGTCACCTTTCTGGTAGAGCAAAAGCAAGGATCGCATCGCCACGGGTGGTGCCCAGACGGTTGTGCCCTCCTGCGGCGATGACGAGATACTGCCGACCGCCTGTCATATACGTCATTGGCGTTGCCTGGCCGCCGGCCGGGAGATCGGCGCGCCAGAGCTCGACGCCGCTCTCTACATCGAAGGCCCTAATATGATTGTCCATGGCGGCTGCGATAAAGACGAGGCCGCTGCCAGTGACGATCGGACCACCCAAACTCGGCACGCCCTTGATGAAGCCGCCATAGGGCGAGAGGCCGAGGGGTACCTGCCATTTGATGCTGCCAGCATTCATATCGACGGCCGCGAGCGTGCCCCATGGCGGCGGATTGCAGGGCAGCCCGAGCGGCGAGAGCAGCACCTCACGCCGCGCCGCGTAGGGCGTACCGAGACCACGACCGATCTCCACCTTTGGGTCAGCGGCATGTGCCGCCGCATAGTCGGCCCGCGGGATCAGCTTCACGGCATGGGCGATGCGACTGGTATTGACGATATAGAGGCCGCGCCCTGGATCGAAGGCTCCACCACCCCAATTGACGCCGCCGCCGGTGAAGGGGAACAGCAGCGTGCCTCGGAGACTGGGCGGCGTATACAGTCCTTCCGAGCGCAGCGCCGCGATGCGATCGCGACAGACAATGCGGTCCAGATAAACGAGCCCCCAAGCGTCTTCGGGTTTCAGCGATTGCGGCACCAGCGGCGGTGGTGCCAGCGGAATTGGCTGCGTCGGCGATAGCTGCTCGCCAGGCACATCGCTCGTCGACACCGGGCGCTCCTCGACCGGAAAAATCGGCTTACCGGTCTCGCGCTCGAGGGCGAAGACAAAACCCATCTTGGTGCCGATCAGCACGGCGGGGATCTCGCGGTCGTCGCGGCGCAATGTGGCGAGCGTCGGCTGTGCTGCTACGTCATAATCCCAGACGTCGTGATGGGTGGTCTGGAAGTGCCAGACCACTTGGCCGGTCGACGCGCGTAGCGCCACCACTGAGGAGGTGTAGAAGGTCGTCGCCTGGCCGCTGGCCGCCGTAAAAGGCGGCAGTCGGGCCGGCGGTTGGCAAGAAGATCAGATCGCGCGCCGGGTCGGCGGACATAGGCGCCCACACACTGCCGCCGGCCGATCGGGCATAGCTACCGTTCGCCCAGGAAGCCGCGGCAAGATCGTCCGACCGACGCGGCACCGGATCGAAGCTCCAGCGCTTCTGCCCGGTGCGGGGGTCGAAGGCGAAGACGGTTCCGCTCGGCGCGCGGGCCCGCGACATGTCATCGACGGCGGAGCCCACCACGACTACATCGTTCACCAGGGTCGGCGCGGAGTCGATATGCAGCTCGCCCCGGTAAAGCGGCGGCACATCTGGCGGCAACGTGATTTCGCCGTTGCTACCGAAGCCGGCGCAGGGCTTGCCGGTGGCAAGATCAAGAGCGATCAGCCGCGCATCGTTGGTGCCAAGAAAGACCCGGTCGGCGCAGGCCGTATCCGCAGCGACTGTTGCATCGTGCCAGACCGCAACGCCGCGGCAGATGGCGTCGTCGGCTGGGTGCAGATCGGCCGGCAGGACGGGATCGAATACCCAGAGTTCGTGCCCATTCGTCGCGTCCAGGGCGATGACGCGGTCGAATGGCGTGCAGAAGACGAGCTTGCCGGCGGCCAGGATCGGTGTCACTTCAAAGGAGCTGCGGGTGAAGGCTGCGCCATGCTGTGCTGCGTCACCGGTATGATAGGTCCATGCGACTCGAAGCTCCGCGACATTAGCTTTTGTTATTCCGGTGGCAGGGGAATAGCGCGTGCCGGAGGCGTCGCCGCCGTAGACGGACCAGCTCTGCGCCCGCGCGTCAGCCGCCGACGATAGAATCGCGACCGCAAGCAGAAGCATCGCGATGCCGAAATTCCGCCTTTGGCCCGGGCCGGGTTCCGCACCGCGCATAATCGATTACCCTCGGAGTCCCCGTCCGGGTCGCAACCGGCGTTCAACCGCGGTTACGGTCGGGAGTGCAATAAAGTCGCGCTTTCATCCTGTAACCTTGTCCGCGAGCGCGAGGAGCTTGTCACGAACTATGATGCCAAGCGCGAACGCCATTCTACCGGAGTGGATCCGCAGCGAAATGATTGCCGGCATCATGGCGAATGAAAAATTCGTCAGCAATGTCATGCCGCGCATTCCGATGCCGCGCTTCGGCGAGCCGGAAGATTTCAATAAATCGCCATCTATCTGGCCAGCAAGGCTTCATCCCACGCCTCAACCACCTGCCGGGGAGACCGTCAAATGCCCTACGAAACTGTTCGATATGAAGTCGACGAGACGATTCTCACGATCACGCTCAATCGTCCCGACAAGCTCAATGCGTTCACGACGCAGATGCTGCACGAAATGATCGACGCATTCGACCGCGCCGACAAGGACGACGCGATTAGAGCCGTGATCGTCACAGGTGCGGGGCGGGCGTTCTGCGCCGGAGCTGACCTCTCCGGCGGCGGTGCAACCTTCGATCGCGCGTCGCGCACCGACCGCTTGCAGATTCCATTGGGCCCGGACGGTGAGCCGGATCTCGCAAGCGACGCCGCACGCGACGGCGGTGGACGGCTGGCGCTGCGCATTTTTGCGTGTCTGAAGCCGGTGATCGCCGCCGTAAACGGTCCCGCGGTCGGAGTCGGTGCGACGATGCTGCTGCCGATGGACATCAGACTTGCGTCCGAGGAAGCGCGGTTCGAGTTCGTGTTCGTCCGCCGCGGTATCGTGCCGGAAGCGTGCTCGACGTGGTTCCTGCCGCGGATCGTCGGCATTTCGCAGGCGCTGGAATGGACCTTCACCGGCCGGGTATTTCCCGCACGCGAAGCATTCGCCGCCCGGCTCGTCAGCGCGGTTCACGCATCGGGCGAGTTGCTGCCCGCCGCACGCGCGCTGGCACGGCAAATGACCGAGAACGCCGGCGTTTCGATTGCGCTCGCTCGCCAGATGTTTTGGCACATGCTAGGGGCGGATCATCCGATGGAGGCCCATAAGATTGAGAGTCGGGGGATTTTCACGCGGGGTCGCAGCGCCGATGTCAGGGAAGGCGTGACCGCCTTTCTCGAAAAGCGCAAACCGCATTTCACGGATCGAGTTTCGAGGGACATGCCGCCCTTCTTTCCTTGGTGGCAGGAGCGGCGTTACGACTGAGGTATTATGGCCGCGACGTCACGGTCGACATACCCCTCGCGCTACGGACATTTCGCCTCCGTGCCGATGCCGGACGTCGACGAAACGCTCGCCGAGATTGCCCTCAACCAGCTTCGGGCAGACGGCATATCCTGGTCATCCGAATTCGCGCCTCGTCATGGACGAATTGAACCGACGCAAGGCTTGGTCTTCGTCCACCCGCTAGCGCCGGTGTGCTGCGCACCATAGCTCGGCTGGATTCAGCCCGCGTTGCTCGACTGCGCTCGACGTCTGCCTACGTCCGACGCGTCAAATGAACTGGTCAAAGCCTCGGCGATCTTCGAGCCATCTGTCGCGGCAGCCGCTGGATCGCCGCCTCCGCGGCTCAAGGTCTGAGGCACATGAGGACATCTGCCGGAGCAGC